>NZ_FXUO01000021.1:0-1191 GCF_900182975.1 Epilithonimonas pallida | reverse complement strand
TTATTTAATCCGCAAATTATATCCGCAAAAATTAAACAGGTATTTGATAACTACACTGACTATCAACCTAATTAATTTTTTAATTAATAGCGAATGAAATCCTGAAACATAACCATTGGATTAGTAATATGCCCTGGAGCTTCTTTATCAATAAAGTGTAAGTTTATAGTAATCCTGATTAATTAAGATTCGTTTAAATCAATGATTTTTTATGTATCTATACAAAAAAAAGCAATCCCATAAGGAATTGCCTCTTTATTTTATATGTCCCTTTCTAAAATAAGTTGGCAAAAAATAGACTTATCATAGAAAATCGAGAAAAAACAAAGCAAAACGTACACAACGCGATTACACAATGCATTTTAAATTAGGACTTGTGGATTGGATAGAAATAGGAGAATTTACTATAAACAGGCACAACAACATTATGGTATTCAAAGGAAAAAATAACGTTTTGGTCTGGTTCGGGAAACGTGATAACTTAGACTGGAGCAAACGTATTATTCATACAATCTCACAATCCAGAAAAAACACCTGCCCAAAAGATCAAAAGATTAGAGAAAGAACTGGCTGGATGAGAAAACTCAATAACTAAGGTTCTTAATATAATGATCACGCTGATAAACAATACGGTACGCAGATCCAAAAAAAGTTTTCTCCCAAACAATCTGCAGATCTTTGATAAACTCAATCTTTTGATTGTTGGGGATAAACAGACAAGCCATATACCAATAGTGGCAAAGAGCCTGTTTATGGGAAAAAGAATTACAGAAAGTAAAAAGCAATCCGTTGAACATATCCTTCTGGAGCAGCCCAGAATAGAAACCAGACAGCTCTATTATTTGCTTAAAAACAAATTTAGTCTGGAAAAGATAAAAAATAGACAAAGATGCACTTTTCGATTATATCAGAAGAGAAAATCTACTTATTTATCCTAAGAAAAGATATACAATAACTACATTCTCTAAGCATTGACTCAGGAAATATCCTAATCTCCTGAAAACAACCCTTCTCAAAAGAAAAGAACAGGTGTTTGTAAGCGATATTTTTATGTAAAAAGCAAGACGAACGTATTATCAATGCATACAGCATAAAAATAATCGGATGGAATAATAAAATGTTATCAGTTATTGGTATATAGAATACAGTCTTGGCTATATATAAGGCATAAAAAACCTCAATCATTCAGTT
>NZ_FXUO01000020.1:0-2083 GCF_900182975.1 Epilithonimonas pallida | reverse complement strand
ATATTATCATATTCAATGGTATTAGGATCTGAGCTGTTTACGTAGGCGTTGGGGTTACAACCGTTAACACAATTGTTAGCAACGGCACTGATATTCACATCATCTGTGCTGGTACATGTTCCTGTAGTTATAGTCCATCGGAAAGTATAAGTACCTGTCCCGTTAAGTCCCGTAACATTGGTGTTGTAAGCCGATGGTGTCACGATAGCAGGATCAGCAGCACCGGAAGGTTTAGATACCAGTGTCCAGGTACCGGTAGATGCTACTCCCGGATCGTTCCCATTTAGAGTGACTTGTGTTGTTCCTGACAATGCCTGGTCCGATCCTGCGTTGGCGTTGATCTGCGGGGAAACAAATATGGAGAACGTACCTTCTCTGGATGTCCCAGCGCACTCATATTCCTTGCCTATAAAATCTCCGGCAGCACCACTATTTGCTTTTATTTTAAAGACATACTCTCCGGGCATTGTCAGATTTCCAATAACAGTAGATGTTTCGGTAAATCCGGGTGTCCCATAACTTGGTGTTCCTGATCCTGCAGGTTTTGAAACGACACTAAAATTGTATCGGGCATTATACTCCTGAAAATAGCTGCTATTGATTACCTGTTTATATACGGCAGGCAACGGAATAGTTGCTGCTACCACACCACTGCCAGGATAACATATCGTGGTATTAGGTACTGCTACATTCGGTCTGGCTCCATCCGATATATGCAGGAAATAATACATAGTAGTAGTACAAGAGCCATTTGAGAGGCGCACATTAAACTTGTACGTTCCTACACTCCATCCATCCGCCGGAGGGGTTACAGTAACACTTCGGGTTGCTCCGGTTCCTGCTGTTGCAACACCTGGTGCTCCACCTGGAGGTGCTATTCCTGATGATGATACTGTAGAGGTAATGCTTGTCGGGTCATCTGCCGCATTCAGTGTATAACGGAAAGTGATCGGGGTTGTACTACCCGCCATACCGCACTGAACCTCTCCACCGCTACCAACATAAGAATAATATTCCATCTGTTCCGGATCAGAGGCTACTATGAAGGTACCCAATCCGGGGGCAGATCCGCTGTTGGTAAAGGTAATTTCAGGTGTAGTGTAGGTTCCTGAAGAATTTGTAACGGTTAGTGTAAATTTATATATCCCTGGTGTACTGGCTCCTGTAAAGAATAAAATACCATCTTCTATTCTTGTATATTGGATATTCCCTCCGGCAGGCTGGCTGTTTACATTCATTGTAACGGTGGTTCCATAGCTTGGATTACCTGCTGCACCCGGTTGTACCGTAGAAAAAATAGGTGAAGTATTGCTGAGATAAATATAAGTTGAACCGGTACCAAAACAGCCGGAAGAGTTTGGAACTATGATTTGCGGATTCGGAATAAAACGGATGATCGCCGTATCTTCATACCAGCAGTCAGGATTATTAACAGATGTAATCCTAAGTGTTACTACATAGGAAGGGTCGATATCGTGATTAGCTTTCTTAACGAGGCTAAACGTGGTGCTAGCCGACGTGGTAGAGCTGAACTGTGAGTTTTGGCTGGTTTTCGTATTAAATCGTTGGTAGTTCCAAAGATTATAGGCAGACCATGATGCCGTGTACCCTGCAGGCACCACACCATTTAATGTCACTGTTCCCACCGTAGCATTCACATTGGTAATGTCTGGTCCGGCGGTAAAGCCTGTTGTATCTCCCGGCGCGGTAATGGTGACCTGTGAGGTACCGCTGCCGGAGCTGCAGTTTTGTGCCATCTGGAACACATAGTTGCCGGGGAAGGTCATCCCCGTTACATTAGGTGTATAGGAATTGATGTTGCTGATAACGGGGTCAGGTGCGCCTGCCGGCTTGGATACAAGCGTCCAGGTGGGATTTCCAACCGTGGTGCCCGATGCGCTGCCCTGCAGGGTATAGGATGTACCGCATATCGTGGCATTACCCCCGGCATTAACGGTGCAGCTCTGTGCATAGAGCATCCTGTTGCCCAGAAACAGCAAGAGAACAAGCAATAGGTTTTTTGCCTGTTTTGTTGTTAGTTTAGTAGTGTTTTTTTTCATTATGCATTTGTTGTTTATTATTT
>NZ_FXUO01000019.1:0-2140 GCF_900182975.1 Epilithonimonas pallida | reverse complement strand
CCGATTGTTTTCCTATTGCGATCTGAGATTTTGTTGCAATTGCAGTGACCAGCATTGCAAATATTAGAATGTTACTTTTCATATTGTGTGTGTTTTATGTGTCCTTTTTACAGGACGGTTTGTGTTTGTTTTTTATAATTGTCTTAGAGATCCTTCGGCAGGCTCAGGATGACATTGTTGAGATCCTTCGGCTTCACTTTGCTACGCTCAGGATGACAGTGCCTTTGTCATGTTGAGCAGAGCACAGCGTCGTCGAAACATCTCTTTTTATGATCATCTTTATTAGAGATCCTTCGATTCCGCTACGCTTCACTCAGGATGACAGTGCCTCTGTCATGTTGAGCAGAGCGCAGCGGCGCCGAAACATCTCATTTATTTAATCCGGGCAGGTTTGCGTAGTTATACAATACCATCCGAACGAAACGCCGTTATCCTTTGAAGTGTACATCTTTAGGCATTTGTTGGTGGTGTCATAGACCATCATCCCTTCCACAAAATTGGCAACTGCTATGCCCACAGGATTTCCTGATGCGTCAAAAGCTACTCTGTTAGGTACAAAAGCCTTTGTTTTCGCTTCCAGTGCGATGTGTCCGCCTTTTCTTGTCATTGGCCAGTTATCGACATTTGTTGCGCCGGCTCTTCCCAATGCAGAGATACCTACTTTGGTGTCTAATGTCGTACCCGTAGTAATACCCGGTTTATAACAGGAGGATGATGTCTCTGCTGCACATACCGTTACAATAGAAGTATTATAAGTGTAGGTAGAAACTTGACTATCTGTACTACTGCCATTACCAGCACTACCATGAATATAGTGCCCTACATAACCGAATCTGTTATCGCTCTTTTTGATGTTAATGGTAGTATGCCCTCCGGTTTCTACGGCAATTACCTCGTCGGTAATGCTAAGTCCATTAGCAACAGTGCTGTTGCCAGGCATATAGATCGGATCATAGTAAGTATTCTCTGTTGCTCCGCCTATCATTTTGCCACTGTTAGATCCCCAAGCCCATTGTTTATTATTGCTAGTTAATACATTAATAGCACCCGTTGCAATACTTAAAGTATTTTCCTCATTAAAATAAGAATGTTCGTTAGGAGATATCCAAACAATATTTTCTAAATTACCTATACCCTGCCCAGACTGATCGGTCATTTTCTGCGGCTGTACCCAAGTAGTTCTTGTTGTGGTCGTACCATCTCCTAATTGTCTGCCACCATTATTTCCCATTGCATATAGCTTACCATTAGTACCCAGTAAGTAATAGCTTATTGCTGTTGATGTTGACGTTAAAGTTCTGGAAGTCATTCCGATCATTTTAGGAGTGACTCCTGCCGGTACCGATACTTCAGTCGCATAAGTTCTGTTGGTAGCCGCACTTCCATCACCAAGATAAGTACCTGTACCCCAGGTGTAGAGCTTGCTGTCGGATGTCAACGCAAACAAACCATAAGGGTTACCACGCATTGCCACTACATTGTCCAAGGTTGGATTTCCTGCTGCCGAAGTTTTTACACGGTGCCATATCACGTTATTGGTGGCATCCTGTGCTGTACCATCTCCGTTTTTAGATCCAAGAAAAGACAATACCCAAGCCTCCCCACCACAAGTTACTATGGCCAATGTACCACCTGATCCGAACATCATTTTGACTTGTTGAGGCGTTACTCCAGGCGGTAATCCGTCAGCTTTGCCATTTACTGTAATTTTACCGAAAGCAGTGGTATTTTTAATACTTTTACTTACTAATGCTGCTTGACCTATGCTGGTTGCCGCATCTCCCCAAACATATAATCCGTCGGTGGTCAACAAAGCATGTTGGTGATTTAGATACTGAACAGTTGAGCTGGTACTACCACTAGGTGCGTAATAATAAGATCCAGAAGTTACTTTCAGTGGTGTTCCGGTGTAATTAAAGCCATTTGCTGGTGTTATGGCTGTTGGAGTAAGCAAATCTGACGTTCCATTAGGAGCAGTGGCTTCTCCCCATGCTTTAAATGTACCATCAGCTTCTTTTATTACCGTAGCGTGAAAGCTAGATACCATATTATCATATTCAATGGTATTAGGATCTGAGCTGTTTACGTAGGCGTTGGGGTTACAACCGTTAACACAATTGTTAGCAACGGCACTGATATT
>NZ_FXUO01000018.1:0-2527 GCF_900182975.1 Epilithonimonas pallida | reverse complement strand
TGTTGAACTAAACCTTCGGTAGCTTTCCCAATCGCATAAATCAGTTACTTTGTAAAGTTAATTAAAAAATCAATAGAATGGCTACAAAAAAAAGAGTTTAGACGAGCTCAGAGAAAACAAAATCATCAATCAGGCAAAGCGTGAAGTGCCTGGTTTTACAGAACTTTTAAGCCGTTTTGAACGTACGGTTTCGGTGTTGGGACGCAGTCAGAGCACGTTCAATAATTACTCCAGACACGTCGCGGCGGTGTCGCTGCATTTCGGGAAAATCCCGACAGAATTGGATCCTGAGCAGATCCACGATTACCTTTTTTACCTTCAGAAAAAATCAAGATCACCCTCGCAATCGTATTTTAAACACACGGTTTACGGACTTCGGTTTCTGTTGAAATCGGAAGGATTAAGCTACGATTTTCTGAGTCTTCCGGAAATTAAAAAAGAGAAAAAACTGCCTGTTGTGCTCAGTAAACAGGAGGTTTGGCAGATGTTATCATGCTGTAAACTTTTAAAACATAAAATCTTAATCGGGTTGCTTTACGGTTGCGGATTGCGCTGTCTGGAGGTCAGAAATCTGCGTCTCTGTGATTTGGATTTTGACCGAAAACAGCTGAAAGTGGTTCAGGGAAAAGGCAAAAAAGACCGCTATTTGCCTTTGTCGGAACATTTGATTCGGGGTTTGAAAAAATATATTGAAGCGGAAAAACCGGAAGATTTTCTCTTTGGAGAACCTCGAGCAAATCGTGCAGGTGGCGAATTCGATTCAAGATATTCGCAACGTGGCGTACAATGGGCGGTGAAACAGGCTTCAAAAACGGCAAAAATATTGAAAGAAGTGAGTGTTCATACGCTTCGGCACAGTTTTGCGACGCATCTTTTGGAGGATGGGATGAACATTGTGAGCATCAAAAATCTCCTCGGCCACGAAAACATCGAAACGACCCTCGTTTACCTTCAAATCGCCCAACTTTCTACCCAAAAACTCTTCTCTCCACTGGATACTTTGTTTGAGGAATGCAGAGCGAAGTAGTTGGTTTTGAATTTGTTAAAAGCCAAAATTCAAGCTTTGAATTTAATGAAGATCAACGTTTAGAAATCTCAAAAATACAGTCTGCTCAACCTGGATCTCAACCTCGGTACGAAGTCGCAGATGTGTTGAATATTTTAGGTTCAAAACTAGAAAATTTAGGATTAAATTCCTGGCAATTAAGAACTTTATTTGCGTTAAAAAAGTGCCGTACATCGGCTTTGGGCGGTCATATTGACGCTTGTGACGAATGCGGAAATATCAGCATCAGCTACAACTCCTGCCGCAACCGGCACTGCCCGAAATGTCAGGGCAAAAACCGCGAAAAATGGATTGAAAACCGGGAAACCGAACTGCTTCCAGTGCCTTATTTGCATGTGGTTTTTACGCTTCCGGAAGTTTTAAATAAAACCGCACTTCATGCTCCGAAAATGTTGTATGATATTTTATTTGAATCGGCTTGGGAAACGCTGCAAACCTTTGGTGAAAATCGAGGTTTAAAGATGGGAATGATCGCTGTTTTGCATACTTGGGGACAGGATCTGAGTCTGCATCCGCATTTGCACTGCATCGTTCCGGGTGGCGGCGTGGATGAAAACGGAGTTTGGAAAAACATCAGAAGCGACGGTAATTTTTTGTTTCCTGTAAAGGCTTTGAGCAAAGTTTTCAGGGCAAAATTTTGTGAGAAACTGAAGGTTCGGTTATCATTGAAATGTAATAAAAATCAGACGGAAAATGATGAAAATCAATTTGAAAACCGAAAAAATGAAGCAGAAACTTATGAAAAACTCAGACAAAAACTTTGGGAAAAACCTTGGGTAGTTTTCGCTAAAAAACCCTTTGGCAGCCCGAAATCTGTGGTGGAATATTTGGGAAGATACACTCACAAAATCGCGATCAGCAACCAGAGAATCAGGAAAGTTGATGCTGAAAATGTAACGTTCAGTTATAAAGATTACCGGCAGAAAGGCGTCAAAAAGCAGATGGTTTTGAGCCATGAGGAGTTTATCCGCCGTTTTGCGATGCATATTTTGCCGAAAAGATTTGTGAAAATCCGCCATTACGGTTTTCTCAGCAGCACGTGGAAACGGATGAAGCTTAAAAATCTGCAACAGAATTTAGGCATTGGGCCCAAAGGAAAACTTCCACCCAAAGCTTTTCAGCCAAAATGTACTTGCTGCAAAATTGGAAATTTGGTAACGATTGCAACGTTTGATTTGCGCGGTCCGCCAAGTTGGTTTTTGGAGATGAGCCAAAACTATGAAACGCCTAAAATCTAGCATTTTGGGTAAGGGAATTTATGTCCAAAAGTAAAGGAAAACACGATAAAACCTGGAAAAACCACCAAATTCACCAACAAAAAAAGAGACCTTTCTGAAAGTCTCCTGTATATCTTTAAAATCCTTCGTCGGTAAACCCATAATGTTGAAAAAAGCTCCCGAAGCTTCCGTTCAACAGGGTTTTCATTGTTCGTGCTTCGCACGCAACGAAAACTTAGCTATT
>NZ_FXUO01000017.1:0-2551 GCF_900182975.1 Epilithonimonas pallida | reverse complement strand
TCTTTCACGATTTTAGCAGTTAGTTTTTTATTTTGTTGAGTCGGGATACTCGCTTTGATGATGTAAACACCCTGTGGAAGCTTTGAGGTATTGATCTTCGTAACCCTGTTTTTGGTATTAAAGGTCTGGATCACTTTCCCCGTCATATCATAAACATAGACATCTGCACTCTCGAAGTCCAGCCCGATCTCCACATAACAATAATCCTTCACTGGATTTGGGTAGATCTGGATGTCTTTGTTCTCCATCAGGTCTTCAATTTGTTTGTCCTCCAGCTTTACCACCTTCCAGTTCTCTTTCCCCAATTCCTCTGCACTCGTTCCTGCCAATATATACGAACCATCCCTGTTTAGTAATGCGGATGTTAACCTTTCTTCCTTTTTCTTGTCTCTGCCTTCCACATATTTTCTCCACACTTCCTTACCATTCCTGTCGATATAAAGCATCCAGAACGTCTCATCATTCTTCTCAATCTTTCCTTCTGACTGCGTGTAACCACCAATCAGAAATCCCTTGGTTGTTGGTTCTTCGTTGTTGGTTGATGGATTTTTTATCGTGTTAAGGCTCATCATCACATCCCGGTTCTTAAAGTTGTAAGAGTGCTGCCACTGCTCGTTGCCGTCTTCATCCAAAGCCAGCACCCAAAGGTCTGTCCCCTCCTCCAGCTTCACCCTCTTATTTCCCGAAGTCTCTGAACGGCTTTCTCCACCAATAATATAACCTGAATCTGTCAATGCCATTGTTCGGACATGATCATCTTCACTTCCTCCAAAATTCTTTTCCCACTGGACATTACCATCCTTGTCCAATTTCACGATCCAGTAATCACCCTCGCCATAGTTTCCGAAGGACTTACCATAGAAATTAATATTGTAGTTCTCTGTAGAATTCTGATTGTTGGATGATGAGGAATTATTGCCTGAATTGTTGCCTGAGGATTGAGAAGTATTACCGGAATTTAAATTTAAACTTCCAGAATTCTGCAATAATAAATCTTTAAAATTGATCTTCGGTTTTGACTGTCCGTCATAAATGCCGCTTCTGGAATAGATTCCCATCAACACACCGCCATCTTTCGTCGGGATCACTTTCTCCACTTCATCCAGGCCTTTGCCACCCAGAATTAATTGACTAATGATCCTGCCTTTCTTATCCAGCTTAATGACCAGAACATCTTTGGAGCCGTAACCTGATTTTGGATGATTGGTAGAACCTGCAACAATGTAGCCTTCATCCGTAGTTTGGGTAACACTTCTCGCTTCTTCGCTATATCTTGTGCCGATAGTTTTCTGCCACTGTTCTTCACCATTCTCATCGATCTTAATCAGCCAGATATCAGAAGAGCCATTAGATTTATCTTTCTTATCCAATCCTAAAGACGAATACGAAGTCCCCGCTAACAAAAATCCACCTTCTTTTGTTGCAACGGTAGAACTGAGATAATCATGCTGATTTCCTGAGAAATATTTTTCCCAAACTTTTTGGCCCTGCTGGTCAAGTTTAAGAATATGATAATCGTAACCTTTGTTTTGATTGTGGGTCGATGATGGATTTACGGCAGTTGAGCCGGAGCTGTCACCCTGAGCCTGCCGAAGGGTCTGAATGGATGATCCCGAAACTAAATACTGGCCGTCTATCGTAACCGCCAGTCCGGAAAGAAAATCCTGTGTCCCGGAGTCGAGATTCTTTTGCCAGGAAATCTTCTGCGAAAAGAGTACAGCAGAACCCAGCACCAATAGTGTGGTAGAAATCTTTTTCATAATTTGAGTTTTTATAGTTACTAATCAAATCAGTTGCAATATTATCAACTGATAACGTCAAAACATGACGCTTTATAATTTTTCCGGTAAAAATAATATATTTTTCTGAAATTAAATTATCCTTAATAAAAATAAAGACATTCTATAAAAAATCCACTCTTGCGAGTGGATCTCCTGCATCAGTTCACCAGATATTGACCGAGGTAGAAACTTGTGGAAGCACCCGTCTGCTTTTCATTGTTCAGAAAGGCATAGACTTCCATTGTCTTACCCAGACAATACGCAGGAAGCGTGACGTCTGCCATCAGGTCGGAACGCATCACGATACCCTCATAGATCTCCCAGTTCTTCAGCTCTTCGCAGTAGCAAACGATGCTCACCTGATCTGCTGGTGCGGCATTGCCCTGCGTACTGTTATCTTCCCACTCCAGGTGCAGCACGCCGCCCGGCTGCGTGGTGAGCACTGCATTCTGGAAGCTGGTGAGTTCGCCACGGGTGATCAGAACCTTATTGTAGATCAGCTCCGGCAGACCAGCCACCACCCATATCGCCTCACTAATTGTATAGGACACCGCCAGGTTCACCCTGGATTTCACCCCACTCTCCGACCCGAAATACAACGACTGGATTGACTTGACAGGTTGCAAAAAGCTGATCGCCAGCTTAAATTTCATCTGCTGCTCAAGCTGCTTTTCCGTTGGGTTGCGTTTTGAAATTTTAGGACGGCTGCGGATGATGTCCAGACCACGCCAGTTAGCACCTACTACTGTTCCTACTTTACCGGAGAATCC
>NZ_FXUO01000016.1:0-3589 GCF_900182975.1 Epilithonimonas pallida | reverse complement strand
CCGATTGTTTTCCTATTGCGATCTGAGATTTTGTTGCAATTGCAGTGACCAGCATTGCAAATATTAGAATGTTACTTTTCATATTGTGTGTGTTTATGCCTTTTACAGGGCGGTTTGTGTTTTATATGATTGTCTTAGAGGCTCAGGATGACAGTGCCTCTGTCATGTTGAGCAGAGCGCAGCATCGTCGAAACATCTTTTGTTTATGATCGTCTTCTCTTTTGTTAGAGATCCTTCGACAAGCTCAGGATGACATCATTGAAGATCCTTCGATTCCGCTACGCTTCACTCAGGAGGAAAAGGCGGTTTGTCATATTGAGTGAAGCGTAGCGGAATCGAAACATCTCATTTATTTAATCCGGGCAGGTTTGCGTAGCTATACAATACCATCCGAAAGTAGTTCCTCCGTCTTGCGAAGTGTACATCTTCATGCATTTGTTGGTAGTGTCATACACCATCATCCCTTCCACAAAATTGACAGTCGCTATGCCCACAGGATTTCCTGATGCGTCAAAACCTACTCTGTTAGGTACAAAAGCCTTTGTTTTGGCTTCCAGGGCAATGTGTCCGCCTTTTCTTGTCATTGGCCAGTTATCGGCATTTGTAGCGCCAGCTCTTCCCAATGCAGAGATACCTACTTTGGTGTCTAATGCCGTTCCTGATGTAATACCCGGTTTATAACAGGAGGATGATGTCTCTGCTGCACATACCGTTACAATAGAAGTATTATAAGTGTAGGTAGAAACTTGACTATCTGTACTACTGCCGTTACCAGCACTACCGTGAATATAGTGCCCTACATAACCGAATCTGTTATCGCTCTTTTTGATGTTAATGGTAGTGTGTCCTCCGGTTTCTACGGCAATTACCTCATCGGTAAGATTAAGTCCATTGGCAGCAGCACTTACACCCGGCATATAGATAGGATCATAATATGTTCCAAGTGTTCCGATAGGTCCTCCAATCATATAATTATCATTGACTCCCCAAGCCCATTGCTTAAGGTCATTGGTTAATACATTAATAGCACAAATAGCATAACCACTATAGTATGCATGTTCATTCGGCGATATCCATGCAATGTTTGTTAAACTTCCTGTACCTTGCCCCGATTGGTTAGTTACTTTTTGTGGCTGGACCCAAGATGTTCTGGTAGTACTAGTACCATCTCCTAATTGTTTAACATCATTATATCCCATAGAAAAGACCCTTCCATCGGCAGCTAACAGATAATAAGTCTGCGCTACGGCTGTTCTTCCTGCCGGCATCCCAATCATTTTTGGGGTTACTCCTGCCGGTACGGTCACTTGTGTTGCATAGGTCCTGTTGGCAGCAGCTCCACTGTTGATATATGTACCCGAACCCCATGTATATAGATTCCCGTCAGAAGTTAAAGCAAATAAAGCTCTGAAATTACCACGCATAGCGACTACATTGTCAAGTGTTGGATTTCCTGATGCTGAAGTTTTTACACGGTGCCAGATCACATTATTGGTTGCATCTTCTGCGGTACCGTCACCATTTTTGGCTCCGGTCATAGACAATACCCAAGCCTCACCACTACACGTAACTATACCCAAAGTCTGATAGGATCCAAACATCATCTTTACCTGACCAGGGATTACTCCTGGTGGCAGACCGTCTGCTTTACCATTTACCATGATCTTACCAAATGCATTGGTACTTTTAATAGATGAGCTTATTAGTTGATTTGGAACTCCCCAAACATATAAGCCATCAGTGGTTAATAAAGCATGCTGATGTGCAGGCTCTCCCGATACAGTTCCCGATCCTGCCGTTGCTTTCAATGGTGTTCCTGTATAGTTAAAGCCGTTCGCCGGTGTAACAGCTGTAGGAAGCAACAAGTCGGAAGTTCCGTCAGCATTAGTCTCTTCTCCCCAAACTTTAAAGGTTCCGTTACCTTCTTTGATAATAGTAGCATGAAACGTAGATACCATATTATCATACTCTATGGTATTAGGGTCTGAGCTGTTTACAAAAGTATTTGGGTTACAACTGCCTGTTGTACAGCAAACAACAGCTGTTACCGTAGCTGGAGACCCCACTGTTCTTTGTTTACCTGATGCCACTGTATAAATGCATAATATGTACCTGGTGGCACAGCAGTAATATTAGCTATAACAGAACTGTTTGCATCATTAGTGGCATGCCATTCCACCTCACTTGGAGTAGCAGCTAAGTTAGCGTTGTTGAGGTCGGCTGTCGTGCCATTGCAAATTGTCAGGTCTTGTACGGCAGGGCCGACTTCTGCTGCACATACCATTACAATAGAAGTATTATAGGTATAAGTAGAAACTATTGCATCTACATTGCTTCCGTTACCAGCACTACCATTAACATAGTGTCCAACATATCCAAATTTGTTTTCACCTTTTTTAATATTCATAGTCGTATGTCCGCCTGTTTCTACTGCAATGATCTCATCCGTCACTTTTAACCCATTGGTAGTGGCACTTATCCCTGGCATATAAATAGGATCATAAGCAGCATTGTTTATTGTGCCTCCCAACATATATGTATCATTTAATCCCCATGCCCATAATTTATGGTCATTGGTCAAAACATTAATAGCCCTTCCTCCAAAATAATCATGTTCGCCGGGTGAGATCCATGCAATATTCTCCAATGGTCCCGTACCCTGACCATACTGATCTGTTATCTTTTGCGGCTGAACCCAGGTGGTTCTGTCGGTGAAAGTACCATCACCTAATAATTTGTTAGTGGAATTATATCCCATACTATATATTCTTCCATTGGTAGCCAGCAGATAATAAGAATTATTATATGCCATCCCTATCATTTTCGGAGTGACCCCTGCCGGAACAGTTACTTCTGTTGCATAAGTCCTGTTAGTAGCGGCAGTTCCGTCGCTAACATAAGTTGCTGTGCCCCATGTATATAGTTTTCCTTCGGAAGTTAGGGCAAACAATGCGCTTTTAGTACCACGCATTGCCACTACATTGTCAAGAGTTGGATTTCCTGCTGCCGAAGTTTTTACACGATGCCAGATGACGTCATTGCCGGCGCTTTCCGCTGTACCATCACCATTTTTTGAACCGTTAAAAGATAATACCCATGCCTCGCCACTACAAGTTGTGATTGCTAATGTCTGTAAGGAACCGAACATCATCTTAACTTGTCCCGGCAATACACCAGCAGGCAACCCATCTGCTTTTCCGTTTACCGTGATTTTGCCAAAGGCTGTGGTGTTTTTAATGGAAGAGCTTATTAAAGTATTGGTAGTTCCCCAAATATAGAGTCCATCCGTGGTTAATAATGCATACTGTTTTCCAGTCATACCATTACTACCTCCAGTAGCTCTCAGTGGTGTACCGGTATAGTTAAAACCATTTACCGATGTAATAGCCGTCGGAACCAACAGATTTGAAGTTCCATTAGGGGCTGTGCCTTCTCCCCATGTTTTAAAGGTCCCATCACTTTCTTTGATAATGGTAGAGTGAAAGGTGGACACTATATTATCATATTCAATGGTATTAGGATCTGAGCTGTTTACGTAGGCGTTGGGGTTACAACCGTTAACACAATTGTTAGCAACGGCACTGATATT
>NZ_FXUO01000015.1:0-5686 GCF_900182975.1 Epilithonimonas pallida | reverse complement strand
ATAATCGGATGGAATAATAAAATGTTATCAGTTATTGGTATATAGAATACAGTCTTGGCTATATATAAGGCATAAAAAACCTCAATCATTCAGTTGATTAAGGCTGTTAAAACAAATTTTATAGGAAAGTACTTGGCTATAAAGCATAAAAAAAACCTTCACTCAAAAAAGAATGAAGGTTTAAAAAAAACTGGCGGCGACCTACTCTCCCGCTTATCGCAGTACCATCGGCGCTAGAGGGCTTAACTTCTGTGTTCGGAATGGGAACAGGTGAGCCCCTCTGCTAAAACCACCCTAAAGGTTGTATATAAGGTTCAGGTTGCAGATTATAGGTCTCAGGTAATAGCTTCACTGCTACCTGCTACCTTGTATCTGTCATCTGATACCTGTTTTAATCGATAAAAACTTTCACAAAGAGCAAACCTTGGTTGCGCAATAACCGCTTGGTTTAATGTAACCAATAGGCTATAAATCTACGGGTAATTAGTACTACTCGGCTATGACATTACTGTCTTTACACCTGTAGCCTATCAACGTCGTCATCTCCAACGACCCTTAAAAGATGTCTCATCTTGAGGCGAGTTTCGCACTTATATGCTTTCAGTGCTTATCTCTTCCAAACATAGCTACTCAGCGGTGCACCTGGCGGTACAACTGATACACCAGAGGTTTGTTCAATTCGGTCCTCTCGTACTAGAATCAAGTCCTCTCAAACATCTAACGCCCGCAATAGATAGAGACCGAACTGTCTCACGACGTTCTGAACCCAGCTCGCGTGCCACTTTAATGGGCGAACAGCCCAACCCTTGGGACCTTCTCCAGCCCCAGGATGTGACGAGCCGACATCGAGGTGCCGAACCTCCCCGTCGATGTGAGCTCTTGGGGGAGACTAGCCTGTTATCCCCGGAGTACCTTTTATCCTATGAGCGATGGCCCTTCCATACGGAACCACCGGATCACTATGTCCTGCTTTCGCACCTGATCGACTTGTAGGTCTCACAGTCAAGCACCCTTATGCCATTACACTCTACGCACGGTTACCAAGCGTGCTGAGGGTACCTTTGAAAGCCTCCGTTACTCTTTTGGAGGCGACCACCCCAGTCAAACTACCCACCACGCAATGTCCTTCTTTCGAAGTTAGGCTCCAAGTAAACAAAGGGTGGTATTTCAACGTTGGCTCCACCAACACTAGCGTGCCGGCTTCATAGCCTCCCACCTATCCTACACATTGTTTACTCAAAGTCAATACGAAGTTATAGTAAAGGTTCACAGGGTCTTTTCGTCCCATTGCGGGTAATCGGCATCTTCACCGATACTACAATTTCACCGAGCTCGTGGCTGAGACAGTGCCCAGATCGTTACACCATTCGTGCAGGTCGGAACTTACCCGACAAGGAATTTCGCTACCTTAGGACCGTTATAGTTACGGCCGCCGTTTACTGGGGCTTCAGTCAAACGCTTCGCTTACGCTAACGCCCTTCCTTAACCTTCCAGCACCGGGCAGGTGTCAGACCCTATACAGCATCTTTCGATTTAGCAGAGTCCTGTGTTTTTGATAAACAGTCGCCTGGGCCTCTTCACTGCGGCCGGCATTGCTGCCGGCGTCTCTTCTTCCGAAGTTACGAGACTATTTTGCCTAGTTCCTTAGCCACGACTCACTCGAGCACCTTAGGATTCTCTCCTCGACTACCTGTGTCGGTTTTGGTACGGGTTGCTTCACTTCGGCTTTTCTTGGAAGCGAGTTCACTACAGCAGCTTCGCCCGAAGGCTAGGCCTTGACTATTCCGTCAGTCTTCAGCAGCTACGTCACTCCGTCCCCTTTTTAGTGTGAGCAAGTATGGGAATATTAACCCATTGTCCATCCACTACCCCTTTCGGGTTCGCGTTAGGTCCCGACTAACCCTCAGCTGATTAGCATGGCTGAGGAAACCTTAGTCTTTCGGTGAGGGGGTTTCTCGCCCCCTTTATCGTTACTTATGCCTACATTTTCTTTTCTATCCGCTCCACAATACCTCGCGATACTGCTTCGGCGCAAATAGAATGCTCCCCTACCAGATATAATAAATTATAAATCCATAGCTTCGGTAATATGCTTATGCCCGATTATTATCCATGCCGGACCGCTCGACTAGTGAGCTGTTACGCACTCTTTAAATGAATGGCTGCTTCCAAGCCAACATCCTAGCTGTCAATGCAGTCCAACCGCGTTGTTTCAACTTAGCATATATTTAGGGACCTTAGCTGTTGGTCTGGGTTCTTTCCCTCTCGGACATGGACCTTAGCACCCATGCCCTCACTGCCGTGGAACATTTATTAGCATTCGGAGTTTGTCAGGAATTGGTAGGATTTGACTCCCCCGCATCCAATCAGTAGCTCTACCTCTAATAAACTTATCACGACGCTGCACCTAAATGCATTTCGGGGAGTACGAGCTATCTCCCAGTTTGATTGGCCTTTCACCCCTACCCACAGGTCATCCGAAGACTTTTCAACGTCAACCGGTTCGGTCCTCCACTTTGTGTTACCAAAGCTTCAACCTGCCCATGGGTAGATCACAAGGTTTCGCGTCTAATCCTACTAACTCATCGCCCTATTCAGACTCGCTTTCGCTCCGGCTCCGGACCTGAAGTCCTTAACCTCGCTAGTAAAATTAACTCGTAGGCTCATTATGCAAAAGGCACGCCGTCACACCATATAGGTGCTCCGACCGCTTGTAGGCGTACGGTTTCAGGTTCTATTTCACCCTTCTATTCGAAGTGCTTTTCACCTTTCCTTCACAGTACTTGTTCACTATCGGTCTTTCAGGAGTATTTAGCCTTGGAGGATGGTCCCCCCATATTCAGACAGGATTTCACGTGTCCCGCCCTACTCATTTATCATCTATGTATGCCTTTCGAATACCGGGCTATCACCGTCTATGGCTGTTCTTTCCAGAACATTCTTCTAAACATATAAAGACTTTTGGGCTAATCCGCTTTCGCTCGCCACTACTTACGGAATCTCTTCGATTTCTTTTCCTCCGGGTACTTAGATGTTTCAGTTCTCCGGGTTTGCTCCTCGCCTTACGGCGGGTAATACATCTTCAATGTATTGGGTTGCCCCATTCGGACATCTGCGGATCAATTCGTGTGTGCCGATCCCCGCAGCTTTTCGCAGCTTACCACGTCCTTCGTCGCCTCTGAAAGCCTAGGCATCCGCCATACGCCCTTAACGATTTCTTTCCTATTTTTAGGTTACTCAAGCGCTTATTGCGCTCGGTTTTCTCTTTGTGATGTCTTTACCGTTAATGTCAATGATCTTATTTCTTTCTATTGGTCTGATGAACGAATATTGTTTTTGGCTCTATCCGTAACTTTTAAACCAGACTCATAAAACAGTGGAGAATAAGGGAGTCGAACCCTTGACCTCCTGCGTGCAAGGCAGGCGCTCTAGCCAGCTGAGCTAATTCCCCCTCTAGTAGAAATTTTAAATTCTAGATTATAAATTTTAAATGAAACATATGTTATAATCTAAAATCTATAATTTTTAATCTATAATTCCCTTCAATTAGTAGTCTCGGGCAGGCTCGAACTGCCGACCTCTACATTATCAGTGTAGCGCTCTAACCAGCTGAGCTACGAGACTATTTAATAATTAATAATTAACAATTATTAATTAATAATTATCTCTTTCCCTTTACTAATTTCTAGTGGGTTTATTTTTTATATAATCAACCGAGTAAAAAAACCAAAGCTTTATTCTTTGTATAAGGCTCTTTTAATATTTTTTGACGTATAGTCTCTAAAATGAGATGTTCCAGCCGCACCTTCCGGTACGGCTACCTTGTTACGACTTAGCCCTAGTTACCTGTTTTACCCTAGGCAGCTCCTTTTACGGTCACCGACTTCAGGTACCCCAGACTTCCATGGCTTGACGGGCGGTGTGTACAAGGCCCGGGAACGTATTCACCGCGCCATGGCTGATGCGCGATTACTAGCGATTCCAGCTTCATAGAGTCGAGTTGCAGACTCCAATCCGAACTGAGACCGGCTTTCGAGATTTGCATCACATCGCTGTGTAGCTGCCCTCTGTACCGGCCATTGTATTACGTGTGTGGCCCAAGACGTAAGGGCCGTGATGATTTGACGTCATCCCCACCTTCCTCTCTACTTGCGTAGGCAGTCTCACTAGAGTCCTCAACTGAATGGTAGCAACTAGTGACAGGGGTTGCGCTCGTTGCAGGACTTAACCTAACACCTCACGGCACGAGCTGACGACAACCATGCAGCACCTTGAAAATTGCCCGAAGGAGGATCTATTTCTAAATCTGTCAATTCCCATTTAAGTCTTGGTAAGGTTCCTCGCGTATCATCGAATTAAACCACATAATCCACCGCTTGTGCGGGCCCCCGTCAATTCCTTTGAGTTTCATTCTTGCGAACGTACTCCCCAGGTGGCTAACTTATCACTTTCGCTTAGTCTCTGAATCCGAAAACCCAAAAACGAGTTAGCATCGTTTACGGCGTGGACTACCAGGGTATCTAATCCTGTTCGCTCCCCACGCTTTCGTCCCTCAGCGTCAGTTAAATCTTAGTGACCTGCCTTCGCAATTGGTGTTCTAAGTAATATCTATGCATTTCACCGCTACACTACTTATTCCAGCCACTTCAAATTTACTCAAGACCTGCAGTATCAATGGCAGTTTCACAGTTAAGCTGTGAGATTTCACCACTGACTTACAGATCCGCCTACGGACCCTTTAAACCCAATAAATCCGGATAACGCTTGCACCCTCCGTATTACCGCGGCTGCTGGCACGGAGTTAGCCGGTGCTTATTCGTACAGTACCTTCAGCTTCCCACACGTGGAAAGGTTTATCCCTGTACAAAAGAAGTTTACAACCCATAGGGCCGTCGTCCTTCACGCGGGATGGCTGGATCAGGCTCTCACCCATTGTCCAATATTCCTCACTGCTGCCTCCCGTAGGAGTCTGGTCCGTGTCTCAGTACCAGTGTGGGGGATCACCCTCTCAGGCCCCCTAAAGATCATTGACTTGGTGAGCCGTTACCTCACCAACTATCTAATCTTGCGCGTGCCCATCTCTATCCGCCGGAGCTTTCAATGTCGAATGATGCCATTCAACATATTATGGGGTATTAATCTTCCTTTCGAAAGGCTATCCCCCAGATAAAGGCAGGTTGCACACGTGTTCCGCACCCGTGCGCCGCTCTCAATTGCCCGAAAGCAATCTACCGCTCGGCTTGCATGTGTTAGGCCTCCCGCTAGCGTTCATCCTGAGCCAGGATCAAACTCTCCATTGTATGCTTGTTTGTCCTTATACTCAAACTCAATTTAAAATTGACGCTTTGGTTTTTTTCCTTACTTGGTTGTTATATCTTATGTCAATGAACTTTGTTCTTTTCGCTTCCTCAGGAATCTTAAATCTGTCATCTTGTTCCTGATTTGCGAGTGCAAAAGTAAAAAGTTTTTTCCAAACTACCAAAACTTTTTTGAAGTTTTTTTCGTAACCTCGAATCCGTTTCCTTTATGTTTTTCTTACCATCTCCTGCGCTCCCAACATCTCTCGATTCGGGACTGCAAAGATAGACAAACTTTTTATTACAGCAAATTTTTTGAAATGTTTTTTTTAACCTGCTCCTAAAAACATATTAACCAAACCATCACTATATTACTGCTCTCCTGCGCT
>NZ_FXUO01000014.1:0-21821 GCF_900182975.1 Epilithonimonas pallida | reverse complement strand
CAATTTGTACCGCTTGAAAAGAGAGAGATTGTGGCATTGATATCTTACCTGCAAAGGCTGGGAACCGATATCAAAACAACAGAAATAAAAACTGCCAGCATACAGTAATTAACCGTGAAAATTTATTGAAATGAAAACGAGAACCCCGATTTCTATCAGAATTGCCGCCATTATCATCATTAACATTCTCATCTTTGAAGTATCAGATACCCCAGATTATTTCAGGTCACCATTATTTTGGGGAATGCTCATTATATTCATACTGCTTGTTTTGATAGCCGATTCTATAATGGACCTGGTAGAAAGCACAAACTTTAAGATGCTTTCGGAAGAAGAAAAAAAGCAATATCTGGAAGACAAGGCTATCACTTATTTCCGAAAACTCTGGAACGCTGCATTCAAAAAGCAGACGGACAAGGAAGAAAAAAGTCTGCTCATTGACCACGGCTTTGATGGTATCACCGAGCTGGACAATGCTTTGCCAAAATGGTGGCTGGGCCTGTTCTACTTCACGATTACCTACTGCTTGGTATATCTCGTCGCATTCGCCTTTACAGATTATGCCCATCCCGACGCTGAATATAAGAATGAAGCCAAAGCTCAGCTGGCGTCCATCAGCGAGTACGAAAAGACAGCTCCTGCAATAGACATAGATAATGCAGTCTACAGTTCGGACAATATTGCCGAAGGAGAACATATCTTCAAGACCAATTGTGTTTCCTGCCACTCTGCGGGCGGAAAAGGTGGCATAGGTCCTAACCTGACCGATAAATATTGGATCAACATCAAGCAGAAAAGCCTTTTCAAAAATGTGTTCTGGATGTTGCAAAACGGATCACCAAACAACCCTACAATGAAAGCTTTTATAAAAGAAGGCATTATTACAAGTAGAGACGCTGAAAAAGTT
Organism: Epilithonimonas pallida; assembly: GCF_900182975.1. Classification (NCBI taxonomy): domain Bacteria; kingdom Pseudomonadati; phylum Bacteroidota; class Flavobacteriia; order Flavobacteriales; family Weeksellaceae; genus Epilithonimonas; species Epilithonimonas pallida. Next base: position 20,914 of record NZ_FXUO01000014.1, on the reverse strand, counting down.
GCGGCCTACATCTATCATATCAATCAGGAACAAACACCAATAACTGAATCTCAGGGCGGTGCTGCCCCGCAGGGTCAAGAAGCCACTTGGGAAAATAATAAATAATTACAAATCCATATCCACATGACTTGTTCGACCATATCCGGATAAGTAAGGCTGCCTAAGAAGGCAGCCTTTTAACCTTAATAAACTGAAATTATTATCAACAAAAGCAATAAAGGTCTCAAACAAAATTTATTTAAATCCTGAATAAAGCCCTTTCAATTAACTATTATACAGATGCGACTTACCGAGGCTATTACTGTTTATTAAACTTTAGCAATAACAGATTATCTTTATAAAGTTCTAACGTAGTATCTGTAACTACATATTTATTAACTTCCTGTAATACGCTCAGATAACTTGTTTCAGAAGTCATATTATTACACATCTTCTTTGTTGAGCCAATATTTTTTGCCGAGAAATTTCCCGCAGATGTATCAATTGTAGCATCTGAAAAATAGTTGTTGCAGCCCGCATTGCCAGAGATTCTGTTTTGCTCGATCAACAATGTCGGCTTATTGGCGATATCATCTGCCAAAACCCATTGTGTACCAGTAATCGGTGCCTGATTCTTTCCCAGCTTAGATGCATTCCCTACTCTGCTTGTACAAGAAACAATGATTAGTGATAATATTGTTGTTAAAAAAAGATTTTTCATCTGTTCAGATTTATTTTTTATAGTAAGACGTAACACCGTTAAACCTTGTCTTGTTCGGACAGTCTTGAAACCGGTGTTTCATTTTTGTAATAATTACCTTTCAAAGATAATGTTTTCTTTTTAACATATATTATTGTCAATAACTTAAAATTAAGGCCACTCACAATAATAATTTTATAATACAATTAACTTAATAATAATGAATTAGTTATAATTAATAAATTTTAAAAGTCTAATTTTGCATCCCGAAATTAAGAAATATCATAATGAAAAAAATTGCTGAATACAGAAAACTTCTTGATGTAGATAAAAATGCAACTCTGAAAGATCTGAAAAATATCTACAGAAACACAATGAAGGATACACATCCAGATAAATTCATCAATGATGAAGCGGGAAAACTGGAAGCTGAAGAGAAAAGTAAATCTGTTATAGAAGCTTATCATTTCCTGGTAAGTATCAACGAAGAAACTCAGGAAAAATATAAGGAAGAATATACGGACACCATTTCAAATTCTATCATTGCAGATTTCTATCTTGAAAAATCCATATTGAAAGTCCAGCATCTGAATGGGAAAATGTTCGAATATATCGGCGTTCCAAGAAATACTTACATCAAAATGGTGAATTCCGACTCGCCAAGCCGTTTTGCAAGAAGACATATCTATGGGAATTTTATTTACAGAAAATCTGGCGAAGTAATAGTAGATTAATTTTCGGATATAAAATAATTAAAGCTCTCGGTTCCGGGAGTTTTTTTATTTAAACATCACAAAAAAAGACAGCCCGAAGACTGCCTAAAGTGTATAATAAATAATTGAGATTAATCTACGTGTTTCGGCGTGTAACCGTCTTCGCTGAGTTCTTTGTGAACATAGTCGGCTTTCATTTCGGCTTCATAATCAACTTTCTCGTGTTTACCCATTCTTCTCAAAATCGAATCGAATAAGGAATAAACCACAGGAACGATAATCAGGGTCAGGAATAATGATGACGTCAGACCACCGATAACTACCCAAGCAAGACCTTTGTTCATCTCCGCTCCTGCTCCACTTGCCAATGCAATCGGCAACATCCCGAAAATCATCGCAATCGTGGTCATCAAAATCGGACGGAGACGGGCGTGATTGGCCTGAACCAATGCATCGTGTGTATTAGCGCCTGCCGCTTTTCGCATATTGGTAAAGTCGACAATCAGGATCGCGTTCTTCGCTACGAGACCAATCAACATAATCATCCCGAGCATCGTAAAGATGTTGAGAGAGTTTCCGGTCAATGCCAGAATCAACATTACTCCAATCAATGCCAGTGGAATAGAGAACAATACCACGAACGGATAAACAAAACTGTCATAAAGCGAAACCATTACCAGGTAAACCAACACGATAGCTGCCAATAAAGCAATACCTAAAGTACCGAAACCTTCGGTCTGGTTTTCCATATCACCACTCCAGATGTATTCTACACCAGCAGGTTTGGTTTTTTCATTATTCATAAACATGGCTGCCCATTCGTTGGCAACGTCACCGACCGGACGACCTACCACTTTTGATTTTACTTTTACAGAAGGTGCTTTATCCCTACGTTCCAGCAAACTCGGACCGGAACCCATTTTAACTTGAGCAAACTGACTTAGCCTGATCTGCTCACCTTTTGGATTGGTAAATATCAGGTTTTTAACATCATCAATGGATTGTCTGTTGTAATCTCCAAAACGGATGTTAATGTCATATTCATATTCACCGGCACGGAATTTCCCATCCGTATTCCCGTTGAATGCTGTCTGCATCGTCTGCCCAACGCTGGAAAGATTCAGTCCCAAAGCGGACATTTTATCTCTGTCGATATTCACCTGAACTTCCGGATTTCCTGTATCGGTTGATAATTCCGCATCTACAGCTCCCGGTACTTTTTTCAATAAGGCAAGAATTCGGTTAGCTTCTTTGTTCGCCGTTGCATTATCCTGCGCCGTTACTACCAATTCGATAGGTGCATTGTCCGCTCCCATCAGACCAATTGGTGCAGTTTTAAATTCAACACCGGTGAATTTTTCGGCCAACGCTCTTTTGATTTTGGCTGATTTGATATCGGTACTTTCAGAACGTTCGGATTTATCTGTCAGAATCACCTGGATCTCTGATTGATAAAGTGTTGCCTGTGCACCACCAAAACCGGTGGACTGCTGACCAACTGTCGTAATCAAATCCACAACGTCTTTGTCGTTTCTAAGGAATCTTTCAACTTCCAGGGTTACCTGATTGGTTTTTTCAACTGAAGCATCTTTCGGCAATTCCATCTGAACAAGGAACTGACCTCTGTCCATTTTAGGGAAGAATTCCCCACCAATAAACCCAAATGCCACTAACATAAATGAACCTATCAATATAAGAAATGTTACAATAACGGTCATTATTCTTCTTAATGTCGTTTTCAGACACCATTCCAAGATTCCTGTGATCCAGTGCGTAAATTTGTCCAATTGTTTCTCAAACCAAAGAATGAATTTCTCAAAAGGATTTTTCCCGGTAAGATGAACCAATTTCCCAAATCTTGAAGATAACCAAGGAATAATCGTAAACGATGCCAATAATGAGAATAAAGTTGCAATAACCACCGTGACGCAGAACTGTGCCAGGATATTCGCTACCAAACCTGTACTCATCGCAATCGGAAGGAATACCACCACGATTACCAATGTAATGGCGGAAACCGTAAATCCAATCTCTGCAGCACCATCATAAGCGGCGCGGATTCGGCTTTTACCCATCTCCATATGCCGGTAAACGTTTTCAAGAACCACAATCGCATCATCCACAAGAATACCTACAACCAATGACAATCCAAGTAAACTCATCAAGTTCAATGTATAGCCCATCAGATTCATCCCGATGAACGTTGCAATCAATGATACAGGAATAGAAACCATTACGATAAAGGCATTCCTGATATTATGAAGGAACAACAACATCACTACAGCAACCAGAATAATTGCCAGGAACAAGTCAAAAATAACGTGGTTGGCAGCTTCCAAAGTAAAGTCTGTACTGTCATCCACAATTTTAACTTTTACACCCTGAGCAGCGTAATTCTTCATTACCTCATCCACCGTTTTCGTAATGCTTTCCGATACGGAAACTGCGTTGGCATCCGATTGTTTCTTGATTTGCATCAAAATGGTCGGTAACTGATTGAATCTCGCTACTTTTTCCACATCTTTCTGTGAGTCGAAAACCGTAGCAATATCAGACAATCTTACTTGAGCGCCATTTTTAGATGAAATCACAAGGTTGTTCAGTTCCGCAACGGATTTATATTTTCCTTCTAATCTGATTGTAGATTTGGAAGTTCTCGTTTTCAGCGCACCAGTCGGGAAGTCAAGGTTAGAGGAAAGGATTGCCTGCTGAACATCAGAAATGGCCAATCCGTAACCTTGCAGTTTTTTCTCATCCAGATTAACCTGAATCTCTCTCTCCTGACCACCAATCAGGTCAACCTGAGCGACACCGTTCACACGGGAAAAAATCGGCTCAATCTTTTTATCAAGGAGATCGTAAAGTTGCTTGTTATTCATTTTATCACTGGAAATACTCATTGTGATAATCGGTAGATCATCCAAAGAGAATTTATTCAGTGAAGGTGTTTTTGCATCATCCGGAAGGTCTGCAAGAACCGCATTAACCTTACGCTGTGCATCATTCAATGCATAATTGACATCGGCACCTGCATTCAGCTGAACCATAATCACCGAGAGACTTTCATAAGAAGACGCTTCCACTTTTTTCACATTCTCAAGAGAACCAACGGCATCTTCAATCTTTCTCGTTACCGAGGTTTCTACCTCACTTGGTGACGCTCCAGGATATACTGTGGAAATCGTTACCATATTGGTTTCGAATTTCGGGATCAATTCGTACCCCATCATAGAGTAACTCAACAGACCTCCCAGCGTGAGAATCGTAAATAATACGATAACTAACGACGGTCTTTTAATGGATATTTCTGCTAACTTCATCTTCTCTTACTTTACGATATTGATTTTAGAACCGTTGTCCAGGTTGATCTGTCCGCTGGTAATTACCTGCTCACCGCCATTAAGACCGCTCAGGATCTGAACTTTATCTCCATAAACCTTTCCGGTTGTCACTTTTATTAATTTGGCCGTTCCGTTATTAACAATGAAAAGCTGACCTGAGCTTACACCGTTTACAAAAGCTTCTGCCGGAACTGTCAGCATATTTTGGGTTTCTGCACCGTGATTGGTTTTGAAAAGTGCCGTTGCATACATACCGGCTTTCAGGTTTCCTCTGTTCTGAACTTCTATTTCCACCGGGAAATTGAGAGAAGCATCACTTTTCGGCGCAATAAATGTTATTCTTCCCGTGAATTTTTCATCAGGTAAAACATTAACATTGATATCAACTTCCTGCCCAATCTGGATTCTGCCAACCTGACTTTCATCAACAAGAACAGAAAGTTTCAACGAATTGATATTAACGATTTCGAACAAAGCTGTTCCGGTTGCAACAACCATTCCCGGCTCTACCATTTTTTTGTTAATCATCCCGCTGATTCCCGCTCTCACACTGGTATCATTAACTCTTACACCCTGTGCTCTTACTGCTGATTGTGCATTTTTCAGCTGAAGTCTTGAGTTATCCAGTTGTTGTTTTGTCACACCACCTGTTTTATAGGCATTTTCATAACGTTGGTTATCAATAATGGCATTCTGCAAATTATTTTGTGCTTGGGTAACATCCACTTCTATCGCATCTCTTTTGATTGTCGCCAAAACCTGGCCGGCCGCAACTCTTGAGCCTTCCTTTACATAAACATTTACCACTCTTCCGGCGATATCTGCAGACTGGTTAGATTCCTGCTTTGGAATGAATGTTCCGTTCGCCGAATACTCCGTATTAACATCCTGTCTGGAAACCGTCACAATATTCACATTGATTTTGTCCACCTGCTTTGCGACCTCTTTTACTTCAGCTTCCTGCTTTTTCTTGTTATCAACAATTTTGTAAGCAGCCAGACCAACCAGAACTGCTGCAACGATGATATATATTAAAGTTTTTTTCATTTGGAATATTTATTTCGTAGTTTATTTTAAATAAGTTTTAAGCTCACCTTTTGATTTGTAATACTGGATCTCTGCTATTTTATAATCAAGAATTGCGTTGGTATAATTATTTTTAGCCTGCACCAAAGAATTTTCAGCATCAAGTAAATCTGTCAATGTTGCCAATCCGTATTGATAATTGCTTTTTGTATCAGCCAAGACACTTTCAGCCAGTTGTACATTTGCTTTTTGATTTTCAATTGATGACAAACTATTTTCGATTTGTGATTTTGCATTTTGGTAAGCTTGATCCAATCCAAGTTTGGTATCTTTTAAGTCTGCTTCCAGTTTATCGATCTCGATTTGATTTTGCTGGACTTTGGCTTTGGTAGCAAAACCATTGAAAATCGGTATATTAACTCCCAAGCCGATTGCAGAATAGTCTGACCAATAGACACCGTTAGATTTACCATTAGTTAAAGGAAACTTTGGCCCTAATCCTTGCCAGTGATAATTAGCAGTCAGGTTAACTGTCGGATAATATCTTGCAATTGTAGCCTTTTTCTGATATTCGAGAAGTTCCTTATTTTTCAATAAAACCTTTACTTCTGTTCTACTGTCTGTACTTATCATATCTTCCAAAAGATGCGGTGTTACTTCCATATCTCCTGGCACAAGCTGAATCTTAGTTTCAATCGGCATTCCCATATAAAACTTAAGTGCATTCTCTGCTTGAGCAATGCCATTATTACTTTGCTTGATATTGGTTTCGATATTCGTTAAATTAACGTTGGTTCTATCGAGATCGATTTTTTTTGACAATCCGTTATCAAACAAACTTTTGATGACATTCCTTACTTTTTCTGTACTTGCAAAGCTACTTTCCAGAGTATTTTTCTTTTCCTGAGCCGTAAAAACCTGAAAGTAAGCATTAGAAACTCTTTCTATGATCTGCTCATCTGTAAGATCTGCATTCAGCTGATAAAACTCTTTAGTTGATTTTGCAGCTTTTAAGCCTATAAATACTTGTTGATCAAAAATTGCTTGCTGAAGCTGAACTCCTGCTCCAGCAATCCATTTTTGTCCCATAGCCACCATTTGGATATTGCTAGGTCCTCCACTAAAAGCACCTACATCGATTGCTGTTTGTTGCAAAATAGGATTATAACTAAGGTTTGCTGTCCCATTAATTTTTGGAAGCGCACCAGCTTTTGCTTCCAGAATTTTCGCATCAGCATTTGTAATATCAAGCTTTGCTTTCAGTGCATCAGATTTGTTCTGCAAAGCATATTCTATGGCTTGTTTCAAGGTAATTGTCTGCTGAGAGTACAATAAAGACCCTGTTACAGTCAAAATGCCTAAAGCCAGTTTTCTCCACTTTATCATCTTATTACTCATCATAATTTATTACATAGTTTAATTTCATAATCGTTTATTTTTTAATCTTTTACTTACTACGGACGATCGTATCCGGAAAATACCTTAACATTATTTTAATTTTTGAAAAGCATATTGAGAATAATGTCCTTTCTGTCCGCAATCAGTCTGTCAAATTCCTTATCATCAATCATCATGTTCTCCATAAAAAGTGGTCTTACAGCACTTGGAAATACAAGAAGGGATACCATATTGAAAATAAATTGGATCGGCTCCATTTTTTCTATATTCCCTTTATCCATCTCAATTTTGATATCTTTAAGAATTTGCTCTTTGTGTTCTTCATCAATTTCTTTTCTGTGAAAACTTCCTTTATTGATCTGAGAAACTATGTAAGTTTCCAGATAAGGATACTGCAGACTTGTTTGCAAACCGTTCTCTATAAAATGAGCGATCTTCTCTTTGAATGGTAAATCAGATTTTTGAATGACTTCTGATTTTTCCTTTTCAACCCTTTGTGCTTCTTCAAAAACAATCTGAATCAGATTATCTCTTGAGCGGAAATAATAATTAATCAACGTTCTATTAACACCAGCTTCATCGGCAATCTCCTGTGTCGTAGCATCAAATCTACCCTGAACAAAGAAAAGATTCTTAGCCGTTTCTTTGATTAATTCTTGTGTTTGGTCTTTTTTTGCTTGATTTGACATTTTTGTTAAACAAATCTGTGCAAATTTAAATCAATTTTATTTTGTTGACAAAATTGTTAAACAATAAAATTAAACAATTTTGAAAATTTAATACAAAATTAACATAGTGCATCTCTTCCTCACTTTACATAAGACAAGAATTAGCAATCATAAACACACTTTTTATTAGAATTTATTGACACTTTTATTTTTAGTAAATTTGCAGACTTATTTACTTCATTAATTTTTATGGAACTAATTCACCGAAATCTTTTAATCGGGATTCATGATGCACTCCAGGAAACATTTTTCCAGGAAAAAAAATATGCTGATAAAGTTATAGAACGTCTGCTGAAAGCTCACAGAAAGTGGGGAAGCCAAGACAGGCAGACTGTTTCTGAGATTTTTTACAATATCATCCGCTGGAAAAAACGCCTCGAATATTATATGGGCGAAGGTGTAAAACCGAATAATGTTTATAAACTGATATTGGCATATCTTCTTTGGAGCAAAAGTCATTACAAAAAATTCGAAGAGTTCGATGGAATCAAAATTGCCGATATTCTTACCAAACTCAAAAAAGGCACTGTTCCTACAAAAGCTATTGAATATTCTATTCCGGAATGGCTAGCAGAAACTCTTGAAAAAGAATTAGGCAAAAACTGGGAAAGAGAAATGCTGGCTCTTAATGAGCAAGCACCAACAGTTTTACGAACTAACACTCTTAAAACAACTCCTAGAGAATTAATCGCTGATCTTAAGGATGAAAATGTAGAATCTTTCACGATCAAAAATTATCCGGATGCGGTTCAATTGGAAGAAAAAAAGAACGTTTTCCTTACTTCTGCTTTTAAAGATGGTTTGTTTGAAGTTCAGGATGCCAGTTCTCAGAAAATTGGAGAATTACTGGATGTGAAAGAAGGGATGCGTGTTGTAGATGCGTGTGCTGGAGCTGGCGGAAAGACTCTGCATCTGGCCGCTCTGATGAAAAACAAAGGACAAATCATTGCTCTTGATATTTACGAATGGAAATTAGCAGAGCTTAAAAGACGTGCAAAAAGAGCTGGTGCTCATAATATAGAAACCAGAGTGATTTCTGATAACAAAGTCATTAAAAGGCTCCATGAAAAAGCAGACAGATTATTGATTGATGCGCCTTGTTCCGGATTAGGCGTTTTGAAAAGAAACCCAGATTCCAAATGGAAAATCGATCAGGATTTTATCGACAGAATAAAAGGTGAACAACAACAAATCTTACAAGATTATTCGAAAATTCTTAAAAAAGGAGGACAAATGATCTATGCTACTTGCTCAATTCTACCATCAGAAAATAATGAGCAAGTCAAAAAATTCTTGGAAAACAATCCGGAATTCTCTCTCATCAAGGATGAAAAAATAATGCCTAGCGAAGGCTACGACGGTTTCTATATGGCATTAATAAAGCGTAATGGATAAAAAAATTCCTGAGATCAAATAAATAATCTGCAGGAATTAAAAACACAAATGATGAAAGTGCAAAACTAAGATATATTTTTAGAAAAAATCTTATCATTTGGTAAGAAAAACAAACTTTTATTATTTAAAATTTAATTCAATATGAATCTTTTACAGCTTTAGTTTAATTTAATTAATCGACTATTAATAAATATAAGATACCTTGTTTAATTCATTCTGAGTTACTAATCAATATCATATTTTAGAATCATTCTAAATCATATTTAATACTTAAATTTGTATCCAAAATTTTTATATAAATGTTTGAAACGGATATTATCATAATAGGCGCTGGTCCAACAGGGCTTTTCGCTGTTTTCGAAGCGGGATTACTGAAACTAAGATGTCATCTCATAGATGCACTTCCTCAGCCCGGTGGTCAATTAACAGAACTTTATCCTAAAAAACCGATTTTCGATATTCCAGGATTTCCCAGTGTGGACGCAGGTGTTTTGGTAGATAACCTGATGGAGCAAATCAAACAGTTCGAGCCCCAATTTTCATTGGCCCAAAAGGCAGTTAGCTATGAGAAAACGGAAGAAGGTGATTTCATTGTAACAACAAGCCGAGGCGTAAAAGTTAAAGGTAAAGCCATTGCCATTGCCGGTGGTTTGGGAAGTTTTGATCCAAGAAAACCTGAGCTGGAAAATATAGAAAAATACGAAGAAAATGGTGTAGAATATTTCGTAAGAGAGCCGGAAATGTTCCGCGATAAGAAAATCGTGATTGCAGGAGGTGGTGATTCTGCTTTGGACTGGTCTGTTTTCCTGGCTGATGTTGCATCAGAAGTGACTCTGATACACAGGAGAAATGAGTTTCGAGGCGCTTTGGATTCCGTAGAAAAGGTGACAGAATTGAAACATCAAGGAAAAATCAACTTGATTACGCCTGCAGAAGTGACAGGATTAATTGGTGATGAAACCTTAACCGCTATCGAAATTGAAAAAAACGGAGAAAGATCGGTTATCGAAACGGATTATCTGATTCCATTATTCGGATTGACACCTAAGTTAGGTCCACTAGCCGAATGGGGATTAGAAATTGAGAAAAATGCCATCAAAGTCAATAATGCCTTGGATTATCAAACCAATATTGATGGAATCTATGCCATTGGCGATATCAATACTTATCCAGGAAAACTGAAGTTAATTCTTTGTGGCTTCCACGAAGCAACCCTGATGGTTCAAAGTGTTTACAACAGACTAAACCCAGGTAAAAAATTTGTTTTAAAATATACAACGGTAAGTGGTGTTGACGGTTTCGACGGAACCAGAAAAGAAGCTGAAAAAGCAGTGGTAAAATCTATCGATTAGAAAATAGTTTTCAATAATTTTTTAATAATATATAGAGAGGATTTTGTAATCCTCTTTTTTATTGGCAATATCGAAACTATCAATTAAATTTCTAACTTCTTACTTCTATTGTCTAACATCTATTCTTATCTTTGCACTATGTCAGACGTTAATATTACAATCATAGACAGAGAAGGCGTTTCTCACACAATTCCTGCACCAACAGATATGGCAATGAGCATTATGGAAGTGGTTCGTGCTTACGAATTGGCAGAGGAAGGAACGATCGGTATCTGTGGCGGAATGGCAATGTGCGCTTCCTGCCAGTGTTATGTTCTAAGCGAAAATGTTCCTCTCCCAGAGATGCTACCGGACGAAGAAGCAATGCTTTCCGAAGCTTTCAATGTGAAACCCAACAGCAGATTAGGCTGCCAGATTCCTGTAACTCCGGAATTGGAAGGACTTGTAGTAGAATTAGCTCCGGAATATTAAATCTAAATATTTGATATAAAATAAAAGAGAAAATAGAATTGCTATTTTCTCTTTATGTTCTCATTTAATTAAATTAATAATTATTCTATAATAAACTTCTTAGTAATTACTTTTCCGGATTTGGTTGTAAAAACTGCTAAATAAAAGCCATTATTGATTTTATTCAGATCAATTTTTCCAAAAGAGATAAGCTGATGAGATTCTAAAAGCTGTCTTCCGCTTGCATCAATAACAACAACAGATTCCACAGTTTCTTTTCCTAACTGGTAGTTCAGGAATTTATCTTTCACAAAAATATTAACTGTACTACCTGCATCGGAAACCGACAGGACAGAACCTTTTGCGGTTTCAATAATGAACTCCAATCCCAATTTTGCAAATTTGGCAGCGTGTGTTGCGCTGTTGCCCATATTGGAAAGCTTATCGCTGGTTGTATGAATATTAGGATTATACTGTGAGAAAGAAGCTTCGAAAGGAAAAGCCGCATCGTAGCCATTATCCGCCCAGCTAAAATGATCGGAACAGCCATAGTTACAAATCGTATTGCCGTAAGTAAAAGCATGTGTTCCGGTTTTGTTATAATGCTCCATCAGTTCGATCAGGAACAGATTAAGGTCATTACTATTATAAGAATCCGTAGTGAGGTAAACATCTTTTGCGGAACCTTTATAATTCGTCATGTCAAACTGAACAAAAGAAATCACATCCTTATTATTCATCGCATAATCCTGGGCTATTTCTGATGAACCAACCAAACCGATTTCCTCTGCAGCATAGGCCATAAACTCAACAGTTTTGGAGGGTTTGTAATTGATATTCAGCAAGACCCTTATCATCTCAGAGATTGTAGCAATTCCCGATGCATCATCATCCGCTCCGGGTGCATTATTCGTATTATTAGTAATCGAATCCATGTGAGCACCAACAATTACAAATTCATTAGGTGCTGTAGTTCCGTTGATTGTTAAAACCAAAGAAGGCATTGTCGTTCCGACATGGTCTACAATTCTAACGGAAACATCATTCCTTCCGGAAGCAGTAATCAGATTTTGCCATTTTGCTTTCAGATCCTGAACAGCCGTTTTAGCTTTTGCCGTTGTGTGGTGGCGTGTTCCGTAATTTTCCAAAGCCTGAATATGAGTCTTGATATTGTCAGCATTAACTTTTGCAATAGCAGAATTTACAATGGCATCCTGGTCAATTGTAAACGCCAAAACTTTGTTTGCTTTTTTTATTTTATTAATTGCTGCTAAAGCCTGTTCCTTGGACGACTTGTAAACATATCCGGGTCCGTGTGTAATAACATTGTGATGAAGAAATTCAGCAGCATTTTTTGTAAGATGAATTGCGGACTGGTTTCCCTCCACTCCAACAATATCAATCTCTCCAGGGAATTTCGCCTTCAATTCTTTTGCATTTTCAGAATCTGTGGTAGCATAGAACTTCTCTGACTGCGCAAAAGCATGGTTAAATAGCACAAGAGAAAGAACAGAAAGTAATTTTAGTTTCATTGATTATTAATTATTTAACTTTTATTTTCTGTAAAAATAATCAATTTCCCATTTATATTTCAACTTCGGGATTATTAAACTGCTATGATGGAATTATTTTTGAATAAATCCTGAAAAAAATTTAATATGAAAAAAGCATTCATAAAATTAGCAGTTCCTGTTTCCCTCAGTATTTTAGGAATTTTTCTTCTCAATTCTTGTTCTGTGGGAATCCCTGATAAAGCAACAGCTATAAAGAATTTTGATTCGGATAAATATCTTGGTAAATGGTATGAGATTGCCCGTTTCGATTATCGTTTTGAGAAAAATATGAATCAAGTAACAGCAACTTATTCCAAAAATCCGGACGGAACAATAAAAGTGGATAACCAAGGTTATGATTATGTCAAAAAAGAATGGAAACAAAGTATAGGCGAAGCGAGATTCGTCAATTCTGAAAATGAGGCCAGGCTTAAAGTTTCGTTCTTCAAACCATTTTGGGCAGGTTATAATGTGATAGACCTGGATGATGATTACAAATATGCTTTGGTTGCTGGAAATAACCTGAAATACCTCTGGCTTCTCTCGCGAGAGAAAACCATTCCTGAAACTATCAAAAACAGGTTTCTGAAAAAAGCTGAAGAAATCGGTTACAAAACTTCTGACTTAATTTGGGTTGAACAGAAATAAATGGGCAATACGAAACGAAAGTGAAAATTAACCGCCTGTTGATGCTCCTGAAAAATAAGCATTAATAATTTGTCTTTTGGCAGCAAATTGCTAACTTAGAACAACTAAATCCAGATAAAAACCAATTCATAATGGCGTTTATAGATTATTATAAAATTCTCGGCATTGATAAAAATGCATCAGCAGATGATGTTAAGAAAGCCTACAGAAAGCTGGCGCGAAAATATCATCCGGATATGAACCCGAATGATAAGGAAGCTGAAAAAAAATTTAAAGAAATCAATGAAGCCAATGAAGTTCTAAGCAATACGGAAAACCGTGCAAAGTATGACAAATATGGCGAACACTGGAAACATGGCGAAGAATACGAACGCGCACAGCAACAGCAGAGACAGCAGCAACAATATTCCGGGAACTATGGCAGCGGGTTTTCCGGAACGGATTTTGGAGAAGGCGAGGATTTTTCCGATTTTTTCCAGTCGATGTTTGGCGGAAGTGGCGGTGGTTTTGGCAGAAGCTCAAGAGGAAGTGCGAGTGGAAAATTCAAAGGTCAGGACGTTTCAGCTGAATTGAATCTCGGTTTGAGAGATGCTGCAAAAACCCATCAGCAAACTTTTGAAATCAATGGTAAAAAAGTGAGAATCACAATTCCCGCAGGTGTTTATGACGGACAGCAAATCAAACTGAAAGGTCATGGCAATCCGGGAATGAATGGCGGACCAAATGGTGATCTTTATATTACGTTCAACATTTCTGAAGATCAAGATTTTAAACGTGAAGGTGATAATTTGAGGACTTCTGTCGACCTGGATCTTTACACGGCCGTTTTGGGAGGTAATATTAATATCCAGACCCTTGACGGTTCTGTTAATCTGAAAGTGAAACCGGAAACTCAAAACGGAACAACCGTAAGGCTGAAAGGCAAAGGTTTTCCGGTCTATAAAAAGGAAGGCGAAGCAGGTGATTTGTATGTGACTTACAATGTAAGAATCCCGACCAACCTGAGCGAAAAACAAAAAGAACTGTTTCAACAACTCAAAAATTCTTAACTATGAACGAAAGAATCTCTATAGAAGAAGTTATCAGGTTATATAAAATAGATTACACTTTTCTTGACCAACTGATAGATTCGGAACTGCTACATCCGGAAACTGAGAATAGCGTCCGTTATATTATCTACGAAGAGTTACCCCATCTTGAGCGTTTTGCAAACTGGCACTACGACTTGGAGGTTAATTTACCCGGTATTGAAATTATTCATAAACTTTTGAGTCAAATGGAAGAATTAAGAAGTGAAAACAGGCGGTTACTCCAGAACGTCTCAAAATTTGAAAGCTGGGAAGATGCAGAGTTTTAGCCGTTTTTCTTTGTAAATTTGTGAAATGGAATTATATGATGTTCTTATTGTTGGCGGAGGTCCAATTGGCTTAACCTGTGCTTTGGAGGCGAAGAAAAACAGCCTGAAATATGTCGTTATCGAAAAAGGAACGGTGGCAAACAGTCTTTACAATTATCCCTTATATATGACGTTTTTCTCAACAGCTGACCGGCTGGAAATTGACGAAATACCATTCATCACGGCCAAGCCTAAACCCGGCAGACAAGATGCTTTGGAATATTATCAGGGAATTGCGCGACAAAAAGAAATCAATATAAAACCTTACGAAAAAGTTATCAATATCCGGAAATCTACTTTTTTCCAGGTTGAAACCAGCAGGCAAATTTATTTTGCAAAAAATGTAGTCATCGCAACCGGTTTTTACGACATACCGAATATGATGGAAATCCCGGGAGAAGATTTACCAAAAGTTAAGCATTATTACACAGAACCATATCCTTATGCTTTTCAAAATGTTGTCGTAGTCGGTTCCAGCAATTCTTCAGTAGATGCGGCTTTGGAAATCTACAGAAAAGGTGGCAATGTTACAATGATTATTCGTAACAAAGAGATTTCCAGAAGTGTCAAATATTGGGTAAAACCAGACATCGAAAACAGAATCAAAGAAGGGAGCATCAATGCTTTTTTCGGGGCGGAGCTTTTGGAAGTGAAACCGCATTCCGTTATTTTCAAAACCAATAAAGGGGAAATTCGTGAAATCGAAAATGATTTTGTTCTCGCTATGACAGGCTACCTTCCTGACTTTGAATTCTTAAAAAATCTTGGAATTACTTTAAAAGGCGAATGTCAGAATCCTGATTACAATCCCGAAACTATGGAAACCAATGTGGATGGGATCTACCTTGCTGGCGTTGTTTGCGGTGGAAGGGATACACATCTTTGGTTCATAGAAAATTCCAGAATTCACGCTAAACAGATTATCAAAGACATTATTTCTAAAAATTAAATTTTGTCTTAAATAATATATTGTTCTTATTTTTTCCCATCAAATGGTATTCTTTTTGTAACTTAAAGACGGAGAAAGAAAAAACCATGAACATAAAAACCATTAAAAACACATTTCCTTTATTTATCGCTTTTTCCCTGTTTCTGATTCAATGTAAAAAAGACGAATCTGTGTCTTCGCCGGATAAAAAAAACAATCCGATAACAGAAATTTTGAATCCCGGTGAGAAAAAAGAGGAGGAAAAGAAAGAAGAAAAACCGGAAGTCCCGGATGTTGTAATTCCGAGAAAAGATTTCGGTTTTTTCCCATGGGTTTACAAAAACAAGGATTCTGTTTCTCAACAAAATAAAAAAGAATTTACCGGCAAAGCCCTTTACACCATCCTGGCACTTAATCGGCTTGACAGAGCCAATATTGGCAATGCAGATACACTGGTTGTCCCTGCAAAAATAGAAGAAGATTTCTTGAGATATTCACCATTCCCAGGCCATGTTACAACTTTGGAAAATGTGAAAAAGTTTGTCTTTTTTTCCTATCCGATTCAGGCGTTTGGCGTTTACGAATACGGAAACCTTATTAAATGGGGACCAACCAGTATGGGAAAAAAATCAACACCTACAAAAAGGGGATTAATGTTCGCCAACTGGAAAAAAGAAGTTGCCATATCAACGGTTAGTGACGAGTGGAAACTCCGTTGGAATGTCAATGTTGCCAATTTTGACGGCATTGGCTGGCATCAGTACGCAATGCCTGGTTATCCTGCATCCCACTCTTGTCTTAGGATGCTGGAAGAAGACGCCAAATGGATGTACACCTGGGTAGACACATGGATACTGAACAAAGGCGGAGCAACTACCAGGGCCAAAGGAACACCTTTAATTGTTTACGGTGATTATCCTTGGGGAAAAAGACGTCCATGGAAAAAATTGCTCGATTCACCAGATGCTAACAATATTTCGGAAGATGAGATGAACAAAATCATTGAACCTCAGCTGTCAGAAATCATTAAGGAACAGGACAACCGAGAAGCAGTTGTAAAGCAAATTGAAATGGAGAAAAAAGCAAAAGCTGACTCACTACTCGCTGTTAAAACCAAAGATTCGGCTAGTATGAATTAATTTTAGGAGCTTAATCCCGCTTTCCACTCATACTCCTCGCGCCAGAGCTTTTTCCAAAGCGTGCTGTGGGGTAACCGTTGCAATCGGGGCTATGAAATCCAACAAAGCAAGATTTGTCAATAAAACAAAAACCGCTCAAAACAAATTTGAGCGGTTTTTTATTTTCTTCAGTCAAGTCAATTTTAAATATTGCCAACCACTGTTTTAACTTGTGTAAATTCCTTCAAAGCATGCAAAGACAACTCAACGCCATAACCAGAAGATTTTGCACCACCAAAAGGCAGCCTTGTATCAGAACTTGTGGCTTTGTTAATAGAAACAGTTCCCGATTCCAGATTCTCTATGAAAAACTGAGCCCGTTTTTTATCCCTAGTCCAAACCGAATTTCCTAAACCAAACGGAATATCATTCGCAAGTTTCAGGATCTCTTCATCGTTTTTTCCAATCATCAGAATAGCTAAAGGCCCGAACAATTCTTCCTGCAAAATCGGATTGCCTTCCTTTACCAAGATAATTCCCGGACGAAACTCGTTCTCTGAAATGCGTTCTAAAGCCAGAACTACTTCTGCTCCATTTTTCAAAGCTTTTTTATATTGATTTTCCAGTTCATCCGCCAGATCCGGTCTTGCCATTTTTCCAAGCTTAGTTTCTTTCTTCATCGGATCAGCTGGTTGGTAAGAATTATATTCTTCAATAAATCTTGGGACAAAATCTTTCTCAACATCTTTATGAACGATAAAACGTTTAGCAGCGTTGCAAATCTGCCCTGTGTTCTGAAGCTTTGCCCAGGGTCCGTCTTTCGCTGCTTTCTCAAAATCGGAATCTTCAAGAACAATAAAAGCATCGCTCCCGCCCAATTCCAAAACTGATTTTTTAATATTTTTCCCAGCCAGAGCTGCAACACTTCCACCAGCTTTCTCGCTTCCTGTGAGACTTACACCTCTTACCAAAGGATTTTCCAAAATCTCTTTGATTTCATTATGCCCGATTCTCAAATTTTTGAAAACATATTCAGGAAAACCAGCTTCTTTAAAGGCCAGTTCAATTTCGTCACCACTTCCAAAACATATGGATGCATGTTTCAAAATGACTACATTACCTGCAAGAATTGCCGGAATCGCAAACCTCAAAACCTGCCAAAAAGGAAAATTCCAAGGCATTACACCCAAAATAATTCCCATCGCCTCGTAATGAACTTCACTTACACTGAACTCGGTTTTGATTTTTTCAGGTTTCAGAATATTTTCTGCGGCTGCATAATATTTTATCATTCCTGCACTTTTTTCAATTTCAGCAATAGCTTGTGAAATGGGTTTGTGCATCTCGGTCGTTATGGTTTTCGCAAATTTTTCCTTATTTTTTTCAAGAACATCAGCGAGGTTGATAAGTAATTTTTGACGATCCTCGAAAGGGACTTTTCTCCAGTCTTTAAAAGCATTGTTTGCTGAATCAATATGTTTTGATAAATTCATTTTTTAATTTTATTTGATCTATTAAGGTTGCAGTAATTGTACCATTTTTCTACTCGCTAAATGTACAAAGTTGACCAGAATCTCAAAATCTATTTTGATATTTTATTTAAATTTTATCATTAATTTTTATGAATAATGTAATTCGATTTTAGAAATAATTTTAAAACAGAGAATGGCAGCCGCCCGACTCGAACTCTTCGGACACAGAGTGACAAATGGAAACAGAAGGCGGCTAAAGTCGCCCCAATTAACATCTAATGTTTTTTGCTACCTCTGAAAAGCAAAACCGAATTGAGAAAAATAAGAAGCAAATCCAGCGTCACCCAAATGCTGAGCTTGATATTGTCGTACTTGAGCTCTGCTACTTTTTCTGTTGCAACAGCGGACAATTTGAGACTATGATTAATGTAGTTTCTGACCTCTACAATTTGATCCTCATTTTTGTTGGGAACAGCGACCTGAGAAAAATAGACGAGTTTGTCTTTCCCGATGTATCCAACGACCCAAAACTCATTGGATTTTTGCATATTAAGATACTCGATTCGGAAATATTCCGGGCGAATCTGACCAACATGTTTTGAACTGAATCTTTGATTATCATTTCCATCCTGGATCCTGATAATATAAAAATCTATCGGCTGTGGCAAATAATTGACCACCTGGACCGCCAGAGAATTTTCCAAAAATTGTGATAAACTTCTTTCTACGAACCAAAATGTAAAATAAGCGGCTGCCGAAATCGTGATAACAGCTCTGACAATCTTACTCCATAGATTCCACTTTTCTGAACGAAAACCGGACAAAAATAAAGCAACTATGAGAAAAATGAGGATTAAAATGATTATCATTAAAACAAAGATAGTGGTTTATCTTTAATTAAAAAGTGACATTCCATTCTTTGTAGAACTCGTCAAGAAACTGAAGCATAAACTGATGCCTGTGTTCAGCGATTTCTTTAGCCGTATCCGTGTTGAGCAAATCCCTAAGAAGCAATAATTTTTCATAGAAATGATTGATTGTGGTTCCGTTGGATTTTTTATATTCTTCTTTTGACTGATTCAGTTTGGGTTCGATATTGGGATGATACATCAGATTATTTTTATATCCTCCAAAATTGAAAGTTCTTGCAATTCCAATCGCGCCAATCGCATCCAGCCTGTCAGCATCCTGAACAATTTTAAGTTCCAGAGGCAGATCTTTCGGCGCATCATTGCGGTTTTTAAATGACATATTTTCTATGATGAAAATTACTTTTTCAATCGTTTCCGGATCCAGGCTTTGTTCTGTTAAAAATTGGTTAACGATTTTTGAAGCAATCGTTTCATCACCATTATGGAATTTTGGATCAGCGATGTCATGCAACAGTGATGCTAACTCTATAATTAATTGATTACCACCTTCTTTTTCGTGAATTTTAAGACTCAGTTTCCAAACACGTTCGATGTGAAACCAATCGTGGCCGGATTCTGTTCCTTCTAATTTTTCTTTGACAAATTCTATTGTTTTGTTAATCAATTCCATTAATTAAGTTCTTTTAGAATAATATTCCAGAGCTTTTTATTATAGCTTCTGAAAAAATTAATATGTCCTATTTCTCCTTTCTCAGATTCCGAAGTTTTGACTAATCTGTAAGTCGGTTTCAGCTTGGGATACGTATTTTCTAATAAAGATTTTACACCTTTTTCCGTCAGCCAAACATCGTCTTCTGCCCTAATGACGAAAACTTTCTGAGTCAAATTTCGGGAAAAATCATCGACTTTTTCTAATAATTTATTAGTTGAATTTTTATTAAGAATCAAAGTTCGCCAATCAAAGGCACTTCCGGAAGGCAGACTTTCGCCCAAACCAAACCAATTGGCTGGAAAATAGCCTAATAATCGGGTCGATAAAGGTTGAGCAATTCCAAAACCGAGGTAAGCTTCAATTTTTGTTCTTAATTTTAGATTTCCGACAAAAGCGTTCTGTGTTCCTACAAAAATAAACTCATCAAACATCTCGGAATCATTATTCATTCCTAGAATCAATGCTCCAACCGAATGTCCGAGGCAGAATTTCTGATAATCCGGAAAATTGGTTTTAATATAATTCGTAACCGCTTTATAATCCTTAGTTCCCCAAATTCTCATCGAAGCTTCAAAACCTTTCATTTCATCAGGCTTAGAAAGTCCAATTCCTCTGTAGTCATAAGTTATCACCGTAAATCCTTGCTCCGAAAAAAATTGAGCAAAGGAGAAATAAATCTGTTGCTTAACACCTGTTGCAGAGTTAATCAACAATAATTTTCTATTGGAATTTTTGGATTCAAAAAGATGTGCGGATAAACTGTAATTATCCTCGGTTAAAATATTAATACTTTGCATTAAAACTGATTTAAGAGAATCACTTTATAAAAGTAGAAAATTCAAACCGATGAGAATTATATTTCGATATGCTGAAAATATTACTTCTGAAAATCCTTGAGATAAGGTAAACCTTTCTGGGAACCTCTGTAATCAGCAGCTTTCAACGCAACTTCATTCCCGAATTTCACACAATCCTCAATCGAATTATTGTGAAGCAGAGCAATAGAAAACCCAGATGTGAAAGCATCACCCAATCCCATGTTGAACTAAACCTTCGGTAGCTTTCCCAATCGCATAAATCAGTTACTTTGTAAAGTTAATTAAAAAATCAATAGAATGGCTACAAAAAAAAGA
>NZ_FXUO01000013.1:0-47165 GCF_900182975.1 Epilithonimonas pallida | reverse complement strand
ATCAATACCTCAAAGCTTCCACAGGGTGTTTACATCATCAAAGCGAGTATCCCGACTCAACAAAATAAAAAACTAACTGCTAAAATCGTGAAAGAATAAAAAACATAAATTATGAGAAAAATAATAAAACTGATTTTTGCTTTATTATTAGCAAATGAATTCTCAGGTCAAAATACATCATATAAACCCGATGTAGATGTATACCCAAAGACACCAGATGCAGCATCACTTTCTAAGGCTATTGATATTCCTCCAGGAAGTTATACAGGAGTTGCAGATTTTACCATCCCAATATATACAATAGATGTGGCTGGCGAGAAAATTCCCATACAGCTACAATATACAACAACGGGTGTTAAAGTTGCAGAAATTGCAAGCCGTGTTGGTTTAGGCTGGGCTTTAAATACTGGGCCACATTTGTCACAACAGATAATGGGAAGAATGGATAAACGACCAGAAAAACCTCTCTTAAATAATTCTATAGATATTCCTGAACCATGCTTGAAAGGACCTGTATATCCTACTACTGACCCATGTGGAATCGCACTTAGTGCTGTGGGAATTAGAAGTTTTGCAAACGAATTCACATACGATCAATTACCCGATATTTATTCATACAGTTTGTTAAACGGCGGGGGGCAATTCATTATGGATTCTAATGGATTAAATGGAATTCCACGACCATACAATATGACTAAGATAAAACCGATTATTATCAATGGTCAAAGAATAGATGCTATGGAAATGTCCGATGATAAAGGGGTTTATTATTATTTTAGAAACGATCATAATATGGGTATTGAGAATACTAGTAGTTGTGATCCTAAAGTAATACCAATTGACATTGACTATCAGCCCAATTACAAAATTGAAAAAATAAAATTTCCTAATAATGAGGAGATAATTTATACCTATGGTAAAAGTATAGGTGCTGCATATGTCACTTCAATTACAGAGCAGGATGAAATCAGTAAATACTGGGTTCCTTACGTAGGTAGCTTTAACCCTTTAGTATTACCCCCGGACAGATGCGTAAATCAGACTCAATTAAGAGAACAAGCTCTTTCGAGAATCAATTTTAGTCAAGGGAAAGTATTATTTTATTATAATAATGATACGGAAGGATTTACTGCTCCTCGGCAGGATCTATTAGGAGATGTATATTTGACAAGAGTAATAGTGAAGGATAATAATGATCATGTTATCAAAGATCTTTCATTGATGTATGATTATTTTATCACGTCTGATCCTGTTCCTGAAATTTATGAAAATTACTCATTTGCGAATGGTCCGGATATGTATAAACGTCTGAAACTTATAAATGTAAGAGATAACCTGGCAAACGGAGAATATGGATTTAGCTATTATGGAGAAGAGGAAAATCAAACTTTACCAAACAGACTTTCTTTTTCGCAAGACTTTTGGGGTGTGTACAACGGAAAATTAAATACTGCACCTATTCCAACTGTAAAAACGAGAGCTATTTTGGATGAGAGAAAAAGAGTCTATTTAGGAGCAGACAAGCAGCCAGATTTTAATTATGGTGTCATCGGCAATTTAAAAAAAATAAAATATCCTACAGGAGGTTATACACAGATTACCTATGAAGCAGATAACTATAAGTTATTTGAAGATGTTGGTCCTGTATATGGTTATGAAATACGTGAATCAGAAGAGGCAAACTTATACATGCCTTATCTTGAATTTGAAATTCTAAATAATAGTGGCTTACCAATCTATAATCAAGGTATTATTTTGTATGATTCCAAATGTGCTGAAAATTCACCAACTCCAGTCACTTGGAGTACACCTCAATGGGAATTATGGAAAAAAAACAGCTCAGGATCACAATTTACTAGAGTAGGGCAAGGAGCTGTTTGTACAACGCCTGTTAAATTTCCTATTAACAGGGAAGATACTCCAGGTATTTACAGGTTAAATGTCTATGAAAGATCTACTGATGGTGCACCAATCCCTCCAACAGGCACCAGAACAATAACGGCTAAATATAGTTGGGTAAATGAATATGTTATTACAGATTCAGATATAAGAAAGACAGGCAATATCAGAGTAAAGCAGATTGAAAATAATTCCATTGACAATGGAAAGATTATAAGAAAATATAGCTATATAGATCCAAATACCGGACAGACAAGCGGCATTAATCATGGAGAGGAACAATTTGTAGCCATAAAATATCAGGAATTTGATCTTCCTTTTCCTCCACCGGCAATAAGTGGAAAAAGATATATGCAATATCAAAGTAGAATTAATAACCCCGGATGGCAAATTAATACTGTAAGAGGCAAAGCTGTGGCTTACGGATATGTACAAGAAGTTTTCGAATCTTCTCTGAATCCTGTTACCAATTATAAAAAGGAAACCTTATATAACAATGATCCGGGAACCACTTTATATGAGCCTTGGGGCAAAATCAATGTTACCTGGCCGCTTCAACCCCTGGATAGAGGACTATTGCAACAGGAAAACTTGTATGACAGCAATGGAAATACAGTTCGCAAGACAGAATATAAGTATGATTATGACAATTATTTTAATAAAAATACTTCTTTAAATCAGAATCAGGGTTTTACTTCCGGTACAATTGCCAATGGCTTGGACATTCAGGTGAAAATGGTATCAAGGTTTAACGGGAACATGGGCTTAAGTGAATCTTATTATTTTAATTATGCAGAATTTGGGATTGGAAATATCTGGATCAAGAATGTCAAAACGACGACAACGGATTATATCAATAACCAGCCGACTACCGTTACGGAAAAAGTGACTGGTTATTCCAATCCTCCTATTCACACCTTTCCTGTGAGCGAGACGCTGAAGAACGGCAACGGCGATATCCTGAACTCCCAGCATTATAAGTATGCGGATGATATCCCCAATCCTTATCTTCAATCTAAAAATATGATTGGAATCCCGTTGCAGACCGAGGTAAAAAGTAATGGGGTTACCACTGTTTCAAAAATTGAGACACAATATCCTGTATCTCAAAATGAGGCCAACACCAAAACCTCGGGGCTTCCGTTGCCTGTAAGTGTATCGTCATTGGATCTGAAGAGCGGAACTATGTCTGCAGAAATGCTGTATAAAAAGTATGATCTCAAAGGCAATATTTTGCAATATATCCTGAAGCCAGATGCTAACGGAAACGGAATCCCGGTTTCTGTCATCTGGGGATACAACCAGATCTTTCCGATAGCCAAGATAGAAGGCGCAACATATGACAACCTCCAGAATATCCAATCTGTCATCTCGGCCATTGCAGCCTCCGATAGTGATGCCGCTGCGGCTCCCGGAAATGATGAATCCGCACTGCTGGCAGAGCTGGATAAGCTGAGAAAAGACCCGCTCCTGAGTAATTACCAGATCACTACATACACCTATGATCCTCTGGTAGGCGTACGGAGCATTACGGCACCTGGCGGTATGAGGGAGTTTTATAGCTATGACACTTCCGGCAGGCTAAAAGAAGTGAAGGATGCCAACGGCATCCTGCTTAAGAAAAACGAATACCACTATAAACCATAAAAGCACAAAATTATGAGAAAAAATAAGATCCCTGCACTACTATTGCTTATGCCAGTTGCAGGATTAGCGCAGACTGTACCCAGCCCCGGGGAAAATTATGTTTTCAGCACCGTCTGCCTGGATGAAACCTGTACCAGGAAAACGGAAACCATCCAATACCTGGACGGGCTGGGAAGGCCAAAGCAGATACTGAGCGTACAGGCTTCGCCGCTGGGAAATGATATAGTACTTCCTGTAGTCTATGATGGCTTTGGCAGGCAGGTAACAGATTATTTGCCGCTCCCGCAATCCGGAACCAGCTTTGGCAAGATTTACACCCATAATCCGGCTGCAGACCCGCCGGTATCCAATCCGGTATATTCTTCCATATTTCCGACGGAGACTACCTTCTACACCAAAAAAGTTTTGGAAGATTCTCCGCTGGACCGGGTAAGGCAGCAATACCATCCGGGGGCAGCCTGGAGCGCCAACCCTGTTGCAATGGATTATGCCGCCAATCTGAGCACAGACAAGGTAATGCGATTTTCTACAGTTACGGACTGGAATGATCAGAATAACAATACACTGCAGACAGGAACCGCCAAATACTATGGCAGCAATATGCTCTATAAAAATCTGGCACTGGATGAAGACGGGAATAAAACTACCGAATTTAAAAACCAGCAGGGGCAGACGGTTCTCATCAGAAGAGAGCTGGCCCCTAATGTCAATACCGACACCTATTATATCTATAACGAATATAACCAGCTGGCTTACGTCATCTCCCCGGAAGCCTCGGTAAAGATAGACGCACTGCAGCCGGGTACCAATATCTTAAATGATGCCGTAACCGGACCGGCGATACAGGAACTCTGCTACCAGTACCGGTACGATGGCAAAAGCCGCCTGGTGGAAAAAAAAGTTCCGGGCAAAGGCTGGGAATATATGGTGTACGACCGTGCAGACCGGCTGATCCTGACGCAGGATGCCAACCTGCGCGCCCAGGGCACATGGATGATCACCAAATATGACCAACTGGGCAGGCCCATCTACACGGGCCTGATGCAGGGCGGAACCAGGAGCAGCATGCAGAGCCAGGCAGGCAGCCTCATCATTGTAGAAGCCAAAGACGCAACAGGCTTTACCAGGAATGGACTGACAGCCTACTATACCTACGGCTATTTTGGCGCTCCGGATACATTGCTTTCCGTTAATTATTATGACAGTTACCCGCCGGGAACCACTTTCCCTGCCGGTGATGCGGTACAGAGCGTACCGATCCTGAAAGATACCTACCCAGCGGGCGTTAATGTCTCTACCAAAGCACTGCCCACCGCTTCGTATGTGAAAAATCTTGAGGATGACAGGTGGACCAGGAACTATACATTCTATGACCGGAAGGGCAGAGCTATAGGCACCCATAGCTACAACCACCTGGGCGGCTACACCAAAAACGAGAGTGTCCTGGACTTTGCCGGGCTGCCACAGAAGACCTTTACATACCACAGCAGGAACAGTCTTACTGCCACCTCTGCCACTATAGAACAGACCTTTACCTATGATGCCAAAAACCGCCTCACCAGGCACGAACATAAAGTGAACAGCCAGCCTACGGAAACCCTGGCGCTGAACCATTACAACGAGCTGGGGCAGCTGGACTGGAAAAAAGTGGGCGGCACGGGCACCGCACTGCAGACCGTAGATTACAGGTACAACATCCGCGGCTGGATCACCTCTGTGAACAACCCGGATAATATTGCCGCTATGGGCACCGATGTATTTGGCTACCGGATCCGCTACAATGAGACGATAAAAGGGCTGCCGGTACCCAATGTCAACTTTCCCGGCCTGCAGGTCACCAAGCGGTACAATGGGAATATAGCAGAGGTGGACTGGAACTCTGTGAATGCAACAGGGTCACAGCCCAGGACGGCCCCTTACCGTTTTGGCTACGTCTATGACGGTCTGAACCGGCTGAAAGCGGGCTTCTACCAGGGGCAGGTCAACCCTTCCCAGAGATCCTACCACGAGATAGTGGACCAGTATGACCTGAACGGGAATATCCAGCGACTGAAGAGATTTGGAGGGACAGACAAGTTTGGGAATGTCATCAGTATGGATGACCTGGTCTACCTCTACAGCGGAAACCAGGTGACGCATATTGATGATGTATCCGGCAATATGAGCGGCTATGAGGGCGGCAACGGACTGATAGAATACGACGCCAACGGGAATATGGTGCGGATGCCGGACAAAGGGATCACGAACATCACCTATAATATCCTGAACCTGCCGAGTGAGATACAGCAGCAGAACACTACGCAGTACCTGTACCGTGCCGATGGGGTGAAGCTGAAGAAAACCTTCATGCTGGATAATGGCACAGATATCACGGTTACCAATACGGAATACCTGGACGGCTTCCATTATGTGACGGAGAGCGCCCAAGTGGCGCAGGCGTTCCTGCAGACGGATGATAACACGCTGAGCGCCAGAACCGCTGCCGAGGAAGAAGTTTTTATAGAAAACGAAGCCGTGGTGCGGCCGATAGACCCTGGGGTGACGATGGCCCTGTCATTTTTCCCGACGGCGGAAGGGTTTTATGATTTTAAGAAAAAGCAGTACATTTATCAGTACAAAGACCACCTGGGGAACGTGAGACTGAGCTATAGCTGGAATGCGGCTATCAATAAGCTGGAGATCCTTGATAGGAATGATTATTACCCGTTTGGGATGAACTTTGTGGCAGCAGGAGCCGGCGCGGTGTATGACCCGAAAGGCTCACCGCTGAACTATAAGTTTGGAACCAAGGAACTGCAGGAGACAGGGATGTATGATTTTGGGGCCAGATTTTATATGCCAGACATAGGTAGATGGGGCGTTGTAGATCCGTTAGCGGAGAAGAACACGAGACTGACACCTTACCACTATGCAGCCAATAACCCTATCCGCAACATAGACCCGGATGGAAGAATGGATATTAATTTTACAGGTGAAGCCGCTAAAGAGGTGTTTGTCCAGTTAAGGGATAGTTTTAATTCTAAGAGCAGTAATAATAGTACGCAAAGGCCAAATGATTGGGTAAAAGATTCTTGGGGTTGGCATTGGAATGGTGAAATAAAAAGCAGGGAACAAGCTATGAAGGCTGGTTATTTTGATTATTCTGATGGACGAACCAATAATGTATATACCACGCCACTTGGCTCTAATGGTAAAGGTGTAGGGCGCAACCAAAAAGTAGTACTGGGACTAAATCGTAATTTTACGATTAACGGAGAAGCAAGGCTTGCACCAGATACAGGAGCATATATCAGTTCAAAGGAAATGGATAAGCTGGCGAAAGTGCTTTCTGCGCCGGTATATGTACCATTCTTTATTATGGGAGGAGAAAGTGTGATGTTTATGAAAGGATCTATTGATGTGCTAACGCAATATGGTGCCAAAGGAAGTGTCGATCTGAAACAAACTGCAATTACTACATTTGTGCCAGGTTATAAATGGGGAATTGGGCTTAATTTTATTAACAATAATTATAATTCTTACAATGATAATGGAGGTATTATTGGTGTTCAAAATGATTTTGGAAAAAATACTATAAAAGCGGGACTTTCATCTGTTGGTGGTCTTGGAGAGTTTTTAAAGCCAGGATTGT
The DNA here is from genome assembly GCF_900182975.1 of Epilithonimonas pallida. Taxonomy (NCBI): domain Bacteria; kingdom Pseudomonadati; phylum Bacteroidota; class Flavobacteriia; order Flavobacteriales; family Weeksellaceae; genus Epilithonimonas; species Epilithonimonas pallida. The sequence continues at coordinate 39,988 of NZ_FXUO01000013.1, read as the reverse complement.
CGGGTAACGTGCTTTTCCAATTATCAAACCAAGGCGTCTCAAATATAGGTGATGCAACTATTGATAAAACATCTAATCAAGATTATTAAAAATGAAAAAAGAGAATAAAATTTTTTGGATATTTATGTCAATAGTTATAGTTGTTTTGCTTTTAATGATTTTTTTTGGTGAGAAATCATTTCTAAAACATACAAAATATACTATAGCGACTATAACTTCTGACTTTCACTATAGACAAACAACAAAAGGAGCAGGAACGGATTTCATATTTTTTTTAAATAACAAAAAAATTAAAAGTGGATCTTCAACAGGAACTTTTATTAAAGGTGATAACTACTTAATTGCATTTGATTCATTACACCCAAATAATAACTCAATTTTTCAAGTTAATGTAACGGATTCAATATATGTATATCCAAAAAATGGATGGAAACTAAAAGAAATTCCTTTTAAAGTTGATACAACTGCTCTAAAGCGGCAACTCAAAAAATGGTAAATGAAAAAGGGGATTTAGTTCCCCTCTTCATTTAATTTATACAGCCCTTTGAGTACGTCTAAAATAAAAAATTCTAAATCTTTTCTTATCCCTGTACTGAAAGGAATTAATAAATTCTGTTTTTTGGACGATTGTGCTGAATTTATTTTTTTATATGCTTTAATCAAATTTGTTATATCAGTGTTAGGTGTTTTTATAAAATAGTAATAGATACTACGATTAAAAAATTTAAAATTGCTGTTTGAGATCTCATCTTTTTGTTGGTCGCTCCAATTGTTAGCTTGTGCTACTTGTTGGATAACATCAATACAGTAACTTTTGATATATTCTTCAAAATGAGTTATTTCAATTAATTGGTCAACAAGAATTTTTTTATCAGGTGTTATTTCTACTTCTGGTGGAGGTGGTGTTTGTGCAAAATTAATTATACTCATAAATAGCAAAAAGAAGGCAATGTTTTTTTTCATATAAATTGGGACATTATTAGGATTTTTTTTAACTTAACGCAATATAATAATAATTAACATTCTTATCAATAAGTTGTCAATAATTATTTTAATCCATCCTAAATCAATTCGAAAAAACTTATGTAATGATTTAAATTAAACTTATAACCTAATAATAAACAAAGAGAATTTATGAAAAATACATTTTTAATAGTGTTATCATTTATATTGATAATATCTTGTGAAGGTAAAGCACAAAATAACAAGTTTTGTCTAAATACAAATAAAAGCAAATCTTCTAAAGAATGTGAAGAATGCTTAAATATTTTAGATAAAATGTTTGGGCAAAACGAGATTAATCAACAAGATTTTATAATAAAAAAATTAAATTATTTTCTTTTATTAAAAAAGTATGATGAAGCGTTAAAATTCGTATCGATACAGAATTTTAAATATTCCCAAGAAAAAGAAATTAGAAATAAGGAGATTGAGTTGGTAAGATTTTTTTGCTCAAATGATATAGAAAATTTTAAAAAAATAAAAGACAATTTATTAATATTTGTAGACAATCAAATGATAAATACTAAAGATGAAAAGTTACTTACCATACTAAGGAATGAGAAGTCGGCTATTGAATCTGATTTAATAGTAGAATACTATTGTTCAAGCTCAAAGGATGAAAATAATGTCTCTATTATATCAAGATGAGTAAGAAGTTGATGATGTATCAAACTTAGTGTGAATTATCATTATAAATACATTTATTCCAAATTTATCAGTACAAAGACCACCTGGGGGAACGTGAGGGTAAGCTATAGCTGGAATGCGGCTATCAATAAGCTGGAGATCCTGGACCGGAATGATTATTACCCGTTTGGGATGAACTTTGTGGCAGCAGGAGCCGGCGCGGTGTATGACCCGAAAGGCTCACCGCTGAACTATAAGTTTGGAACCAAGGAACTGCAGGAAACCGGTTTTTATGATTTTGGGGCCAGATTTTATATGCCAGACATAGGTAGATGGGGCGTTGTAGATCCTCTGGCTGAGAAGAACACGAGACTGACACCTTACCACTATGCAGCCAATAACCCTATCCGCAACATAGACCCGGATGGAAGAATGGATATTAATTTTACAGGGGAAGCTGCTAAAGAGGTGTTTATGCAGTTAAGAGATGCACAGGATGAGAGAAATATGAGAAATACGCAGAGACCGCCAGATGATCATTTTAATGCCAATGGCAGATTTATTTATAGAGATAATAAGAAAAGTAATAATGTAATCGTCCATTCTGGAAGTAGAGGGTATCTATTATCACAACTTGACTATTCTAGCAGAGGAACGAGACAAGCCGTTTCTAATATCTTAGCCCACTATGCTGCAGGAAAAGGTATGAAAGGATATATAGGTGTAGGTACATTCGCTACAGGAATAGCCAATACTAATGGGAATGGCAATATCTTCTTTAACTCTACATCATTAAAAAGCGGGCTTTTTAATGATGCGTACAATATCAGATCCTCTATAAACCACGAAATAGGACATAGAAATGAAAAAATAGATGGGGATTACAGTTTTGCAGCACATTCAAAAGTGTATTTACAGGAGGCTATGAATCCGGATTTTGCTAAGACCACCGAAGGCTACAGAGCAGGTCAGGCAGCCAGTTTTGGTCTACACGTCCTGAATGCAGCTAACAAAGAATCCAGCTATGGTATCAATCATTTAAATATGATCAATACCTATAACCAGGGAAATACTGGAGATGTTTATATAAACACATACAATCCGGGAGGATTGCCTACCGGCATTACCATAACACCACAAGTAGGGAACACATACTATAATACACAAGCCTATGAAGATATTAGCAAACCTCAAGATTAGTTTACTCTTTTTAGTTATCTTTTCCTGCAAAGAAAATAAGCAAAATAAAATACGTTCTGTTTTCGCAGGAGACAGCAGTAGAAAATGGTATTGTTACAGTATGGATGAGACACATGCATTTTATCCTTACAGAGTAAAAGAATTTTTTAGAGATGGAAAACAAATCCAGTATATAAACAATTCCTCAACAAAGCAATTAGAAAAAATACCAAAAGATGATATGTATAATCCTGAAAGATGGTTTATTATCAATGATTCGGTGGTGAGTATTGAATCTGAAAGAAATCCGGTAAGTGGATATTATCATAAACAGAATAGAAAAATTCTTTTCTATAACCAGGATAGTATTATTTTACAAGGAACTAAAAAAAGTGAATATCAAAGTATCCTAATTCTAACCCGATATAAAAAGGATAATTTACATAACACAGGAAAATCAAACATTGAACAAACAATACTCAAAGTGAAGGTAAATGGTAAAGAATACCCAACCCAGAAATACAAAGATATTGCAGATCCTCGCAATTAAAAATTTTCCAATTTTATTTTTATTGTTAGTAGGCTGTAAAAGCCCGTCAGACAAGATTAAGGATGTTATTCTGTATAATGACAGTGTAGGATACTGGAATTACGAATGGCCCAGAGACAGGGCTGAATTTTATGGTTTTACTTTTAAGTTTAATAAAAACGGTAAACTTATAAAATACTCTTACTCTAAATTAGAAAATGAAAGAAGAATATTTAATGATCCTGGCATTTGGCAGAGAATGGAATGGGGCGTTGCTAATGATTCAATATTAACCCTTATGAATTATAATTCTCAAATTAAAATCACCAAATATAATCAAGATACTATCTGGCTGTATGATAAGGAAGTTAAGAGAAAGGAGATGCTTATAAGAGTAAAAGGAGAATTAAATATAGTAAACTAATGTAAGGAACTGCAGGAGACAGGGATGTATGATTTTGGAGCAAGGATGCTGATGCCGGATGTGGGACGTTGGTTTAGTGTAGATCCTCTGGCTGAGAAGAACACGAGACTGACACCTTACCACTATGCAGCCAATAACCCTATCCGCAACATAGACCCGGATGGAAGAATGGATATTAATTTTACAGGGGAAGCTGCTAAAGAGGTGTTTATGCAGTTAAGAGATGCACAGAATGAGAGAAATATGAGAAATACGCAGAAACCGCCATATGACTATTTTTTAGATAAGAGTGGTAAAGTAGCTTCAAAAATCACAAATAACAAACCAAACAGATTTTTTGACTCAAATGGGAAACAGTTGTTTTTTAATGATCCAAAAGGTGTAAACAGCTCATTCTTGACGAGAAAGTTTAATGTTGGAGATAAGATTTATTATCCTGTGAGTAAAAATAATCTTATGGGCGCTATAAAAGATGTTGATTTAAACAGGCCTATAATGATGTTATTACAAGTTAGCAGAATGAATAGTAGTAACCCTACAGGACCAATATCAAAAACTCTAGCTTATGGTATGATAGCAAACGAATCTAGGTAATGTTCCAAACAAGTTGGTAAATAAAAATAGTATTGGTATTCAATACTATTTTTATAGAAATAAGATAGGAAAATAAAGTTTGAAATGGTATTGCTGGTAGCCGGAACAGGAGGAAATTAGAAAACAGGCTATCTAAAATGCTGAGACTCATAAAAGGTGTTTCAGATATGTTGGTGAATTATAACCGGTCACGGATTACAAATCCGCACCGTAGGTTTTTTTTACTAAAAGAATACTAAAAAAACTAACTTCTGATAAATTAGAGTAAGCTTCCGCCAAAGTAGAATAAGCTTCTGCTAAAATAGAATAACCTTCCGCTAAACTAGAATAGCCTTCCGCCAGAATGAAACAAGCTTCCGCCAAAGTAAAATAAACTACCGCTAAACTATAATAAGCTACTGTCGAAATGAAACAAGCTACCGTCAAAATAGAATAGCCTTCCGCTAAAGTATAATAAGCTTCCGCCAAAGTAAAATAAACTACCGCTAAACTATAAAGAAAAAGATATACAAATTGATTTTAAAATAATATTGCAGGTAGCCAGAACAGGAGAAATTAGAAAACAGGCTGTCTAAAATATTGAGAGCCATAACAGAGTGTTCCAGGTGTGTAGGTAGATTTATAATTGATCTCGGATTACAAATCCGCGACATCGGGTATTTTTGAATTATATCGATTCAGCTAAAGGAAATTTAGTTTAGAAAGTCTTCGAGAACCTCAGACGGACAACCTATGAATACAATTACTATTGAAGATATCCCGATGAGGAGATCAAAGTATTATATTAATTAATTTCCATTTAAGTTCCCTTTAAATAATATCTTTTCGCTATTTTCGTTGAAAAAGGAACAAACTTTGTTGAAGCTGAGGCTTTGACAATAATTTTGAAAATCTATATGAATTCAAAAAAAGTAATACTGGCTTCGATGTTATCGCTTTATGGGATTTCTGAGGCGCAACAATCTCAATATTTTACGCAGAAAGAAGACTATCATTTTGGTTTGGCAGAGAATCTCTACAACACCAAAGTTTACAACGCTTCCCAATACGAATATTCTCAACAATATTTTTACAATAAAAGTCTTAGCAATTCCAGAAAAGAAGCATCATTGTTTTTCAGTAATGTAATTGGCGTGATTTTGCAGCAGCAATATGCTGAAGAAGGTCTGAATGCTTTTATGAAAGAATATCCAAAGTCGGCTTATTTCGCTCAGGCCAACGGACCTTTGGCAGATTATTATTTGGCAAAAAAGGATTTTGAAAAAGCCTTGGAAACCTTACAGAAAGTCAATCAATACCAGCTGAGTAAAGAGGAAAATACACAGCATATTATGAAGCTGGGTTATGCCAAGTTTATGACAGGAGATTCAGCAGGAGCAATCGAAGCTTTGGAAGAATCATTTAAAAATGCTGATGAAAATAGCAAGCCCGCAATTTCTTATATGTTGGGACATCTTTATTATGCTGACAAGCAAAATGAAAATGCATTTGTTTACTTTGACCAAATCAAGAATAATGAAGACTATGCACATCTGGTAAAGCCTTATTATGTGCAGATGTACTACAATCAGAAGAACTATGATCTGGCAACCTCTGAAGGGAATGAAATCCTGAACAACGGAAAAACAACTGCTTACGATACAGAAATCCACAAAATAATAGGAGAGAGCTACTTTATGAAAGGCGATTACCAGTCGGCTTATCCGCACTTGAAATTATTTTTGGATAAAGAACAAACGCCGTCGGAAACCGACCTTTACGAAATGGGATTTGTTTCTTCTCAGGTAGGAAAAAATGCCGAAGCAGTAGGTTATTATAATCAATTAATTAACAGCCAATCTCCGCTAGCTCAAAACGCTTATTATCAACTCGGGAATGCTTATCTGCAAAATAATCAAAAACAAGAAGCGCTTTCAGCATATCGTAATGCGTCACAGATGAATTATGATGCGAAAGTTCAGCAACTGGCTTTGGAACAATATGCAAAATTGAGTTATGAATTAGGAAATCCATTTGAGAACTCTTCAAAAGTAATTCAGAGATATCTGGATAAATATCCGAATTCTAAAACTCAGGAAATGAGCTCACTGCTGGTTAAGTCTTATCTGTATTCCGGAGATTATAAAGCAACTCTGGATGCCCTTTCGAAACTTGACCAGAAAACGAATGAGACTAAAAAAATAGAGCAGGAGGTTTCTTATCTTTTAGGTTCTGAGGAATTCAACAAAGGGAATTTTGATGCTGCCGAAACGTATTTTAAAAGAAGTCTTCAATTCAATCTCAATAAAGATTTTTATAAAAAAGCACAGTATTGGTTAGGACAGACTTACTACCAGAAAGGTGATTATAAATCTGCCATTGCAACTTACACCAAACTTGAAAACGAAACTGCAGAAGGTTTTCCGGAACGTGAACAATTGGACTATGACTTAGGTTATGCTTATTTCAAGTCTAAGGATTTTGCTTCTGCTCAGGAATATTTTAAGGAATATCTGAGATTCCCGAAGCAGGAATTCAAAGCGGATGCAGAATTGCGTTTGGCTGATACATATTACGCCAACAATCAGTTGAATGAAGCTTTGGAAATTTATAATAAAACCGAAAATGCCAGCGATTATACGTTGTATCAAAAAGCTCTGGCATTAGGTTTCAAAGGCGATACGGTTGCAAAGATTTCTGAACTGAAAACCTTGATTTCAAAATATCCTAATTCGGAATATGTGGATGATGCGAACTATGAAATAGCGTCAGCTTATGCTCAGAATGATGATTTCAACAATTCCAATTCTTACTTTGATAAAGTCATCAAATCCAGTCCTGATAAGGATTTGGTAGCGAATTCCCAGATTTACAGAGCTCAGAATCTGATTGACCTGAATCAGAATGAAAATGCCATTGCAGAATTTCGACAATTGGCGAATCAGTATAAAAACACAGCTTACGCAGACAAAATTGTTGCTGCTGCAAAACCTGCTTTTGTGAAAACCAGTGATGTTGCAGGTTACGAACAATTTGCAAAAGGCCTTAATGTTAATGTTTCCGGAACAGAAATCAGTGAAATCAATCTTAATCTTGCACAGGATAGTTTCTCGAAAAAAGATTACACAAAAGCGGTTTCTTACTACGAAAAATATCTGGACCAGAGTCCAAGCGGTGATAATCTTTTCAAAGCGCAGTATGAGCTGGGCGAAAGTTATTATCAATTAAAACAAACGGATAAAGCATTACTTCCATTACAAAATGTTGCTGACTTTCAAAATGATTATCAGCAGGAAGCTCAGGTAAGATTGGCTCAGATTTATTTAGCTCAGGATAAAATTGCTGATGCGAAAAAGTATCTGGAACAGAATGCTAATTCTACCAATGTTACGATTAAAAACTTCGCTTCGGTAGAATTGATGAAAATCTATGCGGACGAAAAGAACTTTGCTGAAGCTGAAAAATATGCAAACGCTGTAATTGCTAATTCGAAAAATTCGGCAGCAACCCTGGAACAGGCGAAAGTCATCAAAGCAAGGAGCCTGATGCAGCAAGGCAAAGACAGGGATGCACAAACGGCTTATACCGCTTTGGAGAAATCTTCCAACACAGAAGTGGCGGCAGAAGCTTTATACGCGAAAGCTTTCTATCAGAATAAAGGAAAGGCCTTCAAGTCGTCCAATGAAACTATTTTCAAATTGGCGAACAATTATGCTTCAGAAGAATATTGGGGCGCAAAAGCTTTAGTCCTGATGGCGAAAAATTATCTGGCGCTGAAAGATAATTACCAGGCAAGTTATACACTTGACGAAATTATCAATAATTATGGCGATTTCCCGGAAATTGTGGCTGAAGCGAAGGAAGTGAAAGCCCAAATTAAAAAATAAGTAAAATATTGGCTTTGTATTTTTAATCGCAAAGTCGCAAAAATTTAAAAATAAAAAATGTTTAGAGACGCAAAGATTTTATCTTCGATAAAATTGTAGTTTAAGATTTGAATCTTTTTTTTGCGACTTTTAAACGAATTTTGAATCCAAACAAATTGCGCCTTTGCGATTAATTTGATTTTAAATAAAATTTAAATGAACAAACTAAAATATATCGCCGTTTTGGCATTTTTGGGAACAGTCGGGATCTCGGAATTAGGCGCTCAAATCAAGGAAGAGCAATTGATTCTCAACAGAAAAAGAGAACCAGAAGTAAAGAAAATCGAGAAGAAGAAAACATCTGTTGTTCAGGAAAAAAACTATCCGCCGGATAACAAGAAAAAGGAAGATTCGCTGAATCTGAAATATGATATCGTGAATGTTCCGCCGGTTTCCGATTTCAAAACCACCGAAATCCAGGGCGAAGATATTTCTCCGAAATTCTCCAATGATTATCAATCTAATTATTTCAGATTGGGTTATGGGAATTATGGGAAATTTTTGGCAGATGCTAATGTTTCGGGAAAAGTGCAGGACAATGTGGAAGTAGGAGCGGATTTACATTATCTTTCTACAAGTGGTCTGAAAAAGATTTACGATTGGGATTCTAAGCAGAATGAAGCTAAAATTGGCGGATTTGCTAATATTTATACGGAAAGCGGAAAGTTTAATATTGATGCCAATTATGCTTTCAACAATTACAATTATTATGGAATTTATGCATTGACGCCTGCAAATAATGATGTCGATTTGCAGCAAAAAGTGAATAAATTCAGTGTGAATGGTTATTACGACCATTACTCCAATGAAATTCTGAATAACGTTCGTGTGAAATCTTACTTTTTGAGCGACCATTTCGGAGCCAGTGAAAACTATGCGAATGTGGATGCTAATTTGTCCAAGCACGATTTTTCTGTTTACGATGATATTACAGCGAATGGAGATTTGGGAATCAATCTGGAAACGGTTAATTCCAAATTTGATATCCTGAATAAGAATACAAATAATCAATTCAATTTTACCTTATCGCCCAAAGTCACTTTCTACAAAGGCGATTCTTATTTGTTAATTGGTTCTGATTTTAGTTTCCTTAATTCTAAAAACTCCAGCAATGTAACCGAAGAATCAAAAAATAATAAATTCTACTGGTTTCCTAAAGCAGAGGTTTTGGTTGCAGCTGCGGATGAATTCAAGTTTTATGGAGGAATTGATGGCGGTTTGAAACTCAATACTTACGGGAATCTTCTGGACGAAAATCCTTTCTTGATTTCTGATTTCACTTTAACTCCAACTGAGACCAAATACCATTTTTATTTCGGTTTGAAAGGTGATGTTGACCAGACTTTCAAATATGATGTTAATGCAGGATTCAGCAAAGTGAATAACGCTCAGTTTTTCTATAATAATAATTTGTTTGATAATACTATTAGCGCAGACAAGCACGGTTATGATTATGCAAATACTTTCAGTTCAATCTATGATAACGGAACTCTGATGGAAGTAAAAGGAGATTTGCAGGCTTTCCCAATAGAAAATCTGACTGTTGATGCGGGTTTACATTTTATGAAATACAAATTAGATAACCTGGAAGAAGTTTATTACAAGCCATTATTCCAGTTTAATCTGGGTGCAAAATATACTATGCTTGAGAAAAAACTGAATCTCGGCTTCAAAGCTTATTTCGTAACGGACAGAACGTCAAATTCTTATTCCATCGCTCAAAATGGTTTTAATCCTGACCAGTATATATCTGTTGAAAATAAAAATGAAAAAGTTGGTGGGTTTGCAGATTTAAACTTATCCGCAGAGTACAAAATTCACAAAAATTTCAGTATTTTCGCACTCGGAAATAATCTACTGAACGCCAAATATCAGAATTATCTGGGTTACAAAGTTTTAGGAGCACAGTTTCTGGGAGGTGTGAAGATTACTTTTTAATGATTAATTGTAAATTATCAATTTAATCAATTACCAAGGCTGCATAGTTTAATGGATAGAACTTCGGATTTCGGCTCCGACAGTGAGGGTTCGAATCCTTCTGCGGTCACCTTTCGGGAAAAAGCATTTTTAAAAATGCTTTTTCCTTTTTTTTGGTAATGGTTCAGATATGGAGTTTTTAATTAACTTCATTGATAATCAATATCACCACACTGAAAGAAGATAATCTGCCCATCTTTTCTGAGGCTTCCCCAATAGTAGAAAACAGACCAAAAAAGCAATTAAAATTCCTGCTAAATAAAATAGTTTGGAAGAAGAGATTCTACATCGAAACCCATTAAAAATAGACATAAAATGAACTGAAATATATTCATTTTAAATTTAATGAGAAATGAAAACAAAATGCCTACACTGATAAAAGTACGGGGATTTTTCATTTATTAAAAGCTTCAAAATTATTCAGAACTGAATAAATTATAGATTTTCTTCCTGGCCTCATCATTAGAACTTACTTTATAAAACTCTTCAAGCAAATCCAAAGTAGTCGGTTTTTTAGGATATTGATTATGCAAAAGAAAACTTTTAAGCGCTGCGTTTACCTTGTCTTCGCCAATCAGTTCGCTTAGTTTCACCATAACCACTGCACCTTTTGAATAAGAAATATGCGTATTTTCACCGCTCACTTTGTACAGCGGCTGATTTTCAGATAAGCCTTTTTCGTTATTAAAAATCTGTTGATGAACTTTTATTCTTTCCATCGTTTTTTCTTTTCCGTGCATCTTTTTGTAGATCATCATTTCGGTGTACATCGCTAAGGTTTCAGTCAGCATCACTGCGCCTTCTCTGTCATCAGGATCGATCTGGCTGTTTCCCCACCAGAGATGCGAAAGTTCGTGCCCTGCAAGCTCATTGATGACATCCTGGTTTTGATCAGCTTTAATATTGGCGTGGAAAAGCATATCTTCCGTCATAAAAATAGATGAAGGATAAGCGGTAGCCGCAAAACCTTTCGTAAAAGAAGAAATTTCCGCAAAGCTGATAGTTTTGAAGGGATATTTTCCAAAATTCTGTGTACAGTAATCCAACGTAATTTTTGCATTTTCAAGTAAATGCTCTACGTTCTCCGAATGTTTTTTATTATAAAAAATATTGATCGTAATGCCTTTGTAAATCAAGCTTTTCACCTGATATTTTGCAGAGGAAACAGCAAAACGAAACGGAATTCCATTCGATCTGTAATGAAAATAGTTTCGGTTATCTTTACGGTAATGTCGAATCAGATCTCCGGTTCCTACAGCGGTCTGATCCTTTTCTGTCGAAACGGTCATATCCAGATTAATGAAGTCTTTTTTGAATACTTCTGGAGCTTCTAATTTTTTTAATTCCGATTGTTTTCCCAGCTTAAATTCTGTCCGTTTTTCTTCATCTTCAATTTCATTATCAGCTTGATATCCGAAAATTGGAAAATATCGGCTGATTCTCATAAAAGATCCATTTTCTATGATTGAATTGAAAGAATCATGACCATTAACCGCTGACCATCGATAGGAAATTTTAAAATCTAAAGTGGCTATTTCTCCGGGCTTTAAAGGTTGTTTTAAATCAATTTCAGTTACTTGATGAGTAATTTTTTTTAATTCGAAATCTGTTTTGAAATTGGCTGACTCTATTTGGAGATCAGAATCGAAATTAATTAAAATCTTATCAATAGATTTGTCGGTTTGATTTAACAACCTATATGTTCCATTGATCTTATAAGAATTTTCGGATGGAAAAAGCTGGATTTCGGTAGTCACATCAGTAATGGTCGGTTGTGCAAGATCTTTATAATGTTTAAATTTCTGTTCGTATTGAGCCGATTGTGCCATCTTTTCATCTTCATTTTGAGGAATATAGCCTTTCATAAAAACATTTCCGGCAAAAACTCCAACAGATAATATAAAAACCGTTAGAATGATTTGTTTTACATTCCATTTTTTTGTTTTGATGTAATTGTTAATTAGCCAAAAACAGACAATTATACTTAGTCCGAACAGCAATCGTTCTGCAAAAGCTGACGCATAAGGTCCGTATCCGTTAAAATCGCTGTAAACGCCTTTGTAATCTGAAAATATTCTCAATAATGGATTGGATATGATTTTTTTCGAGACAGGTCCAGCGAATGTTAAACCCGCAAGCACAGAAATTCCCAACGCAACAAATCGATTTTGGATATTGTCATTGATCAGCAAAATAAAAGCTGAGAAAAGGATTAGTGGAAAAGTATTAAAAAGAACGGTTCCCAGATACGCATTCCAATCGATGCGAAAATAACTGTAAATGAACTGAAATATCAATCCTTCAAAAATCAAAATAGCCGTAAGAAAGAAAAATAAGACACTGATGGAAAGAAAATGTCCGCTGAGTTTGTTTTTAGAAAAATAAGTGCTTTTCTCAATCAGTGAAAACCCCGACGATTGGCTTCTCCAGTACAAATCATTAATAAAATAAATGGCGATCAGCATTCCAAATAGATGGAAATTTTCCGAAATGGTGGTCGACATCAATCCTGAACTTGCATATTTTTGAGGAAGACGGATTCCTTTTTCTATTTCAGCGTACATTTCCATTCCTACAAAAAATAAAAGCAATATTGAAATGGCTACAATAGTGATGCTTTTAAAAAGGTAAATGAGGTCGATTTTTGCAAATGATAGTACGGATTTTATATCAGAAATAAATCCAAAAGAAGATTTCGTGGTTGTAAATGGTTTTAAATTTTTACTAAAAGAAATACTTGCGACCTTGTTTTTGCTTTTATTTTTATTTTGGGAAGGTGGAGAGAATGAAAATAGCCTGTAAGTCAATATCAAAAATAACATTGAAATAATCAAAAAAACGATTCTGTTGATCAATAAAAATCCGGTAAATGGTACAATCAATTCATTCTTTTGTTGAGCCGATAACGTTCTTGCTTCAAAAAAATAAGATGAAATTCCAAAAGGGTCTATCAATGCTGATAATTGCTGTGTTTGCAATGATTGTGGTAAACTTCCTGCCATAAACGGCGAATTTGAAAAAACGAGGATCACCATATAAAGAACGTAAAGAAACAATCCGCCAACAACAACCAGAAGTTTTTTCTTGGTGGTAAATGAAATGAAAAATAAAAAGCTGCAGACTACAATACAATTGATTCCTCCGAAAATAAGAAGAGGGTAGAAGTAATGCCAGAAATGAAAATGTTGCTGAATTTCACTTCCTGTTCTTAGATTTTGTCCGATTATAAATCCGATCATTAAAAATATAAAACTGAAGAAAGTCTGCAGAAAAAAATTAAGAAATTTTCCCTGAAGATATGTTCGCTTTGAAAACGGATACGAGAAAATGAGAATATCAAATTTCGAATCCCAGTCTTTAAAAAGCACCTGAATGGCAAAAATTATCGCAAAAAAGATGATAACCAGGCTTAATAATCCTGTCATAAAACCAATGGTGTAAGGAGAATTTAAATAAATTCCTTCTCCAACGGTAAGATTGAACTGATTTCCACAGAAAATGCCTATTAACAGTAGAATTAAGGCAACGAAATATGCAGACCACCGCTTGATTGTACGTTTGGCCTCAAATAAAAATAAAACATTCATAATTATGGTTTTTGAGTAAGCGTGTTGAAATAGACGTGTTCCAACGATGGATGGACTGCCGTAAAATCTGAAAGCGGTTGTTCCGAAAATGCAGTGATGTGTAATTCTCTTTCAATCAATTGTTGGCTGATGATCCTGTAATTGGATTGATAATGTTCCAGCTGATCTTTTTCGATAGATTTTGACCATATCTTATTTTCCAGCTCATTGACTAGTTCATTTGGATTTCCTTTTTTTAACAACTTTCCCTGATTGATAATAGCTACTTCCGAACACAGATTCCGGACATCTTCAACCAAATGCGTGGAAAGAATCACGATCACATCACTGCTGATCTCGTTAAGTAAAGAATTGAAACGGTTCCGTTCTTCAGGATCCAGACCAGCGGTGGGTTCGTCAACGATAATGATTTTCGGATTTCCCAGCAAAGCCTGTGCAACCCCGAAACGCTGCCTCATTCCGCCGGAGAATGTATGAACTTCCTTGTTTTTAAAATCAGAAAGATTGACTTTTTCCAACAGGTTTAGAATTTGGTTATTCCGTTCAGAATTATTGCTGATCCCTTTCAATAAAGCTATATGTTGTAAAAGATCATACGCAGATACTTTGGGATAAACGCCAAAATCCTGAGGCAGAAATCCGAGATTTTGTTTGATATGATCTGGATTTTCAGAAACATCGATTTCGTTAAAAATGATTGTGCCCGAAGTTGGTTTCTGCAGTCCAAAGATGGTTTTCATTAATGATGATTTTCCGGCTCCGTTGGGTCCCAATAAGCCGAACATTCCGTTTTCTATATTCAAAGAAATATCTTTAATAGCTTGAAAACCATTTTTGTAGGTGAGGTTTAAGTTGTTAATTGTTAAAGTATTCATAGGCTTGATTTTGGGTCATAGAATTCCTGGCAACGTTTCCATTGCTTTTCAAATTGTGCGTAAAAATGATGGTGATAAAGCTAATTGACTAAGGTCACAAGAGCTTTTCGATATATTTAATTATTCTTCTTTATACTCCAGAATATCTCCTGGCTGACATTCCAACGCTTTACAGATTGCTTCCAGTGTATCGAAACGCACACCTTTAGCTTTTCCGGTTTTTAGAACAGAGAGATTGACATTACTAATTCCTATTTTCTCCGCCAATTCTTTACTCTGCATTTTTCTCTTGGCAAGCATAACGTCTAAGTTGATGATAATCGGCATTTTATATAAATAGATCTTGTTCGTTTTGTAAATGTAAACCCTGTTTAAAAATATTGGCAAGGAAATAACAGAAAATTCCCAGCATAAAGTGGATAAAAACCAATCCCCAAATGATACTTTCCACTTCTACAAAAAAACTTGCTGTAATAACGATGGGTAAAGGAAAGAAAATATTATACATATAAAATCTTTTAAGATGCACGATATTTTCTTCGGTAAATAATTTTGACTGAAAGAAAACCTTAAACACCTTTGCTGACAACCAGAAAAAGATTCCGTACGTCAAAAGAACCAGCAAAAAAGACAGGATAATATAGGGATAATTGTTTTCGATGTTCAGAAAAGGCTGTTCTGTAAATGGATAATTAATATGCAGATACAGATTTTGTTTGTAAGTCGTCACTGCAAAACCAGTCAACAGGCAAAACACCGAATATACAAATGTGAAAAGATAACCTGCAGATAATACAATACACAGGTAATACAGGATCTTTGAAATATTTTTACTGTGATTCATAGGATAATCAATTAATTTGTTAATGCAAATATATAATTAATTATCGTAAAACATTAATTATTTAAAAAATAATCAATTAAATATATCCAACACTAATCAGAAAAATAGGCCATACATAATTACCCATAAAGTTTTTCAAATAATAACAAACTCCGTAGTTATGCCTTTTTAAAGAATGAAAACATAGAATCGTTGTATGCAGGAAAAAAATACAGGTTTTTTTTGATCATCTGGAAGAGAAAAAATACTGTAACCAATTTCCACTTTTCATATATTTATATCAAAATTAATTATATGAAAAAGAAAGCTATTCTTATCCAAGATAATAAAGTTGTCATGGATATAATGGATGAGATATTGGAAGAAGAGGGTTTTGATGTTACTTCTTCTCTGACAACCGAACCTATAGAAAAAATTGACGAGAATGAGCCTGACATTGTTATTATAGACGATCACATTAAAGGAAAAAAGAAAGGTTCGGAAGTCATTAAAGAAATCAAAACTAATCCGAAAACGGAAGAAATATCTTCTGTACTGACCTCAACATCACATGATCTTCCAACGACAGCCAAAGAATGTAAAGCGGATGATTATATTGAAAAGCCATTTGATATTGACCACATGATTGAAGTTGTTAAAAAAAATTCTTGAATTAAATTTATGTGAAGTTCTTTCGGCTCACTTCTAATCTTTGAATGTCTGCTCTAAATCTATTTTTCTATAGTATGAGTATTACTTTTTATAAACCAAAATCAGATCTGTTAAGCCAATATATTGAGGGATTTTAAAAAGCAATTAACCGGAAGTACAGATGCAACAGATAACTTTTTCTATACAAAAGATGTTATCCGAACAGTAGAAAAAAATGGTCTTTCTGTCGGAATAAAAAAGATAGAAGCCGATTCCAACAAAAAATATATCCTTAAGGAGAATTTAATAGAAAGATATGGACAAAAGTTCCTCTTCGAAAAAAATATATTCAGGCAATTCATCTGTTTCAATTGTGTACTACTCAGTTTCCTGATTCTGCCAGCCCTTATTATAACCTGAGTGAAGCTTACAGATTATCCCATCAGACGGAAAAAGCCATTGAATCTTTGAAAATCTATTTAATGAAAGAGCCGCTGGATAAGGAAGCTGAAATTAAGTATGAAAATTTAAAAGCAGTAAATAATTACTCTTAAATAATTAAGGTTAATATTAATCCAATATTGCCCACAAAACTGTCTCTGAATTCACTTATTTCAT
Organism: Epilithonimonas pallida; assembly: GCF_900182975.1. Taxonomy (NCBI): domain Bacteria; kingdom Pseudomonadati; phylum Bacteroidota; class Flavobacteriia; order Flavobacteriales; family Weeksellaceae; genus Epilithonimonas; species Epilithonimonas pallida. The sequence goes on along the minus strand of NZ_FXUO01000013.1, from coordinate 23,197 downwards.
CAAAAGTTTGTTCTTTAACTTTAAAGAAGTTTTGTTTGAGGTCATAAAGTTGTTTCAGATGTTTGGTGCATTATAAAAGTCACGTACTACAAATCCAAGACATTGGTGTTGAATTCCTAGAAAAATTCTGGATCACAAAGGTATTCGATCACTATAAACCGCAGGAATCTGCCAAGATGAAATATTAAGTAAGTTATAAAGAATAGTAATGTTATATTTGAATGATCATAATTCCAGTTTTTTTGAACTGATGAATTAAAAAATGATATTATGCATGATCAACTCATCCGTCTTATTTCAGAACGTGCACAACTTTCAGATGTGGAAAGAGAATTATGCATTCAGTATTTTGAACCCGTCCTGTATCCCAAAAACAGAGTGATTGAAGAAGAAGGAAAAGTTCCTCAATATTTATATTTTGTGGTTTCAGGTTTTGTACGGCTGTTTCATTACAATGATAAAGGCCATGAGGTAACCACGCACATCAATTGTCCTCCGGGTTTTATTACTTCTTATTCCAATTTTACAAATCAGATCCGATCAGATGAAAATCTGGAATGTATTACGGAATGCGAACTTTTACGTATTACAAAGACAGATCTTGATTTGCTTACTCAAAAAAGCCCTGCATTTAAAGATTTCAGTTTTTTAGTTTTTCAGAAATCGTTATCCTACAATGAGAAACGGGCGAAAGAACTGGCAACACTTACCGCAGAAAAACGCTATTTAAAATTAATGACAGAACATCCTGAGTTGTTGCATAATGTTCCAATGCAGTATATCGCTTCTTTTCTGGGGATGAACCCTAAAAGTTTGAGCCGTATCCGCAAACAGATTTTTAAGTAACATTTGTGAAGTGATTTTGAATAAGCAAGGATGAACTTTGCAGTAGTATTTAAAATCAATAAAATGACAAGTAAGAATTTAGTATTGGTGTCCGGAGCAAATGGACATTTAGGTAACAATCTGGTAAGGTTACTCATTAAAAAAGGATTTCAGGTTCGTGCATCCGTTCGTAACATCAAAAATAAAGACTGTTTTAAAGATTTGGACTGTGAAGTGGTGCAGGCAGATATCACTGACAAAGCTTCATTTGTAAAGGCTCTTCAAGGAGTTCATACATTTTATGCTGTGGGTGCCTCATTTAAATTGTGGGCCAAAGATCCTAAAAAGGAAATCTACGATGTCAATATGGAAGGAACCCGTAATACGATCGAAGCCGCTGCTGAAGCGGGGGTAAAAAGAATTGTGTATGTGAGTTCCATCGCTGCTTTAGATTATACCAATCTCCCGACTAAAGAGAGTAATGGATACAATCTAGACAGGAGAGATATATACTATAATTCTAAGAATGATGGAGAAAAGCTGGCTTTTCAGCTCGCTAAAGAATTAGGAATTGAATTGGTGTCCGTAATGCCCGGAGCAATGATTGGTAGTGAAGCATTTCTCCAGTTGAATGTCTCTTATGGCGTACTGGGGTTAATTTTAAACAAGCAGATACCGATGGATACCAAAATAACGCTGAATTGGGTAGATGTAAAAGATGTTGCGGAAGGTTGCTGTCTTGCCGCAGAAAAAGGGCGATCCGGGGAGCGTTATATTTTAGTCAACGAAAAATGTATGACCATTACCGATACTACCAAACTGGCTCAAAAACTTTATCCTGAATTGAAGATCAAAGTGCCTGGTTCTGTTCCTAAATTTGTCCTGTATGCAATTGCAGGTGTAATGGAACTTTCAGCTAAAATCAGTGGAAAACCTCCGGTATTAAGCGTTAAAGATATTGCAATGTTTTCAGGATTACAGCAGAACTTCGATATTTCAAAATCAAGAAACGAATTGGGTTTTAATCCTAAGAGTCCGGAACAGACTGTAAAAGAAGCTTTAGCCTATCTTATGGAACACAGGGATTTGCTGTAAAATACGCTTGAGAGAACTTTTAAAAGTTTTTATTTTTTATTAAGATTGTAACTTGATGTAAAAGAAAAAATTACTAATATTATCATCAATTAAACTCTTAAAATAAAGCAATGGAAACCGTTAAACTCAAATCCAGAAACAAAACAGTTTATACGCTCAAAGAAATATTGTTAGAAGTGGGCTACGATTACATTATCGTAGATAATTATTTTGATGTTGATACGGACAGAGCAGTAAAAGATTTTCAGAAAAAGAATAAACTGGTTGTCGATGGGATTGTGGGAATTAAAACCTGGACAATTTTACTTTCCGCACAACAAGAGATATTTTCTAAGAAAAACAAATTCTTATCCGAAGATGATCTAATAAATTTTGCAAAGCAGTACAAACTGGAATTAGCTGTTGTAAAAGCCGTCAACGAAATCGAAAGTAATGGAACAGGGTTTCTTATCAACGGTGATCCGAAAATTTTATTTGAAGGACATATCTTTTGGAAAGAACTTACTAAAAGAGGAATAGATCCCAAAAAGTTTTCTGTAAAAAATCCGGATATTTTATATAAAACCTGGACAAAAAAGTATTACTTAGGTGGTGCTGCAGAATATAAAAGACTGAATAAAGCCATTGCCTTATCCGACAATAAAGAAGTAAAAGAAGCAGCTCTTTGTGCAACATCTTGGGGAATGTTTCAGATTATGGGTTTCAATGCAATAGATATCGGGTACAAAAATGTAGAATCTTTTACATCGGACATGTATAAAAGTGAAGGATTACAGCTGAAAGCATTCGGGATGTATCTGAAAAAAAATAAATTGATCCCGTTTTTACAGAAGAAAGATTGGACTCGGTTTGCTTTGAAATATAACGGGCCGTCTCAGGCTTCTAATGCTTATGATAAAAAGCTGAAAAAGGCTTATGATAAGTATTCTAAGAAATAAATATTTTAAATCTCTGATAAAAAAATTCAAAGTATTTGAAATCTTTATAGTTCCATTAATCAAATTAAAAAAAGATGCAGTCCCGAAAGACTACATCTTTTTAACAAAAAATAACTTAATTTTACTATTTCCATCCACCGCCAAGAGCACGGTAAAGATCAACAATACTGCTGAGCCGTTGTCTTTTAATGGAGGCCAGATTCAATTCCGCTTGGAGAGAATTTGCCTGAGCTGTGATGACTTCCAGGTAATTCACCAATCCGCTTTTATAAAGTTTTTCAGCACTTTGGATTCCGGATTTCAAGGTCGTAACCTGTTCTGCAGCTTTCTGTTCCTGAACTTTCAGGCTCTCGTTGGAAACCAATGCGTCGGAAACTTCGCCAACGGCATTCAGAACAGATTGTCGGAAAGCCAGAACATTTTTTTCTCTCTGGATTTTCGCTACATTCAGATTGGTTTTCAATTGTCTTTTCTGGAAAATCGGTTGCGTTATTCCGCCTAAAGCAGAGCCAAACAATGAAGCCGGAATCTGAAACCAGTTATCAAACTTAAATGAATTCACCCCACCATTGGCTGTGATTTTCAAAGAAGGATACATATTGGCCTGAGCAATTCCAATCAAAGCGTTGGATTCTAACAAAACCAATTCCTGCTGACGAACATCCGGACGGCGGCTTACCATTGCGGCAGGCAATCCGGCAGAGAAATTTTGAGGCAGTGATGTGTCGGACATTTCAATCGTTCTGCTGATTTTAGCCGGATTTTCGCCCACCAAAATACTCAACGCATTTTCCTGGATTTTAATATTCTGTTCCAATTGCGTAATCAAAAGTTCCGTATATTCCTTTTGCGCTTTTGACTGTTGAACACCTAAAGATGTTGCATCGCCGCTTTGCCAGATTTTTTCTGTGATATTAAGTGTATTTTTACTTAACTCTAAATTCGATTTGGCAATTTCCAATTGCTTGTCCAACATCAAAAGGTTGTAATAACCTTGCGCAATCGCAGCGACAACCTGAGTTTGGATTGCTTTGGTCGCTTCATAAGTCTGCAGATATTGCATTTTCGAAACTTTTTGCTGATTCTTGATTTTGCCCCAAATGTCCGCTTCCCAAGACAGATTGAACGCTGCATTGTAATCTTCAACATAACTTTTTCCAAGGAACAAGTTGATACTTTGTCCGTTCAGACTGTTGTCGGAAGGTCTTGTAATTTGACCTGTAACGCCTAGACCAACTTCCGGATATTGCATATATTTTGCCTGCTTCAGTCTCTCCTGTGAAGAAGCAACCTGTTTCAGGGCAATCTGCAAGTTATAATTATTTTTGATGCCTTTTTCGATCAGACCTTGCAAGATCGGATCGTTGAAAAACTGTCGCCATTCCAGGGTGGCCACACTTGCTGTGTCAGCCGTTGCCGTATATTGAAAGGCTTCTGGCAGTTCCGGGCTCACTTTTTCCAATGCTAGTTTTGGCATACAGGAAACTGCACTTGCCACGACTACCGTTGAGACCAGAATCTCTTTTATTTTATTTATAATGTTCATTGATTGTTGTTTTTTTATCGCAAAGGCACAAATAAATCTTTATTGTCAAAAACTCTAAGTCGCAAAATAAAATCGGAGATTTTAAATTTTTGTACCTTATCAATAGAGATTATGGAAAAAATCTTTGTGCCTTTGCGTTTAAATTTAAATTAAATTCAGAGCTGCTTTTTCTTTTTTCAGCTTACGTTTCTTTTTACTTGGCATTTGCTCGTGCAGGTATTGGAAGATCACGTACATCACCGGAATAATGAAAATCCCGAATACAACCCCTGTAAACATTCCGCCAACGGTACTGATTCCGATTGAATGATTTCCTTTTGCTGCCGCACCTTGCGTCCAAACCAATGGTAACATCCCGATAATGAAAGCGAATGAGGTCATCAGAATTGGTCTTAATCTCAATCTCGAAGCTTGTAAGGCCGATTCAATCAAAGTTTTCCCGGCTTTTCTTCTCTGAACTGCGAATTCCACAATCAGGATGGCGTTCTTCGCAAGCAATCCAACGAGCATAATCAATCCAACCTGAACATAAATATTATTATCAATTCCAGCCAATCCTGTAAAAGCAAACACTCCGAAAATCCCTGTCGGAACCGTTAAAATAACGGCAAACGGAAGAATGTAACTCTCATATTGCGCTGCTAACAAAAAGTAAACAAACAAAATACTCAAAAGAAAAACGAAAGCCGTTTGTCCTCCGGTTTTGATTTCTTCACGCGTGATTCCCGTCCATTCGTAACCGTAACCTCTCGGTAAAGATTGTTTCGCTGTTTCTTCCACAGCTCTAATCGCATCACCTGTACTATAACCTGGTTTCGGTGTTCCATTGATGGTCACAGCATTGAACAAGTTGTTCCTTGTTACCGTCTCTGGTCCGAAAGTTCTTTTCAAAGTCACCAAAGTTTTGACAGGAACCATTTCGCCAAGATTATTTTTGACATAGATGCCGTCCAAAGAATTCGTGTCCGTACGGTAAGGAATATCCGCCTGAGCCATTACTCGATAATATTTCCCAAATCTGTTGAAATCCGAAACGAAGCTGCTTCCGTAATAGATCTGCATTGTCTGCATCAATTCTGTAATTGAAACACCCAATTGATTGGCTTTATCGGTATTAACATCAATCGTATATTGAGGATTGCCAGCTGCATAAGTAGTGAAAGCAAATGCAATCTCTGGACGTTTCATCAGTTCTCCGATGAAAGCCTGAGTCGTCGTTCCCAATTGCTCAAAAGAACCATTAGTTTTATCCTGAAGCATAAACTCGAAACCGGAAACGTTACCAAATCCCTGAACTGTAGGGAAGTTGAAGAAGAATGCATTCGCATCTTTTACCTGAGACACTTTTCCTGTAAGCGCTGCTGCAATTTGATCCGGGTCTTTCATGTCGCCACGGTCTTCGTAATCTTTCAGTTTGATGAAACCTGCAGAGTAGGGCGAAGCATTGGCATTACTGATGAAATTCAGTCCGTCTGCCACCCAAAGATGATTGGTTGCGTTTTCGCCTTTTACGATTTTATCGATTTGTTCCGTTGCTTTATGTGTTCTTTCCAATGAGCTTCCCGGAGGCGTATTTACAGCGTATAAAACAAAACCTTGGTCTTCAGTCGGGATAAATCCGGTTGGTGCTTTTTTAATCAGGAAAATACTCGCAGCGATGATAATTCCCAAACCACCAATTGCAACCCATTTATTCTTAATTAAAAACTTAAGACTATAAATGTATTTTCTGGTCATATTATTGAAAGCCACATTGAAAGCATTGAAAAATCTTGTTCCAAAACCTTTTTTGTGACCGTGTTCGCCGTGCTCTCCCTGAGGATCATTAAGGAACAATGCACATAAGGCAGGACTTAATGTCAATGCATTGACAGCAGAAATCAAAATAGCAATCGCCAACGTAAAGGCAAACTGTCTGTAGAAAACGCCCGCAGGACCTTGCATAAATCCAACAGGAATAAATACCGCACACATTACCAAAGTAATCGAAATAATGGCGCCTGAAATTTCTGACATTGAGCTCATTGTAGCTTGCTCTACAGGCATTCCTGTATGTTCCATTTTGGAATGGACGGCTTCCACAACAACGATTGCGTCATCAACGACAATTCCAATAGCGAGAACCAGTGCGAACAACGTCAGCATATTGATACTAAATCCGAACAGCTGCAGAAAGAAGAATGTTCCGATGATCGCAACGGGAACCGCAATCGCAGGAATCAATGTTGAACGGAAATCCTGAAGGAAAATAAACACAACAATGAAAACGAGAATAAATGCAATCACCAAAGTCTCAACAACCTGATGAATGGACGCATCCAAAAAGTCTTTGGAATTGTACATAATAATCGGTTTCACACCTTTTGGCAAAGTTGTTTTGAATTCCTCAACCTGTTTTTCGATTTCAGTTAAGATTTCGTTGGCGTTAGAACCTGCAGTCTGCAAAATTGCGAAACCAGAAACCGGTTTTCCGTCTACTCTGTTCGCCGCAGTGTAAGTGTAGGAACCAAATTCAACTCTCGCTACATCTTTCAATCTTAGAAATGAACCGTCATTATTGGCTTTGATTGCAATATTTTCGTAATCCTCGTTCTTGCTGAGTTTACCTTTATATTTTAAAGTTTTCAGGAAAACGCCGTATCGGTTGAATACTAAGCTTTTATAGAGATAATCAAAGAAGTCAGGTAACGATTTGGTAACGGTGCTTATTGCTTTGTTTTTCAACGTGTTTCCGTTAGCTCATAGCAAATATACAAAATTTAAGTTTTGATGTTAATTATCTAAATTTATCTAAATACTTATAAAAAACTTCTAAATATCAAAATGATTAATCTTCACTTTTAGCTGGTATTATCGAATGGCATATTTACTCCAATTTAGAAACTACGTCCTAAATCCAATACTCGGTCTATCATTAGTGTTACTACTTTCTCCTTCCATTTTTGCTTTAATTACTAAATAGCTGTTTAACTCCTGCAAAGAGATTGATGGTTTATTGTTTCGGATTGTCTCCAAAACAACGGTTTTTGTAATCCGTGTATTTTCTTTCAATGCTTTTCGTGATGCTTCATCGCATAGAAATTTGATATCACTTGAGACATAGTTTTCGGTTGCTTTGGCTAATTCTTCGTAATTCAAACCAATTTCTGTCGGACGCTTTTTTAAGTACAATTCAAACATCAATTTACGGGCTTCAAAATCAGGTGGTGGCAAGTAAATATGTTTATCCAATCTCCCTGAACGCAAAATTGCTGGGTCAATAGCATTTGGTCTATTAGTAGCACCAACAATAAAAATTCCGTCTTCTCCGCAATTATTCATCTGTGCTAAAAATTCATTGACTGCACTTGTGTTCATATGACTGATGTTGGATGTGTCCCGACTAGGTACAAGTGCATCCAATTCGTCTATAAAAATTATACTCGGTGCGTTCTGCCTTGCTTCATCAAATAAATTCTTGATGTTTTCCTGTGAAGCATTGACGAATTTACTTTGAATGTCTGACGGTTTTATCTGGTAAAAATTAAATCCAATTTCTTCTGACATTTTCTCAGCAAAAAAAGTTTTACCGCAACCAGGCGGACCATACAATAAGATTCCGTTAGGAATAGTTAAACCATATTCTGCATATCGTTCTTTATCGTTCAAGGCGTCTATTACGTCTAATTGTATAGTGTCTTTCAATTCTTGCATTCCTGCAATTGCTGAAAATCCTTTGCCTTTTTTCTTTTCTTTGGGCTGAATTTTTGTGGTTTTTTCTTCTGGAATTGAAAATTCGACTTCTAATTCTCCGTTTAATGTTTGAATAAATTCTTTTACAGACTTGAAACGGTTCCCTGCTTTTGATTGCAATGCTTTTCGGATTATGCTCTGCGTTTCTTCGTCTATTTTATCCGAAAATTTTAAAGGTTTTTTGCGCTCGTCTAAAATAACTTCCTCTAATTGTATTTTGTCAGATTTGTATTTGGATATTTCTACAAAGTAAGGCGGTAAACCTGTCAATAAATGGAAATATAAAGCACCGACCGAATAAATATCGCTTTGAGCAGAAAATACTTTATTAAACGTTTCAGTAGCTGTGTAAAACAAATTCAAACCATCTTTCAAAAAATCTTTGTTGGATTGTTGCAGAAAACGAGCATAACCAAAATCTATGATTTTAGGAATGGCGATCTTACCTGATAAATCCAGCATTATATTTTGGTTGGTAATATCGTTATGAATGATTTGTTTGTTGTGCAGATAATTTAAACCATTTAAAACACTCAAAATGATACTTTTTGCTTCATACGGATTGAGTGTATTTTCACGTTTCATTCTGTCGGCTAAAGTTTCTCCACTTACAAAATCCAAAACCACATAAGTATATTTATGGCTGTCAATAATAACATTTCCGCTATTGTTGTACTTTACCAAATTGGGATGCTTGATTTGTTTTAGCATTTCGATTTCCAAAATCTCCCCACTTTCCGTAAACTGTGTACGATGCAATTTTGCGAAGTCAAAAAGTTTTAGAAATTTGGTTGCTTTCGCTTCATTTTGTGCACGATAGGTCTCGGCATAACTTCCTTTTTTCAGAAAGAAGCTAACTGAATATTTATTGTCAATAGTTTGACCTTTGGATAATACGGATTTACTCATTTTTTATTTTTTTTCGCCAAACTTACCAACAATCCAACGCCAACAATCACATCTACAATATTCCACAATTCTCGTCCTAATGCAATTTTGAAAAATGGTTGAAATAGCAATGCTAATGCTCCATAGATAAACATTTCAGTTTGCCTACTTCGTTGATTAGCTTGATAAGCCAACACGCCAAAACCAATTAACGCTATAAAACGCACCAGTTGATAATAACCATAAGGCATATCCAAAAGGCAACCAAACATTAAAACCGCTAAGCCTATTTTTATGATTTTTTCCATTCTATAATGCTTCTTCGGGATTGCTTGGGCGAGTACTGAAATTTCCATTTTGTTGTAAAATCAATTCGTATTCTAACACATTATTATAAAGCGATTGAGGTTCGTCTTTCCCAAAATCTTCATTTGTAATGAAACCACCTTTTATTTCGCCACCTTTCATTTCCTTTTCAGGATTCCAACCTTTTCCATAATAGAAAAAAGCTTGATAAGTACCATTTGGGAAAGAAAAAGTATAACCGTCACCTGCTTGAATAAAAGCGTGCCTTACAACTTTGTCATTTTTCTTGATAATTACTAAAACATCTGAATTGCTTGTTCGTACCTTTATTTGCGAACATCCATAATCGCTACAAGAAGAATTACTTCCATAATATTTGGAATAAGGAGTTGAACCAGTAAGCAAAGAATTAGAAATATACATATCGTAAAGTTCTTTTTCTTTTCGTTCTTTTTCTAGTTGAGCCTCTCTTTCTATACGGTCGGTTTCTTCTTGTTCAATGCGTACTTTTTCTAAACGAATAGCTTCCGCTTTTTCTGTTTCATTTTGCTTTTGCTCGAATTCAATACGCTCTTTTCTTGCTTGTTTAGATTCGCAAGAAGTTAAAAGAGCTACAATTAAAAAGGTAGTTAATAGTTTTTTCATAGTTTAAACTTTACCCAACCAAAACAGAATCGTCTCCGCTTGGTCTTTCATCATTTGGCAACAAATTGATTAAGTCAACAACAATTGGATGCAAATCATCTGTATTGGGGTTTTCTCCGATTTGTTGTAAGCCTTCATTTAATAATTGTCTTGCTCTATTACTGTCCTTCCAATGGTATGAACCAAAATGTTGATTGTGTTGTCTGATGAAATTAATAAGTTGATATACTAATGTCATTTGGAAAAATACTGAATGGATTTCTTCTGCCAATGCTTTACCTAATTTGATGTCTTGTGATTTCAAAACTTCTTCTAATTGATTTCGCAACTGATTAACAACTTGTGTTGAACGGTCGTTTCCTAAATCTTTATTGGCTTTCTCTAATCTATAAAATTCCTCTTTTAGTTCTTCTTCTAATTTTGGCCATTCTGTAGTTTCGCTTAATTCATCAATATTTTTAAGCGTTTTTCTAAGATTGGTTAAAACCTCTTGTTTTCCGTCCACATCATTTTTGCTATTGTCAAACTTTCTTTCCAATTCATTTATTTCACTTTCTATTTTCTGAACTTTATCTTCTTGAATTCCTTCTTCTTTAAGTTCTTCAATACTTCCTTTTGCTTTTCGGATTTCATTAGAAAGCCAATTGGTTTCTACTGATTGAACGGTATCAGTTGGAACTTCGATTTCTGACGTATGGTCTAAATATGGGAAGTATGCCTGAATAGAAACTTTTTGCGACTTATCTATGCTAATCGTTAAATCTACATCGCTGTTATCGGGTAATAATGCAGGTAAATCTGCTCCGCTAATTATGATGTCATAAACGTGTTCGTTATAGATGGCTCTTGTTCCGTCAGCACCGTGTTCGCCTTGATATAATGGAATTTTGATGAAATCAGAATCCATTCCGGGACGAATTTGTTTCTGAGTTTTTAATCCATTTGCTGTACCTGTTGCAGGTAAAGATTTATTTTGTTCCAATCCTGAAACTTGCCTGAATTCAATTTTCCCTGTTTCTCTTTTTTTAATTTCGATACCCCAATTAAGTGTAAGTCCTTGCATTGAGTTCAATCCCCCAATTCCTTGAATTATCGTAAACTCTTTGGGTTCACTTTCTAAAATATTTCCTTTGTCGTCAAATAATGTTACTTCAAAACTATTGGTTTTACCTTCTATTAGTTGTGTTTCAATTACTTCTCCAATTTCGTTTATTTCAACTTTTCCGCTTGACCAAGCTTTATCACTTCTTGCAATTTCGGCAAAAACCTTTTCAGGAATTGTTCCTTCTGTTTTATCGGTCAGAATTTTCAGCGTAACAAATTCTTCCAATTCAACCGTTGATGCTTCGTGCCCGATTTCAATTTGAATTTTGGACTTATCTCGTGTCTGTTCTTTGATGTCATCCGAAATTTCGACCGTAGATGCATACAAAGCAGCTCCTTTTGATACTACTGTCATTGGGTCAACGGTAGTGTCGGGTTTGCAAATTTGCTTCTCCAACATTTTTCTGATAATTGGCGAAAAAGTCGGACCTCCAACTAAAATCAAGGAATCTAAAGACGAACCTTTTAAGTTGTTACGCTCTAAAAGTTTTATTGAAATATCAACTGCTTTTTGAAAAATAGGAGATAAGACTGTTTCTAACTCGGCTTGTGTTACGGTTAAATCAATTTCTATTTCTTCTCCGTTATCATCTAATCTTGTAGCTTGACCTTCTTTGTATAAATTAAATTCACTTTTAAAAGAAAGTTCATTTTTTAATTCTTCCGCATATCTTTTAAGGGCTTCTCTATAATTTGATTTACTGTAATCATTACTTAAGATATCATCAATTGAAAAGTTTTCTTGGATGTGTGGAATTATAATTTCATCAACAACAGCCAAATCTAAATTTTTACCACCTAAATAATTATCTCCTTCCGTATCAGCAACTTTCATAATGCCATCTTCCACTTTCAATAAAGCTGCATCAAATGTACCTCCTCCAAAATCAAAAACTAACCAAAAACCGTCTTTCTTTTTATTATCTAAACCATAAGCCATTGCAGCCGCAACAGGTTCTTGCAAAACCTCTGCGTGTTCAAATCCTGATAACTTTGCGGCTCGCCTTGTAGCGTCAATCTGATTGTTTTTGAAAGCGGCTGGAACTGTGATTACTACTGCATTTACAGCTTCATCAGTTACAAATGATTTCAACGTTTTTAAAACTTCTGCGGACAATTCTTCCGAACTTAAATCTTTTCCTAGGTTGGAACTAAAATATTTTTTATCTGTTCCCATAGTTCTTTTGAACTCGATAAATGCATTCGGTTCTATATCTCTAGATAAACGTAAATCCTGTTCACTACCGTGGGCTCCAAAAGCATTTTTACCAACTAAGACACCTTTTTTATTGTAAGCAACACAAGATGGCATCGTATCGTCGAGACCACTAATTTTTATTATTTTTGCTTCTCCGCTTTCCATTCTTGAAATAGCTGAGTTAGTTGTACCTAAGTCGATACCGTAATCTATTTTAGTTCTTGCCATTTTATTTTGGGAATATTTTAGTTTTGCGAAACATCTACTTGTGCTCTTTGAATAAGAACATCATTATAATTTACTTGTGGTTTGATAACTGCTGTGATAACCTTTCTTCCTTCTGGTAGATTTTCGTCTGTTATGAAGTTAATGACGTCAATATTCATTCTCTCGTCATAGTCTTTGTTAAGAAGATTGACCATTTCATAACCATTGGAAGCAAAGTTTGCTTGAATTCTTTCTATACCTTTTACAAGTGGTTTTAATCCTTTAGTTTCATTATCCATTTTGGATATGTTCTTTTGCATTCTCACAATTTCATCCGCTACTTTTAAAGCCAAAGAATGGTCGATTTCGTTATTTGAATTTATAGGAATAATTTGTTTTTCTTCGAGCTTCAATTTTAATTGCGATTCCAAAACTTCCACCAATCTGCTGTCCAATTTGATGCTTTCTTCTTCCAAAGCTGTTTTTGTGTTTTTTATTTGAGTTTCCACATCGGTTTTGCTATTTGCAATACGTTTGCCTAAAAGCCAATAAATAACTCCACCTAGAATTAATGTAACTAATGTGGCAATTATCCAATACAACAGATTTGTACTCACATCTTTATCCAACTTGGAAATGCTATCTTTTGAAGCGTTTTCAGTTTGTTGGATTTTAGCACCCAAATTCTCCGCAATGCTATGTATATTTTTCGCATTTTCATCTGTTCTCAATGTCAGGCTATCAATCTTTTTTTCCTGATTTTCGGTTTTTGAAGAAAGATTCTCCAATTCTGTTTTTTGCTGATTGATTACAGATTGTTGATTGTTTAATTTTTGTTTTAAAACAGAAATCTCCTGCTGGTGCTTTTGCAGTTCTGTATTTTGCTCTTGCGCAAAAAGTGTTGTTGCACAAAACATTATAGGAATGAGTAGAGTTTTTTTCATATTAGTATTTTGCTTCTAAAAGTTCTGATTTCAATCTTTCAATTTTAATGTTCTGAATTTTGATTTCTTTAGATTTTTCATTTTCAGAACGTTTTATTAGTTCGTTTATCTTGAGTTGCTGGGTCTCAACTTGTCTCTGCTTTTCAGAACTTCCCCTAAACAATTGGAATTTTTTAATTTCTTCCAACTGATTTTTTGCTACATTAATTTCAGAAGCAAAATAAGTGGTTTGTTTTACATCTCTTAATTTAGATTCGGCTTCTTTTAACTGTTTTTCTATTTTCTCAGATGGTGCTAAATCAACGACAAATTCTTTGCTATGGATCATATACTCATCTAAATATATTTCAATACGATGTTTTCCGATCTCGTAAGTGCATTTTTCTGAATTTCCCCAACCTGAAAAATTAATTGATTTTTTTAAAGCAGTAAGTTTTTCAACTTGTGAACGTGTGTATCCTTTTGGGGAAACTTTTGAATTACTGTTGATACTCCCATTTGGATTTATGTACTTTATATATAATTCAACTGTTTTATTATCGAAAACTTCCACTTTTAAGTTTAATCCAACATATCGAATAAATTTTGTATATAATGGTTTGTTGTCAGTATTGGTAATTTCAGATGATATAATATTGAAAGATAATTTTGGTGCTATCCTTTTGTATTTTTCTATAATACTTGATATAGTTGAGCTTTTTAAAGAATTCTCTTTTGTCCAATTAGCTAATTGTAAAAATTCCTTTTTAATTTCAATATTATCACTTTCTTTTAGTTTCTTTAAGTTGTTATCAGATAATATGTCAACTAATAATTCATTTACATTTTGCCAATTTATTGAGTTTCTGATGTTATCCTTTACTGCATCCCAGTTTATAGATTTACGCCCTAACTTAATTAACACATCGTTTTTCTCAAGCTCTCTAACTTCTTGATTAATTTTTCTCTCATTATCTTCATACATTTGTTTAACAGACTTTAAAACTTCTACAATTTGAGAAAGTTCTCTGTCTTTCATTCCTTCAAGCGTACTAATATTTTCTTTTACCTTATTTTTCGTGGCGTCATTTACCGCTACGCTTTCGGCTAATTTTGCCAGCTTCATAGCTTCTTCAAGATAATTATCGCTTTTTTCCTGTTCCTGGCTTTCGTTGAAATAATCAACAGAACACTGCAATATCTCTTTCGCAATATTATCAGCCAACATTTTATATTGTAGGTTAGCATTACCTACAATGGATTTTAATAGTGTTAATTCCCCTTTGGTGTTACTGTATAAATCTGTTCCAAACTTATGAGCATTGCTTCTGTTATTTATGCGTTTTTTATTGCATTGTTCAATTTGCGTTTCAATTTTATGAACAGGTTCTTCGGTAAACTTTTTGGAAAGATATTTTTGAGTAGTTCCGTTACAATTGCTGAACAACTCCATTGTTTCTGAAGTTGAATATTTGCCTTTGAATTGCGTTAGTAATTCATCAATCAATAGTTCAATTTGCTTTGGTATATCAATAGAAAAAGTCTCGTCAGCAACTGTATGAACAAAATCTTTAAAATTTTCCGATTCAATTAGTTTTATTTTGGTAGTAATTCCTCGTTTTAAATCTTCTTTGGAATGTCCCGACAAATAAAGCGTACTGATATTATTGAAAGCTGAATAATTTTTTGAGTTAACCTCTTTCTCATTGCTTAATTTTTCCCAAATTTCAGAAGCTTTTTCTTTGTTTCCGCTTATCAGATGCTGGATTGCCGTATTATCAATGGGATTGAGATTGAGAAACCAAAATAGGGAATAGAAAACTTTATTCTGATTTTGTTCGATGTCAGAAAAAGCCTTGTCAATAATGGTACTACTCCTTTGTAAAGAGGATAGAAAAGGAAAATCATATTCAGAAGAGATTTCTTTACCTACTTCGCTGAATCTCTTGACTTTACTTTTTTGTTTCAGAATATCTTTCTCGGAACTGTTAGCGAGAATTCCTGCAATTCTATAGGGATTATTTATAACTGATTTCATTGTAATTTCTACGGTCTGGCAATTTACATTGGTTCTATTTGTTTTCCTTACGGGTTTCCGTAAAGAGCAAAAAATAACGTGAGCTAATTCCCCAAGCTCTGACTGAAGGTGGTCGAATACCCTGACACAAAGCAAAAAGGAACGCCCACGCTTTACCGTAGGCGTTTCCACTTTTACTTTCCTTGTGTCATTGAAAATTTTCGACCTTTTCAGTCAAGGAAATTTATAAAGCGAAACGCTATAATTATATATCTATTTTTCTTTTGTTCTAACTCATTGAAACTTCTTTTGTTCTCCTGCAAATATATGAAAAATACGTCAAGGATTTCATCTGTAGAGCATTTCAAAGTCTATTCTACAATTTTCTCCCTTTCTTCTTTTTCTTCATCCGATTAGCAAACTGTTCTTCTTCGTAATCCTCGCCTTGTGCATCGGATAACAGGCTAAACAATCCCAAATCGGTATTAGACGAATGTTCCTGTGAGAGAAACTCAAAAAGGTCTTTTGTCGGTAGGTTGTCTATTTCATTTGCTTTAGAAACGGGGTTATCTTGTATCTTCAATTCGGGTTTATTTCCATTGTTCCACCAATCGTTAAACATATTTGCCGATAAGTTTCTGTCTAATTGTGAGCCGTTCCAAACGGTTCGACCTTCGTGGTCAATAAAGGTCATACCGTAAATTCGTCCTTCACTATTACGTCTTACAACTGTATTAATACCCTGCTCGGTCAACTGCTTTTTAAAATCTGTTTCGTTGCTTGTGGTATGTATGGCAAACTCCACCGTATTTTTCAGAACAGACCTTGCAGGCGTGGTTTTCATTTTCTCTTTGGACTGCTCAAAGTGTTTTTGCAGATGTGCAACGCCTGCATCTTTCCCGAAAAGCGATGCTTTGAACGGATTGCTTACCTTGCTTCCATTCTCGTCCAATGCCACATAAACAAAACCGTTTACGGTCTGACCGTTCCGCTCGCCTTTGACTTCTTCCGCTGTGATATTGAAAAGGGAAAGTAACGCATTGTAACTACCCAAAGTAGAATAGCTATAATACTTGGGTAGATGCCTTACTACCGAAGCAATCTGACTTTTGATGTCTCCGTTTTTATAATTTACAGGCTTAAAAACTTTGTTGACTTGTTTCTGCTCCTGCTCGATGGCTTTGTTCAGGTTATATTTAGTTTCCAAATCCCTACAGATAGCCATTGAGCGTGGGTGGTCGTAATCATCGGGGATTTTCTTGCCGTCAATTCCCACGCAGGTCGAAACGATATGGATATGTGTACGGTCAATGTCCGTATGCTTGAAAACAATATAGGGCTGATTGCCGTAGCCCATACGTTCCATATATTCCTGAGCAATATCCGTAAACTGCTCATCGCTGACCTTATCCGCAGGATCTGGGTTCAGCGATATATGCCGAACAGTCTTTTCTGTTTTGATATTGGCAGACAGAAACGGTTCAAAACATTTATTGAAATATTGGGTGGAATACCTGCCTTCCACCGTATCAGGTATCTTATTTAGCAACATAACCGCTCCGTTTTCCTTTTCCACTTTCTGCTGATTGTACAAGATAGCTCCGTACATATTGCTTCCCTTTCCTATTTTTGCAATCATATTTTTATTCTTTTTTCAGATACTTCTCTTCAAATTCCTGTGTCAAACGGATGACTTCTTTAGTGACTTTTACCAATTCTATGGTTTCTTTTTCCAATTTAAAAAGGTACGTTCCTGCTTTTTTCTCTGAAAAATTGCGGTACAATATCTTCACAATCTGATTGTAATTTGTTCCGATCGCGCGAAACTGACTAAAAAATCGGGTCAGTTTTTCGTGATATTCTATTGCATCCATATCAATTTTTACTGTCTTTACCGTCTTCTGAAAGATACAAGCTGTAATAAAATGGGCAATTACTTTCATTTCTGATTGGTCAAAAAGTGCAAGAAACTTTGCATTATCTTCTTCATTTAGGTTAATGGAATACCGATTGACCGCAGGGTCGTTCTTCGGTTTTCTTCCTGTTTTACTAATCTTTTTTCTGTCTTTCTCTTTCATAATAAATCCATTTTAATTTTAAACAAACGTGCGACTTCGGAGCCGTTTCCAGCCCCCTGCAAGGGCAAGTACTTTTGAGGTGCCGAAATTCATTTCGAGTACCTCAAAAGATAACTTGCTCTGAACAAGGGTTCAGAAAAATCCGTTTTGCAAACGGATTGTAGTTAGCAGGGAAAACCCATAGCTTCCATTACAAATTTCGGTAAGACTATTTGAATAACAGCTATTTAAAACAATGACAATGAACGCCAAATGATGCCACTAAATACACCTTAAAGCAGATTGGGACTGCTTTTATTTCCTTTGTATATGGCTAGCTAGCTGATTGGTTATATCCTTAATGAAGTAACTAAACAGCATAAATCCCGACAGCAAATCTGCGTGATTGAATGCAGACGAATTGCAGATTTTTGAGTTAATGAACTAACCAATTAAGGGTCTGCAGGTGCTTTGGTAGATAGGTAGTTACATAGATACAACAGTATATACAGCTGATTGCTTAGTTAACCAAACAGCTAATTGGATATAATATTAAAAATGATAGATATGATACACGAAGAAAACAAAAATCAGCAACCCGAAAAAGAGGATTTCTCTATTGAAAATTTCATAACTGATGAAAATAAACAATCTTTCACGGAACAACAGGCAGTAACACATCGGGAAGATTTTGTCAAACCCAAAGTAGATGAGGAAGCTATTATGCGTGTAATGGCAGGCGAAGAACCTTCGGAAACTGAAACGGAAAACACAAAAACACCTGCGAGTAATGCAAGAAGGATGATTTACAAGCCAAAGAAGCTGACCAAAGAGGACTACTGCGGACGGTTCTTCAAAATTCCCACGACAACGGCAAGCAGGGGGAAATCAGTGTATGTACGGCAGGAACACCACGAAACATTTAACAGGCTTACAAATATTATGGGCATCGACAAACTGACGATTTATGCGTATCTGGACAACATTATCGAATACCACTTTCAGGAGTTCGGGGAATTGATTAGGGAAATCTATAACGAGAAACACAAACCGTTGTTTTGATAACTATACGTGGTGGGTGGTACGTTTCTACCTCTTAAAATTATTTTCCAAAAGAAAAAAACAGAAAAAAAAGAAAGCCATTTTAACAAGGGGGACAGGCGGAAAAACCAAAAGGAAACGGAATAAGTCCCGAAGGGTGGCAGGGCACACAACAAACTCGGCGAAGCCACCATATTTGCCCTGCCATTATGCCGTAGTCTTTTGGTTGGGTGGTGCGGTGGCTGTCCGCCTTATCTTTGCTCCCTTTTTTATTCTTTTTTTAATCAATTCCAATCAAAGAAAGGGTATAAAAAACACGTAAGGGCTAAGGATAGGATGTTTTTTGTATGCTTTCCTTTATCCTTACAAAACTCTTTAAATGTGTGAGGGCTTTGCGAGGAAAATTTAAAGTGTTTTGAGGATTACTTTCTATTCATATTGTGCCAGCATAAGCCAAATACTGCCACATAATGCCAAATGAAAACAATACATTCCCTTGTGTTCTATATTGGGTGCAAATTTTGAACCTATGGCACAAAAAGTAATACCTGACAAAGAGCAGAAAGAGAAAGAACAAATCAGAAAAAAAGAATATAGTCCTTTGATACAGGTTGATAAGCAGAGCGACCCGATTTCCAATTTCATCGCTAATTTAAAACGTCAGTTCAGGGAAGCAAAAGGCTTAATAGATTGGAACAGGCTATTCGGGGGAAAACGTACTGAACAACAAAAACAGACTTCCGAACCTGAAAGCATAATAGGTGCGACAAAAACGCTTATCCGTTCGGACTTCAAAAATGAAGAAAAAAATCAGGCTATACAGACCTATAAAAAGCCTGCTTTAAAAATGGACAATACAATCATAACGCAACAGTCTCGTCCTAAAAGTAAGAAACCAAAGTTAGGATTATAGCCTAGTATTTGGCAACTGTACGCCAAATACCGCCATCGGATGCAACATTAAAATGACCTATGTGAATAGCTTTTATTTTAGAGGTTTAAATGATGCAGATATGGAAATAACAGTTTTAGACATTCAGATTTTGAAAGCATTGCATAGGGAAGTTAAGGAAGTTTCCAATTTGATAGCGGAAATGACTACACCCTACAAAGCACTGCAACAGGCAACTAAATGGCTCGACCAACAGGAAGCCTGCCAATTGCTCAACATCAGCAAAAGAACGTTGCAGACGTATAGGGCAAAAGGCATTCTTGGAGCAACGCAAATCAATCGGAAAACGTATTTCAGATTATCCGAAGTGGAGTTACTTATGCAGGGAGAGCGACCATTAAAAAAGCAAAAGAAATGAAACAGATTGGAAATTCAAACGAAGATATGCTTGCCCTGCTCGAAGCTGTGGTAGGTATCAAAAATGAACTGCTGTATATCAGGGAATATTTTCATCCACTCTTAAAAGGGGAAATCTACCTGTCAGGCGAACAGATTTGCGAAATGCTACACATCAGCAAACGAACATTACAACAGTACAGGGATGACAAACTGATACCTTTTATCAAGCTCGAACGGAAAATCCTTTTCCGTGAAAGCGACATTATCAAGGTGTTGGAAGATAACTATCAGCGTTAACCGGTTAAATACCGTCATTTGCAAACTCCTTGTTGAACTAAACCTTCGGTAGCCCCGTCTGCATATTTTTGATTACTTTGTAAAACTAATTAAAAATCAATAGAATGGCAACAAAAAAAAGAGTTTAGAAGAGCTCAGAGAAAACAAGATCATCAATCAGGCAAAGCGCGAAGTTCCGGGATTTGCGGAGCTTTTGCAAAGGTTTGAACGTACGGTTTCGGTGTTGGGAAGAAGCCAAAGTACGTTTCAAAATTACTCCAGACACGTCGCTGCGGTGTCGCTGCATTTCGGAAAAATTCCTACAGAGCTCGATTCAGATCAAATTCATGATTACCTTTTTTACCTTCAGAAAAAATCTAAATCGCCTTCGCAATCGTATTTTAAACATACCGTTTACGGACTTCGGTTTCTGTTGAAATCGGAAGGTTTGAGCTACGATTTTCTAAGTCTTCCGGAAATTAAAAGAGAGAAAAAACTGCCTGTAGTGCTTAGTAACAGGAGGTTTGGCAGATACACCCACAAAATCGCAGTCAGCAACCAGAGAATCAGAAAAATTGATGCGGAGACGGTCACTTTTTCTTACAAAGATTACCGCCAAAAAGGCATCAAAAAGCAGATGGTTTTGAGCCACGAGGAGTTTATCCGCCGTTTTGTGATGCATATTTTGCCCAAAAGATTTGTGAAAATCCGTCATTATGGTTTTTTGAGCAGCACCTGGAAGCGTATCAAGCTTAAAAATCTGCAACAAAATTTAGGCATCCAGCCCAAAGAAAAGCTTCCACCCAAAGCTTTTCAGCCAAAATGTACTTGCTGCAAAATTGGAAATTTGGTAACGATTGCGACGTTCGATTTGCGCGGTCCGCCAAGTTGGTTTTTGGAGATGAGCCAAAACTATGAAACGCCTAAAATCTAGCATTTTGGGTAAGGGAATTTACGCCCAAAAGTAAAGGAAAACACGATAAAACCTGGAAAAACCACCAAATTCACCAACAAAAAAAGAGACCTTTCTGAAAGTCTCCTGTATATCTTTAAAATCCTTCGTCGGTAAACCCATAATGTTGAAAAAAGCTCCCGAAGCTTCCGTTCAACAGGGTTTTCATTGTTCGTGCTTCGCACGCAACGAAAACTTAGCTATTATCTGCAGGCATTTTTTAGTGTGTTGAAGATTTAGAGAAAAAGTTCATAACAAAAACACCTGCAACAATCAAAATAATTCCAATAATTGCTGGTAAATCCAAAGATTGTTTAAAGATAATTACTGAAATCAATGCAGTTAGGACAATTCCTAAACCTCCCCAAATCGCATAAGCAATTCCTAAAGGTATTGATTTTAATGCTTGAGAAAGGAAGAAAAAGCAAGCAATATATGCTATTATTGTTATTGTCGTGGGTAAAAGTTTTGAAAATCCGTCAGATGCTTTCATAAAACTTGAACCTAAAACTTCAAGAACAATCGCTAATGCTAAATATAAATATTTCATTGTTTGTTAATACTTTTTGTTAAGATAAAATTACTATAATTTAAATTCTTAGATAGTTTTTTTGTGAAATTCCTTCTATGAAATGGGTTTGGATATGCTTGCAGATAACGTGTTTGTGTATGGTTAGTGGCGGATTTTGAAGCACTTAACTTTCGGTTTAACACTTGGGTTACTAAATGCTAAAACCTTGAATTACAGCATTAAACCGCCATTAACTATACACTTTGTTAGCAGAAGTATTATTCTACATCTATAATTATCTTCATTGCTTTTTCTCTAGAAGCATTCAAAAACACATCATAAGCCTTTTCAATTTCGAAAAGTTTATAATGATGCGTAATCAATTTTTTTACAGGTAACTTATTGGTTGCAACTGCTTTGATAAGCATTGGGGTGGTGTTTGTATTGACAAGCCCAGTGGTTATCGTAAGGTTTTTTATCCAAAGTTCTTGAATTTCAAAATCTACTTTTGCTCCATGGACTCCCACATTAGCAATGTTTCCTCCTGGTTTTACTATTTTTTGGCATATATTCCAAGTGGGTGGAATACCTACCGCTTCAATAGCCACATCAACACCATCTTCTCCTACAATTTTCTTCAGTTCTTCTAAAACGTTTTGACTATCCGAATTAATAACATGGGTAGCTCCTAATTCCTTAGCCATTTCTAATCTATTATCATCCAAATCAATCATAATAATGATCGCAGGAGAATAAAACTGAGCTGTTAAAAGAGCAGACATTCCCACAGGTCCTGCACCAACAATTGCGATAGCGTCACCTGGTTTTACATTTCCGTACTGAACGCCTATTTCGTGTCCTGTTGGTAAAATGTCGCTTATCATTACCGCTACTTCATCATTGATAGTATCAGGTATTTTGTAAAGGCTATTGTCTGCATGTGGAATTCTTACATATTCAGCCTGTACACCATCTATCATGTGTCCTAAAATCCATCCGCCATCTTTACAATGCGAGTAGAGTTGTTTTTTACAGTATTCGCATGATCCACAAGAAGATATACAGGAAATGATAACTTTATCTCCCACTTTGAATTGACTTACGCTGCTTCCTACTTCCTCTATAATTCCGACACCTTCGTGTCCAAGAGTAATTCCGTCTTGCATATAAAGGTTTTTACCCTTATAAATTCCGAGGTCCGTACCACAAATGGTGGTCTTCGTAACTCGTACAATTACATCGGATGGCTTAATAATAGAAGGTTTTGCTTTTTCTTCTAAAGCGATATTGTGATCGCCATGATAAACTAATGCTTTCATAAAATTTGATTTTGAAATTAATATACTTAAGTTTAATATTTCTGTTAACGGAAAAGGGCTTTGCGAGGTGCGGGCTACTGCAAACCGAAAGTGGAGAGGAGAGCCAATCTCTAGCAAAGACTTTT
The DNA here is from genome assembly GCF_900182975.1 of Epilithonimonas pallida. NCBI lineage: Bacteria > Pseudomonadati > Bacteroidota > Flavobacteriia > Flavobacteriales > Weeksellaceae > Epilithonimonas > Epilithonimonas pallida. Next base: position 201 of record NZ_FXUO01000013.1, on the reverse strand, counting down.
TCCATTTTTTAAAATTACGAAAAAACTAAAAAATGGAAAAAGTTTTTGCGGGTATTTTCTACAAATTTTCTGAGATTTACTTCAACCCCGCATCTTGCAAAACCCATGTTGAACTAAACCTTCGGTAGCTTTCCCAATCGCATAAATCAGTTACTTTGTAAAGTTAATTAAAAAATCAATAGAATGGCTACAAAAAAAAGA
>NZ_FXUO01000012.1:0-48809 GCF_900182975.1 Epilithonimonas pallida | reverse complement strand
GTTGGGTTGCGTTTTGAAATTTTAGGACGGCTGCGGATGATGTCCAGACCACGCCAGTTAGCACCTACTACTGTTCCTACTTTACCGGAGAATCCGCCAAGGATTCCTTTGTTTAATGTTGCCATATCAAAGATTTTTAAAATTTGTAAGACGAAGGTATTGCAGAAAGCAACAGCCTGTACACCCCTGAACGGTTTTGACCGGTTCTGACTGGTTTTGACCGGTCATATGTTGTATTCCTTCGGGTATTGTTCGGAAATCCTTCGGGTCTTCTTCGGAAAAAAAATCCTTTTTCCGAACAATTCCCGAAGAAGCGTGGGAGAAAAGTGGAATTAATCCGAGAAAACAACAAGCTTTTCCAGCTACAATCTGTTTTAATTTTTAAGTAAAATGTTAAAAACATCAAAATTTTATTACATTTGTTTCTTTCATAAATTTTTAACCTAATATGAGTTCACTTTTCAGAAGAAAACACTACGCAGAAAATACAGATAACGGGCAACTGAATCGGGTTTTAGGCACTTGGGATATTGTATTTTTTGGTATTGCAGCCATTATTGGTGCGGGAAGCTTCAGCAGTTTAGGAGAAGCGATTTTCCGAGGCGGTCCGGGCGTAATTGTTTTATATCTGATTTGTGGCTTTGCCTGTGCTTTTACAGCGCTTTGTTACGCCGAATTTGCGAGCAGGATTCCAACCGCAGGAAGTGCTTATACTTATGCTTACGCCAGTTTCGGGGAATTGATTGCCTGGGTTATTGGCTGGGCTTTGATTATGGAATATTCTTTCGGAAATATCTATGTTGCCTTTTCATGGTCTGATTATTTCACCAGTTTCATGGGAAGAATCGGGGTTCATATTCCGGATTATTTTACCTGCAGTTACACAGAAGCTAAAAAAGCAGTTCTCAATCATTCGACTAATACGGAATTGATTAATGCCTGGAAATCCGCTCCTGTCATTGGAAATCTGAGAATTATTGTTGATATTCCTGCTTTGGTTATCAACGGGTTAATTACCTGGCTTTGTTATCAGGGAATTAAGGAAAGTAAGAACTTCAATAACTTTTTTGTGATTCTAAAGTTATTCGTGATTCTTCTCGTAATTGCAGTTGGTGTCGCTTATGTGAATACAGGGAACTGGTTTCCGACAAGTTCTATAGCTTCGGAACCTTCCTTTATGCCAAACGGATTTGCAGGTGTAATGTCTGCGGTTTCAGGTGTTTTCTTTGCTTATATCGGTTTTGACGCGATTTCTGTTCTGTCAGAAGAAACCAAAAATCCTCAGAAAGACCTTCCAAAAGGTATGTTGATCTCATTGGGACTTTGTACCGTTATCTATATTATTCTGACTTTGGTATTAACCGGATTAGTCGATTACAGAAAATTTGACGGAATCGGCGACCCTTTATCGTTTGTATTTGACAAATCGAATCTCAATCTTCCGTGGATGGAATTCATCGTTGCTCTCATTGCTATTGTAGCAATTACGACCGTTCTTTTGGTTTTCCAGATGGGCCAGCCGAGAATCTGGATGGCAATGTCCAGAGACGGGCTTTTGCCAAGAAAATTCCAGGAGGTTCACAGCAAAAACAAAGTACCTTCTTTTGCAACAGTTATCACAGGAATTGTAGTTGGTATTCCGATTCTGTTCACCGATAAAACTTTCGTTCTTGACTTTACAAGCATCGGGACTATTTTTGCTTTCGTTTTGGTTTGCGGTGGTGTTCTAATGCTGCCTCCAAAAGAAAAAATCAAAGGCAGATTCCATTTACCTTATATTAATGGCAAATTATTTTTCCCATTAATTTTTATTGGCGGATTAATATTCTTCTATTTTTACCAGCCGGCATTCTTTCAAAATTTAATGAATATCAGTGATCCGAATGAAGGCGAATTCCGTTTGGCAATTATAGTTTTCATTATAGTTAATCTGGTTTTATGTGGCTTGGCTTTTGTTAAAAATCTTTCATTAATCCCTTTGATCGGTCTTAGTTCATGTCTTTATCTGTTAACCGGGATGAGTCATGAAAATTGGTTCTGGTTTGGACTGTGGTTTGCTATAGGTTTGATAATTTATTTCCTTTATGGATATAAAAACAGCAAGCTAAATCAAACCGGGAATGGAGTCTCATAACAGAATTAAAACCTATAAGGAATTTTATCAATTTTATCTTACAGAACACAGTAAACCACTCACCAAAGTGTTTCATTTCATTGGAATACTGTTGGTTTTCATAGTAGTTTTTTATGTTATCAAATCCGGAAAGGAGCGATTTCTTTGGTATTGCCCGATTTTCGGGTATGGTTTTGCATGGTTCAGCCATGCTGTATTTGAAAAAAATACGCCAGCCACATTCAAATATCCCATCTGGTCGTTACTTTCTGATTTCAGATTATTTTTCGAATTACTGATAGGAAAACAAAAATTTTCAAAATAAATAATGATTGTAGTAAATTTATTATCTATCTCATAATGAAGAATTTCATCAAAACTAATATTTCTCAGGATTCTTTGGCGCTTTTGCTTGTTCATGCTCCGATAGCAATGTCTATGCTGATTGGTGACGATTTTGTTATCAAGGTTGCTAATCCGCAAATGCTCCAGCTCTGGGGAAAACCTCCACAAATTATCGGCACCAAATTAATTGATGCATTGCCGGAACTGGAAGGTCAGCCTTTCATGGAAATTCTTTCGAATGTAAAAACTACCGGTAAGCCTTATAAAGGTTATAAAGAGAAATGCTATCTGGTAAGAAACGGAATAACCGAAAAATGTTTTTTCGACTTCATCTATGCACCAATCTATAACGATGACGAAAGCGAAATCATAGGAATCAGTGTAGTCGCAACAGAAGTGACAGAGCAGGTTTTAGCAGAAATAAAACTTGCGGAAACCGAATATAAATTCGAAAATCTGATCAAAGAATCCGACTACTCTATTGCCTTATATAAGGGTGAGGATCTGATTATTGATATGGCAAACGATACAATGCTCCACACCTGGGGTAAAGACAAATCGGTTATCGGAAAAAAATTAGCGGAAGCCTTACCGGAACTGGACGGTCAGCCATTCATTAATATTCTGAAAGATATTTTCAAAACCAAAAAAACATACGCTGCAAAAGAAGATAAAGTATTACTGGAAGTTGATGGCATACTGAAGACTTTATATTTTAATTTTTCTTATAAACCGCTTATTAATCCCAACGGAGAAGTTTACGCGATCCTGAATTTTGCAACCAATGTTACCGATCTTGTTCTCGCGAAAAAAGAGATCGAAGAAAAAGAAGAAAAATACAGAAACCTGGCGGACAGTCTCCCGATTATCGTCTGGACTGCGGATAAAGACGGCAATATAGATTACTATAACAAAAAATGGTATGAGTATACCGGGTTTGAAGGGATAGATAACAGAGAGGCGGCAACACATAAGATCCTGCATCCTGATGACATCAGCAGGGCAATGCAGACCTGGAATAATAGCCAGAAAAACAAGTCACCCTATGAGATCGAATATCAGTTCCGGGATTATAAATCAGAAGATGCTTACAGATGGTTTTTAGGCAGGGCAATTCCAATAAAAGATACTAATGAAGATGTTATCCAATGGATCGGCACCTGTACAGATATTAATGAATTCAAGCAGTTCCAGCAGCAGAAAGATAATTTTCTTGGTATTGCAAGCCATGAGCTCAAAACACCGTTAACAAGCCTCAAGCTCTATTCTCAATACCTTGAAAAGAATCTGAGAAAGCAGGACGATAACAACAATGCGGATGTTGCCAAAAAAATGGATGACCAGATCAATAAATTAACGGCACTTGTTAATGATCTTTTGGACGTTACAAAAATCCAGAACGGGAAAATCCTTCTCAATAAATCTGATTTTAATTTTGATGAACTGGTTAACGAGATCATCACAGAACAACAGATGAGCACCAGCCACAGGATCTATCTTGAAGCAGAGAATATCGGGAATATCTATGGAGACAGACATCGCATATCGCAGGTAATGAGCAATCTTATCAGCAATGCTATCAAGTATTCTCCAAGTTCTGATAAAATCCAGATCACTACAAAACTGACCGAAGAAGGCTGCGTCCTGTTCTCTGTAAGAGATTATGGAATTGGTATTCCCGAGGATAAAAAAGATAAAGTTTTTGAGCAATATTACAGGGTCAGCGGAAGTAAGGAACATACCTTTCCGGGACTTGGATTAGGTCTTTACATCTCTTCCGAGATTATCCAAAGAAGCGGTGGCAGGATTTTTGTAAATTCTGTTGAAGGAAAAGGGTCTGATTTTTGTTTTGAGATTCCGAAAGCCGATAACCCACACTAATTACTTAGAATTATATACAAAAAATGTCAAATTCAAAAAAAATAATAGTTGTCGATGACAGTCCTGCAATTTTGGATTCAGTGAAATTAATGCTTAATATGGAAGGCTTTGATGTCATGAATTATGAAAAAGGATCCGAAATGTTTAATTCTCTTACGATCTCCTCAAAACCGGATGTTATCCTGATGGATATGTGGCTATCCGGAGAAGACGGAAGAGATATCTGTAAAATGTTAAAAGCGCATCAGGATTTTAAAAATATTCCTGTGGTGATCATGTCTGCAAGCCGCGGTCTGGGAGATTCCGCAATAGAAAGCGGCGCTATAGATTTCATTCCGAAACCTTTTGACCTTGGAGAAATTGTAGAAAAAATAAGATATTATTCCAGCAGTTCCGCTGAATAATTATTCTCAAAAGTTTAATCTGTCTCTACTTTTTAAATCAAGACGGTTGCATTCATCAATTCTAAAAGTTTATGGATAAATAATACTCAATAAAAAAAGCAGTTTAAAAATTTCAAACTGCTTTTTCTCTTGTTAATTGTGCAAACCTAGAAATCTACCGTTTCTGGATTTAAGCCGGAAAAACCTGTTTCTTCCAAAGCTTTCAAAGCCTTCATATCACTTTCTGTGATTTTAAATCTCTCAAAAAGAAGATTATTTTTTATATTTTCCGGATTTTCAGATTTAGGCAAAACAATTACGCCGGATTGAAGACAAAACTGAATGCACAGAATCGCAGGAGAAACTCCATAATGATCTGCAATTTCTTTCAGTTCTTCATCCTTCAACAATCTTCCTGAACCGATAGGACTCCAGGCTTCTATTGCAATTCCGTTCTCTTTACAAAAATCTACAACACCCTGCTGAACATAACCAGGATGAAACTCTATCTGATTAACTGCCGGAATTACTTCTGCAGTTTCCAGCAAGGCTTCCAGATGCGGAAGCATAAAATTGCTGACACCAATGGTTTTTACAACGCCGGATTTATAAAGTTCTTCCATAGCCTTCCATGTTTCCGCATTGATTTCTTTCCAGTTTTCAAATTGTTTCGCATTGGCAGGCCAGTGGATCAATAGCAGATCCAGATAATCGGTTTTCAGTTTTTTGAGAGACTGTTCTAAAGAATATTTTACACCATGTGCGCTTCTGTTGCTGTTCCATATTTTGGTCGTGAGATACAGATCTTTTCTTGCGATACCCGATTCTTCAATAGCCTCTCCTATTTGCGCTTCGTTCCCATAGATATCGGCTGTATCAATATGCCTGTAACCAACTTCCAAAGCTATTTTCACGGTTTCCTGAACACTTTCTGTCGTCTGCCATGTTCCAAAGCCAATCTCAGGAATCTCTGTACCGTTGTTAAGAATTACGTTCTTCATTTTTAAATATTTTGATTTTTCGAAAGCCAAAATTACGCCAATGGAAAGAGATTCTAAAATAATTTGGCTAATAGAAGAATCAAAAAATTATAATGATTCTTGTGATGATATTTTATAAATTTGAACTATGGAAAAACAGGAATTCGGATTACTTGGTAAGAATATCTCTTACTCTTTTTCAAAAAAATATTTCGAGGAAAAATTCAAAAAATTATTTTTAAAAAATCATTCATACAATTTCTTTGATATTTCTGAAATTGAAAATGTTACACGTTTTCTGGAAAACCCTAATCTTGTCGGGATGAATGTCACAATTCCCTATAAACAAGCCATCATTCCTTTTCTTGATGAACTGAGCGACGAAGCTTTACAAATTGGCGCTGTGAATTGTGTAAGTTTTCAAAAAGGAAAAAAAATCGGTTATAATACAGACGCTTTCGGGTTTGAGAAGACTCTTCTCATTAATAAAAAAGACTACCACAAAAAAGCTTTGATCCTGGGTGATGGTGGTGCTGCGAAAGCTGTGAGATACATTTTGGATAAGCATAACATCGAACATCAAACCGTTTCCAGAAAATCCGAAATTAATTTTGAAAATCTGACCGAAGATTTGGTAAAAGATTCATTATTGATTATCCAGACAACACCAGTTGGAACTTTCCCGAATGTTGATGATTCTGTTCAATTTCCTTTCGATGCGATTACCGATAAGCATTACGTTATCGATTTGATTTATAATCCCTCAGAAACCGCTTTTCTAAGACATTGTGCAGAAAAAGGCGCTACAACCTTGAATGGTTTTTATATGCTGGAACAGCAGGCGGAAAAAGCCTGGCAGATTTGGAATAGTTGATTTACAAATAATCCTTAATCACCTTCCAACTCTCCAATTTCTCCTCAAACTTCACCGTATGAAGTGGGCTTGTTGAAGGCAAAACTTTAATCGGGATTTTGAAATTCTTGCCTAGAATCTTCAGAAGGTTTTTGTAAGACTTCTGTCCGTTGCAGAAGATGATTTTGATATTGGGATGATTTTTTATCAGTTGAGGAATATTGTTATCAATTTCATTTTCGATTTCCGTATCCAGGCTTCCTTTTCTTTCGCAGCTTTCGATAACATCCCAAAGAGCGATTTTGTTTTCTTTCAATAAATCTATTCTTTCTTGATAGTCCAAAGAAAATTCCTCATCAAAAAGGTGAAATAGTATTTTCCAGAACTGATTCTGTGGATGCGCATAATATTGCTGCATTTCCAAAGACTTAACACCCGGAACAGAACCGAGAATCAGAATTTGTGAATCTTTATCTACAATTGGTGGAAAAGAATTGATTCGGTTCATTTTGTTTTATCGCAAAGTCGCAAAATTCATTTAATTGATTAGTAATAAAAGTCGCAAAGTTTCTATTTAACTAAGTTAAATCTTTGTGCTTTGAAAATATAATTTAAAATTAAAATTTTGTGCCTTTGCGTTAAAATTCTACTTAAGATTATCCAGAATTTTGAACAGAGCATTACTGATGCTTCCGCCCTGATAATTATTGAGAATAATGGAAAACACATAATTCTTCCCATTTTTAGAAGTCTGATAACCTGCAAAAGATTTGCTGTCCTTGATCGTTCCGCTTTTCATTTTGATGCCATTCTGAGTCGGGAAACCTTCATAAAAAGCATCGAACCACTTTTGTTTTTTAGCATATAAAAGAGCCTGAACCTGGGCTTTTGCAGAAACATAATTCTGGGGTGACAATCCGCTTCCATCCGCGAAATTGATCATCATCGGATTGATACCTTTTGATTTCCAGAAATCTTTGAGAAAATCAACACCGGTTTCAAAAGTTGGATTATTTCGTTTTTCTTTTGCCATTATTTTGATCAGCGTTTCTCCATAAAGATTGATACTTTTTCTTAAAAACCAATAGACAATTTTGTCAAGAGTTGGCGATTTATATTCAAAAATCTGATTCTGAACCGGAGCTTTTAAAATTGATTTTCCGGCAAGCTTTTCATTATAATAAGTCGTGGTTTTACCGGAAATTGAAATGCCATTGTCTTCCAGCAGTTTTTTGATTTCGATAGCCAATTGCATTGGTGGATTCGGGGTTGCGCCGGAAACTGTTGATACTTTTCCTGCGGGTAACATTCCATTGATCATTGCGGTTTCGGAATGAGGTGCAGTGAAGATCAGACTCTGGTCAGAACTTCCACCCGTTTTCAGTTCATTGATCCAATTGACATTCTCCAAATCGTAAGAAAAGTTTTTGAACTGATTCCCATTAATATTAATATCAAACTGATTTTCTCTCCAGTTAACACCAAACGTTCCTGCACCATAATAATTCCCCAAATCGTTCCAAGGCCAACCACCAGGCGTACTTTGAAAATCAAAATAAGAATCATCAACAATCAGATTGCCTGATATTTTCCTGATTCCTGATTTTTTGATAGCTTCTAATAACTGCTGTTTGAAATTCTCCGGTTTATAGTTCTCATAACGCCAGGTTCCCAAAGTCGGATCACCATTGGAAGTGATGTAAAAATCGCCGTCCAGGTTTCCATTAGAAATCTTCCCGGAATATGAAGCGGTTGTCTTAAACTGATAATTCTTCCCCAACGTTTCCAAAGCCGCAGCCGAAGTAAAAATCTTTTGCGTGCTGGCTGTGGAAAGTCCTTTGTTCCCATTGTATTCATAAACCAAGTTCCCGTTCTCATCCGAAACATAGAAAGAAAGATTGGCCGACAAAGCGTTGGATGTCGACAACATTTCTTTAACAGACTTGTCCAGATTATCGGAAACTGATTGGGAAAAGTAAGTTTGTGAAATAAATAACAGAATCAAGAGGAGAATCTTCATTTCTTAATTTTTATCAAAACTAAGAATTTTAAATGATGTTAATAGTAATAAAACTCTGTTAAAATAAAGATCTTTCTGACAATAATCACAACTTGTCAAAAGTTTAATAACTAACTTTACTTCAAAATCAAGATTATGCCGAAGAAGAATAGAAAAAAGGAAGAGTTATATAATGTTATTACCCACGGTTTTGGAGCGATTCTATCTCTGGTGGCTTTGGTTCTGATGATTACTTATTCCGTTATTAGCGAAAATTCTATTGCAATTGCATCATCTTTGGTTTTTGGACTGAGTTTGATTATACTCTACTCTGCTTCTACCGTTTATCACGCTGTTTACAAACTGAAATGGAAAAAAATCTGCCAGAGAATCGACCATCTAAGCATCTATCTTCTCATCGCTGGAACATATACGCCCATCGCATTACTCGGACTGAAAGGCGCTTGGGGATGGACAATGTTTGGTGTGATTTGGGGAATGGCTTTAATTGGTTTTATTTTCAAATTCTCTCCGCTTAGGAATAATGAAAAAATATCTCTTTCGCTTTACGCTTTGATGGGTTGGACAGCCATTATTGCTATTAAACCAATGATAGAAAACCTTTCCACCGGTGCATTAACCTTTATCATATTGGGCGGGTTATGTTATACTTTTGGAATTTATTTTTATGCCAAAGACCGGAGACCATTTTACCATCCGATCTGGCATCTATTTGTTTTAGGTGGGAGCATCATGCATTTTTGTGCAGTTTTCTTTTTCATTTTGCCTTGAATCAATAAAAAAACCCTCTTAAACAAGAGGGTTAAATTATAATTTCTTTCAAAATTATTTTTTGATAAATTTCTGAGTAATAGGACCAGCTTCTGTATTGATTTTTAATACATAAGTTCCATTCTGTAAAGATTTAACATCAATTTTAGAATCTACAACAGCTGGAGAAGAAACAAGTTTACCTGCCATATCATAAACTTCAGCAGAATTAACTTTTTGGCTGAATGTCAGATAATCCGTTGTAGGGTTTGGATAGACAGAAACAGATTTTTTGTTTACATCTGATACTCCAAGGATGTTTCCTTCTACTTTGAAATCGTCAATCGCAAAACCAAATTGATCCTGAGATGTACATTGGATACCAATATAAACTTTTTGTCCTGCATAAGCATCCAGATCATAAGTATATTCATACCAAGTTGCATCATCCGGTGTAGTGATAACATTTGATATTGAAGCAAAATTAGCTACTGCTGTTCCAGTAGTGGAAACATATACTCTAAATCTTTCCAAACCATAATCTGCATCACAAGACTTAGCCCAGAAGCTTAATTTGTTACCGTTTGTACCAAGCTGAATCTGTGGAGAAATCAACCAGTCATTATTCCATGGAGAAGATGTAGCAGCAAAACATACCATTACCTTATCTCCAGTTCTAGCTGTCCAGTCAGAAGTTTCTGTAGGATCCAAAACCGGGTTTGTTGTTGTAGAATTGAAAACCTGAAAAGATTTTGCAACTCCTGAATTGGCAAACGTAACCCCCTGAAAACCATAAGTTGTTTTCAAATCTACATCTCTAAGTGTCCAGCTTCCTACGTTAGCAATGGCAAAGTCTGTATAAGTTTCGAAACTATCTTCAAAGATTACAGACTGAGCATTTACTGAATTAAAAGCCAGTGCTAATGCACCAGCAAAAAGTAATTTTTTGATCATAACTTAATTAAATATTTGTTTAACTATTCAAATATATAAAAATTTATTGTAGTCAAAATATTTTAACATTAATATTTTAGATTGTAAATTTGTAAAAATCAAAATTCAAAATTATGTCTAAAGCCATTTCTAAGGTTCCTGCCGTTATCAATGAACCTGTAAAAGCTTATATCCCCGGTTCTGACGAGGTAAAAAGCCTGATTGCCACTTATAAAAAAATGTGGAAAGAAAAAACAGAAATTCCAATGATCATCGGTGGAAAAGAAGTAAAAACAGACAAAAAAATAAAACTAAGCTCACCACAGGATCATCAGCACAACTTTGGCTTTTATTTCGAAGGCGATATGTCTCACGTTGACCAAGCAATCGGATCGGCTCTTGCAGCAAAATCAAAATGGAATGCCCTGGGTTGGGAACACAGAGCTTCTATCTTTTTGAAAGCTGCTGAATTGATTGCCGGACCATACAGAGATATCATCAATGCTGCAACAATGATCGGACAATCCAAAAATGTTCATCAGACTGAGATTGACGCAGCTTGTGAATTCATAGACTTTTTACGTTTCAATGTAGAGTTTATGACAGAGATGTATGCGGAGCAGCCTGTTTCTGACAAAGGTATCTGGAACCGTGTAGAATACAGGCCGCTGGAAGGGTTCTGCTTTGCGGTAACACCTTTCAACTTCACAGCTATCTCCGGAAATCTTCCGACTTGTATGGCTCTTATGGGAAATGTTGTGGTTTGGAAACCGTCTGATAAGCAGGTTTATTCTGCGAAAGTGATTATGGACGTTTTGAAAGAGGCCGGACTTCCGGATGGTGTAATTAATATGATTTTCACAGACGGGAAAGAAACTGCTGAGAAAGTTTTGGCGCATCCGGACTTTGCAGGTCTTCATTTTACAGGTTCTACCAAAGTATTCCAAGGTATGTGGAAAATGATCGGCGACAATATCCATAACTACAAATCTTACCCTAGAATCGTTGGAGAAACCGGAGGAAAAGATTTTGTAATGGTTCATCCTTCTGCTAATGTTGAAGCAGTTGCAACAGGCTTGGTGAGAGGTGCATTCGAATATCAGGGACAAAAATGTTCTGCTGCTTCCAGAGCTTATATTCCTAAATCCCTTTGGAATGATGTAAAAGCTGTAATGGAAGCTCAGATCAAAACGATCAAAATCGGCTCTCCGGAAGATCCTTCTAATTTTGTAAATGCTGTCATTGATAAAAACTCTTTCGAAAAATGTAAAGGTTATATTGACAGAGCAAATGCTGCAAGTGATGCAAACGTAATCATAGGCGGAAAATACGACGATTCCAAAGGCTGGTTTGTTCATCCGACAGTTATCGAAACAATCAATCCATATTACGAAAGTATTGTTGAGGAGATCTTCGGTCCGATCTTAACGGTTTATATTTATGAAGATGAAAACTGGAACGAGACTCTGAAACTGGTCGATACTTCGACTCAATATTCTTTGACAGGTTCTATTTTTGCGCAGGACAGATACGCGATTGAAGAAGCTTACAAGGCTTTGGAAAATGCTTCAGGAAACTTCTATATCAATGACAAGCCAACCGGAGCAGTTGTTGGTCAGCAGCCTTTCGGAGGTTCCAGAGCGTCCGGTACTAATGACAAAGCGGGTTCTAAAATGAATCTTCTGCGTTGGGTTTCTGTAAGAAGCATCAAGGAAACTTTTGTGTCTCCAAAAGATTATAAATATCCATATTTAGGATAATTCCTGGATTTTAATGTCAATATGTCATTCCGAGAGAAGAAAATCATGATTGGTAAGATTCTTTCAGAATGACATTTTGTATTTTTAATAACCTTAATTAAATATGAAAAAAGCTCTTATAATAGTTGATATGCAAAATGACTTCTGTGAAGGCGGCGCATTAGCCGTTCCGGAAGCTAACAGCATCATTCCTTACATCAATCTCCTGATGGAAGAAAATGAGTATGACCAAATCGTTTTAACTCAAGACTGGCATCCGGCAAATCATAAAAGTTTTGCTTCAAACAATGGAAAAAATGTTGGTGAAACCATTTCTCTAAACGGCGTTCCACAGTTTATGTGGCCGGATCATTGTGTTCAGGGAACTTTTGGAGCAGAATTCCATAAAGATCTGAACCGTGATAAAGTCACTCATATTATCCAAAAAGGAAAAAACTCCGAAATTGACAGTTACAGCGGTTTCCAGGATAACAATCATTTTATGAAAACCGGATTAGAAGATTTTCTGAAGTATCATGATATTCAGTTAGTAGAGATTGTGGGATTGGCTTTGGATTATTGTGTGAAATTCACTGCGATTGATGCTTTCAATGCCGGATTTATTACTTGTTTACATTTTAACGGAACAAAAGCTGTAAATGTAAAACCAGACAGTGCGAGAAACACAATTTATGATTTGGTTGAGAAAGGAATTACTATTTTAGCGTAAATCACACTTTACTTTTTTTTAAGTCTTCGACTCCGCTCAGACTGACATCGCTGAATTAACATTTAGTATCAGATTTGTCACACTGATTGGAGTCGAAGTGTTTTTATGACTTGCTCTATTGATTTCTAAACTTCCGTTTAAGCTTCGTTTTATGTCTGGAATAGTGCGTTTGATCTGAGATTTTATCTGTAGAGATCACACTGATATTTCCGTCCACTTCCAGAATCGCTAATTTTACGTCAGCCACTTTTTCGATCCCGTGCTCGTGAACAGCCTCTTCCAATTCGTCTTCTGAGATTTGGACCTTTCTCAAGATTTCCGGATACACTATTCCGTCCTTTACAAGAATATAAGGATGATCTTCAATCAGTTCTTTTACTTTCTGATTTTTAAAAATAAATTTCTTCACGACAAAATTCGCAACAAACAAGACCAAAGCAGCAACAATTCCGCCTTCCAGACTGCTGTTAGAGCCGACCATTGCATTTTGGACTGCATTACTTATCAAAAGCAAAAGAATCACATCACCTGCATTGAGCTGTGACAATTGATTTTTGCCAAAAACACGCACGGCAATAACCATAAAAAAATAAACCGATAATGACCGGATAACGATATCTAGAATTGGATTCAACGACTAAAATATTTATAATTAAAGATAACTGTTTTTAGGATAATACGTCAATTGTATTTGCATATTTTTTGTATTGTAAAAGCTTTTTGAGAATAACACCATTTTTAAACTATATTTGAAATTAAAACTAAACGATGAAAAAACAACTTTTCATACTCGGTGTATCATTATGCCTTTTATCTTGTAAAAAAGAAGTCAAAAAAATTGCAACCATTGATAAACAGGAAATTACTATTGATACAATTTCTACCGAAAAGAAAAATCTTTCCAATTTTCATGTCTTCGATTTATATTCTATGGAAAATACCGGCAAGTACGATATATTTGTTTCTATGTCTGATATTTACAATGATTCTTTAGCTATTCCGAACGACATTATTGAAAATCAAAAAACCAAGACTTTTGCGGAGTTAAAACATTTTGAACTAACAGGAATTTATAGAGAAAAATTACTAAAAGGAACTTCTCTTTCGGAAACTGACACATTATTTCTTTACAATTACAGGGATGCAAAATTGCAAAAATTCCCGGTTCATGAGTTGAAATCAGTTGCCAATCTTGACCTTTATACCAGTGAAGGTGAAGAAATTTCTCATTACAATTATATGGTTGGTTTCGAACTTAATCAACCTGAAATTTCTCAGGATGTAGCGATGGATAAAACTAATTATTCCTTAGCCACTTTTGGAAAAAGCAATCCATTTTCCGGTGAAAAAGTTGTTCCGGTACATTGGCAGAAAACAAGTCATGAGAAATTTCCTTTGGCATTGAAAAATGAAAAGAATTTAGAAAATACTTACCAAGCAAAATTTGAAAACCTTATCTATTATATTCAGGATTACAAAGGCGAATACGGCATTTCTAAAAGGCTATTAGCTGTAGTTAAAAACAACAAAGTTATTTTCGCAAAGACATATAAAACAGGAGAAGGCGCAGAATTCAACCCTTTGAACTTTATCAATAACAACGAATATAACGATTGGCAATGGACGGGAAAATTATTCAAAAATAAACCACCTGTTATTTTTGGTTTTGTATCAGAATCATTTGGCTGCCCATCCATAACTTTTTTAGACCATTCATATCCCGAGTTTTATATAGATTGTGACAATAGACATTAGAAATATTCTAACACTAACTATGATGAAAAAACCAGTCTTAATTATATCTGCACTTATAATAATTTTTAGTTGCAACAAGAAAGAGAAAACTTCTCAAGAAAAGGCAACAGTTCCCAAAACAGAAACATTGGAAAATAAATCTGATGAGCCCGATGAAGACTCGGCTTATGTTTTTCCGAAAACCGGAAAGAAAGTGGAAGATTTCATCACCAAACCTGATATTTTCGAAATACAATATCAAGCAGATGGCGATTTGAATGGCGATAAATTAGATGATATTGTCATTGTAAGAAAAGACAAGAAAAATAAAACGGCACTTCGCCCTGTGCTGGTACTTCTACAAAATCAAGATAAAACTTATCGGTTGGATAAAATCTCGCATCTTGCAATGCCTGCAGAATATAACGACAGTGATTTCAAATTTTATGACACAGAAGATGTTTCTATTGACAAGGGTATTTTGAGCATTCAACTTTATGGGATTGGTCCAAGTGGTAATCTTTTCAGTCATTACAAATATTTCGGTAAAGATTTGCTGTTAACCAATATCGAAACTTTCAATATGGGTGCCGGAAGCCATCAATCTCTTGATTATGATGTGATGAAAGGAGAACTATTTCAGGAGCTTATCAATACAATAGAAGAAGAAATGCCTTCCACAAAAAAAACGTTTCATTTGAAACCACAGAAAATCAAATTTGAAAATGCGTCTCCAGATGCTGTAATTGAGGATACTTATAAAGTAACCGATGCGGAAAATCAAAATTGAATAACTTTAAAAACGAATGTTGATTATCTTTGATTCAAATATTAAAGTAATTATGGTAAAGAAATTTTTTTTAGCATTCAGCATTTTTGTTGTGTCGATATTATTTGCACAAAAAAATAACGATCAACAATCGGTTGCCGAAGTGTCAGAAAAACTCAGATTAGCAATGATCAGTGGTGATAAAGCTGTTTTAGAATCATTGATTCTTCCGGAACTGACTTACGGCCATTCCGGTGGTCACATTGATGATGCTAAAGAATTTGTAGAAAAACTGGTCAGCAAAAAATCAAATTTCCTGACTATTGAAAATACCAATCAAAATATTCAAATCGTAGATAAAACTGCAATTGTCCGAAATCATTTGTTTGCCAAAACTGCAGATCTCGGAAAGGAACCTGGAGAAGTGAGTCTAGATATTCTATACGTTTGGCAGAAAACTAAAAATGGCTGGAAGTTGTTGGCTCGGCAGGCTGTGAAAGTGGAGAAGAGGAAATAAAAACTATAATACATAAGAAATCAAATGAACTTAAATTTAAATTACAGCTTGAATGAAAAAGATTATCTAATATATCAGTTATATACAGCTTCAAAAAGTAAGAACGTAATAAAACAAAAACGTAAAAGTTTTATAATTGTATTTATTGCTTTTACTTTCTTTGGAGTAAATATTTATAATAAAGATAAATCGGGCTTATGGTTTTTCATTCCTATTTGCCTTATCATTTTAATGTCTTATCCTTTTATATTAAAATGGAGATATAAATCTCATTATAAAAAATTCATCCAAGAAAACTACAAAGAAAGAATTGGCTTAATTTCAAATTATAATTTTGATACCGAGACATTAAATATCAAAAATTCACTTGGGGAATCAAAAATTAATTATGAAAGCTTTGAACAAATCAATGAGACGAATGATTATTATTATTTAAAACTCAAAACAGAAGAAAGTTTTATTATTCCGAAAAGTCAGATTTTGTCTAATGTAGAATTTAAACAAATTCTAAATATTTTAAAAGAAAAATATGCTGTCAAGGAAAATATCGAATTAGACTGGAAATATTAATTATTTTTTAATCATAACTAGTAAATATAAAAATCCGCCTCACAGCGGATTTTCTAATTTCTATTTTCTTCTCTTCAATTCTTTTTGTATCAATCCTAATTCCCTTCCGGTTTGCCCGGCAACAGAGGTATTTTCCTGTGCACGTCTTGTAAGATAAGGAACAACATCTTTTACAGGTCCATATGGAAGATACTTAGCAACATTATAATGTTTGTCGGCAAGATAATAAGTAATATTATCACTCATTCCATAAAGCTGCCCGAAATAAATATGCGGATTATCGTGTTCCAACCCTTTAGTTTTCATTTTATCCATCACCAGCTCGGTTGACTTCTCATTATGCGTCCCGAAAAATGCTGAAACTTTATCCAGATGCGCCATTACAAAATCGATTCCGGCATTGTAATTATCATCCGTTGCCTGTTTGGTTGGCTGGATCGGATCCGGATAATTTTGCTCTTCGGCTCTTTTTCTTTCCTTCTCCATATATGCACCGCGAACAATCTTATAACCAATGAAATAACCTTTTTCTCTGGCTCTTTCCAGATGAGCGTTCATATATTCCAGACGACCGGTTCTGTACATTTGGATTGTGTTCCAGACAATGGCTTTTTCCTTATTGTATTTCTCCATCATTTCTTCGCAAAGTTGATCAGCCGCATCCTGCATCCAGGTTTCTTCCGCATCTACCATTACTTTTTTATCGCTTTCGAAACAAAGTTGACAAACTTCATCAAAACGCTGAACTACTCTATTCCATTCTTCTTTCTGGCTTGTTGTCAATTCTTTCCCTTTTCCAACTTCTTCATAAATATCAATTCTCCCAAAAGCTGTTGGCTTGAAAACAATAAACGGAATCGCTGGATTTCCTACAGAAAATCTGACAATATCTTTAATCTCTTTACAAACCGCATCAAAAACCTCTTCCTCTTCTTTACCTTCAATCGAATAATCGAAGATACTTCCAACGCCACGTTTGAACATCTGCTTCACAACCTTCATACTTTCTTCACGGGTTTCGCCACCGCAAAACTGTTCGAATAAAGTCTGCTTCACAATCCCATCCACAAACGGAAAATTGTTCTTAACGGTAAAATTGAGAAGAGAAACACCAATATTGGTCAATGCAGGCTGTTCAATCGCTTTGAACATCCAGTAGGCTTTTTTGAGCTGAGCATCCGTTTTATCAGCAAATGCGAGCTTTGTATCATTGAAAATACTCATATCCAGAATTTGGTCTCAAATGTAAATATTATTTCGATTTTTGAATGACTTTTGAAGCTAAATTTTATCAGAAATATAAAATTAATTAAACAAAAAATCGATAATTCATCATAATCAGAAATCCGCCGAATGAATGATAATTTTTACAGTTGATTTTTATTAATTATCAAACAAACCCTTTCAGAGTTTGAAACTCTGAAAGGGTTTAAATTTATATTTCAATACTTCGACTACGTTCAACCCAACACTCACATAGAATAAAAACTTTGTATTTGTGTTAAAATCTTTGTGATTTTGTGGTTAAGCTTAATCAATGCAAAAAATGTCTCATTCCCGTGAACAACATCGGAATCTTGTGCTCATTCGCTGCTTCGATAGAATCATTGTCTTTCATACTTCCACCCGGCTGAATAATCGCTTTGATACCTTCCTGAGCACAGAAATCCACTACATCTCTGAACGGGAAAAACGCATCCGAAGCCAGAACCAACTCGCCATCGAATTTCTTTTTTGCTCTTTCAATGGCCTGTTGTGTTGCCCAGATTCTGTTCACCTGTCCTCCGCCAATTCCGATTGCCTGAACACCGTTTGATACAACAATCGCATTGGATTTCACATATTTAACAACTCTTTGAGAGAATAACAAAGCTTTTCTCTGCTCTTCTGTTGGAGCCGTTTCTGTCATTAATTTGATATCGTCTGAAAATTGATCATCAGCATTCTGAACAAGCATTCCGCCATCGATTTTTACCCAAACCTGTTTGTCAGTAACTGAATTTTTGATTTTGATGATTCTAAGGTTTTTCTTTTTTCTAAGAATTTCCAAAGCTTTATCATCAAAGTCAGTCGCCATTACAATCTCAAGGAAGGTTTTGTTTAATTCCTCTGCTGTTGCAGCGTCTACTTTATAATTCATTCCAATGATGCCACCAAAAATAGAAATCGGGTCACATTCAAAAGTTTTTGTGTAAGTTTCCAAAGCTGAAGTTCCAACCGCAACACCGCAAGGTGTAGAATGTTTAACGGCACAACAAGCCATTTCTTCTTTGAACTCGTTGACGACTTTCCAGCACAAATCCATATCACGAAGATTATTGAAAGACAATTCTTTACCGCCCAAAATCTCAAAATCTTTCATTGCACCATTTTCGAAAGTCGAAGTATAATAAGCTGCAGACTGATGAGGATTCTCACCATATCTAAGGTCAGAAACCTTTTTGTAAGAAGCATTCAAATAAGTAGGATATTCTTCATCCAAAAGCATACTGGAAATCGCTGCATCATAAGCAGAAGTCAGATTGAATACTTTTCCGGCCAATTTTTTTCTGGTTTCGATGGCTGAATCACCGTTTTCTGACATTTCATTTTTAACGATTTCATAATCATTAACATCAGTCAAAACTGTTACAGAATTAAAATTCTTAGCCGCAGAACGCAACATAGAAGGTCCGCCAATATCGATGAATTCTACTTTTTCGTCAAGAGAAATAGCCTTGTTCACGTTTTCAAAAAACGGATAAAGATTCACGATTACCATATCAATCAGTCCGATTCCGTACTCCTGAACTGTTTTCATATGTTCATTGTTGGAACGAACTGCCAGTAATCCGCCGTGAACTTTTGGGTGAAGCGTTTTCACTCTTCCGTCCAGCATCTCCGGAAAATCGGTCACTTCATCAATTTGGATTGGATTAAGTCCGGCATCTTTCAGATGTTTGAAAGTGCCGCCTGTGGAAATCAGTTCGTAATTGTTAGCTTCCAAAAATCTGGCAAAATCTACCAAACCGCTTTTATCAGAAACACTGATCAATGCTCTTTTTTTACTCATTCTTTCTTTCAATTTTACTTTTTACAGCTTTATTCAAACTGTGATTTACCGGTTCTTTCACCTCCGGATTTCTATTATTAGATTGCTCCAACGGAGCTGTTAGTTTCGTTTTTAAAAATTAAAGTTAATTTGAATTAAAATTCATAAACTACTATATCAAAATATTTTATGAATCAAAATATAATTTTTACTTTAACTTAATAAAGTCTATTTATTAAGAACCAAATCAATGGCTATTGGGAAAATATCATATTCAATCTGATGAACTTTTTGAGCTAATGTTTCTGCTGTATCATGCTCATCAATATCAAATTTTCCCTGCAGAATAACTTTGCCTTCATCAATTCCCGAAGTCACAAAATGAACGGTTGCACCACTTTCTTTTTCGCCAGCTTCAATCACAGCATTGTGAACATGATGGCCCCACATTCCTTTTCCACCAAATTTGGGCAACAACGCCGGATGAATATTAATAATCTTTCCGCTCCATTTTTCGCAGAATTCTGGTTTTAAAATCGATAGAAAACCTGCCAGAACAATCAAATCTGTATTTTCGGGAATTGCTTTTTCTAAATTCTCATAAAAGTCCTTTCCTCGTTTGATTAATTGATTCGGAATGTTATGTTTTTCTGCTCTTTCCAATCCGAAACATTCTCTGTCAGCAATGACTTGATTGATTTTCGCATTCCGGATTTTACCATTGTCAATGCAGTCAATAATTCTTTGCAAATTGGTTCCTGAACCTGAAATTAAAATAGTGATATTCTTCATAATCTAACCACAAAGACACAAAAGGATTCACAAGACTCGCAAATTTGTGCTCTTTGTGCAAAGGCTTTGTGACTTTGTGTTTAATACAATTTAATTTTCTCAAAATCTTCTGTTATTTCCCCAATTTCGTAAGCATCTTCCAAAAGGTCAAGGATTTTGTCAATATGATTCTCATCGGTTACTAAAACCATTCCCACACCCATATTGAACGTCCCGTGCATTTCTTTTCTGTCGATGTTTCCTCGTTTTTCCAGTTCTAACATCACTGTTGGAACTTTAATTTTGGATTCATCAATACTTGCGCAAAGCCCTTCCGGAATGATTCTCGGAACATTCTCGTATAATCCGCCTCCTGTGATATGTGCAATTCCATATACAGGAACTTCTTCCAATACTTTGTGAATGTCTTTGTAATACAATCTTGTAGGAACAAGCAATGTCTCATACAAAGGTTTCCCTTCGAATTCTTCTTCAAAATTTGGAAAGATCTTTCTTACCAAAGAAAAACCATTGGAATGAAATCCAGAACTTGGAATCGCAATGATTTTGTTACCTTTTCTGATTTTGGAACCGTCTATAATCTGGTCCTTTTCAACAATACCTACGCAAAATCCAGCCACATCGTAATCGCCCGGCTGATACATCCCCGGCATTTCAGCAGTTTCTCCGCCAATCAAAGCACAATTGTTATCCTTGCATGCATTGACCATCCCCAGAACAATTTCTGCTGCAATGTCAGAATCCAGCTTTCCGCAAGCCAGATAATCCAGAAAAAACAATGGTTTTGCGCCGTGGCAAAGGATATCATTCGCACACATTGCGAAACAGTCAACTCCGATAGAGTCGTACTTTTTAGAATCAAGAGCGACCTTTAGTTTGGTTCCAACACCATCTGTTCCGGAAACCAGAACCGGATTCTTGTAACCTGCGATTTCGTAAAGCGCACCAAAGCTTCCAAGATTGTTAAGAACATTTTTGTTATGGGTTTCAGCAACGGCAGATTTGATTTTATCAACAGTCTTGTAACCTTCTTCTTTATCTACACCGGCTGATTTATAGGTATTGCTCATTTTTACTTTCAGAATTGCGATTCTTTCGATTCTTTCAGGTTTTGACACCCGAAAGAATCTTGGAATTCATTAGATTTATTTCAAACTTACTTTTTCAATTTTGGACAATAAAAAAGCCGACAATCTTAGAGATTATCGGCCGTTATTCTTGTTGACAAGTTCAGAGGCGCTTGTGTAATTCTTTTGACAAGAATTAGGTTGCGGCTGGAAATGAACTTGTATGATTTTCATTTTCTTTCTTTGATGACAAAGTTAAGCAATCTTAACATTAATATCCAAAATCTTATCCAAAAAAATTTTTAACAGCAGATAATTTCTCCTGAAACTCAGCATTCTTTTCTTCATCTATAATACCTTTTTCGGAATCAAACGTCTCTTTAAACTTAGGGAGATAGAAACTTTGAAGGATATTAGCGCCACTGGATTTAGATCTTTGCTCAAAAGCAGCCACCACGTGTCTTCCACCGCCAGGACCTGTTGCTGTTGCCAAAAGAAATACCGGTTTTTCTCCAAAATGTTTTCTGTCTTTGATTCTGGAAACCCAGTCGAATACATTTTTAAAAGCAACTGTATAAGAGCTGTTATGTTCTGCTAAAGCGATAATCAACAAATCGGATGAATCTATTTTCTCTGCAAATCTCAATGCCAAAGTCGGGATTCCATCGTGCTTTTCCCTGTCCACGCTAAACATTGGCATCTCGTAATCGTTCAAGTCCAGAACTTCTACTTCTGCACCTGTGAATTGTTTTGCTGCGTATTCTGCTAATTGCTTATTAATGGATTCTCGGGAATTACTTCCGGCAAATGCTACTATTTTCATTATATTCAAAATTAAAGTCCCAAATTTAGGGACTTTAGAAATTAAAAAGATTGATACAGGATATTATTTTTCGATTTTTAAAATATCCAGAATAGTTCCGTACAAAACTTCTGCTCCTAAAGCCAAATCTTCTGGCGAAGAATACTCCAATGGATTGTGACTAATGCCATCTTTGCAGCGGACAAAAATCATCCCGTAATCGCAGGCATAAGAAATTGCCATTGCGTCGTGAAAAGGACCGCTCATTAGTTCCGGTGTATCTTGTAAGCCGATTTTTTCACAATTATTCCGGATGATATCTTTAATCCAATCCGCACAATATCGCGGTTCTGATTTCCAGTCTTCGGATATTTCATAAGATAATCCATGTTTTTTGGAAATCTCATCAATTTTATCTAATAATTGTTTTTCGTAACGGTTTCTTCTTTCCAGATCGATGTCTCTCAAATCCAACGTAAATTCTACTTCTTCCGGAATAATATTTCGGGAAGCAGGAAAAACCTTGATTGTTCCGCATGTTCCAACTGTCGGATTTCCCGGGACTTGATTGGCAATTTCGTTAAGGGCAATAATGATTTCCGATGCGCCAACCAAAGCATCTTTTCTCATTGGCATCGGAACAGAACCGGCGTGACCAGCCATTCCTTTCAGTTTTACGGTCAGCCAAATCGGACCGGAAATACCCGAAACCACAGCAATCGGTTTTTCCTGAATATCCAAAACAGGACCTTGCTCAATGTGAAGTTCAAGGTAGCAATAGATGCTTCCGTCTCTATATTCCGATTCTTTAAATTTTGTTATGTCACAGCCAAATTCTTTCAGAGCCTGTTCTCTTGTGATTCCGTTGGCGTCTGTTCTCTGTAATTCGCCTTCTTCAAGTCTTCCTAGAATTCCTCGCGAGCCAAATAAACCTTTGTTAAAGCGCCAGCCTTCTTCATCTGCAAAAGAAATGATTTCTAAAGTTCTTTCGGATTTCAATCCCTTCTCTTGCAGTGTAATAGCTGCTTCAATCGCACAAAGAACGCCGGCAACACCGTCATATCTTCCGCCATAAGGTTGAGAATCGAGATGTGAACCAACCATCAGAACCGGCAAATCAGGATTAGTTCCTTCTAACCTTCCGATGAGATTCCCAAAGTTGTCAATTCTGGTTGTCATTCCAGCAAATTTCATCCACGATGAAGCGAGTTCAAATGCTTTTTTTTCGTCAGGAGAATGCGCAGGTCTATTAGTTCCTGTTTCACCGATTTTCCCGATTTTGGACATTTCGGTGAAGAAGTTTTCGAGGCGTAAATGATTAATATTCATAAATAAATTCTAAATTAATGATATTAAATTTAAAGCATCCGTCATATTTAGAGTATTATAATCAGTCTTAATCATTGTAGTTGATTTGTAGTAAATATTATTTGGGAATGTGCTTATTAGCTTTATAGGATTCTTAAATTTATTATTACAAGCACATACAAAAGTGTCTATACCTAAAGAATTATATTTATTAATCTTCTCAATAGTAGCTTTAGAATAATCTCCCATAGAGAAAAGAGCAACTTTTCTTCCTAATGGAAAATTTAATATATCTTCAAAATCCCTCTTACCAAAAGCTGTTTTACCTGTACTGGTAACTCCTGCTATTTTTAATAATTCGTCATATAAAATATTAAAAGTATGGGTTTTCCCAACGCTATTATCTCCAAATAGTGCAATTATATTCATCTTAATAAATCCTAATTAATGATCATTCAGCGGTAAACCCTGTTCCTGGAACTGAACCCAGTTGAGATAGTCCGGAGCAACACGTTTTTCTTCCATTGTAATGCAGTTGTCAACCGGGCAAACCAGCTTACAAAGGTTGCAGCCAACACATTCCGGTTCGTTGATGGTGTAAGTATTGTAAGGCATTCCGTCACCTTTGAAAATGGCCTGATGTGATGTGTCTTCGCAGGCAATGTGACATAATCCGCAATGGATACATTTGTCCTGATTGATATTAGCAACAATGTGAAAATTGAGGTCAAGTTTTTCCCATTCGGTCATTGTAGGAACTGATTTGCCTACGAAATCTGTGATTTTTTCAAAACCTTTTTCGTCCATCCAGTTATTGAGACCCTCGCATAAATCTTCCACAATTCTGAATCCATATTTCATCGCAGCTGTACACACCTGAACGGAAGTAGAACCCAACAACATAAATTCTACCGCATCCTGCCAGGTTGAAACGCCTCCAATTCCTGAAATCGGAACTTGGGAAGTAACAGGATCTTTCGAAATGGTTGTCAGCATTTTAAGCGCAATCGGTTTAACTGCCGGTCCGCAATAGCCACCAAAAACAGATTGTCCGCCAACATTCGGATTCGGAACAAACGTATCCAAATCGATTCCTGTAACAGATTGGATGGTATTGATCAAAGATAATGCATTGGTTCCGGCATTGACTGCCGCTCTTCCTGTCGGAACCACGGAATGAACATTAGGCGTCAGTTTTGTAATGACCGGCAATGTGGCGACCTCCATTACCCATTCCACAATCATTCCTGCAATTTCCGGGTCTTGCCCGACAGCTGCACCCATTCCGCGCTCGGTCATCCCGTGAGGACAACCAAAATTGAGCTCGAAGCCGTGAGCGCCTGTCTGTTCACAGCGTTTTACCATTTCGTGCCACGCTTCTCTTGTGTTATCTGCCATTAGCGAAATAATCATCGCTCTGTCCGGAAATTCCCTTACCACTTCTTCGATTTCCCTGAGATTGATATCCAAAGGTCTGTCAGAAATTAACTCAATATTATTAAAACCTGCAACACGCTGTCCATTGAAATTGATTGCAGAATAACGGGAAGAAACGTTCTTTACCTGGGAACCCAATGTTTTCCAAACAACGCCGCCCCAGCCTGCTTCAAACGCACGCATTACATTTACTTTTTTATCTGTTGGCGGTGCTGAAGCCAGCCAAAAAGGATTAGGAGATTTTATACCTAAAAAGTCACAAGAAATATCAGCCATTGATTTAATTTTAAATTTAAATTGTGAATTAATTAATTCATCATGTATTCTAAAATGGAACGTGCTGCCAATTTTCCATCCTGAGCAGCGTTCACAACTTCTTTTCCGCCATTGATGCAGTCTCCGCCAGCAAAGACACCTTTCCAGTTGGTTTCATAAGCGGAATTAACGGAAACTTTCCCATAAGAATTCTGTAATTCGTAATTGGAAATTAATCCTTCGAATGGTGTTTGCCCGGCTGCTTTGATGATCATATCGCATTCGATCTCAAAGGTTTCGCCGGTTTCCACAGGACTTCTCCTTCCGGAAGCATCAGCATCACCTAATTTCATCCTGCTGCAAACCAAAGATTTTACATTTCCGTTATCAGCATAAACTTCTTTCGGTGCTGCAAGATATTCCATATTACAACCGTCCAGTTTGGCAATATCTAATTCTACATCGGTGCAAGGTTTTTCGTTTTCGGTTCTTCTGTAAACAATCGTCACATCTTTTGCACCCAATCTTTTTGCCTGAGTTGCCGCATCTATCGCTGTCATTCCCAAACCAATCACAACAACTTTATCACCAACAGGGACAGTTGAAAAATCATTGGTTCTAAGATTATAGATATAAGAAATCGCATCTTCAACTCCTTCAGAATCTTCCCCGGAAATATCTAGTCTTCTCGCAACTCCGACACCGATACCAAGGAAGACTGCATCAAAATTGTCCTGCAATTCTTTCAAATGAATATCCTTTCCTAATTCCTGGTTGTATCTGATATCGATTCCGCCAATGGATGTGATATATTTCACTTCGTCTTCGCAGAATTCCGGTGTCACTTTGTAGGCTGCGATTCCGTAAGTCATAAGACCACCGCCTTTTGATTCTTTCTCGAAAATGGTAACATCAACACCTTCCTTCGCCAAATAGAAAGCACAAGCCAATCCCGCAGGACCAGCTCCTACAACCGCTACTTTTTTTCCAAGAGAAGGTCTTCTCTCGAACAATTGCCAGTTGTTATACATTGCTTTTTCAGTAGAATATCTCTGTAGACGTGCTATCTGAATCGGTTCTTCGTGAAGAAGGTTATAAACACAAGAGCCTTCACATAATTTCTCCACAGGACAAACTTTGGAACAGCTTGCTCCCATAATATTATCCGTAAAAATGGTACGAGCCGAGCCTTTCACATTATCTGTCGCTATCTGCTTTATAAACTTTGGAATGTTAATATGCGTCGGACACATCTTTATACAAGGTGCGTCATAGCACATTATGCAACGATTGGCTTCTATTATAGCTCCTTCGCGATTATCAAACGGTGGGTGAATGTCTGCAAAATTTTCCTGATATTGTTCAGTAGTTAAGCGTCTGTTTGCTATCATAATTTTCTTAGTTGTCAGTTGTTGTTTTTTTAATAACTAATGTTTAATTGATTGTCAAATCGTTATTTTATCTACAAAGTGCAGCCCGGCTTGAACGGACTCTTCGAGAGCCTTAGAGTGACAAAGCGGGAGTGGAAGGCGGATATAGCTGCCATAAAATTTATAATTGAGTTAAGTCATCGTAAGTCTCTGGTCTTCTGTCCCTGTAAAACTGCCATTTGGAGCGCACCTGGTCTATCAGATCCAAATCGAATTCGGCAATGAGAAGCTCATCGTTGTCTTCGGATGCTGTTGCGAAGATTTCACCCAAAGGATTGACGAAATAAGAAGTTCCGTAGAATTTCCCGAGATTCCAGGGTTTTTCTGTCCCAACACGGTTGATGCAGCCCATAAAATAACCATTGGCTACAGCGTGAGCCGGCTGTTCCAGCTTCCAAAGGTATTGAGACTGACCAACTGTTGTTGCAGAAGGATTGTAAACGATTTCTGCTCCGTTGACTCCCAAAACTCTTGCGCCTTCCGGAAAATGTCTGTCGTAACAGATATAAACCCCGACTTTAGCATATCTTGTCTGGAAAACAGGATAGCCCATATTTCCAGGTTTAAAGAAATATTTTTCCCAGAATCCACCCGTTTGCGGAATGTGATTTTTGCGATATTTCCCGAGATATTTCCCGTCTGCATCTATGACTGCCGCTGTGTTGTAAAGAATTCCAGCACCATCTTTTTCATAAACCGGAACGATGATGACCATTTGGTATTTTCTGGCATATTCCGACATCAAATCCGTTGTAGGACCGGGAACCGTTTCTGCCGACTCATACCATTTCGAATCCTGACCAGGGCAAAAATAAGGTGTGTTGAAAATCTCCTGAAAGCATAAAATCTGCACGCCTTTTTCACCAGCTTCGTCGATATAAGGCAGATGTTTTTCCAACATGGCCTGTTTTATTTCTTCAATGGTTCCTTCGCCTTCTGTTTTTGCCAGAGACATCTGGATTAATCCTGATTTTATGATTCGAGACATAGCTTTCAGTTATAAGTTATGAATTATTAGTTTTTATATTTTGTCTGAAACTTTGCTTCTTTTAATGAATTGACCATAGCCTTTTGGAATAAGGCATTCATTATTATCAATAGCAACTTTTCCACGCAGTAAGACTGTTTTTACTTTCCCGGTCACTTCCCAGCCTTCGTAACCGCTGTAATCCACATTCATATGATGGGTTTTTGCAGAAATCGTATGCTTTTCATTCGGGTCGAAAATGACTAAATCAGCATCAGAGCCAATAGAAATCGTTCCTTTTTTAGGATACATCCCGAAAATCTTTGCAGGATTGGTACAAGCTACTTCCACGAATTTACTTAATGTGATTCTGCCTTTATCGACACCTTCAGAATACAAAAGCTCCATCCGGTTTTCTACAGCCGGATGACCATTTGGAATTTTGGAAAAATCATCAATTCCCATTAGTTTCTGTTCCCAAAAAAACGGACAATGATCTGTTGCCACGACATTGACCAATCCTTGGTTAATTCCTGCCCAAAGCGTTTCCTGGTCTTTTTTCTCTCGTAATGGTGGCGACATTACCCATTTTGCACCTTCAAAATCCTGCTCATACAAACTTGCATCAAGAATCAAATACTGGATACAGGTTTCCACGAAAACGTGCTGATTTCTTCTGGTTGCATTTCTCACCGCATTAAGAGCACCTTCACAGGTCAGATGAACAATATAGCCGGGACAACCTGTGAAATTCGTCATATCTACAAAACGTTCACTGGCTTCTGCTTCGGTTACTTCCGGTTGTGACAAATAATGGTAAATCGGTGCCCGATTCCCTTCATTTCTGTTTTTCTGAACCAGATAATCAATCATATCACCATTGGTTGCATGAACATTGATAAGTCCGCCGTGTTGTTTTACTTCTTCCATCAAGCCGACCATCTGACGATCATCAACCATCAATGCACCTTTGTAAGCCATAAAGGTTTTGAAAGAAGTAATACCTTCCTCTTCAATCATTTCACGGATTTCCGGTTTTGTATTCTCATTATAATCGGTAACAGCCATATGAAAACTGTAATCGCCAACAGCATTTCCGTCGCTTCTTCCCTTCCATTCTTCCAAAGCAGAACGAAGTGATTTTCCCTGAGTCTGCAAAATAAAATCGATAACCATAGTCGTTCCGCCAAATAACGCAGCACGGGTTCCGGTTTCATAAGAATCGCTGGAAAAAGTTCCCATAAATGGCATATCCAAATGAACATGCGGATCTATTCCTCCAGGAAAAATCAATTTTCCGGAAGCTTCAATGACTTCATCCGCTTCATAATTCAAATTCTTTCCGATGGCCGAAATCGTTTCACCTTCGATAAAAATATCGCCAATGAAATTTTCTGAAGCTGTGACTATATTTCCGTTTTTGATTAAAATACTCATACGTAATTATAAATGATGAATGATAAATTATTAATGATGCTTTTTTGGTTCTTTAATTTTGTTTTTCATTAAGATGAAATAAACCAATCCGCTGATGAAGAATCCGACAAACCAACCATAGTGATAAAGGTTTGTCAGCCATTCCGGAACCAAATCTGCAGGAATTAATTTAACAGTAACTAAAAATCCAGGAATATTAGGGAGAATTCCAAGAATCAGTGCCATAATGGCTTTGGAATTGAATCCGTTTTTGTAAGAATAAGTTTTTCCTTCCTGATATAATTCTTCAAGAATCAACTTTTGCTTTCGGACAAAAAAGTAGTCTGAAATCATAATGCCACCAATCGGTCCAAGCAAACTTGAGTAACCGACCAGCCAGGTAAAAATATACCCGGAAGGATCTGCAATCAGCTTCCAAGGACATATTAATATCCCAATAATACCCGTGATATAACCGCCCGTTCTGAAAGTAATTTTAGTTGGATTGAGATTGGCAAAATCATTGGCAGGACTTACAATATTCGCTGCAATATTAGTTGCTAAAGTAGAAATGGCGATTGCTAACATCGCTAAAGTCACCAGGATTTTATTTTCAAATTTTCCCGCAAGAATTACCGGGTCCCAAATTGTGGTTCCATATATAATCGTAGTCGCTGAAGTCACTACCACGCCAATGAATGAGAAAACTGCCATAGACGGAGGCAAACCAATCATTTGTCCATTGATTTGAGCCTTCTGGGAAGTGGCATACCTTGTAAAATCCGGGATATTCAAAGATAATGTTGCCCAGAATCCAACCATTCCCGTCAGAGCAGGAAAAAAAAACTTCCAGAATTCTGAAGATGTTTGAAACTTAGAGGGTTGGTCTAGTATTCTGCCCAGACCATCTGTTGAGTATATTGCCCAAAATAAAAGAGCAAAAGCTGCAGCCGGAAGGAATACTGCTTTAAAAACCAATAATTTACGAATGCTGTCTACTCCAAAATAAACCACAATCATATTGATTGCCAGAAAAATCAGAAAGCAGACCATTTCCAAGGCAGGAGGGAAAAATCCCGTGACCATTGGCTCCGAAAGTGAAGGTATCCAGACTCTCAAAATCTGATAAAATGAAACTCCACCAATCCACGTCTGAATCCCAAACCATCCACATGCGACAATTGCTCTTAGTAATGCAGGAATATTAGCGCCCGCAGTTCCAAAACTGGCTCTTGCAAATACAGGAAAAGGAATTCCGTATTTTGTCCCGGCGTGACCGTTAAGAATCATCGGAATCAACACAATAAGATTTCCTAAAAATATAGTCACTACCGATTGCCACCAGTTCATCCCACCTTCTATCAGAGAACTTGCCAGCATATAGGTTGGGATACACATTGACATACTGATCCATAATGAGGCATAATTCCATGTTCCCCAGGTTCTTTTATTTGGAGAAACAGGAGCCAAATCTTCATTATAAAGTTTTGGATCAAAAACAGGATCAGTATTGATATCCGGCATTATTTAATAAAATAGTGTTAGTATGTAGCTTCATCAGCAATCTTAAGAGCTTCTGAAATAATTGCCAGCCCTTTGTCGATTTCTTCTTTTGTAATAATCAATGGTGGCGCAATAAAAATATAACCCCATCTTACGAAAGTATACATTCCCAGTTCTTTGATTTTAGCAGCAACCTTATTCATTACCATCATTTCATCCGGTTTTGCATTGAAAGGCGCCATTGGTTCTTTGGTTTGCCTGTTTTTCACCAGCTCAAGACAGCCAAGCAGTCCTGTATTCCTAAAATCACCGATTGAAGGATGGATCTTTTTCATTTCTTCAATTCGGGACTCCAGATATTTTCCCATTTCTGCGGCTCTTTCGATAAGATGATCTTCTTCATATATCCTGATCACTTCCATAGCGGCAGCACACGAAACAGCGTGAGCGGAATAGGTCAGCCCTAATGGCAATACCACATCATCATATTTAGAGGCGATCTTTTCTGAAACCATTACACATCCCAATGGAAGATAGCCACAAGTAAGACCTTTGGCCATAACAATCATATCCGGAATAATATCATGATTCTGAAATCCGAACCATTTCCCGGTTCTTCCGAAACCTGACATTACTTCATCCATGATCAATAATATACCATGCTTATTACAGATTTCTCTCACTTTTTTCAGATAACCTTTGGGATACTGCAAGCAGCCGGAAGTTCCGGATTCGCCTTCCAGAAGAATAGCAGCAATAGTTCCGGGACCTTCATATTCAATTTGCCTTTCCAATGAAGCAACTGCATCTTTCAGGAGGTTGTCTTCACCGTATTCGTAACGATAAGCATAAGGCAAATCGAAGTGAACAAAGTTGGGCGCTTGCTGGGCATCTACAGGGATTTTCCTAGGGTCTCCACCTGCCGAAATGGCACCAATCGTAGCGCCATGATAAGACTGATATCTTGTAAAGATCTTATGTCTGCCTGTATAAAGTCTAGCTAATTTAATAGCATTTTCGTTAGATGTTGCTCCACAAACCGTGAAGAAAGCACGATTCAGATCGCCTGGACAAATTTCTGCAAGCTTCTTACCCAAGTCGCCTCGGACCTTTGAAACACAGCTTGGTGAAATGAAGGCTACCTGCTGCATCTGTTTTACAACAGCATTTGTAACACGCTGGTCTCCGTAACCGATATTGGAATTCATGAGACCGGAAGAAAAATCAATGATTTTTTGCCCGCTGTAATCATAAAGATATACACCTTCTGCCCTTTCTACCGCAAACGGGTCAATTCCTTTCTGTTTGGACCATGACATTATCGTGTAATCGAGCGCATTGTCAATTACTTCCTGTCTATTGACTTTATTTTCTAATGTTTCTGACATCATTGATTTGAAATTTGAAATTCATAATTTTCAATACTTTAGCTCATCCAGTTGATTCCGGCTTCGGGATTCCATTTGGTAGTCATCTTTTTCAGCTTGGTCCAGAACTCAATAGAACTTTTCCCGGTAATATCACCCACCCCGAATCTGGATTCGTTCCAGCCTCCGAAGGAAAAAGGCTCTCTCGGTACTGGCACACCGATATTAACACCAATCATTCCGGCCGAAGCATTTTCCATCACATATCTGGCAAGCCCTCCGCTCTGTGTAAAAACGGAAGCCGCATTGCCATAAGGATTTGCATTTTCAATTTTCAAAGCATCTTCGAGACTCCGGCTTCTGATAATGGAGATAACCGGCCCGAAGATCTCTTCTTTTGCCACAGACATTTCCGGTGTCACAAAATCTATAATTGTAGGACCGACATAATAGCCGTTTTCCTTACCCTCAACTTTATAATTTCTTCCATCCAAAAGTATTTTTGCCCCATCTTTCTCAGCCTGGGTGATATAATTTTCTATTCTCTCCTTAGCCGCTTTTGAAATCACGGAACCAAGGTTTTTCCCGGGAATCACATTTTTAGCTTCCTTCACCATTTTTTCAATAATATGATCTGTCTGCCCAACAGCCACCATTGCCGAAGCTGCCATACATCTTTGTCCTGCACAACCCGACATTGAAGCTGTCACATTAGCAGCAGTCATTTCGGGATTCGCATCCGGTAAAACCAACAGATGATTTTTCGCACCTCCCAGCGCCAGGCATCTTTTAAGATTAGATGTAGCTCTTTGATAGACAATCTTGGCAACTTTTGTGGATCCTACAAATGATACTGCTTCTATATCAGGATGATCACAGATAGCTTCCACAATCTCCTTTTCACCATGTACGATATTGAATACACCATCCGGAAGACCTGCCTGCTTCAGAAGCTCTGCAATTTTCAGAGCACTCAAAGGAACTAATTCTGATGTTTTCAGGATCATCGTATTGCCGAGTGTTATTGCATTTGGGATTGTCCAATTAGGCACCATTGAAGGAAAATTAAACGGTACAATAGAGGCAACAACACCTAAAGCTGCATGTTCTGTTCTGCATTCTACCCCTTTGCTTACTTCCAGAATCTCACCCTGGATCAACTGAGGAAGTGACACAGCAAACTCAGTCAGCTCAATGCTTTTTTCTATCTCGGCCCTGGCTTCGTCCAGGGTTTTCCCGTTTTCTTCCTGAATCAACGCTGATAACTCGTTGATGTTCTCTTCCAGAAGTCTCTTGTATCTGAAAAAAACCTGAACCCTATCCTTTATTGGAGTTTTTGACCATGTTTTAAAAGCTTCTTTTGCTGCCGAAACTGCTTTATCTAAATCGTCTTTTGAAGATACAGCCACTTCCGCAATCACTTCACCGGTTAGCGGAGATTCCACATTCATCCAGCGATCTGTAATGGTTCCAACAAAGACTCCATTAATATAATTATTAACTTTTCCGTATTTATTTGACATTTTTATTAATGATTTTATAAAGATTTTAACGAAAGCTAATCTAAAAAACAATTTTCAATAATATGCAATTTTTACAATAATTTATAATCATTCTAAAAAATTTGCAAAAATTTGATACTTTTGTGTAAAATTTATTCTAAATGGAAAATAAGCTGGACGAAATTGATTTTCTAATTCTCAAAGAACTCCAAAAAGACGGCCGTGCATCATTTACAGAAATAGCCGATAAACTCAAGGTTTCTATCAGTAATGTTAGAAGCCGAGTGACCAAGCTTATCGAGGAAAAGACCATTCAGATCGTTGGAAGAATCAATCCTCAGAATGTCGGTTTCAATGCTTACGCGAATATTGCAGTCTCGGTGCGTCCTGCCAACCTGATCCCAAGTGTGATAGATACTCTTCTGAAAATGCCGGAAGTCAGCTTCCTGGCCAATACAGCCGGAGAATTTGATATCGAAGTCGATATTATGAGTAAAAATAATGAACAGCTTCACCAGCTGGTCAATCAGAAAATTGCTAAAATAGAAGGCGTATTTCAGACTAAAACTACGCTCTACATGAAAGTGCACAAATATGCCCAACCCGATCTGGATCTGGTGAAATAAAGGGAGGGGGGGGGGTAACCTTTTATTTTCTGAAAATATGCAAAAAAAATTGAGCAGTAATTGCTCAATTTTTCAACATAACTTTATTATTTAGCATCTATTATTTGACTGCCGATTTGGCTTTTTCTGATTCCATCAGGTGATGTTCCAGAGTCGGAACGGTTTTGCCGGCAAATGCTTTTAAAGAAGCCTCTGATCCTTTGGACGCTTCTTCTTTGAACTCCGCAATATCTTTTTTATGATCACTAACCATAAGATCTGTATAGGCACGGTCAAAGTCTACACCTTTTTTAGCCTTCAGATCATCATATTTTTTCTGCTTATCTGCATCCAGGCCTGTTGGTAAAGTATAACCCACAGCTGACGCCCATTGTTTGAGCTCATCATTCGCTTTGCTGTGATCCTTAACCATCATTGCTCCAAGAGATTTCACAGCCGCATTGGAAGCATTGGTGGAAGCCAGATGCCCCATTTGCACTTCCATTATTCCACCTCTTGCAGCAGCATCAGCAAACTTTTTATCCTGCGTACTCAGATTAGTACCGGTAGTTTTCCCTGTTCCGGCAGATGTGGAATCTGAAGGCATCACTGTACTGTCGGTGTTCAGTGCAGCAGAATCATTAGGTGTTGTTATAGCGGTGCTGTCACCAGCTGTATCCATTGTCGTCGTTTCACTTTTTTTGCAGGCTACCAATGCCGCTACAACCAGAAGACTTAAGATTGAATTTTTCATAATAATATTATTTAGTGTGTGATGCTTTTTAAATTAACAA
This sequence comes from Epilithonimonas pallida, assembly GCF_900182975.1. Taxonomy (NCBI): domain Bacteria; kingdom Pseudomonadati; phylum Bacteroidota; class Flavobacteriia; order Flavobacteriales; family Weeksellaceae; genus Epilithonimonas; species Epilithonimonas pallida. The sequence goes on along the minus strand of NZ_FXUO01000012.1, from coordinate 14,216 downwards.
TTTGTCTGCCAAACAATTACGCCAGCTAAATAAAAAGGAGAGAAACAATCTGAGCTGCTTCTCTCCATGAGTAAAATATAATTAATATATGGATTGCCAGGAAAGAGGACATTGCTGCCCTCCTTATCAAAAAATCTAATACACTATGAACTAGATTTTCTTGAAATTTCCACATCAAAGTATTTGCCAAAATCGGAAGCTTTCAAATCGAAATTTTATATCAAGTCCAATTGATATTGTTTATAATCAACATGATATAAAATATTAATTACATTTAAATAAAAAATTAACATGATAACTATAAATACAAAGACTCATTACCGAATTATTTGTATCAAACATTAATAAACACATAAATGATAATTCGAATTCATTTATGGTCTTAAAATTGATATTGAATTTTATATACCACTATTAATTTGATATTAACTTAACACTTTTTCACAATGATATTCGATAAAAACTTTTTGAAAATGCCGGGAGACGACGGTTTTTTTATTTACCAGGGAGAACAGGATAACAGCAATTTTGTGAATCCTTATAACGATAATCCTTATATGATCAGCTCCCTTCAGAAACTTAAAAAACGAATGACCTGCAGAAAAAAACAATCCATTGTCAATCAATGCCTGGATGAATATAAAGATCATATGGTGGAAAATCCCCAACTCAATCACGTTTTCGAAACAGAAGACATACGGCCGTCAAAAGCGTCTTTTGCCGAATATGCCAAATCCTCTTATCAAAAAGTGCTGAAAGACCTGGAGAATATCCAGAAACTCATTGATCAGCTGAGCATCAATGAAGTGCGTCTGTAAGCCCAAATCAATGAATGCTTGTCAATAGATATAAAAATCCCCGGAACATTTGCTCCGGGGATTTTATATAATATTCTGTTCTAGAGATTCTGATCTTCGTGCTTTCCTTCTTTGATCTCTTCTACCATTTTCGCATTGAAAGCCGGTAAATCTTCCGGTGTACGACTGGTTACCAATCCATTGTCCACCACTACTTCACTGTCTTCCCATACTGCTCCGGCATTTTTAAGATCGGTACTGATGGAATTGACAGAGGTCATTTTCCTGCCTTTGACCGCATCTGCATTGATAAGGATTTGCGGGCCGTGGCAGATCGCTGCGACCGGCTTATGCTGTATGAAAAAATCCTGAACGAAAGACAACGCCTTTTCATTGGTCCTTAATTGATCTGGATTGATGACACCGCCCGGCAAAACCAAAGCTTCGTAATCAGAGGCCGATACGCTATCCAGGGTTTTGTCCACTTCATATTCCTGTCCCCAATCTTTCTCTGCCCAGGCTTTGATTGTTCCCGGTTTTGGACTGACGATATGTGCTGTCCAGCCTTGCTGTTCCAGATGTTCTTTCGGGGATTTCAATTCGCTTTCTTCGAAGCCATCTGTTGCGAGTATTGCAATTTTCTTTGACATAACATTTATTTTTTGGTGATTAATATATCACATCAAAGAAAATATAATGCCGAGCGGGATTTATGAATTATAAACTTTGTTAAAGGTGCTATTTTTAATTCTTGAATGAAAATCCATGTATTAAGATAACCAACACATCTGAAACACCTTTTATGATTCTCAGCATTTTAGATAGCCTGTTTTCTAATTTCCCCTGTTCTGGCTATCTACAATACCATTTCAAACTTTATTTTCCTATCTTATTTCTATAAAAATAGTATTGAAATTCAATACTATTTTTATTTACCAACTTGTTTGGAACATGACCCTCGATAAGACTTGAACGGAAGCTCGAGGTTATCTCCAATAGTACCCTCGCATTCATATTTACAGTACTTTCTTAGACCAACACATCTGGAACACTTGTTATGGTTCTCAATATTTTAGATAGCCTTATTTCTAATTTCTCCTGTTCTGGCTATTTGCAATACCATTTCAAACTTTATTGTTCTATCTTATTTCTATAAAAATAGTATTGAAATTCAATACTATTTTTATTTACCAACTTGTTTGGAACACTACCCGTTTTTATATTCTTTATAAGCATTCAATAATACTTTTTCAAGCTTTTCAAAGTCATATTCTAATGTTGTGGAAGATATAGTAATTGGGGTTCCATATTTTTTAAGGTTAACTTGTAAAAATCGTTTCTTTATTTTATTGGTTTCATTATCTACATATCTTTCAGGGTTTTTAACTCCTATAAGTAAAAATTTTGTAGACATTACCTCAATTCTTTTTATTGAAACGATATCATCCCATTTTATTAATCCCTTGCTAATATAGCTTGAACTATCAATTATTCCATCATTGTTTATAGTAAGACCTAGTTTTCTTGAGAGAACAACTTTTACAAAAACAATTAAAGTGATAAAACAAATTACAAATCCTATAATACTTGTAATCCTTATAAATAAAGGATTTCTAAATAATGTAGAAACATACCTCTCTGGATTCATTATCAATGGTATCTCAATTATTATAAATACCAACAACCCAAATATTAGTAAAAGAATTTTCTTTTTGCTGCTTTTTATTTCTATCTGATTCATATATTAATCTATTTAAAAAAACCGTCTGCCCAGTTCTCCATAACTTCACCTCCATAATATCCTCCTGCAAAACCTCCAATAAGCCCTCCAACAATACCTCCAATAAGAGTTCCTTCTGGACCTACGAAAGAGCCTATTGCACCAAAAACTTTAGCTCCAGCTACAGCCCCAACTTCTGCTCCTGCCAAACCACCAACAACTCCAGCCGTTGCAACTTTTGCATTATGTCCATAAGTCCATCCATCTTGTGATGCACCATATACTATTTTCCCAGCATTTATTGCTTTTCCAACTGGTCCTGTATATTTTCCTATTCTGGAACCATATTCCGACCAGGAAAGCGTTCTTACATATTGGTTGCCATAAAAAACTCTTCCATTGGTATTTGGGAAGTATATTCTTCCATTGGTACCCATTCTTGTATTTCCCGCATTAGATGCCAAAGAGCTTCCCATACTATCATAGAAATCATTAAAATTTCCTGCATCATTAAGAAAATCTCCAAAAGAACTATTATTATCATTGCCTTTAATTCTTATCTCATGCATTATTCCGGGATCACCATTATAAACTCGGGTTCCATTCTCTACAGTATAGCTTGTAAACTTATCTCCGGTTCCACCTGTCCAATACCTATAGTTACCGGTCTGCCCACTGCTAAGGAAGTTATAGAATGAGGTAAACTGTTCGTGTGACATTCCCCCTTCAACCTCTCCTCCCGTAAAGAAACCGTTTCCTGTATTGGTCCAAGAACTATAAGAAGTTGTCTTGTCCCACATATCCTGCAACCAGTTGCTACTCTGAGAAGACCTCCCATCAGGATCAAACATCATCACCGGGTTGTTCATCACATAAGCATAAGGACTTGTAGAAAGGTAGCTCTCTGCTAATTTGTCAACACCAAACCATCTCCCCAGATCCGGCATATACTGCCTCCAACCGTAGTCATAAAAGCCAGTCTCCTGCAGCTCCTTTCCATTGTACTTGTTGTTGAGTGGTGTCCCGGTGACATCATACACAGAATAGAAACCTCCTATAGAGTTCATCCCAAATGGATAATAATCATTACGGTCAAGAACTTCTGCGCTGCCCGTGTCCGGGTTCTTTGCATAGCTCAAACGAACATTACCCAGATGGTCTTTGTACTATATAGGATGTCTATAGTGTAGCAATTCCACCAACACATCTGAAACACCTTTTATGATTCTCAGCATTTTAGATAGCCTGTTTTCTAATTTCCCCTGTTCTGGTTATCTACAATACCATTTCAAACTTTATTTTCCTATCTTATTTCTATAAAAATAGTATTGAAATTCAATACTATTTTTATTTACCAACTTGTTTGGAACACTAGCCTACAGATGATTATCCTACTTATAATGTAAATACCAATTTCCATCGGATTCCCTATCAACCGTCTCTTGAGATTCAAAACCAATAAATACAGATTTCCTTGCTTCTTTAGGATAATTATATTTTTCAAGAAGATAACGCAATTGTAAATATAATCCCTTATTGGTAATTAATTTTTCTTTTTCATAATCAGTCTTAACACATATCCAAAAAGCTAAATATTTCGGGGCTATATTATAAGCGCCAAACCAGTCAACTCTCACATTCTCCGCAGAGACTTCCGAAACAATCATTCTCATTTCATTCTTGATGTCTAGAATCTTTCTTTTTAGATTGTCTTTTGAATTTAGTAAATTGAACATATTTAAGATGCTAACTGAATTAATTTATAAATCTTGTATAAAACTATCAATAATAAACCATTCTTTGTCACTTATTTCAGGTTTCTTATTGACATTCATTCTTGCATATCCATCTATATTTCCTTTATAAGAAGAATATATTTTTACTTTATTTATTGTTATCACGGCGTTTAAAAAGTTAAGAGTATTTTTTTTGTCGGTAATTTATTATGAAATCCTTCATAATAATAAAGAACCTCATTTTTAATATCTTCGATGTAAATTTTTTCAAATTTTTCATTAGATACAGTCACTTTCAAATTACTTGTATTAAGTTTAATGACTGAGAAAAAATTATCTTTCTGCTTATTAGATATTAGAAAATATTGTATAAAATAAACATAATTATCCTTTTCAATATAATTTTTGATAACTATATTATCATTTATATATTTGTCATTAAAATATAATTGACCTATCCAAGGTCCTCCCATATTAATAATCTGTTCTGGATTTTTAAATTGTATACTATTCATTTATTTTGATGCAATCATATTTTTTCTTAGCAACATCTTCATAATAATAAATTTTACCATCTTCCAATTTATAGAGATAAAATAAATTTTTCTGTTCACTAATGATATTAATTTTCAGATTTTTAAAATTAATTTTACAAAGTAAAAATCCAACATTAAAGAATCTTTTGCTATACTTTGGTATATATAAATAATCCTTATCGTATAGATATGGACCTCCGAAAAATTCATTGGATACCTTATTTCCATTTATGGTTAGATTACCAATCTCAGGTCCTCCTTGAACAATTTCTCTTAAATTGGAATATTCAATTAATACCTCATCATTAATAATCTTTTTAATTGGAAAATCAGTGGTTGTTTCAAATTTATTTATCATACTATGCCTTTTACATTTGAACAACAATATTCTTATTGTCAATTTCTCTTGCTATTGCATTTATTGATTGTCCTTTTTCTAGAGAATCTAAATGTTGTCTTGTAATGGGAGTTTTTATTTTATATTTTTTATAAAATGATTCATCCATAACATAATAAATTTCATCATTATGGTCTTTTAGTTTGAACAACCATTCATATTTTGTTGTAAAATTTACTTCTATTATTTTTAATCTCATATCAAGGTATTACTCTAATTATATTACTTAGGTCTGGAACAAAGTATTGTGTTTTCCACTAATCCAAGAAAATTGCATCGCCGCTCTACCTCTGTATACCGTAGAACCAGCAGGAATTTACCAACTTGTTTGGAACACTACCACCAATTCAAACCCTTTCAGTTTAAGTATATTATAATCAAAATCTTGTTTCATATTTTACTTAAATGGTTGATAGTTATTTCATTTACAGTTTCTTTATTAAAATACTAATTATAAATTTTCTAGTCTCTTTTCATCAAAATATTTTGAAGCAGGCATAATTTCCATACCCAAAAGTTTTCCATTAGTATCAAATAATAATCCTATTTCGTTTTTTAATTCTTCTGGCCAGATTTCCTTATCATATTTTTCGCTTTCTTTGTCGATATCATCTACAAACCAAATATACAATCCATCAGATTCATTATCATACTCATATTCCATAATATTATTTTTAAAATTTAAATCCTGTTTCTGGTCTTATACTTAAAATCAAATTTCTTGTTTCATCAATTGCGACTTTTACTCCCTGATGATTATATACTTTGATAATATTCCCTTCAAATTTTCCCACTCCAACTTCTGTCACAACAGACCCTGCTTCTTTTGCTCCGTTAATAACACCACTGACCAACTCTTCTGTGGCTCCTCTTCCCAATCCACTCTTTCTCCAAGCGTGATTAGAAACTTTGAATCCATCTATAACAGAATTTTTTGTAATAGGAGTTGCAACTTCTGAAAAATCAACCAAAATTCTCGGAGCAATCCTAGCATAAGCATTATTAACAGCATTAGAAAGAAACTTCCCAATACCAGCCGCTTTCCAACCCGCAGAAAACAACTCACCACCAGCAAAAGACATCGGTACATCTATAAACAGGAACTTCTCCATCGCCTTAATATCTTGGCAGGTACTGCACGCATCTTCTGCTGCGTGATATCTGCTTCTGGCCTGTTCTATATTCCAGTCACTGATCATGCTGCCAGTGATCTTAATATTATATCCGACAGAGGCTTGCATATTTACGTTATATTCTCCTCCATTATAGCCACCTGTCGCTCCACTTCCTGTCCAGAAAGTATAATTACCTGTTCCTCCGCCCTGTAAAAAGGTAACAAACGAAGTGAACTGAGATGTTGTAAAAGAACCTCCAAAACTTATAGAACTAGGGCTACCACTGGAATCAAACCCACTAAAAGTAGTGACCTGATTATAACTCGTAGCGTCCCACAATTTCTGTAACCACCCCGGTAAATCTCTGCCATCTATATCATAAAACATTGCCGGGTTGTTTACTGCATATGCATAAGGGCTTGTCATATGGTATTTCTCAGAAAACTGATCCATCCCAAACCATCTCCCCAGATCAGGCATATACTGCCTCCAACCATAATCATAAAAGCCAGTCTCCTGCAGCTCCTTCTGGTTGTACTTGTATTCTAAAGCATTTTATTTTGCGTCTTTTTCTCCATAGATCTTCTTAAGATTTTCTATCTGCTTTGCTCTCTGCAAAGAATCTTTTAGTCTTTCTTTAGCGATAAAAACTGGATTATATGGCCCTGTTTGATTTCTTCTTGCTTTTAAATCTAAACAATAAACTGACAATATTAGATTTCCAATTATAGCTAATACTATCCCTAATACAATCCAAGTTCCTATTCTATTTTGTTTTTTTGATAGATTATCAAATTCTTTATTATACTGTTTCCATATATCAGTATGAATAAAGGCAATATAATTAATAACAAAAATGGAAATAGCTGGTATATATACTAATGGGCTCAAAATTGTAAGCTCTCCTGGTAACTTATTAATAAATGACAAGTAGATTAACAACGATATATAAATCCAAGCTTCAAGGATTACAACACCAATGAGGGCTCTATAATCTAACAGAAAATCACCAAATGGATAAGAAGTATATTTTGCAGCTTTATATATTTTGTAAAAAAAATAATAGTAAGCTCTTTTTATTTTTTTCATAAATTCAAATTTATTGTTTCATTGCTCCCGGCCAATATTGCCAGTAAGGATTGAAACTGTTCAGTTCATTTAATTTTGCCTGATCTGCTATAGCTCCAGCATGTTTTTCATTGCCCAGCCAGCCACCAGGATAAAAATTTTCTATTCCACTATATAATGCTGCAGGAAATGCACCTACAGCCGTAAAGCCATAACCAGTCATTCCGAGATTAATTGCAAATTTACCTGGACTTACTGTATTTGGTGCATTCACTCCATTCTTATAATAATTAAGAACCCCAATACCATCAACGAATGTTCCAGCAATTGCTCCAGCAATCCCTAAACCTTTCCCAATTTTCCCAATATTATAGGTAGAGATCCTTGCACGGCTTCCACCTGTCCATCCGCTGCCATAGTATCTTGGGCTCCAGGCAGAGCCATTGTATGCTCCATTGGTTAATCTAAATGAGCCCGGCATCTTTTCAACAGCTGTAAAACCAAATCCTAATCCCGTATTCCACTTCCCGAACTTAGCAAATGCATCTTCATTCTGATTAATCACATCCATAAAGGCATTAAACTGAGCCTGGGCCTGTTTCCCCCAACCTGATGAATTTCCTTTGACAAAGACTTCCGGTACGCTTATTAAAGGCAGATTATCATTATAACCGTTGTTCCCGCCAAGACTGCCGCTATTACCGCCAAGACCGCCACTGTTACCAAAGGCATAGGTTCCTATCCCATTATAGCCAACTGTGGAGCCAAACGGACTATAGAAGCCCATATAGCTAGGTGTCATACTCCCGGAAAATCCGGTATTTATAAATCCACTACCAGTACCGGTGTTTGACCAGCTGGTATTAGTTTGATCCGGTGTCATATACCACATTGTCTTCATCCAATCCGGCATATCGCCATATCTCCCATCCGGGTCAAACATCATTGCAGGGTTGTTGCCAACATAGGCGTATGGACTTGTAGAGCTATAAGTCTCAGAGAGCTTATCCATCCCAAACCATCTTCCCAAATCCGGCATATATTGTCGCCAGCCGTAATCATAAAAGCCAGTCTCCTGCAGCTCTTTTCCATTGTACTTGTTGTTGAGTGGTGTCCCGGTGACATCATACACAGAATAGAAACCTCCTATAGAGTTCATCCCAAATGGATAATAATCATTACGGTCAAGAACTTCTGCGCTGCCGGTGTCCGGGTTCTTAGCATAGCTCAAACGAACATTACCCAGATGGTCTTTGTACTGGTAAATATACTTATTATTAATGTAATCGTAGTAGCCCTCAGAGGTCGGGAAGTACGACAATCCCAAACTTGCGTCCAAAGGTCCTCCCGGGTCTATTACCATAGCTTCCGGCTCGGTAAAGGCTTCTTCCTGGCGGGCATACCTCACATCCTGTGTCGCTGGGTCCTGAACTTCCAGAGCCTCTCTCAACAGCCCTGTTACCATGGTAGTATATACAAAGCCATCCAGGTACTCCGTATTGATCGTGTGGCTGCCGGTTTCGTTATTCAGAACAAATTTCTTTTTCAGCTTCACACCATCCGCACGGTAGTAGAATGTAGAGACATTGGTCTGCTCTATCGTCTCCGGCAGATTAAGGTAATTATAGCTGATATTCGTGATACCTTTATCAGGCATCCTGGTCATGTTGCCGTTGGTGTCATATTCTATAAGACCGCCGCCGCCTTCGTAGCCACCGGGATTTACGGAAGCATCTGTAACGGATGTGATGCGGTTCCCCTGGATATTATAGGTCAGGTTGTCCATCATCTTCACGGCTCCTTTGATCCTACTGCTTGTCCTTTTCAGATTGATGATATTGCCGTTCTTGTCATAGTTCTCTATGATCTCGCTGTTGGCCTTGGCTGCAGGATTGTCCGGCAGCTGGTAGAAGCCTGCCTTCAGGCGGTTGGCGCCGTCATACACATAGCCCTGGCGTTCCGGGCTGCTGTACAGCACCTGTCCGCTGACATCCATGGCTTTCCACACCGTCTCGGTAATGTTCCCATTGTAGCGGGGCTGTACTTTATAAGTGGGAAAATCCAGATTCGGGGTTTCCAGGCCGTCTCTCTGGGTATAGTTGATGTGGTAAGCAAACAGCTTGCTGCCAAGGGTATTGACATTGTTGATATCCGTCAGCCAGCCGCGTACATTATAATTATAATCTATACTCTGCAGGTTGTTGCCCACTTGCTTATTAATAACCTGTCCCAGCTCGTTGTAAGTATATTTCGCCAACAGCTCTTCCGGGTTGCTGTTCACCTGGTGGTAGTGCTCTTTCAGATAATTGCGGTCATTGTACACAAAGCGTTCCTTCACGGTTACTTTAGCACTGGTTGGAAGCCGCTGGTGCTCGGTTTCCACCTTTTCGGTGATACCTGCCCAGTTCTGCACGGTGTGAGTGACCGTAATACCGCCATGGTGGTTGATCTCCTGTGCGCCTACACTTCTTCCCCGCTGGTCATACCAATAGTAGGTCCTGGTCCACTTGTCATCGGAGATATTCTTCACATAGGACGCTGTTGGGAGTGTCTTGGTGCTTTGGCTTGCCAGGTTGTCGGATGATAAGCTAGTTTCTGTAATCAGTGCCGGCTTGGTGGGTGTCCCAACAGGATACTCATCATAATAATTGACGGAAAGAACGGTATCCAGGTAACTGAAGTACCCATTGCTGTAATAGATCTGCAAGCCGTTTCTGGAGAATCCCGTACTATGTGGAGATTCCGTAATCACCATATTGGCAATGATATTCTGTTGCTGCGACCGGGTTCCTCCATTCATAAAACCGGTGTACAACACCCTGCCGAACTGGTCATATTTGGTGATGAGCCATCTGTCCTGTGCCCTCATTACAGCATCCCGGTAGAGGATCAGCCGGTCAGCCTTGTCATACACCATCTCTTCTTTGCCCTTGCCCGGCAGCTTCTTTTCTATCAGCCTGCCTTTGCTGTCGTAGCGGTAGATGTAGCACAGCTCATCTTTAGCTCCCTGATCCAGCGTTCCCAATGCAGAGGCTTTTGGCGGGATGATCATCACCAGCTGCCCATACTGGTTGTAGAGGTAGTGCGTATCCAGCTTCTCCGTTCCGTTTTCCTGGCGGGTAACCAACGTCTGACCCATGGAGTTTTTATACAACACGGATACATTGCCGTCCTCATCCGTAGATACGATCTTGTGAAGCGAGCCTTTGGCATAGTTCTGCGTCTGGGCAACAGCCGGCTGAAAGACGCTCTCGTCATCATCTGAAACGGCGGTGTATTGCTTGATCTCATTCTGCCCGATAAAGAGGTACTCCATTTTTTTGGTCTTACCGCCGGACATTTTCCACGCATCGCCCGGGGCGGCTGTTTCCACAGGACGGCTGAGCGGCGAGTCTTCGGTCTTCACTTCCGCAAACGCGTTGGATACGCCGTAATAGGTATTGATATCCGCTTCGGATACGCTTTGCATAGCTCCCGAAGTGCCGGCTTTGGTAACCGGAAGATATTGCTTTGTCTGCCTGCCTGTTACAGGATCATAGAAATAGGAGCTCACCAAATCCTGCCCGCTATATGTTGAACCTATGGCAATGTCCTGTACTGGCCGGCCTAACCCGTCGGTATACTGTACGGATTGTATCTGTTTTTTGCTGTTATTGGAGTCAGGGTTTGACGCATTATAGGTAACAGGCTCCAGGTAAGTACGACTGTAGGTGTAGGTCTGGTTAGGCGTGAAGCTTTGGGCACTGAGCTCTCCAATAGCGGCAAGCATCAGTAATATATAGATAAAGTATCGTTTCATTTGTGGTTATTGTTTTTAATTGGTATAAACATTCTGCTGATATTTGTTCTCCCTGATCACATTGTGGTTGGTATCTTCTACCCTTATCAGACGGTTCTGGTTGTCATAGAAATAGTATTCTGTAAAACCGTTCGGTGATGTCACACTCTTCACCCCGATCAATGGGTCATAGGTGTAAGTGGTGATCAGGTAATTTTTGAACTCCGGCTTCTTGCGGAAGGTCTCCAGTGCATCTCTCAGCAGCTGCTCATTCGTATTGTCCGTACTGCTGATATCCTGGTTGGACTTCTGTACAATCTCAAGACCGGAAGCATCGCTCTGTCCCATGAGTGCAAGCATCGTGTTATAGCCCAAACCCTCTATCTTTGCAATAGGCTGGGTTCTGTCATAACCCCAGATGATAGCGGTCGGCACGCCCGCCTTATTAGTGGTCTGCAGTACATTCCCCATAGTGTCATAGATATCATTGGTCTGCTCACCGGTGATCACATTATTGATCCCGAAAGACTGTACCGATGACGGAAAATAATTGCCTGACTGATCATATCTGGTCTCCAGCTTGCCCGTCTGTACTCCATCCTGTTTTTGGGTCACTTCCAGCGGTACCGAAAACATATTGGCGCCCAATAGCTTCGTATTGTTCTTCTCTGCAGCATATTGATAGACCGTCTCAGATACCGTCCCATCTGCCGATGTACGCTTCTCACTCATCAGGTTGTTGTTATCCTGATTGAAGGTCTTCTCCATAGTCTCGGTCATTGAGTTACCCGATGAATCGTAAGAAGTGCTGGTGGTCGTGATCTTGTCAAAATAAGATTCCTGGGTGTACATTAATCCTATATTAGCCGTTTCATAAATATATTGCTTTGCCCCATTATATGGAGGAAAAATATAACTATAGTTTATTCTTTCATTTATATTATTATAAATAGTATACTCTTCTTTTTTATCCAAAATGCCTTTTTTTGTTAAATTATAATTTGGCCAAACAGTCATATAACTATAGTTGGGATCATTGATTTCATATGATGGATAATCAAGAGCTGTTTTATAATAGTATTTAAAATACCCTGGTTTATCACTTTCTGTTATCTTAATATTATTATAAATAACTGCTTCTTTCTGATCATCTGGGACTTCCACACCACTAGAAATAAATACATTATTGAAAAGATTATAATTAAAATTTGTAATTTTTTTCAGATTAAATAATGGATCAGTAGGATTAAAATTTTCAGCTTTATCATAATATTTTACACTCTCAATTCTAACCCCCGAATTAGGCAAAGTTGTCTCATTAATATAAGGAGGATCAGACCAGAACTTTTCATATATTTCAAAATATCCATTACCACCTGTTCCTAATAATTCTATAAATGCCGTCCCATTAGATGGAACAATATAAGAATAAGTTGAAAACTGAGTTTCAATTTCATCGTTATGAATAGTAGGTCCAGATATATCCGTACCAATAATATTTTTAACTTTATAAGCCAATCTTGGATTTGGCAATGGTCCTAAGGTTGGATCTGTAGATCCTCCTTCTGCAGAATATATTTCAATTTTATTGAACTTGATATATACCCTTGAGTTGGGAGTGTGTTGTAAATTCGACAGGTAGTATTTTTTACTAATTTTTGAATCAAAAGCTATTGAATCTGTTCTTTTTAAATATTCAATTTCCGGATCGGTAAATTTGAATGGGTTTTTTATATCCTGAATATATGATATTGTATTTTTATCTAAAGGCAATCCATTGTATTTTGCAGGAATTACATTAGCTCCAAAATCATACTCTACCCTACTTCCCGTTGGAAAGTCAATATATTTTAACTGCCCATAAAGTAGGAAATTGGGATTATCTGACTTAAAAATTCCTAAATGTGACAAATCTTCGCCCCACCAATGGTTTTGACCGTATTTTATATAGTCATTAGTATTATATCTAAAAATTATTTTGTCGATAGGTAATGAATGGCTATCTACTTTTTTAATATAATTTAATATTCTAGTATTCACTTTAACAGTTTCTAAACCAAATATTTGATTATCAAAAAAGTTGTAACTCGAATTTGAAATTTCCAGTTCATTTTTTAAAATAAAATTATTTTTTTGATCTTTTAAAATAAAACTTTTGAAATAATAACGATCGTGAAAATCAAACGTTAAACCGCTATTTCCATGTTCAATTTCAATTGTCCCATATTTAGTGGTGATTGATTCAGGTAGATATGTCCAATCTCCCCCGCCTTCTATTGCATCTCTAATATATTTTTTATTTTTAAAAGTCGCTACAATATTACCAGATTGATCTGCTATGCTAGTAACATAAAAATTATTCCTTATATTATATCCAGCATATACAAAACCTAAGCTTACTGTTAAATCATAATTTTGAAAAAGATATTTATACCCTTTACTATCAGTAATTGTGAATGATTTGACAGGCTTTGCATTGGAATAAATTGTCTCTCTTTCAAATTCGATATTAACATTACTAGGTGTTAATTTTATAATTTTAATTATTACATTAGGAGAATTCAAATTTCCAATTTTTTCAAATTTAAAACTACCCTTCTCACCATTAATATTATAATAATATATATCATTCCATATTGCACTTTCAGCTTCTTCAACTTCATCTATAGAATAATTTAATATCTTCCTAGTTATCATAAAATTACTACCAGACAAAGACCAATTTCTTGCTACCTGTCCACAATATTCACCAAGCTTATACGAATTAGGGTTATAGCTCAATCCAAAGTTCAATGTCAGGTCTTTAGTTGCTGGTAGACTTACTAGCGGAAATGATATATCAGGAACACCCGTTTGATAAGCAACAGGTGTCAGAACTGATGCTGCTATAGAATTATCCTGACCTTTGTAAAATAGGCTGACCAATAAAATAAATAGTAATTGTATTTTTTTTCTCATAATCTATGTGTTTTACTCTTTCACGATTTTAGCAGTTAGTTTTTTATTTTGTTGAGTCGGGATACTCGCTTTGATGATGTAAACACCCTGTGGAAGCTTTGAGGTATTGAT
>NZ_FXUO01000011.1:0-96678 GCF_900182975.1 Epilithonimonas pallida | reverse complement strand
TCTTTTTTTTGTAGCCATTCTATTGATTTTTTAATTAACTTTACAAAGTAACTGATTTATGCGATTGGGAAAGCTACCGAAGGTTTAGTTCAACAACAGTTTGACAAAATGCGGGTTCAGTGCTAAATTGAATATTTGGTTTTCAAATGAACATTAGTACTAAAAAATCCATACTTTATACTCTGAGGAAAATTGAATGAGTTTAAATAATCGTCAAAATTCAGCAAGTTTCGGATTGTTTTACAGCGATATTGTTCTGACATTTGACAAATAAAACAGAACTATGGATCAACAAAAACAAATCAATTACCAAAGAATTGCTGAAGCAATAGATTATATTAAAACCAATTTCAAAACACAACCAAGTCTGGACGAAGTTGCGGAGCAGGTACATCTAAGCTCGTATCATTTTCAGCGATTGTTTAGCGATTGGGCAGGAACAACACCGAAAAAATTTCTTAAGTACATCAGTATCGAACACGCCAAAAGATTACTGACCGACCAGCAGGCAACGCTTTTTGATGCTGCTTTTGAAACAGGACTTTCCGGTACAGGACGGTTGCATGATTTGTTTATTAACATTGAAGGAATGACACCTGCCGAATACAGAAACGGTGGTAAAAGTCTTTCTATTAATTATAGCTTTGCTGAAAGTCCGTTTGGAAACCTGCTGGTTGCTTCCACGAAAAAAGGTATTTGTTATATGGCTTTTGACGATGGTGAAGCCAATACGCTACATAATTTAAAGCAAAAATTTCCGAACGCTACCCTTCACCAAAAATCAGACCTGATACAGCAAAATGCGTTGTTTATTTTTCAGAATGACTGGAGCAAATTACCCGAAATAAAATTACACTTGAAAGGCACAGATTTTCAGCTAAAGGTTTGGGAAACACTCTTAAAAATCCCAATGGGCAGGCTTTCTTCTTATCATAACATTGCTGAGCAAATCGGCAGTCCAAATGCTTCCAGGGCCGTTGGTACAGCTATCGGAAGTAATCCTGTTGCATTTCTCATCCCTTGTCACCGAGTTATTCAATCTTCGGGAAAAATTGGTGGATATATGTGGGGCAATACAAGAAAGACCGCTATCATTGGCTGGGAAGGCGCAAAAACAGGCATCTTAGAAATGTAGCAAGTTTCGGGTTTTCTGACATGGCTTACATCATAATCTTTGCAAAAGAAATTAAACAAAAAAAACAATGCAAAGATTTAAAGACAAATTCGCACTTATAACTGGCGGAACTAACGGAATAGGATTTGCCACAGCCCAGCAATTTATCAAAGAAAATGGAAAAGCCATCATCACAGGACGCAATGCTGACACAGTGAATCAAGCAGTAGAACGATTAGGACAGAACGCCTTCGGAATCGTCTCTAATGCAGGTAATATGACAGATGTTCTCACCTTGCGGAAACAAGTAAAGCAATATACGGAAAACATTGATTTTCTTTTCGTCAATGCAGGATACGGAAAATTTGCGTCGGTAGCAGATGCAGACGAAGCCCATTTCGATGAGTTATATAACATGTTGGTAAAGGGAACTTTTTTTACCGTTCAACAAATTTTGCCTTTAATGAAAACCGGAAGTGCAATTATCCTAAACACATCTTTTGTTACCGAAGTCGGGATAGCTAATTTTTCCGTGTATTCTTCTGCAAAATCAGCAGTACAATCTTTTATCAAAACGTTCGCAGCTGAGCTTACGGAAAAAGGTATTCGGGTGAACGGCATCAGTCCGGGACATATCAAAACAAACATCTATAATAATACAGGATTGAACACTGATCAAATTAATGGTGCTATACAAAGTATTCTGCCGGCAATACCATTCAAAAGACTGGGTGAGCCTGCCGAAATTGCTAATGCCGTTTTATTTCTTGCCTCTCAAGAAGCTTCATACATTCACGGAACGGAATTAACGGTGGATGCAGGAATTTCTGTGATAAGATGATGTGAATTAGTCAATACTTAATCTGACAGTTATCAACAAATTGAATAACTTTAAATCAGATTAAGTATTGACAATATATCATCAAAACCAATTCAGACTCAATTGAATAGCTATTTCATTTAATCAACAAATATTAAAAAGTCGACAACACTAAAATTTAAAAAGACTCCTGATAAAAGTTTTGTTAAGATACTTATCCAGCGGATAGATTTTCAGGAAATGATTACCTATGAAAAGTAATATCAAAACTACTGTCGGTTTATAGAAAAGATTAAGAATATTAAATTTGAAATCCGGCAAAAAAATCGCAACATTAATAGAAATACAACCTAAAATCATGGCATAAATCATCTCAATTCCCAAAGGAAAAACTTTGAATTTGATGTAGTTGAAAACGATTTTGATGATATTGAACAATGATAACGAAATGGCATAAGCAATTGCAATTCCCAAGATTCCCAAATTGGTATGTCTCAAAAAAATCATATTGGTTGTGATTGTCAAAACTGCCAGAATCAGCATGACGACAATATTGAATTTATAGTATCTTGACAGGGAAATAATGTGACCGTTAAAGCCTGTTGCCAAATCAAAAAGCATTGCAAATCCTAGAACCCAAACCACAGGTTCCGAAGAACGCAGGTCTTCTCCATTCTTCATAAAATCTGCCAGATAAGGGAATCCGACAACGATACAGCAAAACAACACCAAGCCAAGAAAGAATAAACTGAGCGAGGTCTTCTTGTGGAATCTATCTAAGTCGTTGTAATTTCCGGAAGCCAGATCTTTATTAATGATGGGTGCAGAAATATTGAATAATCCCATCTGAGGAACCGTAATCAGGGAAATGATGGCGTAGATGTTACTATAGATACCATTCTCGTGGAAATTGATAAACTCACCAATCATAAGGTTATCAATGTTAATAGCAATATAATTTCCGATATTTCCTAAAAACCCGAACAAACTATAAGTGAAAATCTCCCGGTAAAAATTGTCTTTCCTGAAATAATCCAATCCGAAATCCGGTTTGATTTTCTCCAGTCTGTTGGTATAATAGCCGTAACCTACAAGCGAAATTACAAACATCAGAAAGAAAAATCCGTAAGCCATCTTATCCGCAACGCCCAAAAAGAAAAACAGGCAAAATGCACCAATGTTGGCAATCTTCGGAATAAAATTTTCGAAGATATTCGGGATGACGATTCTTTTATAATTAGTCAAAAACTTATTGAAAACCGAAGATAAAGCCAAAACCAAAACCATTGGCAGAATCAGAAGTTTCATTTCCCACAATTTGGATTTTTGTAATTCCGGGAACAGAAAATTAACCAAAAAATAGCCTCCTGAAAAAATCAAAAAATTGATTACAACAGCCAATAATGACAACGACAACATATTGTGATGCTTACCATCAGCATTGACTCTGCTGAAAAATTTGACGTTGGAAAAACTCAGTCCAAAAACCACAATAGGAACCAAAATCTCGGCCGTCGGCAAGATGTAACGGAGCTTTCCGTAAAACTCCATATCGTAAGGAAAAATGAAAATAGACGAAAATGTTCCCAACAAAAAGCCGAGATAACCAATTATCGAATATTTTACACCTTGCCTTGCTACGACGCTCATAGTTTCTGTTTAAAGTTCTTTGTCAGGCTAAAGTTCCCGCCTCAGGTAAAAAGATAATATTATTAATGTAATCTTTGTAATTCTTCACGTTATCCGGATTCTGCTGATTCAGGAACTCTTCTGTTAAACTTGTTGGTTTCAAAGTCTTTCTGTCCAGATAATTGACTGAATATCCCCAATCTGCAATCTCGGAAATCAAAGTCCATAGATTTTCATTGTGATGGCGTTGTTCCATCTCGACCATTAGAATTGGCTGGTATTTTTTGATTGCTTTCTTAGCACCTCTCAAAGTCTGCATCTCGTTTCCTTCCACATCGATCTTGATAAAATCGAGTCTTTTAAGATTTAATTTGTCTGTCTGAGCATTTTGATGTTGTTCAGTATAAGCTTCATCAAAAACCAATTCATCCAAAGGTTTCACTTCTACTTTCTGAAGAATTGTTTTCTCTTCATTCCTTTCTCTGATAGAAGTTTGCAAGGTTCCTCTGGTATGGATTTTTTCGCCATTAATGACAGGAATTTTAAATTCAGCAATAGTAGAAACATCAGACAAAGCAACAGAAAACAAATTGACTTTTGGAAAAAGTCGTTTCAGTCTTTTGAACAATTGCTGATTAGGTTCAAAAGCAAAAATATTTTCCGGTTTGAGATGGTTTTCTAAACTGAAAAGATAAGCACCGACATTGGCTCCTACATCTATAAAAACCGAATCAGCCTTCAAAACCTCTTTGATCCAAAGAAACTCCGGCTCCACTTTTCTTTCCAAAAGATTATGAGCAGTTAGACCTTTCAGCTTTTTGAAAAATCTGCTTTTGTAAAAAGACGGCGAAATGTACTGGAGATTCTCAGCCAGCTTGCTGTAAACACTCATCGATTTTAATCATAAATAAAAGAACGGCAAAGAAAAGGCATTTATTTCACAAATCATAAAATTTTGTTAAAATAAATATTCTTTCTGAAAGATCTAACCGCAAAGTTCGCAAGGATTTTCTAACCAAAATTGAAAACATTTTTAGTTACCCAAGGTGCTGTGCTCAGTTATTATTTTGTGAAACAAGAATGCCTATCAATATACTTTTTGCTGATTTCCACACTTTCAAAAATATCTTTATCACTGGAATCCTGTTCCAGAAACCAATATTTGAGACCCGCTATTTCTTTGGCTTCGAAAATTGTTTTAAAGTCAATAGTTCCGTTTCCGACTTCCGTGAAATCTTTGTTTCCTGCTTTCATATCCTTCACGTGCCAAAGCGGAAATCTTTTCGGATATTTTTCGAAATAAGTCAAAGGATTGAATCCAGCTTTTGAAATCCAGTAAAGATCGAGTTCCATGTTTACCAAATCAGAGTCCGTATTGTCTAAAATGAAATCATAAACCGTTTTATCATCGAATTTTTCAAATTCGAAATCGTGATTATGATAAGCAAAAGCGATTTCTGCTTCATTCGTTGTTTCGCCTGATTTATTGAGTAACTGCGGAAGTTTTTTATAATATTCCAAAGTTCTTTCTTCCTCAAAAAGATATGAGCAAACCATATATTCTGAACCGATGAAATGCAGATCTTCAACCGATTTTTCCCAATCATTCAGAAGCGTTCCTTTGCTGTTATGAATAACTCCTGTCGTGTGATGAGAACTAATCACTTCCAGGCCTGTGTTTTTCAGAATGGACTGGAATTCCTTTCTTGTTTTCCCAAAAAATCCCCCATCATAGCCGTAGATTTCGAGCTGCTTAAAACCCAATCCTGCTAACCTTTCCAACGATTTCTCCAAATTCTCTGCAACAGCATCACGAATTGTATAAAGCTGAATGGCTAAAGGTTTTCTGTTATTCATAAGATTTGAAGTTCCGCAAGCATATAAACCCAAAAATCCCAACGAAGATAAGGCAATAAAATCTTTTCTGTTCATTTTTGATTTTTCGATTGTTTAAAGGTATCTATATTTTTTGAATGGATTCACACATACATCAATTATGTTTTAGTTCGCAAAGTGTCAATATCATAACATAATAATTAAAATGAATTATTTTTATTGCCCATTAAACAATTTATTATCACATTTATTAAAAAAATACAGATTCCTATATTTACCGTCTTACATAATAAAAAAGAACTTATTCTAAATTTTGTTTAATACTCCTGCTACCTATTGAGAACTTATAACCAAATTGAAACTGGTAAAAAGCTTGGTTATTACTATTTCCTGCATCATTATATGTCAAAAGTCTTGTAAAAATAGCTTGATTCGGATTTCCATTCGGATGATAAAATATTTCCGCTTCATGTTTTACTACCGGAATCCAGCTTGGAAGATTTAATAATCTTTTATCACTATTAAAATCTTCATAATTAAACCCCGAATATTCAAATTTATAACTAAATCCAAAATTATTAAATCTCTTAACATTGAGATTAATTCCCATACCATATTTCAGTGCTTTAATAGCAATTTCCTCAGGGATTTCTTCTGTTCCGAAATTGGTTTGTGTAAGATTATAATCTACAACACCAAAAACGGAAAGACTAACTGGTGCATTTTTATGTTGCCATTTAAAAGCTTCTAAATAAAGCCCCATGGTAAGGAAACGCTTTTCCACCAATTCAAAACGCATACTATCAATTTTATTAATATTAACATATTTTGATTTATCATCAAACTTGGAATAATTAACATAAGGTGAAACACTGGGCAGATATTCAACTTGTCCCAAATATTTCTTACTCCACATAAATCTGAAAGGATATGGAAACAAATAAAATTTTGCCCGGCCTTCGATTTGAGCTAATCCATTTTGTGACTGTCCAAATAATGCCAGAAAATCTGTATAAGCTCTTAGCTCTACAATTTTTTCTAAAAAAGTATTTTGTTTTATCTGATAGATTGCACCACTCTTTTCATTGGTTTTATTTCCCTCCACATCATCCTGAGGAAGTTCTACAGCTAAATCATGTGGTATATAATGATTACCAATTTTATAATTGTAGCCCATTATATCAGTAACTTTTATATATAATTTTTTTAGGGCATTATCTTGATAATGTTGATTTAAATTTTCGTTCGTGAAATCTTCTTTTCTGATAGAATAGAGATAATACATCAATTTTGTTTTTCCGTAAACTGAATAAAACAAAACGCTAATACCAACCTGGTTTGTAAAAACATGAATATCACCAGAATCATCTGTCACATAAGCAACAATATCATTAAAATAACCGTCTTTAATTTCTATTGCTAATTTTTGAAAACTATAATGTTCATCACAAAGAATCATATCATAATTATAGAATGGAAACTTTTGTCCTTTTTTAGGGATTGTAATGTCACCCAAGTAACTTTCTTTACCAACATCCAGCAGCAAGCTTTTTAGAAGTTCTGTTTCTGTACTTTTTTTATTAGAAAATAAATCTTTATCAATCACTTTATTCTCACCAAAATACAGATAGGTCTTGGTCTCTACTTTCTCAGATTTTACCGTTTCCGGAAAATAGGCTTTGTCTTCTTCTTTATAAAAGACAAATAAGCTATCAATAGTTTTTTTCTGTTCTTTTTTGATTTTCTCCAATATACTTTTATAACTCTCGACAAGTAGATAAATATTTTTAAAGATATCTTTCTGGCTTTGAATATCTCGTTGACTGTTTTTTATTTCCGTGATCAAATCCTCTGAAAATGTTGTAGTAAGATTCGATTTTAATTTTTCAAAGTTTTTTTCTAGATTATTAATTTTCTCTTTGGAAACATTGTATTGTTCTTTTAAGGAGTCTATTTCCTTTTTGTAACTATTGTTTTGTCCCCAAACCATTCCCGCCCAAAGCATATACAGTAATAATAATTTTGTTCTCATAGCTTTTATTTTTAATTAAGCATTTTTCTTTAAAACTTCACCAAAAACAAATTGGATTTCAATCAATTATGCATAACCCTGCAGGAAAAGGAATTTTCATGGCTATTGTTTTAGAACAAATATAAACCCTATATCAAACACAAGTAAATACCTTAAAAAAGGTATTTTTGAATAAGAATATTTATTAATTTTATAAAAAACTAATAATATGAATGAAAATTACCAAATCACTTCCAAAAAGAGGCATCCAT
Organism: Epilithonimonas pallida; assembly: GCF_900182975.1. Classification (NCBI taxonomy): domain Bacteria; kingdom Pseudomonadati; phylum Bacteroidota; class Flavobacteriia; order Flavobacteriales; family Weeksellaceae; genus Epilithonimonas; species Epilithonimonas pallida. The sequence goes on along the minus strand of NZ_FXUO01000011.1, from coordinate 88,996 downwards.
TATTGAAAGTTTGGAACGCTTATCCCGATTCTTTGAGTAATACCGCTAAAAGTATTGACTCACCACCACCAATTGAACAAATTATAGGTGAAATGTTTGCTATGGGAGAATTTTATTATTATGCTATCAATATTCCTGACAGCACCATTATAAGTCCTCATATTAACATACTTAAAATTCATGGATTAAATAGATTTCCAAAATATCTTAAAGAAATCATTGATTTAATTCACCCCGATGACCTTGATTTTGTGATGGAGGCAGAGAAAATAACAATAGAAAAAATGCAGGAAATCGGTTGGGAACATCAACAGAATTTAAAATGCAGTTATTGTTTTCGTATGAGAACCCACAAAGGAAATTACGAAATGTTTCATCATCAATCTCTACATATAGCCAAAAGTGAAGACGGAAGATTACTACAGGCCATTAACATCCATACCAATATCCAGCACATCACTCAAACCAATTCTTATATTGTTCTAGTTGTAGGAATTGGGAACCGAAGTGATTTTCATCAAATCCACTATAAAAAACAAGCTGATAAACAACCACCTCAGAACACCCTCACAAAAAGAGAAATAGAAATACTGTCATTACTAGCTTTGGGCAACTCAGCCAAGCAAATCTCCAGCATGCTGGACCTTTCTTATCACACAGTGACCACACATCGCAAAAATATTTTTCAGAAAACAGATTGTACAAAAATATCAGAATTGATAAAAAAATCTCTGGAGTGGGGACTTATCTGAGATAATTGATAATTGATAATTGATAATTGATAATTGATAATTGATAATTGATAATTGATAATTGATAATTGATAATTAACCATTATTTCCCAAACTTGTTTTAAATTTGATTTTTAAATTATCTTTATGAAATATTTACTTGTTATTATGCTATCATTATTCGGATTTTCAAAAAATAAGGCTCAGGCAAAATCGATTCACAGCTTCAAAGTGGAAGCACTTGACGGTTCAACTATTGATTTTTCTAAATTCAAAGGCAAAAAAATACTGGTTGTCAACACTGCTTCCGAATGCGGATTCACACCTCAATATGCCGATTTGGAAAAACTTTACGAAGCTTATAAGGACAAATTGGTTGTCGTGGGTTTTCCAGCCAATAATTTTGGTGGACAAGAACCTGGCTCCAATCACGAAATTGCCACTTTCTGCCAGAGAAACTACGGTGTACAATTTCCAATGGCTGCGAAGATCTCTGTGAAAGGCGATGACATTGCGCCGATCTACAAATTCCTGACAGACAAAAAAGAAAATGGCGTGAAAAACACGAAAATTCTTTGGAACTTCACGAAGATTCTTCTAGATGAAAAAGGAAATGTGATTGATAGTTTCGTAAGCACTACCAATCCAATGAGCGACAGTATTACGAAGTATTTGAAATAGATTTATAATTCTAAATAAATAAAAAAAGAGTTCAAATATTGAACTCTTTTTTTTATTATCTATCAGTCTTATATATTTTATCTGATTTAAACAAAAGGCAATTTCACCACTTTCGCAGGAATATCTTTGTTTCTGATTCTGATAAAGATTTCTGAACCTAATTTGAAGTTGGGTTTATCAACATAAGCCAAACCTAACCCAATTCTTTTCATTGGCGACATTGTTCCGGAAGTTACTTTCCCGATGATATCTCCTTCCGCATCAACCACTTCATAATCGTGTCTTGGAATGGCTTTTTCCTGCATTTCGAAACCAACCAATTTTCTGGAAACACCTTCAGCTTTTTGATTTTCCAGGAATGCTTTGTTTACAAAATCTTTATCGAATTTCGTAATCCAGCCCAATCCAGCTTCAAGTGGAGACGTTGTATCATCAATATCATTACCGTAAAGACAGAAACCTTTTTCCAGTCTCAAAGTATCTCTGGAAGCTAATCCGCAAGGAATCATCCCAAATTCCTTTCCTGCTTCTGTCAAAACATCCCAAAGTTGTTCAGCATTTTCATTCTTGAAGTAGATTTCAAATCCGCCACTTCCCGTGTAACCTGTGTTCGAAATAATCACATCCGAAAAACCAGCCACAGAACCTATTGTGAAATGATAATATGGAATAGATGACAAATCTGTCTCAGTCAATTTCTGAAGAATTTCGGTTGCTTTTGGACCTTGAATGGCAATCAATGACATCTCATCGGAAGCATTCGTCATTTTGGCCCCGAATTTTTCATTGTATTTGGCAATATGATTCCAGTCTTTATCAATATTTGATGCGTTTACAACCACGAAATATTGTTCATCCTCGATTTTGTAAACAATTAAATCATCTACAATGCCACCTGTTTCGTTCGGAAGACAAGAATACTGCGCCTTTCCGTTTTCCAAAGCATCAACATTGTTGGAGGTTACAAATTGTAACAAATCTTTTGCTGTTGGACCTTCGATAAAAAACTGTCCCATATGCGAGACATCAAAAATTCCCGCTTTTTCGCGGACAGCAAAATGTTCTTCTGTAACTCCTGAATACTGAACAGGCATTTCGAATCCTGCAAAAGGAACGATCTTCGCACCTAGAGAAACGTGTTTATCATACAAAGCGGTTTTTTTCATCTACTACTTATTTATTTTTTAATGGTTAGATGGAACGCAGAAGCGTTTCATTTTTATTTTAACGATTTATTTAGTTGCGCACAAATCTAAAAATTAATGATGAATTATAGATGATGAATGACGAATTTTCTTGTCTTATGAATTATCTCATTTCGAAATATCTGTTTTTAATGTTACCTTTGCATCTCAAAATTAAAAACTATGAGCGATACAATTCTTTGCCCAAAATGCCAATCCGAATTCACCTATGAACAGGACGGAATGATGGTTTGTTCACAATGTTTCCACGAGTGGGATCCTGCTGAAGTTTCTTCCGAAGGCAAAATATTCGATTCTCTTGGAAAGGAGTTGCAAAACGGAGATTCTGTAATCGTTATCAAAGATCTTCCTGTCAAAGGAGCTCCAAAACCTGTAAAAGCAGGAACAAAAGTTAAAAACATCCGCCTACGTCCGGATTCTGACCATAATATCGACTGCAAAATTGACGGCTTCGGATCTATGGCTTTGAAGTCTGAGTTTGTGAAAAAGGCATAAAAAAAAGGAAAGTTTTGGCAGGGTAAACTTTCAAAGACTCTGATTGTTTCTTGAAAGAAACTAATTTCCAGTCCCTAAGGCAGAAAGAGAATTAACCAAAAAATTCCTTTAAATTTTCGTAAACCAAAGCTAAGAAAATTTTTTTTTCCAACCAACTGATAATGTATAAGTTATCCATATTTTATCAACAATATATAAAATGGGATAATTAAAACTTTAAAAATACGTTTCCGGAAAGTACATTTTGAGAATAAACAACGACTGATTTATTATTAATTCTAAGCTTGTTCCGGTAATGAGAACCGGCAAAAAGGCTTTCTAAAACAACAGCTTCTACTCCATTTTCTGCAATTTTTATCTGATGCGGAAAATAATGTTTTTTGGAAAGATTAAGTTCGGATTTTTCTTCCTCTGAAAAAATATTGACCTCGCCTAAAAGCTTTGCAACATAATCATTATAAGGATTTTCATAAGTTTCTTTCGGCGAATCATTTTGAATCAATCGCCCCTGTTGTAAAACCACAATTTTATCTGCCCAAGGCAAGACTTCTTCCAGATTGTGCGTCGAAATTAAAAGACTCATATTATTTTGTCTTACGTAGCTAAAAAGTTTATCCCGCAATTCAAATTTTCTGGAAAAATCAAGATTACTAAAAGGTTCATCCAGCAAAAGCATTTTCGGCAAAATCGCTAAAGCTCTGGCAATTGCCACGCGTTGCTGTTGTCCACCACTTAGATTTTTAGGCAAAACCTTCGCATAATCTGTCAATCCGACAACATCCAACAATTCTTGAACTTTTTCTTTTTTTGATTTTAAATTGATATTCGAAATGAATTTCCCAACATTATCGGCAACTGTTGCATAAGGCATCAAATCGTAATTCTGTGCAACAAATTTCATTTGAGATTCACCGGGAACCAGATTTCCTTTTGGTCCCAATAACCTGTGCCCTTCAAAAATAATTTCCCCACTCTGCCAGTCCATTAAACCATAAATCAAACTCAATAAAGTGGATTTTCCACAACCACTTTCACCTGCCAGAGCAATAATATGCCCTTCATCGACATTCAGATTCAGGTTTTGAAAAAGGGGCTGGTTGGTCTGATAATTGAAATAAAGATTTTTGACTTCTAACAACATTTTACGGAAATAGTATTTTTGGAAGTGTAATAATTTTATTATTTTAGCAAAGAACGTAAAACTAAGTAACAAATAAAACTTTAAAATGAAAAAAGCAACTTTAATCTCCGCATTATTAATCATTTCGGCTTCTGTATTGGTTATTTCTTGTGGAAAGGACAAACCGGTAACCAGCGAGAGCAACGAGGTATTGACGACCAATGACGGACAAATCTATGTCGTGGACACCCTCAACAGTAAAGCGGAATGGAAAGGATTCAAAGTTGTAAAGTCTGACAATACAAGCCACATCGGAACTTTGAAATTTGAAAGTGGCGAAGTGACCGTAAAAGACGGCAAGCTGGAAAGCGGGCAATTCGTGATTGATATGACTTCTATTGCGAATGAGGATTTGAAAGATTCGGAAAGCAATGGAAAATTAATCGGTCATCTTAAAAGCGCTGATTTCTTTGATGTAGAAAAGTTCCCGACTGCATCTTTTGAAATTACGAAACTCTCCGAAGCACCTGCAGGAAGCGATTACAACACAGTTCTGGACGGCAATCTGACTTTGAAAGGCATTACAAAGCCGACCACCTTCAATGCAAATGTAAAAATAAAAGGCAGTGAATTGAGCATCGCAACCGAACCAAAAGACATCAACAGAGATGAGTTCGGAATCAAATTTCAGATGCCAGCTGCAGAAGGTCTGATTAAAAATGAAATCAATGTTCAGATGAAAGTGAAAGCGATTGAGAAAAAATAATTTGTCTAAGATTCAATAATAATTATTCGACCCTTTCAGAGTTTAAAACTCCGAAAGGGTTTTGTTTTAAATAAAATTGTTTTATATAAGCCGTTTATTTTTATTTTAAAAATCGTATTTTTGCAGTCTATTTTTTATAAGAAATAATGCTAGAGAAAATTGATGACCTTCTGATAGAAGTACAAAATTTCCAATCTTCTGCAAAAGATGAGATCGAACAATTCCGATTAAAATTTAATGGAAAAAAAGGAATCATGAATGATTTTTATGATGCCCTTAAACAAATCCCAAATGAGCAGAAAAAAGATTTTGGACAGAAAATCAACATCTTAAGAAATGCTGTTAACGGAAAACTGGAGGAACTTAAATCTTCTTCGGAAAGTAAAATTATTCTTGAAAAAGAGGACCTTACCAGACCGGCTTTTCCTTTGGAATTAGGCTCTCGTCATCCTATCAATCTGGTTAAAAATAAAATCATTGACATTTTCAAATCGATCGGTTTTGCAGTAGCAGACGGACCGGAAATTGAAGACGACTGGCATAACTTTACCGCACTTAATCTTCCGGAATACCATCCGGCAAGAGATATGCAGGACACTTTCTTTATCGAGCAGAATCCTGATGTTCTGTTGAGGACACACACTTCATCGGTTCAGATCAGATATATGGAAAACAATGAACCGCCAATGAGAATCCTGGCGCCGGGAAGAGTTTTCAGGAATGAAGCGGTTTCTTCCCGCTCACATTGTATTTTCCACCAGATAGAAGGTTTGTATATTGATGAGAATGTGAGTTTTGCGGACCTTAAACAAACCATTCAGTTCTTCACAACGGAACTTTTCGGGAAATCAAAAATCAGAATGAGACCTTCTTATTTTCCTTTCACCGAACCAAGTGCTGAAGTGGATGTCTATTGGGGACTGAACTCAGAAACCGATTACAGAATTACCAAGGGAACAGGCTGGCTGGAAATCATGGGTTGCGGAATGGTTGATCCTGCGGTTCTTAAAAACGTGAATATTGATCCAGACAAATACTCAGGTTACGCTTTTGGGATGGGAATCGAAAGAATTGTTATGCTTCTTTATCAGATGAGCGATATCAGAATGTTCTTTGAGAATGATATCAGAATGCTGGAGCAGTTCGAAACGTTATAATTATATAATACATATTAATACTATCCTGTAAATATAGTTTTACAGGATTTTTTATTAACTTTATATAAGTTATATGTATATCCATTAACTATGAATTTTGTAAAGCAATACAATTATTAGATTTTTTATTTTTGCAGATTATGATTATCAGTAATTCAAAAATTTAAAAACTTAATAACACACAAAATATGAAATCAAATTACCCGAAATCTATAAGTTTCAGATTTAGAAAAACAGTTCATTATTTTCTTATATTTTGTATATTATTAATCCAGATTATATTAGCCGGCTTTTTCTATAACGAATTCATGTCCAGAAAGAATCTGGCTTTTGTTGAAAATCAGTTAAAAGAAATCCATTCACTGGAAAATTTAACAGATGATTCTAAGAAAGAGCTTCTAAATTCTCAGGATCATTTTCAAAAATACCTGATTACTAATGATAAAAAATACCTGGATTCTTATTTCGAATCTGTAAAAAGACTCACAAAAAACCTGGACAGTATCAACAGCTACAAAAATCCAAGGTTGGAGAATATTCTCTTACCTCAAAAAAAGGATTCGTCAGAGTTCAAAAAACTGAAAATGCTGGCAGATTCTACCTATCAGTTTTCTACAAAATCATCTTTCAAGATTGGAGAGGATGCGCCACAATTCAAAAAATACAATTTCGACAACTATAATTATGAGAAATTTGACATCCAGACCAAAACGGTTTCTGACACTGTAAAAAAGAAAGGCCTATTTGGACGTTTGGGAGATGCAATTGCCGGAAAAGTTGACGTACAAAAAGAAAGTACAATAATCACGGTAAAAAACGGAGGATTGACAACTGGTGAAAAAATCAAGTCTGATATGGACAGCATTGTGAAAACCATTAACAATCATTATTCCAAGGAAGTTCAAAAAGTCCAGGTTAATATTACCCGGAACAAAACTCACAGCAACAGGTTCTATAAGATTTTCAACAATCTTCTGATCTATGGTAATGATCTGATGAGCATCTATGATTCTGCCATAAAATCTTCTAAATCCGAACTGGAGAAAGAATATGAAAAACAGACTTCCGAAAGTAATAAAATAAGGATGTATCTGGTTTTTGGTGCGATGATCCTGATGTTTATCGTGTCCATATTGATTATGTATTTTACCAGAATCGCCTTCATTTACGAAAAAAGATTGAACTCTGCCAACAAACAAATCAATGAAAACCTTAATTTTAAAAACAGAATTTTAGGAATGCTAAGTCACGAATTGAGATCGCCTTTGAAAATCATCGGCATTTTTATCAATAGGATCAATAAAAAGACCAATGACGAAAGTATCAAAGAATATCTGAAATCAATTAGCTTCACCAATAACTCATTATTGTTACAAGCCAATCAAATCCTGGAATATACCAAAAATCAACACAAAGAAAATAAACTCGTTCCGTCGTTATTCAATCTTAAAAATGAAATAACGTCGATTCTGACTTCTATTGAACCTTACATCGAAACGAGAAGTAACAAATTCGTTATCCATGAAAATATCAATCCTGATCTGGAGGTTTTCTCTGACAAGGCAAAAATCAATCAGATTTTCATGAATATCCTCGGAAATGCTAATAAGTTCACAGAGAACGGACAAATCAGCGTTGACACAAGGACAGAATCTGTTGATGAAAATACAGTTCGTCTGGTTACATCAATCAGCGATACAGGCGCAGGGATTTCGGAAACGGATTTGGAAAAAATATTCGAACCATATTATCAGGGAGTATTATCAGAAGATGTGGAAAATCTTGGTGCAGGTCTTGGATTAAGCTTATGCAAAGAACTTGTAGAGCTATATTCCGGAAACATCTCTGTTAACAGCGAACTGAATAAAGGAACAACAGTAAAATTTTCTATTAATTTAAATATTAATAAATAATGTCAGAAACCAAAACCACTTTTCTGCTTGCTGACGATCACAGCCTTATAAGACAAGGGCTTGTCTTTATGCTGGAAGAGATTGGTTCGGATTACGAAATTCTTCAGGCGACCAATCTTTCACAGATTTTGGAAACTGTAAAAGCTAATGAAATAGATTTTGCTATTATAGATGCTCATTTTCCGGACGGAAACAGTTTATCAATTTTACCAAAGATAAAAGAAATCAATCCCAACATCAAGATCATGATTTTTACAGGTATTGATGAGGCTACCCAATCTCTTAAGTTCATCAATGCCGGCGCCAATGGATTTCTAAGCAAACTGAGCGAAGAAGAAGAGATAAAGCAGGCTATTTTAAGAATGTTACGCTACGGCCAATATATATCGCCCGTGACTCAGGAACTTCTCATGAGCTCCATGAATAATCCTCAACTTATTAATCCGCTTAAAAGCTTAACAGAAAGAGAAATTGAAATTGCAGAATTATACGCAAAAGGCTTAGGAAATCTGGAAATTGCGAGCAGATTAGACTTGAAGCAAAATACCATCAGTACGGTTAAAAAGAGGATTTTTGAAAAGCTTAATATCGAAAACATTGTAGAATTGGCAGAATTAATTAAAAATAATCACGATTAATTCAGATACAATTAATAATCTTCACTTATACACTTTTTGCTTGTAGAAAAATATCTACAACCCCTTCGACATACATCTATTGTGTTTTCTTGTTTAGAATATCGATTTACTGATATTTTTGTATCAATAAAAGTCAACAATTATAACCAATCTACAATAATTATAATTTGGAACTTTTTGATTCTGAAAACACACATAATGAAATTAATATCTTTTTTACAGAGCCAACTGGCTCTGTAAAGGATATTAAGTATCTAGCTATGATTTCTTACAATAGATATGCAGTACTATTAATGCACTTCTTTCCAGGTAAGAACTCAAATTTAGATTAACTAACACTACAACTAAAATGAAAATGAATAACCGAAAAGAAATCGCATTTGCGATGTATGGATTCGTCCTTATTATCTTATTGGATATATTGTTTTTGTTATTTGCAAAAAAATTTATTGCAATTGATAAGGTCTTGCTGTACAGCTGCTTTTTTGTTGTATTTATGTTTTGTACATGGCGATTGATCATGTTAAAGACTTTCTCATTAGAAGTCTCGGAACATATTCTTTCCATAAAATACAGACATCCTCTTGTACCGAATCATCATCCTGTTTTGGAAGTACCTTTAAGAAAAGTTATTTTCTTAAAAGTAGAAAAAGGTATTATTAATTACATTATGATAATCAGTATCAATACGAAAAGAGGAATGAGAAGTTTCTATTACAGATTAGGAAATTTACCTGAACATCAAGGGGATAAGTTCAAAAAAATGTCAGATCTTATTTCTTATGTAAAAGCAGAACCTGAATTATAAAAACACAAATCAATTATATTAACCTCAAATCCTGTGGAGTTTTCACAGGATTTTTTATTTGAATTTGTACTAGCATACAGAAAATATCCTACATCAATTTCCAGCAATTCTGGTTTGCATAATTTTGAACCAAATAATTACTAACTTTAAAGAAATAAAATTATGAAACCAGAATTTGAAAATATTCCGCTTGTAAAAAACGAAACTAAAAAACGTTTCGAAATAGAAGTTAACGGACATTTTGCTTTTATCAATTATGGAGAAAGAGAACATCAGATCGCGCTTGTCCACACAGAAGCGGAACCGGAATTAGCAGGAACAGGAGCAGCAGCAGCTGTTGTAGAAAAGACATTACAACTCATCAAAGATAGTGGTAAAAAACTGTTACCATTTTGTCCATACGTTTTTGCTTTTATCAAGAAACATCCAGAATGGAAAGCAATAGTAGATGAAAAATTCGGAGGGTACGATCAACTTTAAACCAATCTCAACTATGAAAATATTTGCATTTGCAGGAAGCAACTCTTCCACGTCTATTAATAAACAACTGGTGAAATTTGTTTTGAAAAGTTTTCCAAACGAAGAAATCAATCTGATTGACCTTAATGACTATCTAATGCCTATTTTTTCCGTCGATTTGGAGAAAAATGGTTTTCCGGAAGAAGCTCGCAGATTCCTGAAAAACATTGAAGAATGTGATGTTATTATCTGTTCTTTGGCAGAAAACAATCGTTCTTACAGTGCTGCTTTCAAGAACATCTTTGATTGGGCTTCCAGAATCAATGTTAAGGTTTTTCAGGATAAGCCGATGTTCCTGATGACCGCTTCACCAGGCGGTTATGGTGGAGGCAATGTCATGGCAGAAGCTGCAAAGTTTTTTCCAGCATTCGGTGCCGACATCAAAGAAACTTTTTCCCTTCCGAAATTCTATGAGAATTTTGATGCGGATAATGGCGTTATCGAACCTCAACTTTTAAGTGAACTTAATTCTAAAATTGAAAACTTCAAAAATCAGATCTAATGGAAACCCACGAATATAAGACAGGCGAAATCACCATTCTCTGGAAACCAAAATTATGCATCCATGCAGGAGTTTGTGTAAAATCTCTTCCAAAAGTCTACAATCCGAAAGAAAGACCTTGGATAAAACCTGAAAATGCTACAACGGAAGAACTGAAAGAACAACTGATGAAATGTCCATCCGGCGCATTGAGCTATAAAACCAATTCGTAAAATGGGAGTAACAGTAAAAGCAAGTCTGGGAACAGAAAAATATTATACGGAAGTAATAGCCGGAGAAAACAAAATTATCACGGATGAACCGATTGATAAAGGAGGTGGAAACAAGGGATTCAATCCATTTGAAATTTTAGCAACATCTCTGGCAAGTTGTACTGCTGCAACACTTAGAATGTATATCGATCGAAAAGGCTGGGAAATCCCACAGATCAATGTAGAAGTGGAACTTGAAAATTACCCCCAGACAAAAACCGCACAGTTTTGCAGAGTGATTGATTTTGGAATAACTGAAATCAGTGAGGAAATAAAAGATAAACTTTTCAAAATTGCAGACGCCTGTCCGGTTCACAAAATATTAACCAACGACATAGAAGTATTAACTAAAATCCATTAAAATGCTAGAAGTAACACAAAATAACCGGGAAACAAAAGGAGAATTCGTGGCAACATTTGACGGAAGACCTGCAGGATTAATGACCTATTCCTGGGCCGGAGACGATAAGATCATTATTGACCATACAGAAGTGGAACCAGCCTACAACGGAAAAGGTGTTGGTAAAGCTATGGTTTACAAAGCGGTAGAATTTGCCCGAGAAAACAATCTGAAGATCATTCCGCTTTGTCCTTTTGCAAAAGCAACTTTCCAGAAGAACGAAGAGATCAGAGACGTTTTATAATTAATGATGAATGATTATTAATGTATTAATGTCTTATCACTTATTACAGAAACACCATTTCAAGTTTGAAATGGTGTTTCTGTTTCAAATGTCCGCAGCCCGGCCTGAGTGGAGCTCTTTTTGACATTGCGATTCTTGAATAGTATAAAAGATCGATTCATTTCTTTCGCAATGTCAAAAAAGCGGGAATGGAGGACGGATTAAGCTGTCCAGATTATCTAAAACCAGTTTTTCATCCTGTTATAATCTAAGAAATAGGTAATCCTTAGTGAAAAATTGTTAATCATGGGCGCATTGAAAAGTTCATCGAAATTATTTTTAAATTTCATTCTGGACATCTCCAGATAATTGCTGGTTGCGTTTCTGTAAAGCAGAGTTAACTGGCTTCCAGGTGCAAACCACCAGGAATACCTCAAGTCAACGTTCCAGGAATTGTAAGTCCCATTAAGATTTGGATTATAAGATGTATTGGAATCCAGACTCCCATCGTTATTCAGAATGTAAAACTGCTTGTAAGTAACATCGGAGAAATAATGCCTGAATGCCAATGCCAAAGTCATTTTTTCGTTGAACGTATATTGCCCTGTAATAGCATTTTCATAAGTATTTCTCTGTCTCCTTCCCATATAAATATTGCTTGCATCTTTGCCGGAAAATCCCACTTCATTATTACTGAAAACCGGATTGAATTGCCAAATTATTTTCATTTTATCGGAAGCTCTATAACGCAGATACAATGACGGAACAACATAGTTTCTTCCTTTTTGATCATAAGCATAATAATCCACATTGATATTGTACTGAAGTTTTTTACGGCTGTCACTTTCGAACCAAAGCCAACTGTCAAAATATCCGGGAACTCTCAAATATCTTCCAAGTGTTCTTGGTTCATAGATATCCTTTTCTCCATATGGTGTAAACTCTACGCCTCCACCGAAACTCTGGAATTTTTTGTTCGTAAATGAATTGTTGTGATTAAAGACCAGTTTCTGATTCAGGAACGACTCTAACCTGTGATAATAATTCAAATTGAAATTGAGATACATATTATTCAATTTTCCGGTCGGCTGAAGGATTCTGTATCCGTACCATACGTTGTGATTTCCGTAATTGGTTTTGGTAGAAAAACCAAGGTCGTTGATATCCCAATCTTTGCTGACGTAATTGGCATTGATTTCAAATCTATTTTTACCGGAAAATTTTCCAATGCCAATCGTTCCTCTGTTTCCAAACTTCGTCTCATCGTTCATCACCCAGCTTCCTTTGAAGTTCCCGTAATAGTTGTAAGTATTCTTTTTGTTGGCAATATTCCATAATAATCCGGTGGCATTAGCGTCACGGAAATCTCCAGACCTTGTCGTATTCGTGTTGACTAATGTGACAGATGAGTTATCACCAAATCGCTGGTCAAAGACCAAAACATTATAATTGGTCCAGGGTTCCACCACTTCTTTTCTTATTGCACCGGTTTCATTATTGAGGATTGTGGCTTCCATTTTTTCCGTCACTCCGTTGAAAATCCCAATTCCCAAACCTTTTTTTGTTCTTCCAGAAATTTTGAAAGCATTGAATAATTTTACTTTTCCAGGATATTCGGTGACGGTTTCTTTTTCTTCATCAATGATTGGATATCTCGACGGACTTCCGCCAACTCTTCGGGAATAGAACATATCACCTTTGCTGAACAATTCCGTTCCTTCCATAAAAAATGAGCGTTGCTCGGCAAATTGTTGTTCAAATGGTGTCAGATTAAGAATCGAATTATCAAAATTAGCTTGTCCAAAATCCGGGATCAAGGTCATATCGAAAGTGAAAGCATCATTAATTCCGTATTTCAAATCCATCCCCCCATTGACATTCATTTCCGTTTTGCCGTCAAAATTATTAACATAGGTCGAAAAATAGGGTGTGAAAGATAATCTGGTTGGTGTTTTGATATCAGTAACGCCATTCAGAACGCCATCATATAACGTGTAATTTCCTTTCTGATTATCGACATGATTCCAATCATACATCGTGTTGGTCCTTTTAATTTTCCGAATCATATTAAGGCCAAATTCCTGCATTTCTTTTTTAGGAAAACGCAGCTCAAAAAAAGGAATCTTCATTTCAACAGCCCAGCCTTTTTCATTGATCTTAACGGCACTGTACCAAACCGCATTCCAGGACATATCTTCGTTTTCAGTGGTCAATTTTCCATCTACCTGAACGCCGGCCGCAGTCACAATAAACTCCAGACTCTGCTGATGGTCGTTATATCCGTTAATGATGATTCCGAAAAAATCGTCATTGGCAATGTTATCTCTCTCGGTTAATTCTTTTAAAATTTTTGAAGGTTGTGGGTCATACATTTGAGCAGCAATGTATAATCCTGTATCGTCATAAAGAAATTTAACCTCAGTTTTCAAACTGTCAGCCTGAGGTTTTCCGTTATTAGGCTGTCTTTCTACGAAGTTGGTTGCAACAGGAACGTTTTTCCAGATCTCATCATCCAAAATCCCATCTATTTTAACCGATTGATCCTTCTTTATTGCTTGTAGTTTTTTGCGGGAAATACTATCAGAAGCCATAGTTTTCTGTGCGGAAATCTGCAAAAAAACAAATGTCAGGATCAAGATACAAAATTTAGTTTTCATAGTTTTCTGTTGCTTGATGATAAGACAACAAGCAATTTATTTCTGTTACATCAAAACAAAAAAAATCAGCCAAATGACTGATTTTCAAATTAATATTTTATTTAGTTCTCAAATTTAAGGTTTATAACCATCTTTAAGCGTAACTGTTCTGTTGAAGACCAACTTATCATCAGAAGAATCTCTGTCCTTGATGTAGTATCCGATTCTCTGGAATTGGAAATGGTCATCCAAAGTAGCTTCTTTAAGGCTTGGTTCTGCAAAACCGTAAGATACTCTCAACGATTGAGGATTCACAAATTCTAAAAAATCAACTTCTTTTTCTGCGTCAGGCTGTTCCGTAGTGAACAATCTTTCATAAGTTCTGATTTCGATTGGCAAAGCGTGTTTTGCAGAAACCCAATGAAGTGTTCCTTTCACTTTTCTAAGACTTGCTTCGGTTCCGCTTCCTGATCTTGAATCTTCATCATAAGTTGCAAAAATTGTAGTGATTTGACCTTTTTCATCCTTCTCTACTCTTTCAGCCTTAATAATATAACCCGCTTTTAGGCGAACTTCTCCACCCAATTTTAAACGGAAGAATTTCTTATCAGCCTCTTCCTGAAAGTCTTCTCTCTCGATGTAAAGCTCTTTTGAAAACGGCACCTGTCTTGTTCCAGCATTTTCGTCCTCAGGATTATTTTCAGTTTCCAGCCATTCTTCCTTATCATCAGGATAATTTTCTATGACAAGTTTTACGGGATTTACAACTGCCATTACTCTGGTTGCAATCTTGTTAAGGTCTTCTCTTACAAAAAATTCCAATAATTGTATATCAATAAGATTCTCTCTTTTTGCAACTCCGACTCTTTCGATAAAGTTTTTGATTGATGTTGGTGTATAACCTTTTCTTCTTAGTCCGGAGATAGTCGGCATTCTTGGATCGTCCCAGCCTGTTGTTATACCTTCTTGAACTAATCTTTGTAATTTTCTTTTGGAAGTCACCATATAAGAAACGTTCATCCTGGCAAATTCTCTTTGCTTTGGTGCTACTTTTCCGTCATCATAGACCTGGTCAAGATACCACTCATAAAGTGGACGGTGATTCTCAAATTCCAATGAGCATAATGAATGTGAAATTTGCTCAATATAATCAGATTCTCCATGCGCCCAATCGTACATCGGATAGATTTTCCATTTTTCTCCTGTTCTGTGATGTGGCTTTTTCAGGATTCTGTACATCACAGGATCACGCATATTCATATTTGGAGAAGCCATATCAATCTTTGCACGCAAACTCATCGCTCCTTCTTCAAATTCTCCATTCTTCATTTTCTCAAAAAGTTCAAGACTTTCTGCAATCGGACGATTTCTAAAAGGAGACTCGATGCCTGCTTCAAAAGGATTTTTTCTTTGTGCCGTGATATCCTCGGAAGACTGTTCATCCACATACGCTTTCCCTTGTTTGATCAATTCTAAAGCCCAAACATATAATTGCTCAAAATAATCCGAAGTGTATAATTCCTGATCATATTTGAAACCTAACCAATCGATATCCGCTTTGATAGAATCTACAAACTCCTGTTCTTCCTTTGCCGGATTGGTATCATCAAAACGAAGGTTAACCGGTGCATTATATTTTTGCCCCAATCCAAAATTGATACAAATTGCTTTTGTATGGCCAATGTGAAGATAACCATTAGGTTCGGGCGGAAAACGGAAACGCAACTGTGACATTTCCAAGCCATTTTCCAAGTCATCTTCTATAATTTGCTCAATAAAATTGAGTGATTTTTTTTCTTCTTCCATAATCTGAACGTGAGGTGCAAATTTAATTTAATTTCCCCAAAAAATAAAACGATTATCGCTTATAAAAATAGTTGAATATTAATATCGAAAATTATCCCAAAACCTCGAATAATTGTTTTGTAAATGTTAAATTTATATGAACTTTAAACATTTAGTGATACAGAGTTCATTTTTTTTTAATTTTGGGATAATTAATAAATCGAAATGAATCGTAAAAAAATCCTTTTAATTGATGATGAACAGGACATTCTTGAGATCATCTCTTATAATCTGGAAAAAGAAGGTTATCAGGTTTTTACCGCAAGCAATGGTAACGAAGGAATAGAAAAGGCAAAAGAAATACTGCCGGATCTCATTCTGCTAGATGTTATGATGCCAGAGAAAGATGGTATCGAAACTTGCCAGGATCTTCGCAAAATCAAAGAATTACAAAAGACTTTAATCGTATTTTTATCTGCAAGAAGCGAGGAGTTTTCTCAATTAGCAGGCTATCAGGCGGGCGCTAATGATTATATTGTAAAGCTGATCAAACCAAAAGTTCTGATCTCTAAAGTTGCTGCTCTTTTGCAATTGGGTGCACAATCTCAGGAAAACTCCAATTACATAGAGTTTGGAGATCTTATTATTGACAAAGACAATTTCAAGGTATCAAAAGGAAAAGAAGAATTTCTCCTTCCGAAAAAAGAATTCGATTTGCTTTACTTATTAGCATCTAACACAGAAAAGGTTTTCAAAAGAGAAGAGATCCTGGAAAAGGTCTGGGGAAATGATGTGATTGTAGGAGAAAGAACGATTGACGTTCATATCCGAAGATTGAGAGAAAAATTGGGGATTAACACTATCCAGACGCTCAAGGGAATTGGTTATAAATTAGTAGTTTAAGATTTTCTAAAAAGAAAATCTTTTTTTTGAAATGATAATAAGAAATTCGGTCAAAATCAATTGGTTATCTGTTGCGGCATCACTATCATTGGTGGTTGTTGTAGGCATTGTTGTTGTACTTTTTGAAGTCTATACAGATGATGTTTATTTCAAGACCAAGGATTTCAATTATTTCCTGATCTTCACATTATTACTCGTTTTTATACTGAATTATTTTGTTTTGGAATTTCTTTTTAGTTTTTATAGCAAAAATCAAATCAGACGAATTACAAATATACTTCCTGAGGATATTATCCACGATTTTGACACAGATATCGGTTTCAAAGAACTCGAAGAGAAAGTTCACGAAATGAATCAGAAAAATGCCGAGATCGACATGATGAAGGAAATGGAAAACTACCGCAAAGAATACATAGGTAATGTTTCTCATGAGCTCAAAACACCTTTGTTTTCGATCCAGGGCTATATAGAAACGCTTCGCGATGGTGGCGTAGAAGATCTTAACATTCGCGATAAGTATCTGCAAAGAATTGATAATTCCGTAGAAAGACTTCTGAATATTGTAAAAGATCTGGACATGATCAACCGTTTCGAATCTGGACAGATTGCCTTAAAATATAGTACTTTTGATATCAATAATCTGATCCAGGAAGTTTTCGATCTTTTAGAAATGGAAGCTGAAAAACAATCCATGACCATGCAACTCCAGACAACGCAATCACAGCTTTTTGTATATGCGGATAAACAAAGGATCTCTCAGGTCTTAATTAATCTGATTTCTAATGCTGTAAAATACGCCAACCGCGAAGAAGCTCAGATCATTGTTTCTACGAGAGAGGGAACAAGGAGTATCCACATCTCTGTAGAAGATAACGGAATGGGAATAAAACCTGAGAATCTCCCAAGAATTTTCGAAAGATTCTACCGCGTAGAAAGCAGCCGAAATAGAAAAGATGGTGGATCCGGATTAGGATTGGCAATTGTAAAGCATATCATGGAAGCTCATAAACAGGGCATTGTAGTGGAAAGCGTTTATCTTTCCGGAACCAAATTCAAATTCAAATTGGAAAAATCGCCTTTAGAAAGACTGAGAAAAATATAAATTTCTTAAGCTGGCCGACCAGAATCGGGAAGCGCAAAATTTATAAAAAACTTTTTTGAAAAAAAATTTCCAAGAAACTTTTATGAAATCTCATTTGTTTTATATTTGCAACATTAAGTCGAACTAATAAAGTTAAAGTAAAAGCAACAATGGTTTATAAGATTAGAGTAATTCTAGACGCCAAAGACACAATCTTCCGAGACATCGAAATCAAAGACAAACAAACGCTTTGGAATCTTCATCTGGGTATCAAGAGTGCGTTCAGTTTACCAGGAGAAGAGTTGTCATCTTTTTATTTTTCTGATGATGAGTGGAACGAAGGACAAGCAGTACCTTTGGAAGACATGAGCGATGACGGAGACGGCGAAATCATGTCAGATATCTATCTGAATGAAGGTTTCCAGCAAGTAGGCGCAAAAATGAGATTTCAGTATGGTTTTATTGACCTTTGGGAATTTTTCTGTGAGTTATTAGAAATCAATGACGAAAAGCCTGCCGTTAATTATCCTATTACGGTATACAGATTCGGTAATGTTCCTCTGAAAGCGCCAAGCAAAAATGGTAGCGATAATGGTAAAGGTAAAAAATCTGCAATGCCATTTATGGATGATGATTTTGGAGACTTTGATGCAGAATTCAAGGAAGAGAATTTTGATGATGAAGATGATGATTATAACGATGACGAAGAAGAAACAGGATATAATGATGTTTTCGAAGAAGACGATGAGGATTAGTCCCGTTTTTATAAAATATTAACAAGCCCGAATTTTTCGGGCTTTTTTATTTTCATTACATTTACAAAATAGACTTTTAAAATTTAGCAATGAAAAAGCTGATTCTTTTACCGGCAATCGCCGCGTTATTATTATCCTGTAAAACCCAGAATCATACTATGGAAAACCCACAAGAATGGAAACGCACGACCAATATCTACGAAGTTAATGTAAGACAATACACACCCGAAGGAACTTTCGCAGCATTTGAAAAAGAACTTCCAAGACTTAAAAAAATGGGCGTTAAGACATTGTGGTTTATGCCAATTACACCTATCGCTCAACAAAACAAAAAGGGAAGTTTGGGAAGTCCTTATGCGGCTTATGATTATACTACAATCAATCCGGAATTCGGAACTTTGGAAAACTTCAAACACCTTGTAGATGAAGCTCACAAGATGGGATTCAAGGTAATTATCGACTGGGTTGCCAATCACACCGGCTGGGATCATGTTTGGACAAAATCTCATCCGGAATGGTATCTGAAAGACGCTGACGGAAGTTTTCATAAAGCTAGCGGAATGGATGACATAATCGAGTTGGATTATACCAACAAAGAAATGCGTCTGGCAATGATAGATGCTATGAAATATTGGGTCAAAGAAACCAATATCGATGGTTTCCGTTGCGACCTTGCAAGCTGGGTAGAAGTTGATTTTTGGCAACAGGCAAGACCTGAAGTGGAGAAACTGAAACCGCTTTTCTTCTTAGGCGAATTTGATGAATTGGAAAATCCTGATTATGGAAAGGTTTTCGATGCCAGTTACAGTTGGAAATGGATGCATCTTTCTCAGGATTTTTATCAGAAACATTTGCCACTCTCTGATCTTAAAAATCTTTTGGAACAATATTCTAAAATTGGAGATAACTCTATGAGAGCTTGGTTTACAACAAACCATGACGAAAACTCCTGGAACGGAACCGAATATGAAAAATATGGCGATTTTGCACCGGCTTTAGCCGTCTTCTCTGCGACTTGGAATGGCGTTCCACTACTCTACTCTGGACAGGAATTGCCGATGAAAACAAAACGTCTGGAGTTTTTCGAAAAAGACCCAATTCCTTGGAATGGAAAATATGAACTGGAAGATTTCTACAAAATCCTCCTAAATCTTAAATCTGAAAATCCAGCCTTAAGAGGTGGCGACCCTGCTGTAACGACTTATTGGATTAACACAACTTCTAACGACAAAGTTTTGGCCTATTTAAGAAAAAATGGAGAACGCGAAGTTTTGGTTTTGATTAATACATCAAAAGATGCTGTTAATTTCAAATTGGAAGATGACAACTCGGTTGGAAGTTATAAGAATGTTTTCACCAATAATAAAGCTGAATTAATCAAAGGTTCGGATGTGAGCTTACCAGCTTACGGATATTTGGTTTATGAGAAGTAGTGCTTTTTTAGACTTTAAGATAATAGATGATAGACTTTTGTCATCCTAATAGAAAGCCCCTTCAGAGTTTTGAACTCTGAAGGGGTTATTTTTGATATAGTGACAATGTTAATAAGCTGCTGTGAAACGTTGTTTAACGAAATTGTTTTGCTCCAACTCGTCCACCAAAGCCACAGCAACATCTTCCACAGAAAGAATGCTTCTTCCCTCTTCGTTAAAGACAGGATTTTCCAAGGCTGTTCTGTAAGTACCTTTTCTAATGCCGGCAGTTCCCGGATGCATTTCAATAGCTGGAGAAAAGAAAGTCCAATCCAACGTTTCATTCTTTTTGATTTCGTTTAAATAATCTCGCGCTGCAGCTGCGCCTGGTTTGATATCAGCCGGAAAATCCGGACCGTCAACCAACTGTTGCCCATCGATGAACAAGCTTCCTGCACCACCAACGGTAATAAATCTCTTAACGCCTGATTTTTCAACCGCTTTTTCGATGTTTCTGGAACCGTTCAAAAAGTCATCATAAAGATTTGGATTCGTCCAACCAGCGTTGAAAGTGTTGATAACAGCATCACTTCCTTCCAAAGCTTTTGCTAATTCTTCTACATTATTCACATCTGCGCTGATCGCAGTTACGTTATCTTTCGCTTCTACTTTTGAGCTGTCTCTTGCAATGGCATTTACAGAATAACCTCTGTTTGATAATTCGTTTACGACTTGTTTTCCTACGAAGCCTGTTGCTCCGATTACTGCTACTTTTTTGCTCATAATTTTAAATTTTAATTAATTGTAATATATTTTGTTACATTTTAAGTCAAAAATTTTTACCCGAATTGATTGGTAAAATCTGACAGTTTTTTCTCTTTCAAAAACTGAAAAACCAGATCGTCGGTTTCGTCAAATAAAATATCAAGATTTTTGTTGATGTCTTTCCCCACACTACAAAGCGGGTTCGGATTTTGATTTCTTTTGCCTAGAACTTCCGTATTTTTTACTGATTTGTAAATTTCTGAAATATTGATCTGTTCAGGATTTTTAGCAATTCTAACACCTCCTACTTTTCCTTGTCTGCTTTCTATTAAGCCAGATTTTTTGAGGTTAATCAATTCTTTACGGACAATCACAGGATTTACGTTTACGCTTCCGGCAATCCAATCAGACGTCAGCCATTCATTCGAATCTTTTGCAAGAAGGGTCAAAATATGTATCGCAGTGGCAAATCGTGTGTTGTTCATGACGGTGCAAAGTTAGAAATAATTTTTAATTGTAACAAAATTAATTACAATTAAATTTTATTAACTGTAATTAATTTGTTTCTGATTTTATTTCGTTTCAATTTCAATAATCTTTTCACCTTTATCACCAAGATACTGTTCAATCAGCTGTCGGTAGATTTTGTAGCCGTCATCTACATTGGTAAAAATAATCAGACCTTGTTTGGTTTTAGGCAAAAGAAAAACAATTGTGTTGACACCTTTGTCCGAACCGCCGTGTGATAAAGCAATTTCGCCATTTCCTAAGTCATAAATTTCAAAGCCAAGTCCGAAATATTTATTCTTTTTGGTTTCAACCTGTTTGGATTTCATCGTTTCAAAAACCGAAGGCGACAACAGTTCATTATTCATAACCGCAACCAGGAATTTTCCGTAATCTTCCACAGTCGTTGTCAAATCATCTGCTGCATTAGCGGTTTTATTCCGCACAATATCATAAGCTTTTCCGTTACTATCATAACCAATCACGATTTTGTCTGCATCTTTTTTTTCATTCCAAATATAACTCGTATCGTTCATTCCCAAAGGCTGGAAAACATATTCTTTAGCCAGTTCTTCCAGACTTTTATGGAATTTATTCTCTATGGCTTTTCTCAGATATTCGAAACCTTCTCCTGAATATTGATATTTTGTTCCTGGCTCAAATTCGAAATTCAATTTATTATCTTTATTCATCCAACGCCAGTTGGGAAATCCTGTCTGATGACTTAATATCAATCTCGTGGTCAGCTTTTTGTGACGGGAATCGTTCGCAATATCCGGGTCAATCCAATAGTTATCAAGCGGTTCATCAAGGTTCCATTTTCCAAGACTTACCAGGCGTAAAACTGTCATTGCTGTCACCGGTTTCGTTAAAGAAGCCACATTGAAAAGACTGTTATAAGCCGCTGACATTTTACCATTCTGAGTTCCGTAAACATTTATGCCTGTTAATTTTTCATCTTCAATCAAACCTAATCCTAAAGTCGGAATGTTATTATCTTTCATCAGTTGCTCAATGCTACTAGCTTTGTCATCTAATTTAGCGTCGCCGTGGTCATAACTCAGGATATCGCTCATTATCCAGTTTCCATTTTTCTTGGTCCAAACTGTAGTGAATTTTGCCTGACCACCTAAAGCATCCTGCTTTCCTTTTTCACGGATAAAAAACCGATGCTCTCCGGATTGTATGGCGCCGTATAATTCGCCATTATTGTAAAGTGGAAAAACTTCGAGACTGTTTTCAATAACTTTTCGGATAGGCTTTTGATTCGGATTGCCGCAGATGTTTTGTTTGGTTCTTTCCAAAAATAATTTTTTGTCCTGAAAGCCACCTTTATCGTGATAAAATTTTAGATGTTCATCTACTGATTTTTCCAGATAAGCAATATCACAATTATTGAATCCACGCTCAAAAAAAATACTGTCCTGCTTTTTGAGTTCAAGAAATAAAGGTGAATTTTTGTCGATTTGAGCTTTCAGATTTCCGATAGAAAGGAATAGAAAAAGGAAGATAAATCCGAATTGTTTTGTCATTGTTTTATTTTTGACAAAGGTTCAGAATTAATTGATATTAAGTCAAAAATTGAGCCCGACAATCACCCGACAATTGACTGACAAGTTCATAACAAATTGAAATCCAATTTGTAATAAAGACTTTGTTTTTTATCTAATTGATAAGCATTTCTAAGAATAATAAAAATATTCACTAATGTTAAAGCAATCATTGTTACCATTACTGACGCTTTACCAAGCTTTAAAATCACAACTAACATAAAAATAATTGGAGCAATAACAGCTAAAATAATTTGAAGCGAAATGATTTGTTTGACAAGTGGAGATTTCTGTTTTGAAATCAACATTATCAATAATGGCGGTAGAAAATTGGCTATCGGAAACCAACATAACGGAAGTGAAGAAAGATTGATGATTTTGATTAAAGTCAAATTTTCAATCGTTTCATTTTCTATTGGTAAAACAGGTTCTTCAACAATTGGATTTTCTACAACAACTTCTGTCAGAATAATCGGCGTCAATAAATCCTTTTCAGAAACATCCAGACTTGAAGCCAAAGTTTTCAAAGTATAACCTTTCGGTTCAGTCCCGGCTTCGATACGTTGAATGGTTCTTACAGAAAGCCCCGACTTTTCAGCCAGTTCTTCCTGAGTCAGATTTTGTTTTTCCCTGATTTTCTTTAATTCCGACATCTGATTATAAATGATGAGCGATAAATGATTATTGATTTTGAAACAAATTTACAGAATCCGAAGTTTTAATTCTTAATTCAACAAAAAAACCTTTCTGAAAATAGAAAGGTTTAGTATTTAGATAAATTTCAAATTATTTCTTTGCGATTGACCTGGAAATTACAATTTTCTGAATCTCTGAAGTTCCTTCGTAGATTTGAGTGATTTTGGCATCACGCATCATTCTTTCAACGTGATATTCTTTCACATAACCGTAACCTCCATGGATTTGAACCGCCTCTATCGTTGTATCCATGGCTACCTGAGAAGCATATAATTTTGCCATTGCGCCGCTTTCTGAGATATCTTTACCTTCATCTTTTTCTGCAGCTGCTTTGTAAATCAGCATTCTCGCCGCCATAATACTTGTGTGCATATCTGCCAATTTGAATGCAATTGCCTGGTGATTGATGATTTCTGTCCCGAAAGATTTTCTTTCTTTCGCATATTTCAAAGACAGTTCGTAAGCGCCGGAAGCAATACCTAAAGCCTGAGAAGCAATCCCGATTCTACCACCATTCAAAACTGCCATCGCAAAATTAAATCCAAAACCATCTTCTCCAATTCTGTTTTCTTTAGGAACTTTCACGTCAGTAAACATCAAAGAATGCGTATCACTTCCACGGATTCCCAATTTATCTTCTTTCTTTCCAACAACAAAACCTTCCCAACCTTTTTCTACAATAAAAGCATTAATACCTTTATGTTTTTTCTCAGGATTGGTTTGAGCGATTACAATATAATAAGTCGCATTTCCACCATTGGTAATCCAGTTTTTGGTTCCGTTCAACAAGTAGTAATCACCTTTATCCTCGGCTGTTGTTGACTGAGAAGTAGCATCAGAACCAGCTTCTGGCTCAGACAAAGCAAAAGCACCAATCACTTCGCCACTCGCCAGCGGTTTCAGATATTTCATTTTTTGCTCTTCATTACAGAATTTTTCCAAACCTGCACATACCAGAGAGTTATTCACCGACATTACAACCGCTGCAGAAGCATCAACTTTAGCAATCTCTTCCATTGCCAAAACATAAGAAACACTATCCAGACCAGCACCACCGTATTTTGGGTCAACCATCATCCCGAGAAATCCCATTTCTCCCATTTTTTTAACTGCGTCGTGCGGAAACTTTTGTTGGTCATCTCGTTCTATAACGCCCGGCAAAAGTTCTGCTTGTGCAAAATCTCTTGCGGCTTGCTGAATCATCTGTTGCTCTTCTGTAAGATTGAAATCCATATGTTTTTGATTAAATTTTTCGTCCGTAAATTTAAACTTTTTGAGAAAATTTCAAAGGAAATTATAACATTTTGTTATCTTGGAAAAAAAAATTATATTTACGATAATGTAAACTCAATTTTAATAATATATTAATAAGGATATTTTATGAACGTTAAAAGAATATTTGACTTTTCCGCTTTGGCGATGGAAAAATTTCCGAAAGAAGATTGTCTTGTGACAAAAAAAAATGGAAATTGGAATAAAACATCTACGCTTGAGTTTATCAATCAGGGGAATAAGATTTCCAGAGGACTTCTGAAGCTGGGGATCAAACCAGGAGATAAAATAGGACTCATCACTTCTAACAACAGAACAGAATGGGCAGTGATGGACTTGGGGATCTCACAAATCGGAGTGGTTACAGTTCCCGTCTATCCTACAATTTCTGAGGAAGATTATGTTTATATTTTTAATAATTCCGAAATCAAATATTGTTTTGTTTCCGATGCCGAACTTTACAAAAAACTAACCAATGCAAAACCCAATATTCCTTCATTGGCCGGGATTTTTACTTTTGATGATGTTGATGGCGCACCAAACTGGAACGAGATTCTTGATCTTGGCGAAAATGACGCGACACAAATTGAAGTGGATGATTTGGCAAGAGCTATCAATCCTGAAGATTTGGCGACGATTATATATACTTCCGGAACAACCGGCAAACCGAAAGGTGTCCAGCTAACCCATAATAATCTGGTTTCTAACGTGACTGCAAGTACACCGAGAATACCAAAAGAAAAAGGATTGGACTATAAAGAAGTAAAAGCATTGAGTTTCCTTCCGATTTGCCACGTTTTCGAAAGAATGATTTTTTATCTCTATCTAAGTAATGGGATTTCCATTTATTTTGCTGAAAGCATTGAGAAAATTGGTGAAAATGTCAAAGAAGTGAAACCTCAATATATGACGGTTGTCCCAAGACTGGTTGAAAAAGTTTACGATTCAATTTATAATAAAGGAACAGCTGCAGGCGGGTTAAAATCGAAAATTTTCCTTTGGTCATTAGGAATCGCAGAGAAATACGAATTGGGGAAACCAAAATCCTTTATGCACACGATTGCTGACAAACTGGTTTTCAAAAAATGGAGAGAAGGTCTGGGCGGAAATCTGATCACATTGGTTTCCGGTTCTGCTGCTTTGTCAAAACGTTTAAATACAATGTTCCATGCAGCAGGAATTCCGATTTTGGAAGGTTACGGATTGACAGAAACTTCGCCGGTAATTTCGGTGAACACCTTTGGAAAAGTTAAGGTTGGTTCCGTTGGAATTCCTTTGGAAAATGTCAAAGTTAAAATTGAATCCGATGGCGAAATCGTAGTAAAAGGACCTTCTGTTTTTGAAGGTTATTACCATGATGAGGAAAAGACAAGAGAAGCGTTTACCGATGACGGCTATTTCAGAACAGGTGACATCGGACATCTGGATGAAGATAATTTCCTTTTCATTACAGACAGAAAGAAGGAAATGTTCAAAACTTCCGGAGGCAAATTTGTTGCACCACAGGTCATTGAAAATCTAGCCAAAGCATCCAAATTTATTGAGCAGATTATGGTTGTTGGCGATGGTGAAAAAATGCCTTGTGCATTGATACAGCCGGATTTTGCTTATGTCAAAAACTGGGCGGAACTTCACAATGTTAAAATCATCGATTCACCAAAAGAAATTGCGGCCAATCCTGCCGTTAAATCAAGAATCGAGAAAGAAATTGAAAAAATAAACCAGCATCTTGGAAAATGGGAACAGATCAAGAAAATTGAACTAACTCCAAAAGTCTGGACAATTGATGACGGGCTGCTGACACCAACACTTAAACTGAAAAGAAAAGCGATTAAAGCAGAATTTCAGGATTTATATGACAGAATGTATAAAGAATAAACCGAAGCTATCCAATGGATAGCTTTTTTTATGCAAATATTAACATTCGGGAAGTTCATATTTATTTATATTTGCGCTAAACGGAAGTTTAAAATATAACAATCAATGGAAGTAAAAAGGATTTTCGATATTCCTTACTATTCGAAAGCTAATTTCGAAAAAGATGATTTTGTCTGTGATAAAAGAAACGGAAAATGGGAAAAGATATCAACAGAAAAATACATCGAAATTACTAATCAGTTATCAAGAGCATTATTAAAATATGGTCTCAAAAAAGGTGATAAAATAGGTCTTATATCCTCCAACAACAGGGTGGAATGGTGTTTTTTTGACCAGGCCGCTTTGCAGGTCGGTTTGGTTACGGTTCCTATTTATCCTTCGATTTCTGGTGAAGACTGTGTTTATAATCTGGAAAACTCCGATTCGAAAATCTGTATCGTTTCCGATGAAAAATTATTTGATAAAATCAATTCAATAAAAAATCAATTACCCGATTTGCAGGAAATTTTCACCTTTGATAAAGTCAGTAATGCTAAGAATTGGAAAGAACTTTTAGAATTAGGAAAAGAAACCGATAATCAACAGGAAGTCGATTCGATAAAAAATTCGATTTCTGAGAATGAACTGGCTTCGATCATTTACACTTCCGGAACCACCGGCAGACCAAAAGGCGTGATGCTGACACACAAAAATATAGTTTCCGATGTCTTAGGATGCGAAGACAGAGTGCCTTACAAAGATTCAAAAAACAGAGCTTTGAGCTTTCTTCCGCTTTGCCACGTTTACGAAAGAATGGTTTTGTATCTTTTTATGACCAACGGCATCTCGATGTATTTTGCAGAAAGTAACGAAAAGCTCAGCGACAATCTGAAAGAAGTGAAACCACAATATATGACCGTTGTTCCAAGAATGGTAGAAAAGGTTTACGACGCGATTTACAAAAGAGGAACAGAAGCTGGTGGAATCAAGTCCAGGATATTTCTCTGGTCTCTTAAAGTCGCTGAAAAATATAAAATCGGTGATTCAAAATCTTTGGCTCATATCATTGCGGACAAATTGGTTTTCAGCAAATGGCGAGAAGGTCTTGGTGGTAACATTATTACATTGGTTTCCGGTTCGGCGGCTCTGTCCAAACGATTGAACACGATGTTTCACGCAGCAGGAATTCCGATTCTGGAAGGTTACGGTTTAACAGAAACCTCGCCAGTAATGGCTGTGAACAGTTTCGGATTCACTAAAATCGGTTCGGTTGGAAGGCCTATCAAAAATATCGATGTGAAAATCCAGGAAGATGGTGAAATAACCGTAAAAGGCCCGACTGTGACACAAGGTTACTATAAAGATGAGGAAAAAACCAAAGAAGCTTTCACGGAAGACGGTTATTTCAAAACGGGTGATATCGGAATGCTGGATGAAGATAATTTCCTTTTCATTACCGACAGGAAGAAAGAGATGTTCAAAACTTCCGGCGGGAAATATGTTGCACCTCAGGTGATTGAGAATCTTGCGAAAGCTTCACAATTTATTGAACAAATAATGGTAGTTGGCGATGGCGAAAAAATGCCGACAGCTTTGGTTCAGCCCGATTTCGAATTTGCAAAAAACTGGGCTGTTAAAAATAATATCACTATTGGAAGTTCTCCGGAAGAAATTGCCAATTCCAAAGAACTGAAGGCTGAAATCGAGAAAGAATTATCGAAAATCAATGCTCATCTAGGCAAATGGGAACAGGTGAAAAAAATAGAATTAACACCTGAAATATGGACTGAAGATAACGGCTTGCTCACACCTACTCTAAAATTGAAAAGAAAAGTCATCAAAGAACATTTTATCAAATTGTACGATAAACTCTATGACAGATAGTTTGTGTTGAAGCGTTTTTAGAGTTTTAGAGATATTAAAATATTATGATTATTACCAGAACAGAATTAATAAAAATCTGTGACAAATTTCTTGCCGACGAGTTGAGTAAAGACGAACTTATTCATTTTGCAACAACGGTGATGTTTGATGATGAAGATAAATATGAATGTGAAGATGAACTGGTGGAAGAAATTCTTTCGCAATGGGATAATACACAAACTCAATCAAAAATCAATATAACAAGTATCCGGTTTTTAAGAAACGCACTTTCAGAAATTGAATAAAAAAACGCTTCAGAAATCTGAAGCGTTTTTTTTATTTTTTATCTGCTAACTTACTCCAGGTATGCAGAATATAAACGACAATGATTCCTAAAATTCCTGAGGAAATAGAGAATATGAATTTTGTATTTTCATCATCAAAAAATCCTGCTCTCCAATCGATGGCGTAGAAACTTATACTAATAAAAATAATAAAAAGGATTAAGAATACTTTATAAAATGTCTTCATTTTTCAATCTGATTAAAAGTGAATATAATTCTGAAACAGTTGTGCAAAGTTAGCAGTAAATAATTTAATAGAGATGGCTAAAAGCACAATTCCGAAAACTTTTTGTAAAACCTGCAAAGAACCTTCGCCCATTTTTCTTTCGATCCAAGGTGCCAGTCTCAAAACTATGTAAACCAAAATTGTGTTAAGGACAATGCCGCAGATGATATTAATATCATGATATTCTGCTCTCAGAGATAAAGTTGTGGTCAATGTTCCGGCTCCGGCAATTAGAGGGAATGCAATAGGAACAATGGATGCAGCTTGCGGCTGGTTGGTTTTATGAATTTCTATTCCCAATATCATTTCGATAGCAATAATGAAGATTACAAAAGCTCCGGCAATCGCAAATGAATTGACATCCACACCTATAAATTTTAAAATGTTATTTCCGATAAAAAGAAAAGAGATCATCAATAAGCCTGCAACGATAGCCGCTTTTTCTGACTCGATTCTTCCAAATTTTTGTCGTAATGAAACAATAATCGGGACAGAGCCTAAAATGTCAATAACTGCAAACAAAACCATAAACGCGGTCATTGTTTCTTTGATAGAAAATTCTTCCAGGAATTCCATAACTTTATTTTTAAAGATTTCGCAAAAATATAAATTATTTTTGAAAAATCCTTAAAGTAATTTATAAACCTCTTTGATATCGTCTAAAATCTCAGCTTGTTTTTCTTTTGTAGAAAACGGTGAAAACTTTTCAATGTTCACTTCGGTAATCAACTGGTTATATTTTTCATAAATACTAAGGCCGAAGTTAGCTTTCAAATACTCAGAAAAAGTCGATGAATAATGATCCTGGCAATATTGATCTACATCTGTTTTTAATTCTTCGAAAGCCTGGAAAAATTGAGAAGCATCCTCTCCATTCAATCTGTTGTGCAAATAATTAAAATAAGAATCTGTGTCAAATTTTTTCTTATTTCTCAACAGCTCTTCTGTCTCCTCAATATTAATGATCGGTTGATGAGCAACAGTTTTTTTCTCTAATTCCGATTTCCTTTTTTCTTTGCGTCGTTTATTAAAATAAATAAATACAATTGCACCAAAAGCAATAATCAGTAGATTACCAAAAATCCCTAACCAATTGAAAGATTTATGTTCTTTAATTTTAAGTTTCTGCGTACTCATAACCGGTGAGTCTACTTTTTCCAATACATTATTAGTATATTCATTCACCTTCTGCAAAGTTGATTTTGCATTAGCAATGTCCTGAGCATTGACTGCATTAAGTACTAAAAATTTGGAACCAATCTCTATATATTTTTCTTGCTTTGGATCAAAGTATGAAAAATTCTCTGTTGAGATTCTGATGTCACCGCGTTTTTTTGGAATAATAACATATTGCGCTTCAACCTCACCTTCTATTCCTTCTGTCGTAGCAATAGAATTGTTAATAATTTTGGGTTCGAAAGTCTCATAATCGGAAGAAGGCAAAATTTTAGGCAGAATTGACGGAGACAAATTTCCATTACCTTTGATTTTCACTGCTACATTAAAAGCCTTATTGATCTCAAAGTTTTCTTTATTTTTATCAATAAGTTCAATTTTGGCTTCGAATTTCCCAACTGCATTATTGAAACTCTCAGGCGCACCTTCCGGAAGTTTCTTTACATTAATTTTAACTTTGTTGGAAGTAAGCATATTTTTGTGATTGGAAAGAGGAACTTCGGCCGGCGGAATATCTAAAACTCCCACGGTTTTCGGAACAATTACAAACATTGCTACAACCTGAGAAGAAAAATCATTGTCTGTTTCTTCTATCGATTCATCAACATTGGCAATGGATCTTATTACAAAGTTTTTTGTATGCTCAAATTTTGCAGGTTCTAAGTGCCTGAAACCGGAAATATTTCTGGAAAATGCCTTCAGTACAGCAATGACAGGTTCATTCTTGTAAACATCCCTATCAGCAACCTGCATATTGACATACATATTTTTGGAAAGATTATTAACAGTTGCCAGAGCTTTTTTCTCCGGCTCTTTCACAATAATATCGATAGGTTCGGTCTTATAAACTTTCCCATTAACTTTAACCAAAGCAGATCCAACACGCAGACTTCCAGCTTGTTTTGGATCAAGTGATACCTGGCATACAATCTGGTTGATTCTTATTTTTTTTACAGGATCTATAAATGTGCTCTGCTCAGACGAAACAGCAAAATCAAATTTTGACAAATCAGGAAGTTTGATAGGCGTTTCCATAGCCAGATCTTCCCCGAATATTTCCAGAACAACCGTAAAAACAAAAGGATTATTTACACGTGCTTCTTTGGTATTAACCTCAGAATAAAGATTAACCTGAGCAAACGAATAAACCGATGCTAAAAGGAATAATATGTATAAATTTTTTCTTATCATTTACCAATCCTTTTCGTTGCTTTGCGGCATCGAATTGGCTTTTTTGTTTAATATTCTTCTTGCAGTCTCTCTTTCGCGGTTTTCTATATCGCGCAAAATCATTTTCTCTGCTTCTTCCGGAATTTTATTTTCCTGTTTCTTAGGCTCGTTAGGTTTTCCCTGACTTTCGCCTTTTTTCTGGTCGCCCTGTCCGTTTTGCTGATTTTTGTTTTGATCACCTTTTCCGGACTGATCTTTATTTTTTTGATCCTTACCTTCTCCTTTTCCCTTGTTTTGATCCTGCTTTTGCTTTTCTTTTTTCTCTTTATCCTTCAGCATTGCAATCTCATAATTCTTTCTGACAGTCTCATTGTAAGGATCCTGTTTCAAAGACTGTTTGTAATAATCCGCCGCTTTTTCCGGATTATTGGACTGCATCGATACATTCCCAAGATTATAAAGTGCAGCAGCTTTCTCATACTTACTTTTAGTCAGTGTTACGGATTTTTGATATTCTGCAGCAGCTTCTTCATATTTCTTACTTTTGTAAAGCGCATTTCCAAGATTATAATGTGCCGTGTAATTTCCGTTTTTTACTGCAATAGCTTCAACATACTTGCTGGAGGAAGCATCATATTCTTTGGCATCAAATTTTTTATTACCTTCATAAACCAGAGCATTATAACTCTTCTGTGCAATCAAGAATTGCGAAGAAAAAACAAGGCTTAATACAAGCAATAAAAATCTAAAATCCATTATTGCAAAATTATCCGTTTTATTGTTAAAATCAATACATTAAAAGTTAAAATTGGGTTAAAAAAACATGTCATAAACGCCCTTGAATAAGGCATTTTGTAGATTTTTATCTACAAATAAAAATAAAAAATCATTGATATTTTTACCAATGATTTCTGAATTCACTAAAAAAAACGAATTTAAATTATTAAAATTTACTTTAAATAAAATTAATAAAAATCTATATTACAAAATATTATAAGTTTTATTTAAATTAAATTCTACCAATCTTTCCTTTTAAGAATCCAGTAACTGCCTACAATAAAAACTGTAGCCCAGATCAAACATGCAATGACACTTTCCCAAGGGTAAACAAATTTAAATTCGATGCCAAATATCTGAGCCAGTTTTGTTCTCACTAGCGGCGAAGGAATTAGTCTGGACATACTTTCCAGCGGCAGAAAATCAGAATAAAAAGTATGTGTATTCAAAAGTCTTTCGCGTTCGATATCGTTAACATTTTTAATAATGCTAATATGCTCTATTCCACCAATAATTTTCTCAGCAAACCACATCATAAAAAAGCCAAGAAACACAAATATCGACTTCCTGAACAAAACGGATAAAAACATCAGAAAAGAGAAGAATGTAAACAGCTTCAGAAAATAATTGAAAACAAAATACACTTCTTTAAAAATCAAATGACTATCCTGTGTTGTAGAATAACTTTTCCCTAAAATAAAAGCTATTACAAAAACCAGAAATGTAGAAAAAGCTGTAAAAACGAGAATTGTCAGCAATTTGGAAGCAATAAATTCTTCCCTACTCAATCCGTCAATCACATTCTGCTTAAACATCCTGTTACTGAACTCCTGACAGATTGAAAAGACAATAATACAGCCAAGGAAGATCTTCAACAATGCAACCGTATAAGTCGTAAAATTCCACACACCGGGAAAATCGTACATGCCCTGCTCTTTGAGATTGATTGTTTGTCCAAAAATATCAAAATCAATTAGCCCGATGAACAAAAGGACTACAAGAATGACAAAATATAAACCCGCAAATACCTTAAATGGTACATAATTGAGGTTTTTGAGATATTCTAATTTTAAAAGGCGTATCATAAGTTGTTTTGTTTTACAAGTTCCAGGAATTGAGTTTCAAGGCTTTCTCTTTTCTTCTGAAGATGAGAAAGCAAAATCCCATTTTCAAATAGTTTTTTATTAAGTTCTGATGCAGATATATCTGTAGAAATCTGAGCAATAATCAGATGATCCATTTCTTTTACTGATGAGAAAATCCCAAAAGATTCCAGCACGGAAACAAGCTCCATAATGTTATCCGCTTTCAGCTCAAAAAAACCTTTTGTATTGCTCATGGCATCAACGGAACCTGAGTAGATCGCAGTTCCCTGTTTCAGGACAATCACATGAGAACAGATTTTCTCGATCTCATCCAGAAGATGACTCGCCACAATAATTGTTGTTCCGGATTTAGCAATCTTGTTGATGATTTCTCTGATTTGAATTATTCCTTCGGGATCAAGACCGTTGGTTGGTTCATCTAAAATCAGAACTTCCGGATCAGCCAATAAAGCAGACGCAATTGCAAGCCGCTGTTTCATTCCCAGAGAATAAGTTTTAAACGCATCTTTTTTTCTGTCCAGAAGATTAACCACATCCAAAACGGCATCAATTCTACTTTTAGGAGCACCTTTGATTTCGGCAACGATTTCAAGATTTTTTTCGGCACTCAGATAAGGATAGAAATTGGGCTGTTCTATAATGGCGCCGATTCTTTTGAGTGTGTTCGTATCTGTTCCTTCTTTTCCAAACCATTTCCAGCTACCGGAAGTTGGATTGATTGTAGACAGCAACATCCCGAAAGTGGTTGATTTTCCACTACCGTTTGGTCCCAAAAGACCATAAACATTACCTTTTTCTACATCAAAGGAAATATTATTAACCGCAATGTGTTTAAACTTTTTGGTCAGGTTTTTTACTTCCAAGATTTTTTCCATAGAATATTTTATATAAAAGTCTTATAACCGATAGAAATGTTACGCCGATTTGTATAGT
Organism: Epilithonimonas pallida; assembly: GCF_900182975.1. NCBI lineage: Bacteria > Pseudomonadati > Bacteroidota > Flavobacteriia > Flavobacteriales > Weeksellaceae > Epilithonimonas > Epilithonimonas pallida. Next base: position 54,773 of record NZ_FXUO01000011.1, on the reverse strand, counting down.
TTTTGTTAATTTTCTGAAAAGATTTAAAAATGACTCAAAATATCACTGAATTTTCTAAAAAACTAAATATCTCCGAAGAAAGCATCAAGCAGTTTATCCAGGATTTCAATCTAGAAATCTCAGACTGCCTTTCTCCAAATCTCGGTATTACTCAAAATTTTGAAAAATTTGCCGATGAAAATAAAGAATTTCTAAAAAAATATGATGAAGATCTGAACAGAGAAAAAACAGCAGAAGAGATTGCCGAAAACATCCATCAGCCTACAGAAAAAGTAGAGCAAATCATTCAAAATCAATTTCCTAATATTTATGATAATGGCATTTACAGGTCGTCGATCTCAACATTTGGGATAGATAATCAGCTTGGTGGTGATTATCAGTTTATTTATAATTATTTTGGGAATAAAACAGAACTGAAACATAGGGATTTCATCGGTTACAGAGATTTATTTTTTTACATTTCTGATATGCTGGAACCATTTATCAATCCTGAACAGTCTAAAAACTGGGGTATCCAAAAAGCGGCAGGAATTGTAGTTTATGGACCTCCTGGAAGCGGTAAAATCTTCTGGGCAAAAAAAATTGCAGAAATGATCGACTTTGATTTTTTCGAAATTCGGAAGTCTCAACTCAAATCAATTTTGATTAATGATAAAAAGCTGAGCTTTGATGAATACCTTTCCCAGATGCTCAAAAAGGATAAGGTTGTATTGCTCCTCGAAAATTTTGATGACATAATGATGTTCAAACAGGACAATCAAAACATCATTCAGGATTACGAAGATGTTAAAGAAAGCATACTTCACAGCATCGAAAAATTTGAAAAAGAAAATGTGCTAATGATTGGTTCTGCAAAAGAACTGGCTGAGATAGAATCTGAGATTTTAGCTCCGGGAAGATTTGATGTTCTTATTCCTATTTTCCCTCCGAACAAACAGGAACGTGCAGAAATGCTTCTTTTCAATATGACAAAAAACCTGAGTAAGGATGCGACATTATTAAAAATTTTACAATATAATCAGGCTGATCAAATCCCATTCTGGAAAGAAACTGCAGAAAAAATGAAAGTTTTTTCTAACACAATGCTGGTCGATTTCACGCAAAGTCTCAAAAAAAGAATCAGAAGTTTGTATTTGAAAAACAAAACTGAAAACATCCGGATCAGCCAAGGAATCCTGGACGCCTGTTTAAAAGAATCAGCTTCTAAGCTCACTGGCGAATATCTCAATAATGTTCAGGAGTTTTTGTCAGAAGCTGAAGATAATTCTTACGATCGATTTGCAGGAAGAATTAAAGATCTAAAACAGGAACTGGAAACTTACAAAGCCAAAGAAGAACCTGTAAGAACCATTGGTTTTCATCCGGACGACAAATAAAAAAGCCTGAATTAATCAGGCTTTCATTTTATAAGAAATTTGGATTTTGTCGATTAGGTTTTGGATTATCAACATTATCAATCTGTTTGGAAACAGCCATTGCCGCAACAAGGTCATTGAGCATTGTGCTGGCAGCGGTTGGTGTATTCGGCAACAAAACAAGATTTGATCTATTATTAGCACCAATTGATTGCAATGTGTCATAATGCTGAGTTACAACAATCAACGCAGAAGCTTCATGTGGTTCAATCTGGACGCTGTTGAGCATTTTCACAGATTCTTCCAAACCTTTCGCAATTTCACGTCTTTGATCCGCAATACCCTGCCCCTGTAATTTTTTGGATTCAGCTTCGGCTTTTGCAACAGCTACAATTCTGATTCTTTGCGCCTCAGATTCATATTCAGCAGCAGTTTTTTCACGTTCAGCAGCATTGATTCGGTTCATAGCGTGCTTTACTTGTTCGTCAGGATCGATATCAGTCACCAAAGCTTTAATAATATCATAACCATAACTTTGCATTGCTTCCTGAAGTTCTCCTTTTACGGCAATTGCAATATCATCTTTTTTTACAAAAACATCATCCAGTTTTAATTTAGGAACTTCCGCTCTTACAACATCGAAAACATATGAAGTAATCTGATCCTGAGGATTCTCCAATCTATAATAAGCATCCCCAACCTGGGTTCTGATTACCTGATACTGTACGGAAACCTTCATTTTGATAAAAACATTATCCAACGTTTTGGTATCGATCATTACATCCAATTGCTGAATTCTAAGATTCATTCTTTTGGAAATCTGATCGATAAACGGAATCTTAAGATGAAGTCCGGCGTGTCTCACAGAATGAAATTTACCCAAACGCTCAACAATCGCCGCAGTTTCCTGTTTAACAGTGAAGAACGAAGCAAATAATGTTATTAATCCAAAAAAGACAATAAAACCAATGTATATCATAATTTGTAATTTTTCTTAAAGATAACTTTTCCCCATGAAAACAGCAAGTTTTATTAATAACAGGATTCTTTATGAAAAACCAAGCTAATTAAATAATATTCATACTAAAAATCACAAAAAACACCATTAAAAAACTCATATCTGTAAAGATTTCCTAAATTTGTTATAATAATAAATCTAATATGAAGAAAACACTACTATTTGTTGTTGCAGCCTTTGCAATAGCACCATTTCTCAGAGCTCAAAACGTAACGGTTTTTAATGATGTTCCATTCTATAGCATGTATCATTATCTTGGAGCAGGAGAATCTTTACCTCCTGAAGCATATTCGCAGATCCCAAACGCAGCAATTCGATTGCATGCCTATGAACAGGACATTATTTCCCGAAAACTGACAGATAACGAAATTGCATCTATCGGAAGCAATGTAAAAATGAATATTGTTTTAACTGCCGCTTGTGACAACTATGACAGACTTGCCGGCGTTAATCTGGTTCTTGTACCAAAAGGAAGCACAAGTTATACTTATAATCAGGCTGACATCAAGCGTATCGAAATTGGAAGATTCATTACACCATTTATGAATAAGAATATTTCACCAACTCAGGTTCCTTACAGCTATCAGGTTGACAATATATCTAATATTTTACATGACACTTCGCTTGCATCCGTTTATGATTTTTGGGTTGAATTCCGGGCAGACGGCTATTCTGCTGCTGCTCAAACGCAAGTATCGGGCTGCGCAGACAGAACAGATGTTTTCCGTGGAAATCTGGAATTTGTGACCAGCGGAACCGCAACATCATCACAGAATTTCTTTTTACCCTTATCTTATCGTCAGAATCTGAATAATTATAACGCCACCGATGTTCCCGGACAAACAACCAGGATTGTAAACTTCACACTGGATCAACCGGTTCAGAACGCAGTTTTGTATCTGGTTACTTCCAATCACGGCTCCAACTCAGGCGGTGAAGAATACGTGAGAAGACAACACTTTGTATATCTGGATAATCTGTTGATCCATGAATATAAACCTGGCGGAAAAACCTGTGAAGACTACAGACAATATAACACCCAAGGCAATGGCATCTACGGAACAACTGTGAAACCGCCAAGAAACTGGATGAACTGGAACAATTGGTGTCCAGGAGATGCTGTTCCAAATCGTGAGGTTATGTTAGGTAATCTTGCAGTGGGATCTCATTCTATTAAAATTGATGTTCCAGATGCGGTTTTTAAAGACGGGCAGGGTTATTTTCCGATTTCTATGTACATACAGAATCAAAAAAGCGGACAGATCATTTGTGCTGCACCTACACAATTCCAAATTACAAGTCAGGTTGGACAGGAAATTAATATTTCATGGAAAGAAAATGGAAATGCTAACCAATGGGAAACAATCTGGTCTAGAAAAAACGTATATACATCAGATTATGAAGATATTCATCAGATATCAAATACCCCCGTAGATTCTAAAAATGAACTCACAAAAAACTGGTTATATGAGATGTATGTTAAGTCAAAATGCATTAACGACAACATAAACAGCCTTTGGGTTGGTCCAATTTATTCTACTGTTATCAAATTAGGAACTGATGAAGCTAATGCAAAAAAATCTTCGGTCTATCCAAATCCTGCAAAAGATTTTATCAATATCAATTCAACTGCAAAAGTGAGTAAAGTTTCTGTTTATAATACAGATGGTAAAATCTTGTTAGAAGATAACTCTACAAAAATTAATCTTTCAAAATTACAGCCGGGAGTTTATCTGATGAAAATCGATTTCGCTGATGGTCAATCGGAAACACAAAAAGTCATTAAACGATAATTAATCATCTAGAATATTAAAATTCCTGCTTATTTCTAAGCAGGAATTTTTTGTTAGAAAATATTTAAGTTCTACAATCGTTTTTATAAGATGAGACATTTCTATTATTTAATTTTCCTCTTTTTTATTTCCTGTAAAACTTACACTTCTTCCAAGACAGAGTTTTCAACCTATTCCAATCAAAATCACATCGGGATAAAGAAAGTTTATAATCTAAGATATCTAGGCGGAATTAAAAATTCTGAAGGGAAAATTCTGAAAGACAGTTTAATCTACCGAAGCGGAAACCTTCACAACCTTAGAAAGTCTTCTTTTGATGAATTGACCAGAATGAAGATAAACAAAGTTATTGATCTTAGAACAAAGCAGGAAATTGCAAAAGAACCAGATCAACTGCCTAAGAATATGATTTATAAAGTTTATTCTGCTTTTGAGGATAAAAATGATGAAATGAGAAATGCAAAACAATTAGCTTTGAAAGGAAAAATAAGTGAGAATGATGCTGATAAAAGAATGATAAAATTTTATACAGATTGTGTTTCTGAAAATCCCGAAATCATTAAGAAAATCATTACTGAAATCCTCAATTCCGATCAACCTATACTCTACCATTGCACAGCAGGAAAAGACCGAACCGGAATAATTACAGCCTTGATTCTGAAAGTTCTAAAATTTGATGATGCCGTAATTTTTGAAGAATACCTACAATCCAACAATCTTCGAAGCAAAATTATTCAGAAAAGATTGAATCTTGCTGATAACTTTCATTTTATATTTCCAAAATTAGATATGGGTGTTATTGAAAAAACAAGTTGGGTTGAACAGAATTATCTCCAGTTGGCTTTTGATGAAATCGACAAACAATATGGATCAATCGACAATTACATTCATCAAGTTCTGGGAATTTCCGATGAGCAAAGAGAGATTTACATTCAGAAGTTTTTACAATAAAAAAGCAGTCCGGTTGGACTGCTTTACTTTTTATCTGTTGATTTGTTATCCGTTTTATCTTTTTTTCTTCCCGAATTGATAAGGCTCTGATTAATGATATACTCAAGCTGACCGTTTACACTTCGGAATTCATCAGCGGCCCATTTTTCCAGCAATTTATACATCTCATCATCTAGCCGTAAAACAAAACTCTTCTTCATCAATGCTAGATTTAATTAATTATAAAGTGTTCCTGCATTCAGAATGGGCTGAGCCGCTTTTTCGCCACACAAAACCACCATCAGATTACTTACCATTGCTGCTTTTCTTTCGTCATCCAGTTCAACAATATTTTCCGCAGATAATTTTTTCAATGCCATATCAACCATTCCAACAGCACCTTCAACAATTTTTGCTCTAGCAGCCACAATCGCAGTTGCTTGTTGTCTTTGTAACATTGCTCCAGCAATTTCTGACGCATAAGCCAGATGACTGATTCTAGCTTCCTGAACAATAATTCCCGCCGTGGAAAGCCTGTCTGTCAATTCTTTTTCAAGAATATGATTGACATTATCTCCGCCATCACGCAAGGTAATTTCCGCATTTTCGTCCTCTAGATTATCATAAGGAAAGCTTACTGCCAAATGCCGAACAGCTGCCTCGCTTTGGATTCTCACATATTCCATGTAACGTTCCACATCAAAAGCTGCTTTGTAAGTGTCACCAACTTTCCAAACAATTACAGCGCCGATTTCTATCGGATTACCCATTTTATCATTCACTTTCAAGGTTTGTCCTTGTAGGTTTTCAGAACGAAGACTCATTTTCTGAGTCGAATATAACGGGTTGATGAAAAACAATCCATTATCTTTCACCGTTCCAACATATTTACCAAAAAAGCTAAGCACCCTGGAATGGTTCGGCTGGATGATCATTAAGCCTTTCAAAAAAAAGATAAAAGCTAAAAAAGAAATAGCCGCAAAAAACATAGAAGCGGGATTTCTATTACTCGCACCGTTAATAAAAAGAAAAACACTTAATCCAAAAAGGACAAGACTGATTACTAACGCCAAATAGCCAGACAAAGGTTTTACAATTTTTTCCATAATGTATTAATTTGATATTAATTTGATATCATAAATATACAATTTATTTTAATACAAATAATAAAAAAAACCGAACTTATCAAAAGTCCGGTTAATTTATGTAAAAAGTCTTAAGGATCTACCTGTGTCCTTTTTTCTTGTTTTTCATTTAGTTTTTTATACTTAAACCAAGCCGCTACTGACAATGTCAGCATATAGCCCAAACTTATGTAAACCCAAAGTGGCAAAGGAATTGGATCGCCTTTGGCGTATGAGTGCAATCCTGACAAATAATAATTCACTCCGAAATAGGTCATCACCATAGAACAGAATGCGAACATCGTTACCACATGGAAAGTATATCTGCCTCTCAATCCCGGAACTAATCTCATGTGAATTACAAAGGCATAAACCATAATGGAAATGAAAGCCCAGGTTTCTTTCGGGTCCCAGCTCCAGTAACGTCCCCAGGATTCGTTGGCCCAGATTCCTCCTAAGAAGTTTCCGATAGTAAGAGCTAGCAATCCAATATTAAGAGACATTTCGCTAACGATTGCCAATTCTTTAAGTGTTGTGTCATTATGTTTTTTAAACACATTTTTATTGGCGATTACATAGAAAATCAAGGAAATCATTGCAATGAGCATCGATAAAGAGAAAAAACCATAACTCGAGACAATGATTGCAACGTGAACTACCAACCAGTAAGATTTAAGAACCGGTACCAATGGTGTAATTTGTGGATCTAATGCCGAACCGCCGTGTGCGAATCCCATCATAATTACTGCAACCAAAAATCCTGCTGCAGGAATCAAAGCGTTGGCATTTCTGTATAAAGCGTAGCCTGCTGTAATTCCCACCCAAGAGATAAAGACAATTGCCTCATAACCATTACTCCAAGGTGCGTGACCAGAGATATACCACCTTGCAACCAACCCTAAGAAATGTAAGACATAACCAACAGCTCCGATATAAATGATACCTTTTATAACATTATGAAGAATTTTATTTGGTTTAAATAACTCTATAAACCCTAGAACTAAAAGCAAGCCACCAATGATGGTGTAGAAAATCAATAATTTGAAGTTGATATCCAGTTGATTCATCAAAACTTCTACTTTTACCTTTGTTTCGGAAGGCACTACATTTTTACCCCATTTCTGTTGATACTCTTCTACTTTTTTAAGTTCTGCATCTGCCTTAGCCCAGCTTCCGCCTTGGGTTGCTAAAAGTACGCTTGACAAATAAGGCCCTAAAACAGCCTGAGCATTTTCGTCCGGTTCAAAAGAAGGTGTCATTACAGAATTCCACGTGTGATTAGGGTCATTTTTAACAGGAACCGTCCTGAAATACTGGTAAGACATGATTCCGTTCAATACCTGAACTTTATCATTTAGTTTGATAACTGCTTCGTCATATCTTGTTCTCTCAGACGCCTTTTTACGGAAAGCATCATTATAATCATCTTCCAGGACGAAACGAAGATTACCATTTTTATCGGCAGGGAATAATTTAATCAAACTTGTAAAACCTTCATCCGTTGCTTTTGTTTTAGCTCTGAGGTCTTTTCCGACTTTTCCGGCAGTTTCAATTTTAATGATATTGACCTGAGCCCAAAACATCGGATCTATTGTAGCTGCCAAAAACCATTGGTTGGCATCAAGATCCTGGAATTTGGAACGTGAAGTTAATTTATGTAAAATATCAAGCGCCTGGGTATTTGCAGGAACAATACGACCTTCATAATTTTGAACTAATAAAGATCCAAACTTGTCTGCATGCTCTTTGTTGATTGTAATGTTTTTTACCATTTCATCAGCATCCAAAACCATTGGATTTTTACCTGGAGCCGGTTTTGCTTCAGTTGAATGAGAATGATTCTCATGACTTCCGTCTTTGCCGTGCATATCGATTTCCTGTGCATTAAGCCCAAAACTTAATAAAAGTAAAAGAACTGCAGCTGTTTTTTTCTTGCTGATGGTTTTCAGCATTTGATTCAGGCTCCAGAAACGAGAACCTTTCCAGAACAAGGTTACAAACATTCCTAAAAACAAGAATGCATAACCGATATAACTAATCAAAGTTCCCCAGAAATCGTGGTTGACAGAAAGAACGGTACCTTTTCTGTCCGGGTCAAAACTTGCCTGGAAGAATCTGTAACCTTTATAATTAAGAACATGATTCATATAGATATTGTAAGGCGTTTCTTTTCCTTCATCAACGATTCTAACATGAGATTCATAAGCTGACGGCGAAGAACTTCCTGGATAAGTTTCCATCACAAATTTTTCCAGTTTAAGTGCAAAAGGCTGCGTGAAATAAATTTTCGGCCCGAATCCTAACATGATATCCAAACCATCTAAGTGAATCTGCTTGTAATTATTCGGGTTTCCTTTTTCTACAACCAAATCAACAACCTGCTTAGTCTTCGGCCCGGCAACTTCTACTTTCAACATATCCGGAACATCTTTATCTTTTTGTTTATCGCCTTCGTAAGCAACTAATTTTCCGTGTTTCGTCCCTTCAGGAATTACCAATTTCAACTGGTCAATGGTATAAAGACTTCTCAACGCCAAAGGTTGAAATTCATCTTTTTTAGTGGTTCCGGTCGCCTGGGTTGCCATCGTCATATAAGAAGCATCGCTCGGCGTTTTGATGTAAAGCTGTCCGTCTTTTTTCTGAAATTCAACGGCACCTTCAATTGCAGTTCTGTTGTAGCTTACCAAAGTCCCGTTAATGTTCTGAACCTCACCTTCTGCCAAATAGATGTTCTGACGTCCGCCCATATCACCGGTTGAAACCAGATGCAAATATTCTTTTCCAGCTTTGTCAACAACCAGGCTGTCTTTTTTTCTTTGAATATAATCAAGGGTTTTTACAACGATTTTTTCTTTTCCAAGGAAATCATAAGTCGCCTTGAAATCGTGATGAAGCGGTGACATCAGGTAAGGAACATCATGATAATTCTGTTGCTCTCCTTTTTCCTCGATTTTGATTTTGAAAAAATGTTTGTCTGTTACAATTTCGTTAGATGTTTCACCTTCGCGGATATGCATCGTTCCTTCAAAACTGATGTAACGTGTAATTGCTCCACCAATAAAAATCAGGATGAAAGCCAAGTGGAAAACCAAAACCGGCCATTTTTCCCTTCTCCAGAGTCTGTATCTCCCGATGTTTCCAATGAAGTTGAGAATCAACAAAAACATGATAGCCTCAAACCATTTTGCTTCGTAGATAAGGGCTTTTGCGGTTGGCGTTCCATAATCGTTTTCAACAAAAGTGGCAACTGCCATAGAAATTGCGAAAATCAGCAACAACACAGCCATCATTCGCGTAGAAATAAGAATATCCTGAATCTTTTTCATTCTGAAAGTTATGATTCGCAAAAATAAGGATGATAATTTGATTGGGCTAATTAAAACATCGATTTATGATTTTTTTCATTTAAAAGAAAGATTTAAATTGACTTTGGCCAATTCCAGGATTTATAAACAATTATCGCAGTTACCAAACTCTCTAAAAATGCAAGGAATACATAAAACGTTTTCCATGCAGATAATGATGAAATCCCGACTAATAAAGTAAAAACACTAAAGAACAGCCCCCAAATAATATTAAGCCATTTGGCAAAATTTGCTTTGAGCATAAGGTTTAAAAAGATTAATAGTGCAGGAATTGCAAGAAGTACAGTGGCTAGAAATAATTTCCCAGGATTATCCAACATATTCTGACCGTTTAACAACCCATTTATCTTTCCGGGAACATACAGCTCAAAATAATCTCCATAAATGTATAAAAACATAACACCAGTCCATAATGCGGATAGTTGAAGTTTTATATTGATCTTATGATCTTGTAATTCTGTTTTCATAATTGTTTATTTATATTTTTTTAAGTTTTTGTTTTTCTCGCTCCTACAACCAATAACCAAAAGCAAATACTGAATTCACCTACTGTGGGCAATAACTTGAGATATTGTAAAACACCAACACTTTGATAATCAACAAATAAAGTATTTCCGAAAAAATTAATTAAATACCCAAAACATCCGACCATCAATAAGACTCCAATAATCTTGGGGTAGAATCCTGATCTGAAGATCAAAAAACCAAAAGGTAACAGCCAAAGCCCCCAGAATATAGTAAGAATAAAAATCCCATTATCGTAATTATTGAGAAGCTCCATAATTTTTTCCGATTTTTGAGCCAGATCCGATGTGTTATCTTTAATTAAATCAAGAATAGCATATTTATTTATTAAGTTGTAAAATGAGACCGGAACGCTGATCAACGCAAGAATCACCATTACTCTTGCGACGAAAATATCTACTGTACGTAATATTTGATATAAGAAAATTACCAAAAATGTGAAAGCAAGATAACATATTACACTACTAGCCAAGCTGATTCTGAACATGCCGGTTTTTTGACTTATATTTTGGGCCGTCTCTAAAGCATTGCCGTAGACGAACAAATTTTTCGGAACATACATCAAGCTGAACAATCCGGTGATAATGACTATTAAATAAAGCATACCGGCAATTCTAGATAATAACATTCGGTTCTCTGTCATAGTTTTATTTTTACTGAATATGTCTGGGAAATATTTTTTTTGTTACTAGCCTGACAATTAAAAATAAGTTTATCACAAAATCCTTTCTTTATTTTTATCCGAAAGAAAAAACATTAAATTTGCAACTATTGACTATTTTTTGAAAATGAACAACGAACAGAATACGCCCTCCAGCACAAGCAAAATCATATCGAAACCAAGAATTATTTCCGGAATTACTTTTATCGTTTTATCGGTAGTTTTGACTCTTTCTTTCGTATCTTATCTGATGAACTGGAAATCCGACCAAAGCCAAGCAGGAACAATGGCTGATAAAACGGTACAGTCTTCTAATATATTTGGGAAAATCGGTGATTGGCTGGGCAATCTTTTCATTTTTGAGAGCATTGGCGTTGCCGCTTTTGTGGTGGCATTTTTGTTTTTTGTTTTCGGAACATTGATTTTTAAAAAAAATTATTTCAAACCTTGGAAAACTATTTCTCACAGTTTGTTTTTCATTTGCTGGACACCGATTTTCTTTGGTGCAGTGACTAATGGTGAAGGTGTTTTAGGTGGTGTTTACGGTTATCAGATCATGGATTACCTGAAGTCTTATATCGGTTCCGTTGGGCTTTGGATGGTTCTTTTGGTAAGTTTTGCATTATATTTTGTTTTGGAATTTAACTTAAGACCAAGCTCTATCAAAAATAAGCTGAATGACATTAATGATAATACTTTCGGAAAACTGAAAAGTCTGATGCCGGATTCTGATGAAGAATTTGAGGCAGATGAAGAACTGGAAAAAGAAATTGTTTCTCAATCTCCTGCTTCAAATCAAGATCAGGATTTCAGCAATATTAAAGTTACGCAGGATTTTGAACCTATCAAAACACCGAATCAAACATCATTCAAAGAAGAAATCACAGAACCGATTAAAGAATCTGTTCCTGAACCAATCATATTATCTTCTACTCCCACTCAGCCTCAAAAGACAATTGTAGAAAGTCCGGTTGTCAAAACTGAAGATGATTTTGCTTTCAATGTGGAAATCAAAAAAGATGAAGACTTTCCAGCGTCTGAAGAACAACAAAAATCTGATGACCTGGTGCAAAAGCACGGACTCTATGACCACAAACTGGATCTGGCAAAATTCCAAATGCCTTCCGTAGAATTATTAAAGGATTATGGCAACGAGGAAATCACCATCAATAAAGACGAACTCGAAGAAAATAAGAACAGAATTGTTGGCTTGCTGAAAACCTTCAACGTCGGCATTTCTGAAATAAAAGCGACGATTGGACCAACCGTAACACTTTACGAGATCGTACCGGAAGCAGGAATCCGCGTGGCAGCCATTAAGAAATTGCAGGACGATATTGCACTTAATCTTTCTGCTCTTGGAATCAGGATCATTGCGCCAATGCCTGGAAAAGGAACAATCGGGATTGAAGTTCCCAGAAAAAACCCAACGATGGTTTCAATGCGTTCCGTAGTGGCCTCTCCAAAGTTCCAGAATGCGGATATGGATTTGCCTGTCGTTTTCGGACGCACCATTTCCAACGAAGTGTTTGTAGCTGATCTGGCGAAAATGCCTCACCTTTTGATGGCTGGAGCAACGGGACAAGGTAAATCGGTTGGTATCAATGCGATTTTAACGTCATTGATTTATAAAAAACATCCGAGCGAACTGAAATTCGTTATGGTGGATCCGAAGAAAGTAGAATTATCACTTTATTCAAAGATTGAAAGACATTATCTGGCGAAATTGCCTGATACGGAAGATGCGATTATCACAGACAATGCGAAAGTAATTAATACTTTGAATTCACTTTGTATTGAGATGGATGACCGTTACGAATTGCTGAAAAATGCCTTCTGTAAAAACATCAAGGAATACAATGCGAAATTCGCTCAACGAAAACTTAATCCTGAAAATGGTCACAGATATTTGCCCTACATTGTTTTGGTGGTGGACGAATTTGCAGATTTGATTATGACTGCCGGAAAAGAAGTAGAACATCCGATTGCGAGACTGGCGCAATTAGCGAGAGCGATTGGAATTCATTTAATTGTTGCAACGCAAAGACCTTCTGTTAATGTAATCACAGGTATGATCAAAGCGAATTTCCCCGCGAGAGTTGCTTTCCGTGTAATTTCCGGAGTGGATTCCAAAACGATTTTGGATTCGCCTGGTGCAGAACAATTGGTTGGTAAAGGAGATATGCTTTATTTTAACGGCAATGATCTGACACGTCTTCAATGTGCGTTTGTCGATACGCCGGAAGTGGAAAGAATTGCAGAATTCATCGGTGAGCAAAAAGGTTATTCGGATGCTTATCTTTTGCCTGAGTATTCCGGAGAAGAAGGCAGTTCTACGGTTGGTGCTTTTGACCCGAACGAAAAAGATGCATTATTTGAAGATGCTGCAAGAATTGTGATCTCTACACAACAAGGTTCTACATCTATGCTACAAAGACAATTGAAATTAGGTTATAACAGAGCCGGAAGAATTATGGACCAATTGGAAGCGGCTGGCGTGGTTGGCGGTTTCAATGGTGCAAAGGCGAGAGAGGTTTTGATATCTGATCTTAATTCTCTTGAAAGATTGCTGGATGAACTGAAAGGAAGATAATTTAAAATAAGATTATAAAGCGCCAAATAACTGGCGCTTTTTTATTTGTTTTGATTATTTTTGAATAGGATTTAATAGAATGCAAGAAAATGAAAAATATAGAAATTTCAGAATATCTGTCCCGGCAGAATATGAAGAAATTTTTACTCACTTTTATTTTTCAGAAAATAACTCTGACGAAACCATTACCAAAACATTGCTGCCTTCATTTCAGACAATTTTGATATTTGATTTTGGTGTAAAGTCGATACTTCATTCGAAAAACAATAACGACATTGAGATTGACAGATGTATCGTTTTGGGACCAATAAAACAATCCTTAGAATATTCGTTACCTCCCCAATCAGAAATTTTGATCGCCAATTTTAAAGATGATGCTTTTTATCGTTTCTTCGGCAGTACATCTATTGCTGAACATTTCCCTATTAATCCGGATGATTTGTTAGAAAAAAATTGCTTTACCTTTTTGTGGACGGAACTCAATAAAATAGAAAGTACTGAAAATCGTATCAATTATCTTCTTGATTTTTGCAAACCTTATTTGAAACAGAGAAATAACATTGTAGAAAAGCTGATAAACATTACCGATGAAAATATAAATCCAATCAAATTAATCGCAAACCAGCGAAATCAAACTGAAAGAAATATACAGCTTAATCACAAAAAGCATCTGGGCTACACTTCCAAAGAAATCAATCGTTATTCACGTTTTATAAAATCTATCAAGCTGATTCAAGACACAGCCTCTACATCCAAAAAAGTTGACTGGTTTGAAATAGTTAATACATGTGGTTATTATGACCAAAGTCAGTTAATCCGCGATTACAAATACTATATCAATCTAAGTCCTAAAAAATACCTCAAATTCCAACAGGATATCTGCAATCCAAAAACAGAATAAGCATTTTATATCTGTAAGTCAAAAGATCTATTTCGTTTTCTTACAATTTTTATAAGTTGCACCACTCTACTTTTGTCCTATCAAAATAAAAAAATAGGACAATGAAACATTTAATTATTTACGCTCATCCGAATCCACAGAGTTTAAACAGCTATTTGAAGCAAACATTAGCCGAACATTTATGGGATACGGGACACGAAGTCGTTATCAGGGATTTATGTGAAATTAATTTTAATCCGATTCTTTCATTAGAAGATATGCAGGGGCAGCGATTGGGAAAAGTGTCAGACGATGTGAGACAGGAACAGGAATTTATTTCCTGGGCAGAGCATATTACGTTCATCTACCCAATTTGGTGGACAGGAATGCCGGCTGTAATGAAAGGATTTATCGACCGCGTCTTTAGCTATGGTTTTGCCTATCGTTACGACCAAGGTGTACAAAAAGGCTTACTTAAAGGCAAGCTGACAACTGTTATCAATACACACGGAAAATCAAAAGCAGAGTATGAGGAAATTGGAATGGACAAAGCTCTTTCCTTAACATCCGATAAAGGTATTTTCACTTATTGCGGATTTGAAATCAACCAACATTTCTTCTTTGACAAAGCTGACAAAGCAAACCTTGAAGTCATTGAAGACTGGAAACAACAAATTTTAAAGACATTTAAATCAAATTCAACCACAATTAAAAATTAAAAAAAATGGAAAAATTAACAAACAAACCTTTCGACAAATCTGTTTATAATCCGATTCTTTTCGGAAGTTACAAAATAGTGAAGAAAATCCTGAAATATGCTTTACTTATAGCCATTTCATATTATGCATACGAAGAATTTATGAATTGGGATTAAATTTAGAAATGGTGTGAAAAACTGAATTTTTCACACCATCTTTTCATTTTCTTTTCATAATTTCGTTTTAAACTTTTACAATAAATGTCCTCACACGAACTTCTCAACAAAGCTATAAAAATCGCTACCAAAGCCCATAAAAAACAAACCGACAAATACGATGCGCCTTATCTGGGACACGTTTTCCGGGTGATGAATGCCGGCAAAACCATCGACGAAAAAATTGTTGGTGTTTTGCACGACGTCGTAGAAGACCACCCAGAATTTTCCTTCGAATACCTCAGAGAAAAAGGCTTTCCCGATTACATCCTGGAAGCTGTGGAATGCCTTACAAAACGCGAAGAAGAACATCTGAATTACGATGCCTTTATTGCAAGAATTGAAAAAAGTCCGCTTGCAATTGCTGTAAAATTGAATGACTTAAGAGATAATATGGACTTAACAAGATGTACAGAATTATTACAGGAAAAAGATTTGAAACGTTTCAATAAATATCTGAAGGCGTACCTTTATCTTTCTGAAAAGTATTAAAATCAGCGAGAAAAATTTATCTAATCCACCATCGGAATCACAATATCCTTCTCGTCATCCGTTCCATCGAAAGTGAAGTTGAGCGCAAAATAAAGAAAGTGAAAATTATCATTGCCTTTGGTGGAAAATTCTCTCTGGAACATATAACCCGTGGTTGCAGACAATGTATGATTGAACTGGTAACCAAAACCCGCAAAAGTCCGGTTTCGTTTAAAATTCGGGTCTTTCGGACCAAAGAATAATTCTTCAAAAGCATTCATAAAGAAAGTTTCTTCCTGAACTTTTGGTTTGTTAATTGGTAAAGTTGCGCTCAGCCTGTAACGGAATCGATTCGCTTCTGTATGTTCTCCAGTTTGACTCGCGTAGAAAAACCGGTGTTCTGCCCTGCCTCTGTGATCCAGTTTCAGTCGTCCAAATCTTTGCGTAAAAGTATATTGCAGCCAAAGTCTGAATTCCTCCTGAGAGATCTTCATTTTTTCATAAGTGCCATATCTTCCAAGTCCAACAAATGCCTGATTATTTTTATTCAGGTTATACCCGATCCCGCCTTTGGTTTCATAGTAATCAATCACCGTGTAATCGCGTCTGGCTCTTGTTTGGAGTTCTAAATAAGCCATCCATTTCGGATTCATCTTATACGTAAAAGACATCATATTAAAACCAGAAAGGTGATCCTGACCAAACGCAAAAACACCTAAAAACAGAAATACAAAACCAAGCTTTTTCACGATGCAAAGATAATCAAATACAACATTCATAATAATAATTTTTTGGGCGTAACCCTTTGTTTTTACTCACAAACTTTATCAATAAAATCAACATTTCCAGTTCGGCAAAAACAAGCGGGTCGGCCTGTCCACTACTATCTTTTTGTCAAGAACATCTCCCATCCAAATTAGCATTATTCCATAAGATAAAAAGGATATCCGTTACTATCCCTTACGCAACATTTACACAATCTAAAGTAACTTTCAACACAGAATCTTACGCAGCCCGACTTGAGCGGAAATCCTTTTTACGCAACGAAGTGGAGTGAAAAGATTGACTTCGTCGAACCACTTCGTTAGGTTTGGGAGCCCTTCGACAAGCTCAGGATCAACTACAGGCGGATTAAGCTGCCCAAATTAAATCACAAAAAAAAACCTTTCAACAGAATTGAAAGGTTTTATAAATATTTCGAATAAGTTATTCTATCCTAATAAAAGCGTCAATGGACTTTCCAGGTAAGTTCTCAACGTTTGCAAGAACTGAGCTCCTGTTGCCCCATCAATTACTCTGTGGTCACAAGCCAAAGACAACTTCATTGTATTCCCAACAACGATTTGTCCGTTCTTCACAATCGGTTTTTCAATAATCGCTCCTACAGATAAGATCGCAGAATTTGGTTGATTGATAATTGATGTAAATGTTTCAATTCCGAACATTCCAAGATTAGAAACAGAGAAAGTAGAACCTTCCATTTCGTTAGCTTTAAGCGCTTTGGTTTTAGCTCTTCCAGCCATATCTTTTACTGCAGCAGAGATTTCGTTATAGTTCATAAAGTCTGTATTTTTCAATACAGGAACTACCAATCCGTCTGGAACGGCCACTGCTACACCAACGTTGATATTTCCGTGATGAACAATTTTATCGCCAGCCCAAGAAGAATTAACTTGTGGATGTTTTCTTAACGCAACAGCAACCGCTTTGATAACCATATCGTTGAAAGATACTTTCGTATCCGGAACACTGTTCATCTCTTTTCTAGCTTCGATGGCTTTATCCATATTGATTTCAACCGTCAAATAGTAATGTGGCGCAGTAAATTTACTTTCAGCCAATCTCTTCGCGATGATGTTTCTCATCTGAGAGTTTGGAGTTTCGCTATCCTCACCAGGCGTAAATGCTACACTTGGTTGTGCAGAAACTGCTTTCGGAGCAGATGCAGCAGCTGGTTGTGCAGAAGGCTGATAGTTTTCAACATCTTTCTTCACAATTCTACCATTTTCTCCGGAACCTTTGATTCCTGAGAAATCAATTCCTTTATCCTGAGCAATTTTCTTAGCCAATGGAGAAATTGCTACTCTTTCACCAGTTGATGAAGCAGCAACAGGGGCAGCTTCTTTTTTATCTTCGGTTTTGGTTTCAGCTTTTGATTCTGTTTTTGGAGCGGCAGCTTTTTTACCACCTCCGGAAACTACTGCAGAAACATCAGTACCCGCAGGTCCAATAATTGCTAAAATTTTATCAACTTCCGCAGCATCGCCTTCGCCAACACCTTGGTATAATAATGTTCCATTGAATTCTGACTCAAAATCCTGAACCGCTTTATCTGTTTCGATTTCTGCAAGGATATCACCTTCTTTCACAGCATCACCAACATTTTTATGCCACTTCGCCACTTTTCCTTCCGTCATTGTATCAGAAAGTCTAGGCATCGTGATGACTTCTACGCCTTCTGGGATATCAGCAGAAGCCGACTCTTCAGCAGCAGGTTCTTCTTTTGCTTCTTCAGCTTTCGGAGCTTCCGGTGTAAAGCTAGCAGCGCTTCCTCCGCTAATTAAAGATGAGATATCTTCTCCTTCTGCTCCAATGATTGCCAAAACAGAATCTACAGGCGCTTGTCCTCCTTCTTCTACTCCGACGTATAATAATGTACCATTCAGTTCTGATTCAAAATCCTGAACGGCTTTATCAGTTTCGATTTCTGCAAGGATGTCGCCTTCTTTCACAGCTTCACCCACTTTTTTGTGCCATTTTGAAACTTTACCTTCCGTCATCGTATCCGATAAACGGGGCATAGTAATTACTTCTGCCATAATTTTTTATTGATTTGAGATTTGAGATTCGAGATTTGAGATTTGAGATTCATTGAATTCAAATTTCAAATTCTTAAATTTCAAATTAATAATATTTTAGTTTTCTAATTTATCAATGAAAGGATAATCCGGTTGAGAATAGATAAAGTCGTAAACCTGAGAAGCATCCGGATATGGAGAACTTTCCATAAACTCGATACATTCTTCTACAAATTCTCTTGACTTTTCGTCAATAGCTTCCAATTCTTGTTCTGTAGCCCAATTGTTTTCCAAAAGTCTGCTTTTCACAATCTCGATTGGATCTTCCAACTTGTATTGTGCTACTTCTTCTTTAGTTCTGTAAGGCTCGGCATCTGACATAGAGTGACCTCTGTAACGGTATGTTCTAGCCTCGATGAAAGTCGGTCCGTCTCCTCTTCTTGCTCTCTCGATCGCTTCGTAAGCAGCTTCAGCTACTTTTTCCGGATCCATTGCATCTATAGGAAGACAAGGCATTTCATATCCTAATCCTAATTTATAAATGTCTTCGTGATTGGCTGTTCTCTTAACAGAAGTTCCCATTGCGTAGCCGTTGTTCTCACAAACGAATACTACAGGAAGCTTCCAGTTCATTGCCATATTGAAAGTCTCGTGAAGTGAACCCTGACGAACAGCGCCATCACCCATAAAACAGATGTTAACGGCTTTTCTGTCAAAATATTTGTCTGCGAAGGCGATGCCAGCTCCCAAAGGAATCTGTCCACCTACGATACCGTGTCCACCATAAAAGCGGTGCTCTTTGCTGAAAATGTGCATAGAACCACCCATACCTTTGGATGTTCCGGTTGCTTTACCACAAAGCTCAGCCATAATTCTTTTAGGATCAACGCCCATTGCCATTGGATGGATGTGACATCTGTACGCAGTAATCATACTGTCCTTTGTCAAATCCATTGCGTGGGTAAAACCTGCCGGAATCGCTTCCTGACCGTTATATAGATGTAAAAAACCTCTGATTTTTTGTTTTAAGTAAAGAGAACGGCATTTGTCTTCAAACCTTCTCCACATCGTCATTTCCTCATACCATTTAAGGTAGACTTCTTTAGAAAATTCTTTCATTGTTTTTTCGAAATATGTAGCAAAAATAAGAAAAAAATCCTTTTTTATTGTCAGCATAGAATTATATTTTTGTAATGCCTAATAAATATCACATTGGCGCGCATTTTCTGTGAAAGGGAAATTTTTCTACCAGAGGCAGTGCGTGAGCGATGGCAGCAGCTATCCTTTTTGTTTTTTTGGGAACTATGTTCCTGAAAAACAAAAAGATAATAGCGGACAGCGCGGCCCGCTTGTTTTTCTGCGATGGAAAATGCGGTGGAAAAACAAAGGGACACGCCCCAATATTTATTTTTTGTATATTGACGCCGAAACTTATCTGAATGGAAATCAATAGTCCTTTTATTCTCAAAATATCGAAAGTTATTTCGAATTTTTTTAACCCGTTGGTTTCTCTTGTGATCTACTTTTTCTATTACAGTTACAGGAATTATACCTGGGAAGAAGCATCGAAGAAATTTATACCGATTTTGCTGTTGCTGATTATCCCAATCGCAATCTGGATCTACCGGAATGTGAAGAAGGGAAACTATACGAATATGGATGTTTCTAACCGGAAACAGCGCCACTCTCTGTACATTTTCATCATTGTTGCGACGATTGTTTTCCTTGCCGTGGATTATTTTCTGCACCGGGAGATCGACTGGACAATTCTGATGTTGTGTATCCTGCTAATCCTGATGCAGGTCAGTAATTTTTTCATCAAAAGCTCGATGCATACAAGTCTGAACATCTATGTTGCGGCTCTGTTTTTTGCTATTAATCCAATGATTGGAATCTTCTGGTTTCTACTGTCTGTAGTTATTGGAATTACCCGGATTATTCTGAAAAGACATACACCTCAGGAAGTGATATCGGGCGCTGTGATTGCGATTTTTGTATCTTTGGTTTATCTGATAATGGTAAAAGCGATTATCTTCTAAAAAAATATTTATGATGTTACAAACTCTAACGCCTTCTGAAGAAGAAGTGATGCAAATCGTCTGGAAGGAAGGTCAAATCTACTTCCGCGACCTGATGAACGCCTTTCCGGAACCCAAACCTCATCAAAATACGGTTTCCACATTCCTGAAAATACTTGTAGAAAAGCATTATCTGAATGTAGAAAAGCAAGGCCGAATCTACCTGTACTCTCCTTCTATAAGATTAGAAGATTATAAAAAATCGGTCCTGAAAAAATTCCTGAAAAACTATTTTGATAATTCTGGGAGCGAACTGCTTAAAATTTTGATGGATGAGAATCTGATTAAAGCCAAAGATTTTAACCAGTTTTTTGAAGTGAAAACAACAGTTGTTCCTTTGCAGGAGAATATTGAAAAATCAAATCCAATCAAAGACTTGGTGAAAGAGCTGACTATCGACAAGAAGGACAAGAAAAAGGATAAGGACAAAAAAAAGAAAAAGAAAAAGAAGAAATAAAAAAAGCGATCAAAATATTGTCGCTTCTATTTTTAGTAAAGGGATATTACCAACGGTTTCCACCGCCACGGTTTCCACCTCTATCTCCTCCGTAACCACCACCACGGTTGTTATCGAAAGATCTTCTTGGTTTTTCTTCTCTTGGTCTTGCTTCTGTTACGTTAAGAATTTTACCGTTAAATTCTTTCTGGTTTAATGCGTCAACAGCCTGTTTTCCTTCAGCATCACCCATTTCTACGAAACCGAATCCTTTTGATCTCCCGGTTTCTCTGTCTGTAATAATTTTGGCAGAAGATACTTCTCCATAACCTTCGAATAGTTCTTGCAACTGGTAATCTTTAGTTGCGTAATTGATGTTTGAAACAAAAATGTTCATTTTAAAAAAAAATTAAATTAAAGTTGTTTTGAAATTATAAGAGAAAAACAACAAGACGAATGAACAAATTATTGATTCCGATATAATAATGCTGCAAGATACAATTAATTTCAATATATCATTAATGAATTATTATTAATATTAAAACAATCTCAAAATCAATATGTTAAAAACAATACTAATCCACCTCTCTTCCTTTGACTGCTTCAAGAATTCCAAACCAGTCCGTAAGATCCATATCAATATATAGAGACTGTTTTAATTCCCTGATTGTCTCGGTTCTGGAAGTTCCGATCACTGGAATGATCCTCGAAGGATGTTTTAAGATAAATGCTAATAAGATTTGATTTTCCTCGGCATTATACTTCTGACAAAGATTTTGGATTATACTTTTTAATCTGGAATTCTGTTCAGATTTTTCAGTGAAATAATTCCCTAATACCGACCACGCTGTTGGTCTGAGGCTTTTCATCATCAGTTGATCCAACGTTCCGTTTTCAAAAGCTGAAATTTCATTGACAGAAACTTCAATTTGATTAGTAATCAATGGAAAATACTGGTCGATTAATTCAAATTGGGAAACAGAAAAATTACTTACGCCAAAATGCTTCACTTTTCCAGTGTCTTTCAAAATTTGAAATGTATCAGCAATTGTTTCAGGATTCATCAGTGGTGACGGACGATGCAATAATAATACATCCAGATAATCAGTTTTTAAATTCTTTAAACTTTCATCAACACAACATTGAATGTAATCAGAATTGTAATTGTAATATTTGAGAGAAGAAGGTTTCTTTTCAGAATTCATTACGATTCCGCATTTGGAAATAAACTGAACTTTGTCCCGCTCAATATTCATTTCTTTCCATGCGTCTCCGAAAAGCTCTTCGGTTGTATGACCTCCATAGATATCGGCATGATCAAATGTCGTAATCTTTTCTTCCAGACAAACTTCTATCAATTCCTGAATTTTTTTTGGAGTAAGATTCGCTCCCCAAACGCCCCAACGCATTGTACCGGCGATTATTTCTGAAAACATAAAATTTTTTTACAAATATATTATGTTAAAAATAAAATACATTAATACATTTGATACTAGAAAAATTTATGTTTATGAAAAAAATGACTCTTTTTTTTGTGGGTTGCGCTGCTTTTCTTAATGCTCAATTCACAAGTCCGAACAATGGAACCAACTACACTTTAACAAGTTTATCTGCAGCCGCACCAACAGTTTTAGTGAAAAACAGTACAGATTATACTTTGACCGCTGATCTTACACTTTCCGCAACGGACAAACTTCTTATTGATGAAAATACAACACTGAAAGTCAATCCGGGAGTTGCAATTTACATCTACGGACAATATAAAACTACAGCAACCAACTTTACTATTACTGCCAGTACAATCGGAAGCCCTTACAGAGGAATCAGATTTGAAGAAGGATCAGTAGCTGAAATGAAAAATACAAGAGTTGAATACGGTGGCGGTGTCCGTGTATTAACAACAGGATTCCTGATGGACAATTGTATTCTTTATAAAAATAATAATTCTCTTAGTGGTTCCACTGGCAGCCTTGCAAGTAGCGCGGCATTAGCACTTTTCCAAGGAGGTGGTCACGTGGTAAAAAACTCACAGTTTTTGGAAAACTCCAGAGCAGGCATCAATTCCGGTGCATCCGGAGCTGTTTCCATAGACATTATTAATAATTACTTCTATGGAAATAATACGGATAATGGCAACTATCCACAGATCAATATGGGACCTGCAGGTATAGATTCTACAAGAGTTATCAATAATCAGATTATCGGAAACAGAGCTATTACCAAATCCGGAGGGATTTCTGTTTCCGGCTTATTGGGTGGAACAAACAGATTCCGTATAGAAGGAAACACTGTTAAAGATAACCGTTATGGGATTACACATCAAGGTGCCGGAAGTTCCGGAATTATCAAAAATAATATTATTGAAAACAATAATACCGAGAATAATCCTAACCTTGGAGGAAGCGGGATTTCTTTGACAGGAACTCAGAAAGTGATCGTAAGAAACAATCAAATCCGAGGCAATCTATGGGGAATCACCATTTTGAGCAACGCGGTAATCGATTTGGGTACTACTGATGACCACGGAAACAATGTTTTCAAAAACAATATAAACGCAGGGAACACTGTTGCTTTTTTCAACAACACGTCGGCTACTGTCAATGCTATCGGAAACTGCTGGAGAGAGGATGAGCTTTCCAATGATGCAATGGTACAATCTGTCATCGGGAGTTTGAATCCGAATACAGTTAATTTCAAGCCATACAACTGTGCGGAAACTTTAGCGGTCTCTGATGTTTCGAAATCAAAAATCAACGTTTATCCGAATCCTAGCAAGAACCATTTCTTTTTGGAAACTGAAAATACTGGAAACATTGTGATACAAGACATTAGCGGAAAAGTAGTTTTCTCTTCTATTGTAAATAAAGGTAAAAATGAAATTAATACCAATCTAAAACCAGGTGTTTACGTCATCACACAACAATCTGAAGGTAAAAAATCAAATACTAAATTGATTATTAAATAATTAATCTAAATAAATAATCTTGGAAAGCATCACGAATTGTGATGCTTTTTCTATTAAAATACGTCAAATGTCGTATTGTTTGAGCTTCGATATTACAGGAATTTTGGACAACCGTAAACACTAAACTTCTAAATATCATGAAAACTCAAATTTTTAAATCCGATAATATAATCAACAAATATAATCTGATGAGGTAAGTTTACCGTGACTTCTCTCTTCCGTTAAAAACGAAGCCTATTTTGTTTGAAATATGATACAGATTATTTATAGCAGCATTATTATCATTCTGATTCTTATCATTTTTACTTTGATGAGAAAAATCCGGCGGATAAAAAAAGAACATCGGCTCAGGTTGGCCAATCTGTATAAACTTTTGTCGAAACTCACATCAGATGAAAAAATTTACCGTGACAAAATAAAACTGGACAATAGCCTGGCTAAGAAAATATCCGAAGCCAAAGCTCAATTAAATACGGATATTTTTGATCTACAAATTAATATTTTCAAAAAAATAATAGAAAAATAATCTATTCTAATGAAAATAATTTTAATTTTATTAAAAACTAAACTAATGAAAAATCATATTGATGGTTTTTTGTCAATTCTAATTAAATATCAAATTAATTATGATTACGAAAATTGCCATAGCAGAGGATAACTTCCTTCTTGCAAAATCTGTTCAGGAAAGACTGTCTTTTTATGATGAATTCAAAATCAAATTTTTATCCGTGAATGGTAAAGACCTGATTGAAAAACTTGAAAAAGATCCTAATGTGGATTTGATCCTGATGGATATCGAAATGCCGAAAATGAACGGCATAGAAGCAACACAATTTGTGAAAAACCGTTATCCGCAAATCAAGATCCTGATCCTGACGGTTTTTGACAATGATGCCAACATCTTCAATGCCATCAAAGCAGGTGCGGACGGTTATCTCCTGAAAGAAACCTCACCACAGGAATTAAAGAAATCAATCTTGGAAGTGCTGGAAGGCGGTGCTGCAATGAGTCCTTCAATTGCTTTTAAAACACTGAAATTGCTACGGAATCCTCAGGAATTTGAAAATAGAAAATGTGATGAAGATATCAAACTGTCCACAAGAGAAATTGAAGTTCTGGAACAGCTGAGCCGCGGACTAAATTATAATATCATTGCAATCAATCTTTTCCTTTCTCCGAGTACTATCAGAAAACACATAGAAAATATTTATACAAAACTTCAGGTTCACAATAAACTGGAAGCGATTGAAAAGGCCAGGACAAGCAGACTTATTTGAAATGTACAGATTCATTTTATTTTTCATATCATTTTTATACCTCAATGGTTTTGCACAATCAAAAAAACGGATTGACTCTATTAGCAATTTGCCAATGACTTATGTGCAAACCAATTCAAAAAAAATTATTACCCAGCTTAAAAAAAATGCTTCTGACGCCATCAAAACTAAAAACCCAAAAGCAGAAGCCAGAACTTATGCTCTTTTAGCTTTAGCTCTTTATTACAGTGGAGATTATGATGAAAACATCAAATATTCTCTGAAGGCGATTGAACTTTTTGAAAAACAAAATGACCTTGAAAATGTATCATCAGTCTATGGAGAACTGGGCTTTCGGCTAAAAGCAACCAATCTTCCCGATGCAGAAAAATATATGATGAAAGGTTTGAGAATAGCAGAAAGAGAAAATTTTGTAAAACCTCTTTTAAGCATTTACAATAACTATGGCGTTATAAAAGACAATCTGAAACAGCAAGACAGCGCACTATTTTATTATTTCAAAGGCCTTGATATTAAAGTAAAAGCTAAGGACGCTGTCGGGATTCCGTATAGCCTGAATAATATCGGGGAAATTTACATCCATCAAAAAAAATTTGATCTTGCTAAAGAATATTTTGACAAGGCAATGAAACAACGAATTGCAATGAAAGATGAATATGGAATTGCTGACAATTACGCTTATAATGGTGATTTATATTTTGCGATGAAAAAATATCCGATGGCAATCCATAATTTTGAAAAATCTTTAGAATTAGCAGAAAAATATAAAATTACTAATCTGCTGAGACATGACTACAACATGCTAAGCCAGTCTTATGAACTTAATAAGGATTTGCCAAAAGCTCTTGAATATTACAAAAAAAACCAAGCTCTTAAGGACAGCATTATCAACAAGGAAACTTATGATAAAATGGCTGAATTGCAAATAAAATTTGACACAGCTAAAAAGGAAAAACAAATTCTAGAGCAAAAAAACCTTGAAAAGAAAAGAATGAATACCATTAAAATTCTTGGTATTCTTTTCTGTTTCGGAATCATCATTTCCTTTCTTGTTTACAGAACGCTGAAACTCAAAAACAAACAACAAAAGCAAGAATATGAACTCAAATACGCAATAGAAGAAATTGCCCATCAAAACAAGCTTCAGGAGCAAAGATTATCAATTTCCAGAGATTTACACGACAATATCGGTGCACAACTGACCTTCATTATTTCTTCCATAGAAACTTTGAAACAGGCTTTCAATATAAAGGATGAAAAAATCAATAATAAACTGACTTCGATTTCGAATTTTACAAAGGATACAATTACAGAATTGCGGGATACGATTTGGGCTATGAATCATTCCGAAATTGATTTCAACGAGATTAGGAACAGGATTCTGAATTTTGTGGAAAAAGCCCGAAAATCCACCGAAAATATCAATATTGCTTTTGAGAGAGATCCGATTCTGGACAACCTGCATTTTTCGTCTGTTGATGGGATGAACATCTACAGAATTACGCAGGAAGCTGTGAATAATGCTATGAAATATGCCGAAGCCAAGAACATTTTACTCAATGCTAAAAGTGTTGACCATCAAGTTCAAATTACCGTAACAGATGACGGAAAGGGTTTTGATATCGATGAGACAGAACTCGGAAACGGAATCCGGAATATGGAGAAAAGAGCATCAGAACTCAATTCAACACTCTCTATAAATTCTGAAACCGGTAAAGGAACTATGATTACTTTGGTTATTCCGAAAACTTAAAAACTTGTCAAAATTTAAGTATTTTTGAAGATATGAAAATCTCTATCAAAAATATGGTTTGCAACCGCTGTATTTCTGCAGTGGAATCGATATTGGAGGATTTGAAAATTGAGGTCAATCAAATTTTATTGGGTGAAGTCGAAACAAAAAATCAGATTTCTGACAAGGAACTCGAAACGCTAAACTTGAAACTGAAATCTACAGGATTTGAAATTCTGGAAGATTCTTCTAAAAAACAGATTGAGAAGATCAAAACCTTGATCATTCAGAAAATTGCTGAGGAAGATTTGGATGATGATTTTATTTTGTCAGAATTCTTGAGTTCCGGGTTACACAAAGATTACAGTTCTATTTCCAAACTTTTTTCTCAGAATGAAAATGTAACACTGGAGCAATATTTCATTCTTCAAAAAATTGAAAAAGTGAAAGAATTATTGCTTTATAAAGAATTGAATCTGACCGAGATTTCACAGAAATTGGGTTACAAAAGTGTTCAGCATCTTTCCAATCAGTTCAAGAAAATTACAGGCTTCTCTCCTACTCAGTTTTTGAATTCTAAGGAGAAAAAGAGGATCGCGTTGGATAAGGTTTAAATTTTATATTAAAGCTAACTTGTTTGTAAGGAATTAAAATTTAATATACTGATTTTGGAATTTAATATCTTTGAGAATTAGTTGAATTATTATGAAAAAGTTCCTTCTACAAAATGCCACAGGAAATATTGGTGAGCATTTTGTTTGTTTGACATTGTTATCTGATTTAAATTTTCCTACAAGAATTATTACTACAGATTTAGGAATTGATGGTGAATTTGAAATCATTGACTTTGAAACAAAAGAATCTACTTCTAAGATTGTAAAATTTCAAGTTAAATGTCAACAGAAAAAAATCACTAACAAGAAAAATTTTAAGGTTTCTAAAGAGCATAAAGTTTATTGGGAAAATTTCATTGAACCAATACTATTCTTCCTACATACTACGGAAGACAAAAAATTATATTTTAAATCACTAACACCATTTTCATTTAATAAAAAAAACGATGGTATATATCTTCAAATAACTAAAAATGACTTATATTCTCGGGATAATATCTTGAAAGCTATCGAAAAATTTAAAAATTTCAATTATAATTTTTTTGAAAAATATATAGATTTACTAAATAGAATTGATTTCGCAATTTATAATGGTGAGTATATAAGCTATTTTGACTTATTAGAAGAAAAAAACTCCTTTTTAAAAATTGTGAGAGAATTTTATTGGGGTTATCAAGCAGAAATTGATTATATGGAAATATCATTAAAAGAAAAATTAAAAAAATTAGATGAAGATGGAATTAATAATGCTTTAGAATCAATTTACTAAAATGCAATCCAAAGTCAAACTTCTCCGCGAACAAAAAAATCTTACTCAGACAGAATTGGCTGAGAAATCTGGATTATCTTTGCGAACGATTCAGAGAATTGAATCCGGACAAAGTCTCAAAGGTTTTACTTTGAAAGCCATTGCGCAAACTTTGGAAACCGAACCGGAAAATCTATTTTCAAAGAATGAAGAAATTACCCAAATCGACAGGGCAAAACTCATTAATTTATCAGCTTTAGCAGGATTAATTATTCCGTTTGGCGGGATAATTTTCCCAGCGATTTTGACTTACAAAACTAAAGATTCCAAGAATAGAGAATTAGGAAAAAGTATTATTTGTGTTCAGATTATTTTGGCATTTTTTGTTTCGGTTCTATTGATATTAAGCCCATTTATTCAACATTGGTTTTCTATTGGATTTCCATTATTTATAGTTCCTTTGATGGCATTTATCATCATCAAACTCTGGATTGTCATCAAAAACGGAATCAGTCTCAACCAAAACAAAACACTTTCTATAAAGCTGAAAAACAACTTTTTATAAACTTAGTCACAAAACTGACATAAAATTGTCATATTATTTTCGCAGCAAATTCGATTTCAAAAACCGAATGTTGCAGAAAAATTAGACAATGAAACTTTTTAAGAAATTAGCTTTAGGATTTTTAGCCATTTTGGTTTTGATATTGGTTGGCGGTTATATTTATTTCGACCAAAAATTTACGCCTGAAAAAAACTATCTAACTGTCAAAAACGAAAGCGGAAATATCCCAATTACATGGCTAGGAAATGACAAAAATGTTTTGCTGCTTCCTATTCATTTTCCCGGAAATCCCGAAACTTATTATTTACAATTTGATACCGGTTCACCTTACACCGTATTTTATTCTGATCCGATAAAAAATATCGAAGAAATCTCAATTAATGACGAAAAGGCAAAAACTGCTTTCTTTGTTGGAAAAACCGAGATTTCATCCAACCGATTTAAAATATTTAACAAAGGAAAAAATGAAGAAAAGGATTCGATTAAAATCCTTGGAACGATTGGCGCTGACATCCTGGAAAACCGAAAAACCTTGATTAATTTCAAAAGCAATCAGGTTGTTTTCAATTTAAATCAGATTCCAAAAGAATCCAAAAACCAACTTTTCGATTTCAAATTCAGGAAAAGGAAAATCATTATTCCGGGAATTCTAAAAGGTGAAGAACGAAAATTCCTTTACGATTCCGGAACCAGCGCTTATGAACTATTGACCTACAAAGAGGAATGGCAAAGTCTGAAATCTCAAAATTCAAAAATCAATATCGAAAAATCACAGTCCTGGAACAATGTTTTGACAACCTATACAACCGATTGTAATGAAAATATCCAATTCAAAAACCAACAAATTCCTGTTAAAAAGGTGACTTATGTGGAAGGTTTTTCCAATCTGCAGTTTTCTATGATGAAGTATTCTGGAATGACGGGAATGCTGGGTAACAAAATATTTTTAAATAGTAATATTTTCATTGATTGTGTTGATAAGAAAATTGCAATTACAGATTGAGAAAATCAATAAATTTGTAGGAAAGTTCGGGTAAAAGTTGCCTATTTTTGCACAGCAATTTATTGATTCAAAAAGAAACAACGTCTTGAATAATCTCAAACATTATCTCGCTGCTATTTTAGCATTTTCTATTTGGGGTACATTCAGTTTGGTGCTGAAACCCCTTCATTCTTACGCATCTTCGGACATTCTTTTTTACAGGGTTTTCAGTTGTGCATTGATAATGTCGCTAGTTTCGATTCTTTTCAAAAGAGAAAAACTGAAACAGAACTTAAATTATTTCAAATACATTTCTAAAAAAGCGAAAAGAAAAACGATTATTGTTAATGTCGGAAGCAGTATTTTGTTGACCGCGAATTGGTTTTCATTTATCTATGTGATGAATCACGTGAGCGTTCGTGCAACGTCGGTCGCCTATTTAGTTTGTCCGTTATCACAACAATTTTGGCTTATTTTATATTGAAAGATAAGTTGAGTAAACTCCAATGGTTGTCGGTTTTTCTGAGTTTGTTTGGCTGTATTTTGTTGTCTTACACCAATATTTTGGATATGTTTTACAGCAGCTTGATTGGCTTCACTTACGCTGCATATTTGGTTTGCCAAAGTCAAAATAAACAATTCGATAAGTTTCTGATTCTTAATTTTCACATCGTTTTATCTGCTTTGATTTTGTCACCGTTTTTTCCGGCTTATTCGGGACCAGTTCCTACGGAATTCAAATTTTATTTCTTTGTCGAGATTATTGCAGTGATATACACGATTGTACCATTGTTACTCAATCTATTTGCATTGACAGGAATTGCCTCTTCAAAAGTCGGAATGATACTGAACATTAATCCCATCATCGCATTTATCTTAGCCAGTACAGTTTACAAAGAACCATTGAACCTCATTCAAATCTGTTCTTATGCACTGATATTCTTGGCAGTGATTATTTTCAATGCGAAGGAGATTTTCAGGTTGAAGACAGAATAATCATGACTTTTTGATTCATATTTTTATAAGTTTCATTTAAAGTTTTGTGAATGAAAATGGCTGCAAAACAAGCTATATTTAACATTCTAACTTTTAACAATTATTTCTTAAATAATTCTCTAACAATAGAAGTTTAAGTTATTAGAGAATTAAACCTTCAGTGACTTCTGGAGTTTTCTGTTTTTAGTATATATAACATCTTTCCATTTATTTATAACTGATTGGCATCTATTTTTCAGAAATTTGTATTGTTAAACATCTGAAAATGGAAAACCACAATCATCATAATCACGACAATCTACATCCTAGTCAAAGAATTTCACCAAGCTCGGTCTATTATTGCCCGATGGAATGTGAAGGCGAAAAACTGTATTTCAAACCCGGAAGATGCCCGGTTTGCAATATGTTCCTTGTTCCGATAGAAGAACGCGATGATCATAAAAACAAGCCTCAAACCTATTCCAAAACTAACCTCCCGGCAAGTTTCAAAGAAAAAATCGGAGATTATTTTTGCCCGATGTTTTGCGAAGGCGACAAAACTTATGAATCAGATTCAGGTTGTCCGGTTTGTCATATGCATTTGGAGAAAATTACTGAGGACTTAGTAAAAAACGCAGCAAGTCATCCACATCATCATCACCAACATAAGACGCCCACAATTAATCAGGCAAAAAATGCAGGCAAATACTACTGTCCGATGTTTTGCGAAGGTGACAAAGTTTATGATTCCAATGTCGGCTGTCCTGTTTGCGGAATGGACCTCGTAAAAATACCGGAGAAAAAAGCTGTTGAGTATACTTGTCCAATGCACCCTGAAATTGTGCAAAATAAACCCGGGAATTGCCCAATATGTGGAATGGATCTCGTTCCAAAACCTTCAAAAGATAACGATCACGAAGATGAAACTTATAAATTATTAAGAACAAAATTCTGGACAGCTTTGGCGTTTTCTATTCCTGTTTTCATTTTATCCATGAGCGGAATGTTTATTGATTGGCCATTTTCTCATCAAGTTCAGGGGATTTTGGAATTGATTCTGACATTGCCGGTTCTGTTTTATGCAGGTTGGTTTCTGATGAAACGTGGCTGGGTTTCTTTCAAAACATGGAATCTTAATATGTTTTCATTGATTGCTTTGGGTGTTGCTGCCGCTATGATTTTCAGTTTAATTGCATTATTCTTCCCGAACATTCTTCCTCACGAATTGGCACACGGAAGCAACACTCCACTCTATTTCGAATCCGTTTGCGTGATTCTGACATTAGTCATAATGGGACAGATGATGGAAGCAAGAGCACATATGAAAACAGGTAAAGCCATAGAAGCATTGATGAATCTCTCGCCTGACACTGCCAATTTGATTTTAGATGGTAACGAGAAAAAAGTATCATTGGCAGAAATTAAAATCAACGATATTTTGAGAGTAAAACCTGGTGAAAAAATTCCTGTTGATGGAAAAATAACTGAAGGCAATTCTAATGTTGATGAATCGATGATTACAGGAGAACCTATTCCTATCGAAAAAAAGACCGGCGATAGAGTGACATCAGGAACGATTAATGATAACGGAACATTTCTAATGAGAGCCGAAAAAGTTGGCGATGAGACATTGCTTTCTCAAATCATCAAGATGGTCAACGAAGCCAGCCGAAGCAAAGCTCCAATCCAGAAATTAGCGGATAAAATTTCCAAGATATTTGTTCCCACAGTGATTGGAATTGCTGTTCTGACATTCGTTTTGTGGTCCGTTTTCGGTGGCGAGAACAAGCTTATTTACGCTTTTGTGAATGCTGTAGCCGTTTTGATTGTTGCCTGCCCGTGTGCACTTGGCCTGGCAACTCCAATGAGCCTGATGGTCGGAATCGGAAAAGGCGCTCAAAACGGAATTTTAATTAAAAATGCGGAAGCCCTGGAAGAAATGCACAAAGTCAATGTTCTTATTACAGATAAAACAGGAACTTTAACAGAAGGAAAACCAAGTCTAGATCACATAGAATCATTTGAAAATACTGATAAAAATGAAATTTTGAAATTAGCAGGTTCATTGAATCAGAATTCGGAACATCCATTATCCAATGCGGTTTTAGACAAATTTAAAACTCAAAATTTACAATTTGAAAAAGTTCAGGACTTCGAAAATATTTCCGGAAAAGGCGTAAAAGGAAGAATCAATAATGAAGAAATTTTACTTGGAAATGAAGCATTATTAAAACACTTCAATATAGAAATTCCTGAATCATTAAAACAAAAAGTCATTGTAAAACAAGATGAAGTTAAAACGATTTCTTATCTCGCAAAAGACGGAAAAGTTCTTGGATTCTTAAGCTTTTCAGATAAAATAAAAACGACTTCAAAACAAGCTATCAATTATCTCCATTCTCAAAACATCGAAGTGATAATGATGACCGGAGACAACGGACACACCGCAAAAGCAGTGGCAACAGAACTTGGAATCACAAACTTCAAAGCCAATTGTCTTCCGGAAGATAAAATGAACGAAATCAAAAAACTTCAAAATGAAGGGAAAATCGTAGCAATGACAGGAGACGGAATCAATGATGCACCGGCTTTGGCTCAATCCAATATCGGAATTGCAATGGGAACGGGAACAGATGCAGCAATTGAAAGTGCTGAAATCACACTATTAAAAGGCGACATTCTTGGAGTTGCAAAATCAAAAATCCTAAGTGAAAAACTGCTTAAAAACATTAAAGAAAATTTATTCTTTGCTTTTATTTATAATGTTTTAGGAATTCCGTTAGCTGCTGGTCTGCTCTATCCTTTCTTCGGAATTTTGTTAAGCCCAATGATTGCGGCGGCGGCGATGAGCTTCAGTTCTGTTTCCGTCATTCTGAATTCTTTGAGGTTGAATAATGCGAAACTGGATATTTAAGTTAAACACAAAGGCACGAAGCCCAATTTATTTTCGAAAATGTTTTAAGATTTTTATTTTTAATGATGAAATGCTTTGTGCTCTAAAGCTTAACTTATATTTTTTGTCCTTGTGTTAAACAAAAAAAGGCATCTGGAAAATTCCAGATGCCATTCAAAACAAAATAAAAACCTTAAAAAAATTTCATGTTAAAAAGAAACGGTCAACTTGCTAAACACATATCTGCCGTTCTGTCCGAACTGTGATGTTGATCTAGAATAGATAAATTGATCATTATTCGTAGAACTTGTCACATTTTTAGTCGGATAAATATCAAATAAATTGTTTGTTCCAATAGTTAAATTAAAATTCTTGTTGATATCGTAACCTATAGACAAATCGGTAATAATCTTATCTGAAATTAATTGATGTTCGTAAGCATTTCCATTGATACCATCTGCACCATAAACTTTTCCGTAGTAAGTATTTCTCAGATAGAAATTGAAATCATTCCATTTTAAATTATTAGACAAACTCGCTTTCACCTTTGGAACCGAGTCCTCTAGATAAACTCTTGATTTCTCTCCGAAATAGGTGTTTTCCAACCCTGCATTCTTCAACAAATCGGAAGCGTGAATATCGCCGACTTTTTTGGTTCTATTAAAATTGATGGCAAAATCGTTATTCAATTTTATAGCGCCAGTTCTGTAATTATGACTGATGACCACATCCAGACCTTTTGTTTCTGTATCAATAGAGTTGGCAAAAAACTGAGCAGCATTAACATTAGCAGCATCCATCGCATCCCGAACCGGGCCAAGATTCGGATTATTTTGAATTTGTAAATCCGTAGGTCTTGAAAATTGGTCGGTTAAAGCAATTCTATCATCGATTCTGATAAAATACGCATCTGCAGTAATATTCAAATTCAAAGCCGGGATTTTATATGTAAAACCAGTGCTTACGGATTTAGAAGTTTCTTGTTTTAATTTATTGATTCCCAACCCTGTTGCAATGGTTGAGTCATTACTGAAAGTTCCAACTTCTACCAATTGCGGCAGATTACTTCCAGGAAGAGACGTAAATAATGTTGATGTTGTATTGTAATAAATCTGATGTATAGACGGCGCTCTGAAGCCTGTGGAACCTGCAAATCGGAAATTAAGATCATCCGTTAATTTGATTCTTGACGCCAGTTTGTAATTGAAAGTCGAACCAAAATCCGAATAATCCTCGTAACGAACCGCTGCATCTACCAAAAGCCAATTGGTAAAATTGAATTCCAGATCAGCATAAGCCGCATAAGCATTTCTGTTTTTGTCAGTTCTGTTAGCTTCCCGGAAACCTGCAAAAACCTGAGAACTTCCCGGCAATGCTGCACCAAAAAAGTCGGTTGGTTTATCAGAACTTGATGTTGTCGGTGTCTGTGGATTACCATAAATATCGTAAGCCGTGTAAGAAGCTTCTTCACCTGGATTTTCTTTAAAATTCTCGTGACGCTGCTCTGCTCCGAAAGCGACATTCAGACCTTCAAAAACATCAAATTGTTTGCTGAAATCCAAATTAATTGTATTCTGCAAAAATTGCAATCCACCGGCGTTGAAGGAACTTGGAGAATTGAATCTCAAACTTGTATTCCCCGTATTTTCAATCGTATAATCAAAACTGTTCTGCCCGAAGGTGTTACTGAAGTCCACATTCCAGCCGTTCCATTTTCCTTTGATTCCGGCAGACAAAGATACATCCTGAATCTTGGTATGAATCTCCGGCAAATAACCATCGATATACAATCCGGTAAACGTTCTTGCCTGTGTCGGTCTCCTGTAAAATCCACCTGACGCACCATCTCTAATGGAATAACCACCGAAAGTGTAGACTTTCCAATCGTCATTTAACGGTACTTCTATATTTGCAAACAGCTGATGATTGTTCAGTTTCGATTGCCCAACCTGTTGGTTAAAATCTTTTCTGGTTTGACCTCTGTATGCCAACTCCTGATCTGTTAAATAGTTTAACTGATCTGTCGTAAATGCTGATGTTTTAAGAACATTTTGCAAAGCCGTTATGCTATTTGCAGACTGGATGTTAGACTGAAGATTTGGAGAAATCGAATTAAAATAACTAATACCTTGCGCATATTGATGGATCAGATTGACGAAATCCTGTTCACCAGCCGTTCCTTTCAGATTATTGATGTTATTGAAATAAGAAGAAAGATTCACGCCATTTTCCGCAGCTCTTTTTTCGATGGCATTATAAGCATTATATATTGGAGCGCTTTCTGTTCCGGCTCTTCTGGTCGGATCACGAAACTGCGAAGACCACGTAATATTATAAAAACCTCCTCTTTTTCCAATTTTGTTTCCATAATTCAAATCTAATTGAAATTGCTGTCCATCATAATTTCCCGTGTGGTCATTGGCTGCAGGCGTGAGATAACCTCCATAATTCAGTTGGCCTGTCAGTTTTCCTGTATCTCTTTTCAATTGCAGGTTCATAACTCCGGCAATGGCATCAGAACCATACTGAGCCGAAGCGCCATCTCTCAAAACTTCAATTCTGCTCAAAGCAAAAGCCGGAATGGCATTAAGATCCGTTCCCACTGTTCCTCTTCCCGGCGTCCCGTTCACATTGACAAGTGCTGAGGTGTGTCTTCTTTTTCCATTCACCAAAACCAGAGTCTGGTCTGGACCCAAACCTCTTAACTGAGCAGGATCAAGATGGTCAGAACCGTCTGCATTGGTTTGTATGGTTGATGTAAATGATGGTGCAATCGTATTAAGGATCTGATTAATATTAGTTTGAGGCAAAGATTGTTGAATATCTTTCAGGTTGAAAACATCCACAGGAACCGGGCTGTCCGCTTTGGAACGTCCACCGCTTCTGGAACCAACTAAAACCACTTCTTCAATTTGTTTATCAGAAGTAGAATCTTTCACAGGCTTTGTTTCCTGAGCCTGAGTTAAATAAATTCCTGAAAAGAAAACAACTGCAGTAGACAACACAGCTTTTCTTCCGGATCTGTTCATAGTTTTTTGAATCATATCTTTAAATTTTACGTTTTATATAAAAAAGAAAACTTCTCCCAGACAAGTCTGAAAGAAGTTATATTGAGACGGCATCACAACCGTAATTAACATTTTCAACTTATCTTTCCTTTTTTCAAAGGCTGAATGTAACACCTTACCAAATCGGCAGGTTGTCAAGACTTCAATGGGCCAGTTCCCTCGGTCTTTCTTAATAAGTATGACAGCAATTCATTATCACGAGGCAAAAGTATTAACTAAAATCATTATATCATACTATTTTGGTATGATAAATATCATATTCGATTTTTATGACTCAAAAAAGTATTGATAAACTGCTATTTGGCACAAAAATTATTTTTAAATTTTCATGAAAAGTTCTAAACAGAAATATCATATTGGTTGCTCCGGATTCTATAATACAGATTGGAAAGGCTCACTATACCCTGAAGATTCTCAGAATAAAGATTTTCTGAAATTATATTCCAAAACATATAATACGGTAGAAATCAACAGTACATTTTACAGAAAGCCAACAGCAAAAACACTTAAAAAATGGAATGATGAAACGCCAGATGATTTTAAATTCTTTATTAAAATCCCCAAAGCTATTTCCCATTTCGGTTATTCGGAAAGTAAAAAAGATGAATGTTCAGATTTTTGTAAACTGATTGATGAAAATATGGGACACAAATTAGCCGGATTTCTGATTCAATTTCCATCATCTTTTCATTGCACAGAAAACAACATCAACTGGCTCAATAAAACTTTACCTGGCGAGTTTCTAGTTGCAGTTGAGTTCAGACATCAATCCTGGTGGAATGATGAAATTTTCAATTTATTCAAGAAATATCAATGGATTTTTTGCGGCGTTAGTTTTCCCGGAAAAATCCCTGAAGATGTGATTATTACAAATTCCAAAATCGGATATTATCGTCTGCATGGAAAACCGACACTATACAAATCGCCTTATTCGGAAGAATTTCTTGATAATCTCGCACAAGAAATCAGTAATACCAATCAAGAGTTTTACATCTATTTTAATAACACCTGGGGAACTTCTGCAATAGAAAATTCATTATATTTAAAGAAAATTCTTGAATAAGTTGAAAAAATTAGTGGTGTTATCAGGAGCGGGAATTTCTGCCGAAAGTGGGATTAAAACCTTCAGAGATTACAACGGACTTTGGGAAAATTATCGCATCGAAGATGTTGCATCACCCGAAGGCTTTGCAAGAAATCCTAAGTTGGTACTGGATTTTTATAATGCCAGGCGAAGACAATTGAAAGAAGTAGAACCCAACGAAGCACACAAAATTTTAGCCGAACTGGAAAACCATTTTGACGTTCATATCATCACACAAAATGTAGATGACTTGCACGAACGCGGCGGCTCTACAAAGATCATACATCTTCATGGTGAACTCAGAAAAGCAAGATCTTCTTCGGATGAAAATGAAATCCTGGATTGGGAAGAAGACATAATTATTGGTAATTTACATTCCGATGGCTCGCAACTTCGTCCACATATCGTCTGGTTTGGAGAAATGGTTCCGGAAATGGACAATGCAATTAAAATCGCTTCAGAAGCGGATTTATTTTTGGTTATAGGAACATCTATGCAAGTTTACCCGGCCGCTTCGGTTATTAGATATGCGCCGCGGCATTGCGAGATTTTTGTCATCGATCCCAATCTTGAAAACCCCAACTCTTTTACAAAAAATGAGAATTATATTAAATCCTCTGCAACGGAAGGCATGAAACAACTGAAAGAAATATTAATCAAAAAATATACATAAAACTACAAAAGACACAATTCTTTTGATAAGATAAATCCTTAAAGAAAAATAACTTACTAAAAGTTTATTTTAATTAACTTAATAATTTAAAATTCTTCTTTTGTAACTTTTGTGGTTAATCAATAAAAAAATATAGGTAATGCAGATAGAAATCAGAAAATTAAGCATTGACGATTACGACGAATTGACAGAAGCAATGCAGAAAGCCTATCCGGAGATTGATGACAATGTCTGGAGCAAGCGTAACATCCAGAAGCTGACT
The DNA here is from genome assembly GCF_900182975.1 of Epilithonimonas pallida. Lineage (NCBI taxonomy): Bacteria > Pseudomonadati > Bacteroidota > Flavobacteriia > Flavobacteriales > Weeksellaceae > Epilithonimonas > Epilithonimonas pallida. The sequence continues at coordinate 15,995 of NZ_FXUO01000011.1, read as the reverse complement.
TCAATTTTCGCAGAAGGTCAGATCTGTATTTTAGTGGACGGAAAATTAGCCGCAGCGGCATTATCAATCATTGTTCAATACGAACTGTTCGGAGACCAGCATACTTATAACGAGATCACCGGCAATGAAACATTTAATACCCACAGCAACAACGCGAATGTTCTTTACGGAATCGAAGTTTTTGTCGACCCGGAATTCCGTGCGTTAAGATTAGGACGACGATTGTATGATGCCAGAAAAGAATTGTGCGAAATCCTTAATCTCAAATCCATCATCATTGGCGGAAGAATCCCGAATTACCATCTTTACAGCAAAGAATTATCACCAAGACAATATATAACCAAAGTCAGGAATAAGGAAATCTATGATCCGGTTCTGAGTTTCCAGATCGGGAATAATTTTTCGCCGGTCAAAATCCTGAAAGGTTATCTGAAAGGCGATTCTGAGTCGGAAGAATATGCAGTCCTTTTACAATGGAATAATATCTATTACACTGCAAAGAAGAACACGATGCAGGACAGTGTTATTCGCTTGGGATTAATTCAGTGGCAGATGCGGTCTTTGAAAAATCTGGAAGATTTCTATAAGCAAGTTGAATTTTTCGTGGACGCCGTTGCGGGTTATCAGTCGGATTTCTGTCTGTTTCCGGAGTTGTTCAACACGCCCTTACTGGCACCTTTCAATCATATGAATGAACGCGAATCGATGGAGAAACTGTCGGAATTAACGGAAGAAATCAAGGAAAAAATTTCAGAATTTGCCGTCAGTTATAATGTGAATATCATTTCCGGAAGTATGCCGATCCTGGAAGAAGAAAAGTTATATAACGTCAGCTATCTGCTTCACAGAGACGGAAAAATTGACGAGTACCGGAAAGTTCATATCACACCAAACGAACGCAAATATTACGGTATGACCGGCGGCAATGAAATCAAAGTTTTCGATACGGATTGCGGAAAAATCGGAATAGTTATTTGCTACGATGTAGAATTTCCGGAACTTCCAAGACTGCTGGCAGATCAGGGAATGAAAATATTATTCGTCCCTTATCTCACGGATACCCAAAATGCTTACATGCGCGTCCGTAACTGCGCCTCTGCAAGAGCTATTGAAAACGAATGTTACGTTGCCATTGCAGGCTGTGTCGGCAATCTGCCCGGTGTTAACAATATGGATATCCAGTTTGGGCAAGCAGCGGTTTTCACGCCTTCGGATTTTGCGTTCCCTTCCAACGCTATAAAAGGTGAAGCAACACCGAACACCGAGATGACCCTGATTGTGGATGTGGATCTCAACCTTTTGAAAGAACTACATCACAACGGATCGGTGAAAACAATGTCCGACAGAAGGCAGGATCTCTATGACGTAATTTTGAGGAATCAGAATTAATTAAATTTTAAATAAGTATTTAACATCAATTCAATTCGCTCATCTAATTTGATATAACAAAACCTAATGAAAAAGAATTATTTAATTATTGCGGGATTATTGCTTTCAACATTTACTCAAGCCCAGATTGGTGATGTTCTCAACAGCATCATCAAAGAGAAAACCGGCGTAGATCTTACAAAAACAAAGCCTACGAATTCCAGCTCAACCAATACAACAACTACATCGAATTCCAATATCAATCTTGGTAATCTGACTCAGACCGAAATTTCGTCAGGCTTGAAGCAAGCCTTGAATATTGGTGTCACTGAAGGTGTCAAAAAACTAGGCGTTACGGACGGCTTTTACAAAAATGACCTGGTGAAAATCCTGATGCCGGAAAAACTAAGAAAAATCGATACTACACTTAGAAGCCTGGGAATGGGAAGTCTGGCCGATCAAGGTATCAAGTTATTGAACAGAGCTGCGGAAGATGCCGTTACAGAAGCTACTCCGATTTTTGCCAATGCCATAACTTCAATGACGATTACGGATGCAAAAAATATTCTTCTCGGCAACAATACGGCTGCTACCAATTATTTGCAGACAAAAACTCAAAGCCAGCTGTTCACAGCATTCCAGCCAAAAGTCAAAGCTTCGCTTGGAAAAGTAGGCGCAGACACGGTTTGGAAAAATTTGATTTCGAAATATAATCTATTGACAGGTCAAGCCGTCACTACTGACCTGAATGAATATGTAACTACAGAAACCATCAATGGTGTTTTCAAAATGGTGGCAGAAAAAGAAACAGGAATCAGAAATAATTCGGCGCTCAGGACGACTTCGCTTTTGGAGAAAGTTTTTGGAGCAGTAAAGAAGTAAATATTTTATAAACCACAAAAGTCACAAAAGATATAGTAATTCTTTTGTGACTTTTGTGGTTAGAATTAGAATTGCATCTCCGGAATTTCGCCTTCAATAATCAAATTCGCTTCTGTGGCTTTCACAATATCTTCAACAGAAATTCCTGGTGCTCTTTCCAGAAGCTTGAAACCTTTATCCGTAACTTCCATAACCGCTAACTCTGTCACTACTTTTTTGACACAATTGACACCTGTTAATGGAAGCGTACATTTTTTTAGAATTTTCGATTCTCCGGCTTTGTTCACGTGCATCATTGCCACAATGATATTTTCTGCCGAAGCTACCAAATCCATTGCGCCGCCCATTCCTTTGACCATTTTACCAGGGATTTTCCAATTGGCAATATCACCGTTCTCAGAAACTTCCATTGCGCCCAAAATTGTCAAATCCACTTTTTGACTTCTAATCATTCCAAAACTGAAAGCAGAATCAAAGAAAGAACCTCCCGGAAGAATCGTAATCGTTTGCTTTCCTGCGTTGATGAGGTCTGCATCTTCTTCGCCTTCGAAAGGAAAAGGTCCCATTCCCAAGACACCGTTTTCACTCTGGAATTCTACCGAAATATCCTCCGGAACATAGTTGGCCACCAAAGTCGGAATCCCGATTCCAAGGTTGACATACATCCCGTCTTTCACTTCTTTTGATATGCGTTGTGCGATTTGTTCTTTTGTCAGCATAGTAAAAATTGTTGTTGCAATATATCAATATTTCATCTCATAGAAAAATGCTTTTTTGCCGATACAAATTATTATTAAAACTATCGGATTTATATCAGTAATTTTGCAGTCAACAATTATGAAAACATTATTACATTACCTTAAACCACACAAATGGCTGATCATTGCCTCGTTGGTTTTAGCCGCTATAAATCAGGTATTTTCATTATTTGCACCGGCAATTACAGGAAATATTCTTGACCAATTGGTAACACACCCACACTTTTTTGATAAAGAAAAGCTGATTCCCAGAAATCTGAATCAATTTCTTTACGGAACCGATATTTATCACGGTGCATTTTACTTTTTAGGATTGCTGATTGGAACTGCAATGGTCAGCAGAATTGCAAAAGCATTTCAGGATTACGCCGTGAATGTTATTACTCAAAAATTCGGGGCCAATATTTTTACGGATGGTTTGCAGCATTCTATGGCGTTGCCTTATCAGGAATTCGAAGACCAGAGAAGTGGCGAGACTTTATCGATTCTGACCAAAGTAAGAGAAGACTCAGTGAAGTTTATTACCAATTTCATTAATGTTTTTTTTGGGATTCTGGTAAGTATCATTTTCGTTTCAGTCTATGCAATTAGACTGCATTGGTCTATAATGCCGGTTTATATTGTCGGGATTTTTCTGATTGCATTTGTAACGAATCTTTTAAGTAAAAGAATCAAAAATATTCAGAAAACCATTGTTCTTGAAACTACAAGTCTTGCTGGAAGCACTACCGAAAGTTTAAGAAACATCGAGATTGTAAAAAGCTTAGGTTTGACCAAACAGGAAATCAACCGACTGAATAACAATACTTATAAAATCCTCGGACTGGAACTGAAGAAAGTAAAAAGTATCCGTTCATTGAGTTTCATTCAGGGAACGATGGTTAATTTTCTTCAACAATTGATTACTTTGACACTTTTATATTTGATTTTCAGAGATGTTGTAACGCCGGGACAATATTTGTCATTGATGTTTTATGGATTTTTCATTTTCGGTCCGATGCAGGAAATCGGAAATATCATCATTTCTTACCGTGAAGCCGAAGCATCATTGAAGAACTTTGATAATCTGATGAAAAAACCTGTGGAAGAAAAACCGCACACTCCGAAACAAATCGGTTCAATCAATGAGTTGGAGTTCAAGCACGTTTCTTTCAAACATCAATCCGCTCAATATAAAGCATTGAATAACATTTCATTTGATGTTAAAAATGGAGAAACGATTGCGTTTGTTGGTCCGAGTGGTTCCGGAAAAAGTACATTGGTAAAATTACTCGTTGGATTGTATCGACCTCAGGAAGGGAATATTTTCTACAATCAAATCAACGGGAAAGAATTTGACTTTGATGAATTGCGAAACCAAATCGGATTTGTAACGCAAGACACACAGCTTTTTGCAGGAACAATTAAAGAAAATCTACTTTTTGTCAATCCAAATGCCAGCGAAGAAGACATCCAACTCGCTTTGAAAAAATCCAGTACCAAATCGTTATTGGAACGTGCTGAAAAAGGCATAGAAACGGTTATCGGCGAAGGCGGACTGAAATTAAGTGGCGGTGAAAAACAGAGAATCGCAATCGCAAGAGCGTTACTCAGAAAACCTCATCTATTAATTTTTGATGAAGCAACTTCTGCTTTGGATAGTATTACCGAAGAAGAAATCACTTCAACCATCAAAGATATTTCACAACAAAAAGAACAAATTACAGTTCTAATTGCGCACAGGTTAAGTACGATTATGCACGCAGACCGAATTTATGTTTTGGAACGTGGACAAGTTATAGAAACCGGTTCACACGAAAACCTGATTGCGGAAAAAGGTTTGTATTATGCGATGTGGAGACAGCAGATTGGGGAGAGGAAATCGGTAGAAAATAGTATCTAAAAGCATAATCTTAATAGTTGAAAAAATATTAACTAGGAATTCAAAAAGTATGAAGCGAGATATCATAAATGAGATAAAAGAAATAAAAAGTAGAAATAATGATATTTACGAGGAGTTTTATCTCAAGATTAATCGTATTGAAAAAATCATTGAAGATTCACAAAAACTAAATGATGATTTTATACAAGCTGAAATTCTTCGATATTCTGTAATTAATATTGTAGCCTGCTCTGAAGCATTAAGTAGAAGCTTAGTTAAAGAATTAATTGACAATAATGAAAGTTGTTTTACTAATATAAAAAAAATAAATCAGTTTAATAATTTTAAAATTGATATAACAATTCTTACGGCATTTCAAACAAAGACTATAACTATTGGTGATTTAGTTGCACACGCACTTTCTTACAACAACTTTGAAGATATAACTTCAAACATTAATAATTTAAGAGACAGTGATATAATTGAAGAGCTCAAAAAATTTCAAAGAAAATATTTGTATGAAAGATTTAATGAAGTTCTTAATATTTTCAAAAACAATCCTAATGCGATAATTAAAAGTGTAAAAGAAATATTCAAATTAAGACATATTCTTTGCCACGAGTATGCTAATAATATTCATATAGATTATTCTGAGACAATTTACAATTTGGAAAACTTCAAAATTTTTCTTGAATGTTGTTTTGTTTCTGTTACTGAATATCTACAACCAAATTATCCTGAGACTCAATTTGAGATAAATCAAAATGCAAAAAACAATTTCGAAAAAATAGAAAAGGAATTTTTAGAATTGCTTGAAAAAATTACAAATAGTTTTGTTTCGCTTGACGGAAATGAATATATTGATAAATCGTTTTTTCTAAAAAGCATAAATGATTGGAAAAACTATGCTGAATATTTTGCAAGTTCAATGTCTGTAAAATTCATCGGTGGCTCGATGTATGACTTAATCTATTATTCAAATATGGAAGAAGTATACAAATCAAAAATTGAACTTTTGAAAAAATCATTTACATTGTAATTTACAAAACTCTCTGTAGTATAAATTTAAAAAATTATTAAGTAGATATATTTAGTAATAAAAGTTTTCAAAAAAAATACGCTGGAAAAACTCAGCGCATTTTTATATCTTCCTCACAGTCCTCTGCTCTATCCTTTTCTCATAATTCTCACCTTGGAAAATCCGTTGAACCATAATTCCGGGAATATGGATTTCGTTCGGGTCAAGTTGTCCTGGTTCTACCAATTCTTCCACTTCTGCAATGGTAATTTTTCCGGCTCCAGCCATTGGAAAATTAAAGTTACGAGCCGAACCTTTGAAAATCAAATTTCCAGCGTGGTCGCCTTTCCAGGCTTTTACGATGGAGAATTCAGCGTTGTAAGCGTGTTCCAAGATATGAGGTTTTCCGTTGAAATCTTTGACTTCTTTACCTTCGGCAACTTCAGTTCCGTAGCCTGCCGGCGTATAAAATGCCGGAATCCCGGCTTGTGCTGCTCTGCATTTTTCGGCCAATGTTCCTTGTGGCGTCAATTCTACTTCCAATTCTCCGGATAACATCTGTCTCTCAAATTCGGCGTTTTCTCCAACATAGGAAGAAACCATTTTCTTGATTTGTTTTTTTTGTAATAATAATCCCAAACCGAAATCATCAACGCCTGCGTTATTGGAAATGCAAGTCAGATTGTTTACATTTTTCTTTACCAATTCTGAAATACAATTCTCCGGAATCCCGCAAAGCCCGAATCCGCCAAGCATTATCGTCATTCCATTTTGTATATCTTTTACCGCTTCCTGAGCGTTTTTAACCCTTTTATCAATCATAAAACTGAGTTTTCTTTTGTTCAATTTGTTGGTTTATAAATATAGAAAAATCCCTTTATTAGAAGAAAGAAAATAGAGAAAAGATTATTTCTTTTGAAAAGGCTTCGACTCCGCTCAGCCTGACAATGTATTAGTAAGATTTGTAGTATTAAATTTGTCACACTGAGCGAAGTCGAAGTGTTTATGATATAAAATTTACACCACAAAAAAAGCCACACACCAAAATGTATGACTTTTCACTAACAATTTTAAACTTTTATCGGTTGTCTATGGTAACGCTCACAGGCATTACATAAGATGATGCCACCATTTTCTGGCTCATTTTCTCCATATCTACTTTGTAGATAATGTGTGACAACACATTTTCGATTTCTTTGCTTACGTTTTTGCAGTCACCATTAGCGTGAACATTAGTGATTTTTCCATCTTCTGAAAGACTGAACCTAACATCGGAATTCACCACGCCTTCTTTATAATCCTGGTTGGTAAAATCGAAATTATCTTTCAACAATTTCCTTAACTCTCCGAACCCGTCTCCGGAATTGATGAAAACTTCCTGTATTTTGTTGTCTGTAGCTTGAGCTCTTACTAAGTTTAGCGTTCCTAAAAATCCAAACAAAAATATTGATAACGCTAGCATTTTCTTTTTCATAATCAATTGATTTTAAGTTATTACTTATCTAATGTTACGACAAAGTTACATAAAATTTATATTTAGTTAATATTAAATTAACATTGAAAGTGAAAATTTAATATTGAAAAAGAAAAAAGGATCTTGAAATTTCAAAATCCTTGATGTTTATTTATTTGTTTTGTCCAGGAGCGAAAGGTTTAGCAGATTTGGTTCCAAAGACTTTTTTGGCTTGTCCCGGTGGCATTGGTTTGAGTGCCGAACGGTTTGAGGGATGCGGTGGTCTTGGAGGTCGTGGTGGCGCAGCACATTCTATAAAACTTAAAGAAAAAACAACTATCGCCAGATAAATTCTAATATATTTCATAACAGATTTTATATACAGAATCACAAATTTGATACCAACTACAATTCCTTCTTCAAAAATTTAGCCGTCAAACTCTTCTTAGATTTAATTACTTCTTCCGGCGTTCCTTCTGCAATAATTTGTCCGCCGTGCATTCCGCCTTCCGGTCCAACATCGATAATATGGTCAGCAAGCTTGATTACATCCATATTATGTTCGATAATGATGAATGAATTTCCTAATTCCACCAATTGCGTAATCGCTTCCATCAGGATTTTCACATCTTCGAAATGTAGTCCTGTGGTTGGTTCATCTAAAATATACAATGTATTTCCTGTCTGTTTTTTCGACAATTCAGTTGCCAGTTTCACACGCTGTGCTTCACCTCCACTTAATGTGGTCGATTGTTGGCCAATTGTGATATAACCCAAACCAACATCTTTCAAAGTCTTGACTTTGTTAAATATTTTCGGAATCGGCTGGAAAAATTCTACCGCTTCATTAATCGTCATATCGAGAACATCGGAAATTGATTTTCCTTTGTAGCGGACTTCCAGCGTTTCGCGGTTAAAGCGTTTACCGTGGCAGGTTTCGCAATGAACATAAACATCCGGAAGGAAATTCATTTCAATCACTTTCAAACCGCCCCCCTGACAGGTTTCGCATCTTCCCCCTTTGACATTGAAAGAAAACCGACCGGCTTTGTAACCACGGATTTTACTTTCCGGTAATTCAGCGAAAAGATTTCTGATATCGGTAAACATTCCTGTGTAAGTCGCCGGGTTGGAACGTGGTGTTCTTCCAATCGGACTTTGGTCAACATCTACAATTTTGTCGATATTGTCAATGCCTTCGATACTTTTATAAGGTAATGGTTCCTGAATGGCACGGTAAAAATGACGGTTCAGAATCGGGTATAAAGTTCCGTTAATCAAAGATGATTTTCCACTTCCCGAAATCCCTGAAATAACGACCAATTTCCCCAGTGGAATCTCAAGCGTTACATTTTTAAGGTTATTTCCCGTTGCACCTTTCAGAACGATTGATTTTCCGTTTCCTTTTCTGCGCTCAGAAGGAATTTCGATTTTACGTTTTCCAGTGATATAATCAGCCGTGATGGTATTGGCTTTGGTAATATCTTTTGGATTGCCCTGCCAAAGAATTTCCCCACCGAATTTCCCCGCTTTGGGACCAATATCCAGAACGTGATCAGCTTCCATAATCATATCTTTGTCGTGTTCTACAACTAAAACCGAATTTCCGATATCACGTAATTCTTTCAGAGACTTAATCAATCTTTCGTTATCACGCTGATGAAGACCAATTGAAGGTTCATCCAAAATGTAAAGAACATTCACCAATTGAGAACCAATTTGAGTTGCCAGACGAATCCTCTGAGATTCTCCTCCGGAAAGTGTCCTAGAACTTCTGCTGAGACTCAGATAATCCAAACCGACATCTAAAAGGAATTGTAATCTGGTTTCGATTTCTTTTAGAATTTCGTGCGCAATCAGTTTATTTTTATCACTGAATTTATCTTTGACTTCCGCCAACCATTCTTTGAAATCGAGCAAAGACAATCCGTTGACTTCCGCAATATTTTTTCCATCGATTTTAAAACTCAGACTTTCCTGACGAAGACGTGCGCCTTTACAGGTCGGGCAAGTTTCTTCAGTGGTGAAATTTCTTTCCACTAAAACCGCATCATAGTTTTCTCTTTCTTCAACAATATCTTCAAGGATTTTGACCAAACCTTCGAAGTTGATTTTGATTTTTTTTGAGATTCCGGCATGTTTCAGTTCTTTTGTAATATCACTGCTATAACCGTAATAGATATATTCCAAAGCTTCTTTCGGAATATCTTTGAAAGGTGTCGTCAAACCTAAATCAAAAACTTCCAGAATAGATTTGATCTGAGATAAAATCCATTTGTTGGATTTAAGCTGTTCCAAAGGTAACAATGCCCCTTGGTTGATTGACAATTTATCGTTTTCGACGAAATAGTCCGTATTGACTTTTTTAATCGTTCCAAGACCTTTGCAAGTCTCACAATGCCCTTTCGGAGAATTAAAAGAAAAAGTATTCGGCTCTGGCAAAGCCAAGGAATCTCCTGTGGAATCGTCCATCAGATTCTTACTGAAAAAGTGAACTTCATCCTGCCCCATTTCCTGGATTGCGATAATTCCTTCTCCCATTTCCAAAGCCGTTTTCAGCGATTTTGACATTCTGGCTTCAGAAGCATTTTCGCCGATAATCCAGCGGTCAATCACCACTTCGATGTCGTGCGTTTTGTAACGATCAAGTTTCAAATCGTATTCGATGTCTTGTAAAACACCATCAATTCTAGCTTGTGAATAACCTTTTTTGGAAAGATGAATGAACAATTCGTGGTAATGTCCTTTTCTGGAACGCACAACCGGAGCCAGCAAATACACTTTTTTCCCTTTGAAGCTATCTTTGATCGTTTCCAGAATTTGCTCTTCGGTATAACTTACCAACTTTTTCCCAGACGATAACGAATAAGCATCTGAAACCCTTGCAAACAAAAGTCTCAGGAAGTCATATAACTCCGTAATGGTTCCAACGGTTGAACGTGGATTTTTGTTCGTCGTTTTTTGTTCGATGGCAATAACCGGCGACAAGCCTTCGATTTTATCAACATCCGGACGTTCCAATCCGCCCAAAAACTGTCTTGCGTAAGCCGAAAACGTTTCGATATAACGGCGTTGTCCTTCAGCAAAAATTGTATCAAAAGCCAAAGAGGATTTTCCACTTCCGGAAAGCCCTGTGATAACAACCAATTCGTTTCTTGGAATTTTTACGGATATATTCTTGAGATTGTGTTCTCTAGCACCGTAAACTTCGATAAAGTCCTGATTATCTTTCATTGAAAAGTCTCATTCTGGGAAAACGCAAAATTACGGAAATTAACTTGTTTTTTAATCATCAGATTGAGTTTAATTAATCATTGCAAAGACGCAAGATTTTGATAATTAATCTTAATTTAAAAGTCGCAAAGTTTGATTTTGCGACTTTTAACAACATTATAAATTAATTTATCTGCGTCTTTGCGATAAAAATCAATCACAAGTTTAATAATATTTAACACTGTTTTTTAGAAGAAAAAAGTTGAGCTAAAACTATCTTTGCAACTTGAAATTAATTAAAAATGAAAAATATTTTATCCAGATTTGTGCTCACTGTTTTTATATTATCTTCGTTCTATTGCTTTGCATGGGGATTAACAGGGCATCGTGTAGTGGCAGAAATTGCGCAACATCATTTAAGTTCAAGAGCGGAAAGAAAAATCAGGAAGCTTCTGGAAAACGAAAAGCTGGCTTACTATGCCAACTGGCCGGATTTTATCAAATCTGACACGACCGGCGTTTGGAAGGAAACATCTGCATGGCATTATGTTAACGTGAATCCTCAAAAGAATTTTACCCAATTCAAGGATACATTATCTATTCAAAAAGCACCGAATATCTATACTCAGATCAGAATCTTATCAGACAAAATCAAAGATAAGAACGCTTCTGATACTGATAAAAAAACAGCCTTGATTTTCTTAGTCCATTTAATCGGTGATTTACATCAGCCTTTGCATGTTGGAAGATATTCTGACTTAGGCGGAAACAAAATCAATGTGACTTATTTCGGACAGAAAACCAACCTGCATTCGGTTTGGGATTCTAAACTGGTTGAGGACCAAAAGTATTCTTACACTGAGTTTGCCAACCTTCTGGACATTAAATCCAAAGATGAAGTCAAGCAAATCCAGAGCGGAACTCTGGAAGATTGGTTGTATGACAGTCACAAAATTGCCAATTCAATTTATTATCAAACGCCGAATGACGCAGTATTAAGTTATGATTACAATTATCGTTTTGAACCCACTATTGAGAGACAATTGCTGTATGGTGGATTAAGATTAGCAAAAGTTCTGAATGATATTTTCGGATAGAATTAATTCAATTTTTTAATCATCCAAAGATTGCAACCAGAATGTCCTGAATTTCCCAAAGCTTTTTCCAAATACTGAAATCCTTGTTTTTCGTAAATGGAAACAGCTTTGCTGAATTCCGGCAAACTTTCCAAATAAACTTGTTGATAGCCTAATTCTTTCGCCTTATCAAAGCATTTTTCCATTAATAACTTTCCGATTCCTTTTCCTCTGGCTTCTTTTGTAAGATAAAACTTGACTAGTTCTGTTGTATTTTCAGGAAGATTTTCTGTTGGAAAAATACCGCAACACCCTAAAATAACACCATTCTCTTCCGCAACAAACAATGCAGATCTTTCAGTTTGAAATAGAGAGAACAAGTCATCTGTCGTTGGATCTGTGTAAACCGTTCCGCAAGTCGCCTTAACATCAAAATCGTGGAAACTGGTTCTGATAATTTTTGCTAGTATTTCGTTATCTTCCCGCTTGTTTTTTCTAATTGTTACTGACATTTTTGAATTTATTTTAAATGAGCCAAGGATATTTGTGGAAAATACCATCAAATAACATTGCTAAAATCCCAAAGAAAATCCATAATCTAAGAAGATTCAGGGATTTGAATTTATCATTTTTCTGATTTCGGAACAACATAAAAACGGTTCCAATAATGACCAATGTTGTTGCTAAAAAATACCAGGCCATTATATTTTTGAACCCGATTCCTATACTTAGAATGACGGAAACTGCTAATGTAATTATCAAAAGAATTAAAAGGATTGACCTTGTATTCTGATATCCCAATCTGTTCGCAAGTGTGTCATAACCGAACATTTTGTCTGCGTTCTTTGTCAGTGTATCTTTCGTAACATCGATAATAAACAACATCAGAAAAAGGAAAATGGCCAGAAACAAAATCTTAAGTGAAAATGTCTGGTAATAAATCAACATTCCGAAGAACGGATAAAGTGTTAACGATACAAAAGTAAAATTGTTAAGAACGATAATTTTGCTGAGTTTATGACTGTAAAACCACATTAGAAACTGATATATCAGAAAGAAAATAAAAACTCTGTGTGATACAAAAAATGCCAATCCAAGCGATAATGCGTTGAGAACGACATAAGCTGTCAGGAAATATTTTTCTTTCAAAAAGTTTTGTAATCTGGAACGAAAAGGCTTTGTAACCTGGTCTTTTTCTTTATCATAAAACCGATTGATAATTCCGCCAGCTAAGATGCTGAGAACAGAACAAATGATAATGGAGTGAACTTTGTAATCGAAAACAAAATTTCTGAAACTTTCTTCCCTATTAAATAGGAAAAACGTGGAAACATAAAGCGCAAAAGTAAGCAGAACCGCCACAAAAAAACGAGCACCCAAAAGAAAACCCATCAACTGAGAAATACGGTAAAGAGCATTTCGTGAAGTCGGTTTTGCTACCATTTTTTTAGTTTAAATAAATATCTTGGCTAGAAACTCTGAATTTAAACACAAGGCTCACAAAGTTTTTTAATTTATGTTTTAAGGTCACAAAGATTTGACTTCGTCAAATTTCGAATGCAAATAATTGTGTGCTTTGTGAGAACTTTGTGACTTTTGTGGTTCAGACTAAAATCTGTAAATCACTTCTTTGTGGAATCCCTCCAGCATCTCTTCCGCTTTTGCATAATCTTTCGCAAAACCAAGGATATAACCTCCGCCCCCACTTCCGCACAGCTTCAGGTAATAAGCGTTTGAATCGAGACCTTTTTTCCAAACATTGAAAAGATTTTCCGGGATCATCGGGCGGAAATGTTCGTATGCCCAAACCGATAATTTCTTCAGATTACGGAAAAACGGATTCATATCTTTTTTCAGGAAAGCGTCAATACAAGCATTATTATAACGGATGAATTCTTCTTTCAAAGTTTTGCGGAAACCTTCATTCTTCAACTTCTCAAAGAAGATCTGGATCATTGGTCCGGTTTCTCCCGTCATTCCGGAATCGATCAAGAAAATAGCGCCTTTGCCCAATTCTTCTTTCGGGATAGAAACTTTGTCCACGCTTTCTTTGCTTTCTATCAGAATCGGAAGGTTCATAAAACAAATCAACGGGTCGATTCCTGAACTTTTTCCATGGAAATAACTTTCCAATTGTCCAAAAATAACTTTCAGGTCTTTCAGCTCATCTTTTGAAATCGTTTCAGGATTTTTTTTGATAAAAGAATATTTTTCGAAAATCGCAGCTACCAAAGCGCCAGAACTTCCAACGCCGTAACCTTGCGGAATATTAGAATCGAAGAACAAACCTTTTGCAATATCTGATTGGAACGATTTAACATCCAGCTGATAGTCGGAAGGTAATTCTAAATCTGAAAGATAATTGGAATATTTTTCCAGAGATTGATTAGATTTTTTTTCAAAATCGTTATCCAGATCTGAGAATTTCAAGGTTCCTTTATAAAAACTGTAAGGTAAAGTAAGTCCCTGAGAATCCTCAATGATGCCGTACTCACCGAACAAAAGAATTTTTGCGTAAAATAAAGGGTTGTTCATATCGTGTTTTGATATTGCAAATTTACAAAATATTTTCTTTCAAAAATTATCAATTTTAATACCGAAAATTTAAATTTTTATTAATTAATCAAAATTAATCTTTTGGAGGAAATAATTTCAGGAAACCTTCGTAAACACTTTTATGCAAAATGGTCGCGTGGTCATCGTCGGTCATTAATTTATATTCTAATTTTAAATTCTTTTTTCCGGAATTTTTAAGAATCTGATATAATCCGTCCGCTTCTTTTACCATCATCGGATGTTCCTGCTTCCCGACAGAAATATAAACGAATCGCTCGTCATCTTTCTGTTGAGAAATCAATTTTGCTGCATTATTATAAAGACTTTCGTCATCCCACCAAAGACTTGGACTGATGATGAAATAATGTGTGAAAAGCTGTGGTTTATTTAGCAAAATCTCTGTTGCAACCAGTCCGCCTAATGATTGTCCAATAATATACTTCGTTTTATCCGTCTTATAATTTTTATTGATGTAAGGCTGTAATTCTTCTTCAACAAACTGAATGAATTTATCCGAATGTCCCGTCGTAGGATAATCTTTTTGCAGATCCTTCAAATCTGTATGAAAAGTAAAATCTCTTTTCCTGTCAACATTCTCAATCCCGACAATAATAAAATTGGGCATATTGAATGACAAATTAAAAAACTGCTGAAGTCCGACCAAATGAAGAAAATCTTCGTTCATACTTCCGTCCAGGATATACATCACAGGATAGGATTTGGTCTTATCATAATCCTGTGGAATATAGATGTTCAGGATTCTTTTTTCTTTCAGAACCTTAGAAGTCAATGTTACTTTTTGTCCGATTTTCAAATCCTCAACGATTGGTTTTTGGGCATTTAAAATCGAAAAAAGAAATAAAAATGCGAAGCTTAATACTTTCAAAACAATGACTAATTAATATTGATTTTCGCCTTTACAAATCTAATAAGAATTGCACCTACAATAAAGAAAGCCGACATTGCAATAAAAGCATATTGCATATTTCCAAACTTCTGTATAAAAACACTGAATATTAACATTCCAAAGATAATTGCAATTTTTTCTAACACATCATAAAAGCTGAAATAGGTTGTATTTTCCATAGAATCTACCGGTAATAATTTAGAGTACGTCGATCTTGACATTGCCTGCAAACCACCCATTACCAAACCTATCAAACCTGCCAAACCGTAGAACTGATATTGGAGATTAGGATTTTCTTTATTAAGAGAAAAGGCAGATAAACAACAAACAACCCAAATAATTACAGAAATAGTAATAACATTTTTGTTTCCTATTTTCTTTGATAACTTCGAGAACAGAAAAGCTCCAAAAATTGCAATAACTTGGATTACAAGAATTGTTATGATTAATTTATATTTTTCATCACTTTTTGGGAAAACAACATTACTACCAAAAGGTGTCGCCATTAGAAAAATGGTCTGCATACCAATGCTGTAAAAGAAAAAACTGGAAAGAAAAAATTTTAGATTTTTATCTCCAAAAAGTTTATTACCTACCTTAAATAATTCTTTAAAGCTCTCTTTAGCAATATCTACATAAAAACTTACATTATCTTTAAATACTTCCCAAAATCCACCGTGCTCTGCGTGTTTTTTGAAAATATTCTTATAATTGAGAAGAACCAAATCCTTTGGTAAATTTTCTTTAACATTTCCAAACTGTGGCAAATGTTTAAAAGTATATTGAGAAAAACCAAACCACCAAGCTCCTGTTGAACTAAACCTTCGGTAGCTTTCCCAATCGCATAAATCAGTTACTTTGTAAAGTTAATTAAAAAATCAATAGAATGGCTACAAAAAAAAG
>NZ_FXUO01000010.1:0-107571 GCF_900182975.1 Epilithonimonas pallida | reverse complement strand
GTTGGGTTGCGTTTTGAAATTTTAGGACGGCTGCGGATGATGTCCAGACCACGCCAGTTAGCACCTACTACTGTTCCTACTTTACCGGAGAATCCACCAAGGATTCCTTTGTTTAATGTTGCCATATCAAAGATTTTTAAAATTTGTAACACGAAGGTATTGCAGAAAACAACAGCCTGTACATCCCTGAACGGTTTTGACCGGTTCTGACTGGTTTTGACCGGTCATGTGTTGTATTCCTTCGGGTATTCTTCGGAAAAAACATCCTTTTTCCGAACAAATCCCGAAGAAAGGTGGGAGAATAACGGGAAGATCTGACCGGATTTCCGGTAATTAAGATGATGAACATATTAAGATCCTTCGGCTCCGCTCAGGATGACACGGATGTAATCAAAGTGAGAGTTAAATATTATTCTCGCAGATATGGCGGATTGGGCTGATTTTGTAAGATCCTTCGACCCTACTCAGGATGACAGTGAATTGAACCCCATAGTCAATATCCAGGATCACAATACAAAACCCATACTATATAAATGGCATGGGTTATTAATTCAAAAAATAAAGCCTTGTTTTATTTCAGCAAATTTTCTATTGACTGGCGGGAATAATAGTATTTGCCGCCCAGCTTAATGAACTTGATTTTCCCGTTTCGCCTTAACCGGTAAATAGAACTGTCGCTCAGGTTATACATCTGCTTGAGATCGGCACTATCCAGAAGGTCTTTGCGAACGGTTTTGAGTGCTAAATTATCAATACGGCCGATCAATTCCTTTAACAATACATGGAATAAATAGTCATAGGACTCTTTTGAAGGAAAATTAGTTTTCATCATTGTAGTTTTTGTGATTTCCC
The DNA here is from genome assembly GCF_900182975.1 of Epilithonimonas pallida. Lineage (NCBI taxonomy): Bacteria > Pseudomonadati > Bacteroidota > Flavobacteriia > Flavobacteriales > Weeksellaceae > Epilithonimonas > Epilithonimonas pallida. Next base: position 106,719 of record NZ_FXUO01000010.1, on the reverse strand, counting down.
CCTAGAACGACCATGCTATTCAATTTATTTTGCCAAACGTATAAAATTTTATGATTTAAATTACCAAATTATCATAATCCAAAATTCAGAAACAGACTGAACCTGGATCTGGCTTCGATATCGCCACCCGCTAATCGGTTATAAGCCGGCAACATCAGCTCACTACCGAGACTGAACTTTTGGTAAGACACCTCGAATCCCAACTTCCCGTACAAAGCGCTGCCGGCAGTTCCGGGCATCACCTCACTAAACTGCCTGTTCCAGTCATAGACTTCCCCTTGCAAACCCAGCTTGCCGGAAAAGATGCTCTTCTCGTTACGCCACAACCTGTAAAATCCTGTTGCAGAATAATTCCACTGGTTGCCGAAACGGTAATGTTTTTTATTTTCTGTTTTGATGGTATAATCGGTATTCAACATCAATGCAAAGAAGTTTTTCCGGAATGTGTAGCCCAATGCCAGCTGGTAATCCCAGCTCCCCATCCCCAGCTGAAAACTCGGATTGATGCCTGTGATCCCTTTCTCATCAAATTTTCCCAAGGGAATTTTAATCCCTAAGCCACCATTCAGCTGATGGTATTCGCTTTTGGACCTGAGGATTTCGTAGATGCCCATTAGGCTGGCATCCCCTATTCCATTGATCTTAATGTCACCCTGCAGGGTTTTCTTCTCATGAAACTGAAACGGAATGCTACCATAAATACTTAATTTCTGAGTTACCGGAATCTTGCCCCAAAGCTGAATGGTGTTAAAATACTGGTCCTGTGTCAAATCCTGCGTGAACAGGTTTTCTTTGGCTTTGTAATGCTGTGCAAAATATTTGATACCGATGAACTGAGGATTCAGCAACGACTCGAAGCCGGATGAGCCATTGCCGGCAGCACAACCACAGGCGTCGCAGAAAAATTCTTCGTAGCTGGATAGATGCTGTATTTGGTTTTGGTATTGTGGAATGTAAAGGCTGTCCCAGTTGGCTTTTATTTGCTGAGACAGGATGATTAGTATTAAGAATAGGATTGATTTTTTCATTGTTGATTTTTATTTTACCACAAAGGCACAAAAGTTAAACACAAAGTGCACTAAGTTTTTGTTTTAAATCTGTTAATATGCTCCAAAGGCATTTCGCTTAAATAAGTCTGTTTTTAATGAACTTATTATTTATTTCCTTTTGTATCTTTTGTGGTAATCATTAATTTATTCTGCGAATTTTTTATTGCTAATAAATTGTTGGTCACTGAGGGTTTTCAGGAAAGCAATGATGTACTGTTTTTCTAAAGTGGTCATTGGGATACCGATACGTCCGTTTTGTTTCAAGATCGGGTCCAGATTGACCTGATTCTCGACATTATCCGAATAGAAATTAAGCACAGCATCCAGAGAATAAAACCGCCCATCATGCATATAAGGAGCAGTATATTCTACATTTCGGAGACTTGGCACACGGAATTTCATATTGTCGTTCCAATCCAATGTCACACGGTATCTGCCACGGTCGTCATACTGGGCATTATAATACATCCCGGTATTCCGGTAACTTTCATCAGTAAACAAATCTCCTGAATGACAACTTGCACATTTGGTTTGAAATAATGCCAAACCTTGCTTTTCTTCATTGGTAAATGCCGCTGTTCCTTTCTTCATTCTGTCGTATTTGGAATCGGCGGAAATCATTGTGACCATAAACTGAGACAGGGCTTTCAAAACTCTTTCTCCTGTGATATTGTCATCGCCATAAGCTGCTTTGAATAGCCTTTTGTAACTGGCATCCTGACTTAGTTTTGAAACGACTTCGGGCAGAGAACTGTCCATTTCAAAATCTGTAGTAATAGGAACCAAAGAACGCTCATCCAGATTATGGCTCACGCCATCCCATGTATAATTTTTGAGAAATGCCATATTCTGAATCGGTGGTGCATTTCGGATACCAAGTTTATCATCAATACCGTGACTCACCGGGTGACCGTGATGTGTAAAAGCATACTCCTGGATATGACAGAATCCACAAGAAATGGTATTGTTACGGGACAGTTTGCCTTCATAAAATAACTTCTTACCCAAAGCAACGCCATTAACGGTTACAGGGTTTTTATCTGTGTCAAATAACAGTGCCGGAAAATTAGCCGGAATCTCCAGATTGTAAGCTTTGTCTTCTTCAAAAGCTTCGCCTTCGTATTCGTCCGTACATGACATTAACATTATAGAAAATGCAATGAAAATCCAAAGAGAACGCACCTGCTCCCTTTGGAATGGTAGAATTGGATTAATCATTGTGAACATGGTCAACTCTGAACATATTAATAAGGTTGTTGCTGACATCCGCCAGATGCTGGCTGCTGCCCATCGCCATATTGTTACTGGTATCTAAAGTCAGTGTTTTTTTCCCGCTCAGATATTGGTTAAGGTCTGCAAGGATGTGGATAGAAGGTGTAATATCCTTATTCACTCTGGCTGTAGTCGGTAAATCCAAAACAACTTCCCTGTAAAGATCTGCAGTTCCGTTTAAGGAAACATCTCCCATATTACCGCAATGGTTCATAAACTCGGTATCAGGTGTTGATGTTCCATACTTTCCTTCAAGTTTTGTGAAGATATAACCAGCAGCCCAAGACCAAGCCATTCCTTCTTGTTTGGCTTTATCCCAAAACAAACCTTGTCCATCCTGACCAATAAGATAAGCTGTGGGACTGATGCCTAAGCCTAATTTGATTTTCTTGTAATTACCTTTTGGGATCTCGGTAAGGTTGATATAAACTATTCCGCCTTTGGCTTCTTCCTGGTTGATGATGAAAGCACCTTTGTCCGGATTATTATAATTGTATTTGAATTCCGCTCCGTTTTCATCGATGAGTGAGATGTTGCTGATTATGTATTTAAGCGTTGAAAACTGATGTTTCTGTCCATTGACTGAGGTTTGTGTAGTCTGATTGAGCACGATATCACCGAGATTGTTGAAACCATTCTCGAACTTGAGCTGGAGATTTCCGGGTGTGTTATCTTGGATATCATCATCATTGTTACTGCAAGATGAAAGAGTTATTATTGAGATGAATAGTAATGATAATAGTTTATAGATTTTCATTTGTTCGATATTATGATTGATAATTTTTAAAGGTTTTTATCGCAAAGGCACAAAAGATTTTTTAAACAATTCTTCGTTTCTAAGGCACAAAGGTTTGACTTCGCCAATATTGACAAAGACTGTTTTGCTGAAATGTGAGTTTTTGTGCTCTGCTGCGATAGGGATAGCAGCGGTTACCCCGCAGGGCAGCGGCGGAGCGAAGCGGAGCCGTTGACCGAGGAGTATGAGCGGATAGCCCGACCCGAGTGGCTGCCTTAGCATCGGAGAGGGAATCGCCCTAATTACCTATATTATCTAAACAATTGGAGGTCTGAAAATGTGTTTCAGATACAGATAAGAATAATCTGTGGTGTATGGGAAAGTAAGGCTGGTAAAGAATCTTTGCCCTACTGTTTTGACTGCAGCAATCTCAACCGGAATATAGCAGTCGATGATTTTCTGGGTCGGATTTTTGGATTTGGAATCTTCTGAGCTATTTTTGGCAAGCTCTTTTCCGAGGTAACATTTACCGTTGCAATGCAGCTCCGGTTTTTTCTTGTTGATACACAAAACGTTTGAAATATAATCATAATTAACCGCATACTCTACCAATGGCAGCACTGGTTTGAGCACCAAATAAAAGACTAGTAAAATGTTAAAGATGAGTTTCAAGAATCTGTTTTGAGGATTTTAAAAAGCACAGGCTAGCTGTGCTTTTTTTTTGATATATTGAGACTGTTATTTAATAGCTTCCTCGTATCTTCTGCTGATCTCTTTCCAGTTGGTAACGTTCCAAAGTGCAGCTAAGTAATCTGCTCTTTTGTTCTGATATTTAAGATAATAAGCATGCTCCCAAACATCAATTCCGAAGATAGGCGTTCCTTTCACCTCCGCAAGGTCCATCAAAGGATTGTCCTGGTTAGCTGTAGAAGTCACCGCCAATTTTTTGTCAGCCGTTACTACCAACCAAGCCCAACCTGAACCGAAACGATCAGCACCAGCTTTGCTCAGCTTCTCCTTCAAAGCATCCAAACTCCCGAAAGAATCGTTGATTGCTTTTGCCAATTTTGCAGAAGGCTGAGTATTTTTCTCAGGCGTTAACACAGTCCAGAACAACTCATGGTTATAGTGTCCGCCGGCGTTGTTTCTAACCGCAGGGCTTTCTTTTGAAATGTGGGAAAGAATCTTTTCCAAACTCTCTTTTTCCAATGGTGTTCCAGCAATGGCTTTGTTAAGATTGGAAACATAAGCTGCCGCGTGTTTGGTATAATGGATCTCCATGGTCTGCGCATCTACAGAACCTTCCAAAGCATTGTAAGCATAAGGAAGAGGCGTTTGCTTGAATTGTGCCGTTACAAACTGTGCTGCTAATAGAAATGCAGCAGCTGAAATTTTTAATACTTTCATATTATACGATTTATTGTTAATGTTAATTATTTAACACAAAGTGCACAAAGATTCTCTTTTTCAACTAACTGTTTAAGGATCATAAAGGCGCTTCGCGCATAAAGGTTTTAAATTTTATTTTAATAATTTTCTGATATCTTCTATCAATTTTTCCCTATCCGGATGATATTTCCCTCTCAGACTGGTTTTAGTTCCAGCTTCATCTTCATAATTCAGTCCAGAATAATAAAGAACCGGCATATTGTTCTCATCAAACCGGCAACGGAGGTTTCCTTCTTTATCTACCAATGCAATCATCCCGCTATGATTGAGGCTTTCTGAATCATCTTCCTTGTCACCTACATAGATATCGAACATATCCGCCAATTTACCGATATAATCCCGGTTTCCCGATAGAAAATGCCAATTGGGCGACTTGGCTCCAATCATTTTAGCGTGATTTTTCAGAACTTCCGGCGTATCATTGGTTGGGTCTATACTGATCGAGATAATTCCAAAATCCGGATTGTTGATCTGCTCATCGATGTATTTCATATTGGAATTCATCACGGGACAGATTGTAGGACAACGGCTGTAAAAGAACTCTACGAGATAAACTTTTCCCAGCATATCTTTATTAGTAATTTTCCTGGAATTCTGGTCTGTGAGCGCAAATTCCGGAACTTTCATTATCGTGTAAAGACTTTTTTTGAAATAGCTCATCCCAATTCCTATCACCAAAAATAGTACCGCAAAAACTATAATCGGCAGAATCAGTTTACTTTTCTGGAAAGCCTTCTGTTTCTTTTTGTTTGTCATTTCAGAGCATATTTAGCTGGACTTTTCCTGAATTCTTTTTTGCAATGGTCGCTGCAGAATCCATAAGTTTTGCCTTTATAAACAATAGTATCTTTTAGGAATTCTGCTGTTTTCATTTGACAGATCGGATCATCGGCATTCACGACCTTTACACCTTTGAGGTCGGTTTTGGGTTTCATTTTGGAAACCTGTTTTACTTTTGGTGTTTCCTGCGCACAAGACAGTACAGATACCGAAAGTAATATCATTGATATATTGAATTTCATTTTTTTGAAGTTGATTTAATTGTATTGTTAAAGCTTTTGAACACAAAGCGCACAAAGATTTTTTACTTTATGCTTATTTAGGCTCACAAAGTCGCTTCGCTTAAAAAAGTTTGAGCTATTATTCTAACGCAAAGGCAGCTTTGTTCAGCTAATATTGGTTTGTTAAACACAAAGGCACAAAGATTATTTTTTAATAATAAATGTTTTTAAGGCACAAAGAGGAGCTTCGCTTAATTGGAATGATTCTTTTATTACTAAATCAACGGTGGATGGAATATCCTTGAGTTTAATGAGAAATTGTAGAATGAACTTAAATAAAAGTTCTGTTTTTGAATGTCCGAATTGAAATTGAACTCATTAAGAACAGTGAAAACATTTCCGACTGTGAATAATTCTGAGAATACAGAAAGCTTCAGCTGGTCTTGCTTTGCAGAGTTCTGAGAGGATTTGGAAAGTTCTTTGGCTAAATAGCATTTCCCATTACAGTTCATTTCCTTTTTTGCTCTGTTCTCACAAAGATTTTTGGTGATGTAATTGTAATTCACGGTATAATCTATCAATGGCATTACCGGTCGCAATGCGATTGTGAAGATAATGAATATGGAAATGAATGCTTTCAATACAACAAAAATAAAGTATTAGTCCCATATACCAAATGATATTTGACAGTAGATTTCAAAAGTTTACTGAAAATAAAAAAGGCCAGAAGAAACTCCTGACCTTTTTTATGATTTGAATTAGGTTAATCCACAATTACTTTCGTACTGCTGGATTTTGTTTTCACAAAATAAACACCTTTAGAAAGCTTTTTCAAGCTGATTTTTTCGTTGTTGTTAACGTTATTGATTGTTTGAATCAATTCTCCGCTGGCACTGTAAATCTGAACTGTTTCATTTTTAGAGATTCCGGCGATGAACAATTCACCGTTTTTAACAGGATTTGGATACACTGTTAATTTTTGATTTTTAGAAGCTGATTCTTCAACTGCCATTTTAGTGTAGCAAGTCCAAGATAAGTTATCAAAAGAAACTCTATTGTTTGTGATATCATCTACCAGCTCAATAACTACATTGCCTTCTACATTGATATCATTGATCGTATAAGTCTTAGCCGTTTTGGAATAAGGAATCTGACCTTTTACCTCTCCATTAACCTTCAATGTATAATTACCGTCTGAATCACTAAAAGGCAGATAAGTTTTAACCGTTAATGAACCGATACCTCCGGAAATTGTAGATGATTTCAATGAACCTTTTCTCAAACAGATGGCTCTGTTATTGTCTCCGTCGATGTAGATCTGCTTATCTGTTCTTGCATTGGTTGCAGTCCAAACAATATTCTGGTTAGACCATTCTCTGTCCAGATAAGAAGAGTTGGTTGCCGGCATACTTTCGAAATCTTCAGTTCCGCAAGTTGTTCCTGTACCAGGTGTGCTTGTATTGTCGGTAGTTCCTTGTACAGTTGCGCTGTTTCCAGATCTGTTTCCAGCCGCATCTTTCGCCACAACATAGAATGAATAGGTTGTAGCAGGCGCAAGTCCTGTTACTATTCCGCTGTTGGTATTAACGCTGGTTTTTAACACATCATCAACATAAATATCATATCCGCTTACACCAACATTATCTGTAGAAGCCGTCCAGGATAAAGAAATGCTTGAAGATGTTTTTCCGGAAACCAAAAGATTCACAGGTGTAGTTGGTGCTTCGGAATCAGCTGTTGTTCCTCCGTTGAACGTATCCGGCCAAGTATTCTGAGCAGCAGGGCCACCCCATATTACTGTTGCCAAATAAGGATTATCAATAAATGGGTTTCTATTGTGCTGAACCCCATAAACCACATTATTTCTTTGTCTTTCGAAATCGGAAACAGGATCTTCGACATTCCATTTCAAAAGAATATCCGGAAAGTCTGAAGAATAAGTTGCAGGATTCATTGTGATGTTCAATGGCAAACATCTTGTGTTGTATCTTACATACATATACATCAGGATCCTCGCTACATCTCCTTTCCACTCATTACCAGGAAACCAACCTCCACGACTTGTTTTATAAGCAGTTGCCCCGGTTCCGTCATCAAATAACAGACTCCCTCTTGTACTGTTCAAAGTATTGTCTGCAGGACGCAGGTGGTGACCATCTGAACCCGGACCGGAAGTCCCCAAATTAGGTGTCCCTTTTGATTTTGCATACACATGCTCTCTGTTCCAGCTGCCACTGTAAGGACGGCTTCTCTGGTGAGTACCGGAACTTTGTGATCCGTAAATCAATAAGATATTGGATGGATTTTCCGGGTCCGCATCACTTGTTTTGAATAGAGATGCCAATCCTTCAGAGTAAGCAATAGTCTGTGTATGGGTCGTTGTAATTAATGTTGCAAGATCAGCTTTTAAGTCATTTTTTGTCTTGCTAAAGTTAACTCCCGAATAATACGACGGAGCTGACTGTGCAAAAGCAAAAAAAGATAAAATACTTGCAAAAAAGGAAACCTTTAATTTCATAAGTAAATATTTAATTATTTTAATAACTCTTTATAATTCTATCTTGATAAATGATATCGAATGGGTGTTCCTCAATAATTACTGAGATTTTGTTTTCAAACTCCAGAAAAAAGCTTTTATCAAATCCATAAAGTTTAGTCTGAATTTTATTTTCATTAATCTGAGTCGAAACTTCTACATCAATCCCATTTTCTAATTCTTCTTTAGAAAAATTAATATCACTTAATTCTAAATTTTCTCCAAGACGAATAACACTCGTCAAAAGTCCCGGATGCGAATCTCCTGCTCCCACAAAAAGCCTGTTCTCTTTCTCATCAATCCAGATGACATACAAAGGCTCTTTTTTTCCACCTACATTGATTCCTTTTCTTTGTCCAATCCTGAAATTTTCTACACCTTGGTGTTCACCGACCAAAAAACCATCAAACAAAGAATACTCTATTTTCCGAGATTTCCAGATGAGTTCATCTTTTTTTGAATGAAATACCGGTAATTCTCTGCTATAGATTAGAGCGCTTGCAGGGATTTCTACTATCTGTCCTTTTTTGGTCATAAAATCTTCGATATAAATCTTTTGTATCAGGAAGGGCGCGCAATTTAATTATTTTAAATTAAATACAACTATTTTTCAAAAAAATTATCAATTTATCTGAAAATAATTGTTTTAATTATAATGGTAATATTTTATCTTAATCAAATAAAAACTTCCCATCAATTTAGATAGGAAGTTCTTTAAAAGAAAATAATATAAACTTGATTTGTGAGAATCAATTCTTGTTAGTAGCCAGCATTCTGGCTCAGGTTCGGGTTTGCTGTAATGTCTGCAGATGGCAATGGATATATATTGAATTTGGAATCCACGGCTTTTCCAGCCTGGACATTTCCTTTCCAGCTCCAGAGATAATCGCCTGTAGTAAATCTGTTGAAACGGATAAGATCCGTTCTTCTCAATAATTCCCATGACAGCTCTCTTGATCTTTCATCCAAGATGAAATTAAGGCTCAGGTCAGAAAGAGTGATTGCTCCATTTCCATTATTATAAGCTCTGTTTCTAATAACATTAATATAATTGAGCGCTTCGGAGGATTTTCCCAGTCTCAGATAAGCTTCCGAAGCGTTCAGATAAGCCTCAGCAAGACGGAACATAGGGAAATCTGTGTCTACATAAGCAGCGTCAGAACCTGCTACTCCATTCTTAGTAACATTTCTCCATTTAGTAAAAGCATAACCATCCTGAAAGGTTCCGGGAAGCGCAGCAATATCCTTCTTATGTCCAATGTTGAAGAACAAAGCCCTGCTGTCACCTTTTGCAAATGCATTGGGATCTGTAGTTGTAAAACCCTGATCCGTCGTTTGAAATTTGTTGACAAAATCCGGACGGACACGAATATTCCCCCAGCCTCCTGAGATTCCCATATTCAGGTAAGTGAGCATTGTTCCTCCGGTCTGAGCTAAGACAAAGAATGTTGTACCGCCATAGGTTTTAGCTTTTATACCATCCATATTCAGAGACCAGATCACTTCCGGCGAAGTATTGTTATCAGCCAGAAAATTATAAAGATATTTTGGTGCCAGACTGTAATGGCTACCAATCACTTTTTCGGCATACTCTGCTGCCTTATCCCATTGTGGAGCATTGGTGTAAATCTGGGCATTGAGGTATAATCTTGATAATAAAAAATTTGCTGCCGTTTTATCAACTCTTCCATATTCATTGGTTTCCGGGAGAGCGGTTTCAATATCTTTTAATTCGGTTTCTACATAAGCATAAAGATCACTTCTTGAGATCTGTCTGGGCAAAAACTGCGGATCTAATTTATCGGAATCTGTGACGAAAGGGACCTTACCAAAGGTGTCCAGTAAAACCCAATAAGAATAAGCTCTGAGGAAGCGCGCTTCTGCCCTGAAATTAGCAACCTGTTGCTTGAAACCTGGATCCGTGTGTCCTCTTTCCTGAAGTTTGGCATCAGTAGTCTGTCTCAAAAACTCGTTAGTATAACCGATGATCTGGTATAATCTTGCATAATAACCATTTAAAATAGCGGTGTTAGAATCCCAGGTGTTGGTAGCCATCTGTCTCAATCCGTTGGTCTGCGAACCCATTATCGCCTCATCTGTCGACAGTACCTGGACATAAAATGCCAAACGGATGAATGAACTGTAACCTTCATCAAAATTACCGAGATCAGGATCACCTGTTGGCCCTTGCTGACCGCTAAGGCATAATGCTGCATAACATTTGGCCAAAACACCTTTGTAATTGTCCGGATTGGAATATACCTGTTCCGTGGTAACTATATTGGGATTAATTGGAGCTGTATCCAAATCATTGATACATGAACCTGCCGTAAAAAGCAAAAATATAAAAGGAATGATATATAAACGTTTCATCGTAAAATTATTTAAAGTTAACATTAAGCCCGAAAAGGATTGAACGTGGTCTGGAATAGATATTATTATCAATACCCAAATAAACTTCCGGATCAAGACCGCTGTATCCTGTAATAACAAAAGCATTCTGTAATGAGAGGTTCATCCCGATATCAAACTTATCACTGATATTTTTGAAGTTATGTCCTAATGTGATATTATCCATACGAAAAAATGAAGCATTCTCTAGGAAAAAATCAGAATAGAGCTGCAGATTCTCAAAGCCTTCATTGGCTGTATAGCTCAGGATATTGGTATATGTTCCGTTTGTAGGCAAAGTTCTGGACTTATAATCCTTTGATTTGACATTATTATAGACATAGTTTCCGAAATTGGCATGTGCGTTAAATCCGAGATACCAGTTTTTATAGCTCACTTTGGAAGACAATCCCAGATAAGCCCTGGGCATCGGATTTTTACTTTTCACCAATCCTCCGTCTTTGTATTTTCCTTCTATCGGTTTCCCGTTCTCGTTATACTCCTGCTGATAGAGGTAAAAAGTATACGGCGCATAGCCTACTGAATGAATCTGTATCGTCCCAGCCGTAGAGCCGGAAACGTTTCCTATATTAACACCATAATTTGGGCTATTTACTAATGTAAGTTGTGTGATCTCTGATTTGCTGAATGTAAGATTTGCGTCCAGATTCCATTGCCAGCTTTCGGTTTTAACCGGGATTGTGTTCAGTGTTAGCTCTACCCCTTTATTTTCCATAGATCCGATATTGGTATAGATCATATTAGTAAGGTTGGATCCTGCAGCAACGGAAATCTTATTCAGTAGATCATCAGTCGTCCTTTTATACACTTCTACCGATCCCGAGATCCGGTTATTCAAAATACCGAAATCCAGACCTATGTTATATGTGGATGTAGTTTCCCATTTCAGATTGGGATCGTATCCGTTCGGTCTTATTGTAGTGTAATAACGGTCACCAAACTGGTACATTGCATTGGGTTGGCTAAAAGTATAGGTCTGCATCCATTCATAATCTCCACCTATATCCTGCTGTCCAGTCTTCCCATAGCTCAATCTCAACTTCAGATCAGAGAAAAATCCAGCATTCTTCAAGAAATTCTCCTCATTGATCTTCCAAGCAAAAGCTGCGGAAGGAAATAAGCCCCAATGATTCTCTTTAGAAACTTTTGAAGAACCATCACTTCTTAGGGTAGCAGTGAAAAGGTATCTGTCCTTAAAAGTATAATTTAACCGACCATAGAATGATAAAAGATAGTACTCCGATTTTTCATCAGCAATATTCTGATATATCTTGTTCCCCACTAGATTAGCCTGCTTGTTATTATAGCTTTTCCAGAACCATTGCCAGGAATAACCTCCCATAACATCTAGCTTATGATCACCAAGCGTTTTGGTATAATTGGCGTAAGCATCCAGCTGTAGGTTCTTTTTTTCATTAACATATTTACCGGTCATTCCCTGTCCGTCGTTCCCTACAGAAACCCAGGTAAGAGGTGCGTTATCCGGAATGAATAGATCGCCTTTACTTTTCAGAATATCGAACCCAGTATTAAGATTCAGCTTCAGATCTTCAAATCCGTGAATTTTATAATCCACTTGGATATTCCCAATATGACGAAATATCTTTGATTCATCACTTCTTAAATTGAGAACTGAAACAGGGTTTGCTCCGGCCTGGGTTATCGGCTTTCCGGCAGCATCCGTCCAGATAAAGTAGCCTAAGCCATAAGGTTTGGAATTATCATAAACCGGACGCGTTGGATCAAAAGAAGCTGCTCCGCTTGCAGGATTGGAAATAAAATCATTATTCTCAATGCTCGGCTTATAGTTTAGGTTCACGTTTAGATGCTTGTCAAAAAATGAAGGATTAAGATTCAGGCTCAGATTCATTCTTTCATATGCATTTTTTCTGATAATCCCTTCCTGATTCGTATATCCCAAAGATAATCGGTACGGAACATCCGCCACTGCTCCCGTCATACTGAAATTCTGGTCATTACTAACAGCAGTTCGATAAATCTCTTTTTGCCAATCAGTATTATACGTGCCTAATCCATTAATTACAGCTGTGTTACCGGCATATGTTCTTTTCATAAAATCTCTGTATTCATCTGCATTAAGAACATCTAATGTTGCCGGATTCCAGTCTATTTTGGTGTTTGAAGAATATTGGTAACGAGTTTTTTTGCTTCCTTTTTTTGTTGTAATAATGATAACACCGTTAGAAGCTCTGGAACCATAGATCGCTGTTGAAGATGCATCTTTCAGTACGGTATAAGTTTCGATGTCATTTGGATTTATCATCCCGAGAATATTGCTTGAACCTGATGTTGAGGAATTGTCGATAGCAATTCCGTCAATTACAATCAGAGGATCATTACTTGCAGACAAAGAAGAGCCTCCCCGGATCCTAATGGCAGAACCTGCACCAGGTGCACCCCCGGGAGAAATAATATTAACTCCTGCCGCCTTTCCTCTCAACGCATCCTGAGCAGTTACCGGATTACCGTCATTTTCCTCATCTATTTTTACCGTGGTTAGCGAACCTGTCGCATCGGACTTTTTAACTTTACCATAACCAATAATTACAACCTCATCAATCTTTTTCTCCTGCACCGAAATAGTATCTTTGGGAATGGGAAAATTTTCTGACTGGGAAATCAATTTAACACTGGTTTTTCTAAGAACAACCGTATTATTTTTTATTTCATATTCTATCGGATAGAATTTTTTGAGATATCTAAGCGATGATTCCAAAGATGAATAATTAATAGCATTTTCATCAACCTTAATATCTTTGAAGTCTGTGCTAGAATAGAGAAACGGAATCTTGGAAGATTTGCTGAGCTTATCAAAAACTTTGATAATGGACACCGGATTCTCTTTTTTCATAGCAACCGGCGGTGTTTGCCCGGCTTGTCCGTAAGCGACTGGAAGACCTGTGGCAACCAATAAGATTACAGACATTACTGTTTTTTTCATAAATTTGAGGATTAATTTGATTATACTTTAGCGAGTCGAATCATTTATTGCATCGATAACCGTCATTATCGGTGCTTTTTTATTTTAATTGTATTTGATTGTCAGATTTTTTTTCAGCTTTAAGATTAAATGGATAACAAATTGCGAACAACACCTCGTTCATATCGCCCGAGAATGAACCTTTAATTTTCTTTTTGGAATATTCCTGTGGATAATCGATTTTAACATTATAAACCACTTCCAGTTCATTGATGATATTTTCAAAATTTTCATCTTCGAAAGAAAAATTCCTTTTAACATTAGCAACGACATAAGTCTGAGGCTTTTCTTCCATATTCTTGTTCCAAGATTCGTTTGGAAGCAGATAGGTAATTTTCCCTTGATGATTGACTTTTACTTTCCCTTCAAAAAGTTCTACTTTTTCTTTTCCGCTTGTTTGGTCAAGGAAGAATTTAGTACCTAAAACCTGTACTGTAAAATCTTTTGCATTGATTTTAAAAGGTCTTGTCTTATCTTTTGCAATATCGAAAGTTGCTTTTCCAGTAAATGTGATTTTTCTGTCTGTTTTGCCGAAATCCTTTGCCAGTTCAAGTGTACTGTGAGGTTCTAAGACAATATTACTTCCATCGGGAAGACTAATCTTTTTCGTAAAATCCACACTGGAATAAAATTGAGACTGAGCTTTCTCCACAGAAGCCGGCGAAGAAGGCGTGTAAAAAAGAATACCAAATCCTGTGATTACCGCAGCTGCAGCAACCCAATATAATTTTTTGAACTTGTTGCCGGATTTTATCTTAGTCTGAATTCCCGCTTGGATTCGTGCATCTGTCTCCGAATCCATTCTCTGGTTTTCTTCGTAAGTTTTTTCCCAGTTCTTTTTAAAATTTTCGTCGTCTATGTTGTTCATATTCAGTATTACGCAAGATTTTTAAATCGTCAACCTTTTTTCTAAAGTTTTTTAAAATTAATATTAGTTAAAAATTCGATATTAATTTGACTTGGTTATTCTTTCCAAATAGGCTTTCACATCATTCCATTGGTAGTAAGGAAAACTCTTGGTTTCAACAGGAACGCTGACCTCATTTTCATTCAATAGAAATTTTACCAAAACATCACTTTTCTTATTCTTATAAAAAATCATCTGAAGATTGGCAGCCATTGGTGCAGCCTGAAAAGTATTCCAAACTTTATAGACTTCTTTGGGATTGATTTCTTCTTTATCCATTCCTTCAACTCTCATAAAAGCTAATAATGGTGCAATATTTCCATCGTGACCAAATCTTAGCGAAGCGCCACTTTTATTATTTTTAATATAATCGTCTGCTTCTTCCAGAATATTTTTAACTAATGGAATTGCATTATCTTTTACCAATCCTTTGCTCAAAGGCGATGCAGCATCATTCACATAAAATTGATAATTGATGGCCTGATAAATATTGAACAATTCATCTTTCGTGAACAAATCGTAAAAAGAAATGTCCGTCTCCAGATTCTGCATATCGCTGGCAATCCAGTAGAAAGATTCCACTACTTTTTCAGGATTCACGTTTTTGTAAACATAGTCTTCATTATTGAAAAGATTTTTGATAAAACGTTCTGAGCGTAATGCATCTTGTTTCAGTTTCCTCTTCTCTTCCTGCCAGAAGTTATCTGGGCTTTTGAAATCGATAGATTCTTTGGTATGATGATTCAGATATTTCATATACTTATCGGAAGATTCTATACTGATGTTCAGTTTTGGATTGTTCGCTGTTAATTCGTTTGTAAAATACGCCATACTTATGATGCATCTTGGAACAACCGTTGATTTGGCTGTCACAATCGCATTATTTCCAAAAGCCTGCGGATTGTTCTTGAACATTCTTTGAGAAATCTGTTTATGCTGCAATCCTCCTAATTCCGTCAAATCGCCATTATGCCCCTCAGCAATTTCCCAGATTTTCTCCAATCGTTGTAACGCTGATTTTCCGTTTTCTGTCAAGGCATTATTCTCATTAGCTTTTTTCAGAATGTCCATCACACCGGAAAAATCTTTATCATTGATGAGCCATCTTGAGCCGTGTCTTCCGTAATGACTGATGTAAAATGGCTGATATCCGGACGGAACAGCAGTCAGTTTTTTTGTCGGAGTTGGATAAGCATAGTAAACACCGCCTGTCTTATTGAGGTCTGAAAGGATTTCTTCTTTGGTAGTTTGTCCCTGATAAAAAAAGGAAACTGCAATTAGCAGAATTGAAAATGATTTCTTCATTATAAACTTATTTTAGTTTCAGATTGATTTCTGTCTTATAATTTAATTACGCAGACCCATTGAAATCGTCAACCCTAAAAAAGCTTTTTAATGAAAATCAGTAGCAGAAAAAAGAGATTAATATTTGTTTTTAGAATATGAAGCACCTTATTAACGTGCTTGGCCACAGCATTTTTGGAAATACTGTTTTCTTTTGCAATTTCGGAATAGCTCAGTCCGTCAATTTTATGTTTGAGAAAAAAAGATTTACTTTTTTCGGGAATCAGCTGGAGTATTTTTTCAACCTGTTCAGAATAGGATTTGAATTCGTCCTCGTCATATTCTTCCTTTACAATACTAAGATGAGATTGCTCTTTGAAATCTGAGAAAGACAATTTATTTTTTCTATAGAAATTAGCAATTTCCTGTTTCGCAGTCTTGAAAACAACAGCTTCCTTATTCTTATCCAAAGCATCTTTGTACTTCCACAGATGAACAAAAATATCCTGCACGATATCCTCAATATCATCCTGTCCGTGAACATATTTTTTCACGAAAAAGAAGACCTGATGTTTATAGTCAGAATATAGTTTTTCAAATTGAGATTGCACTTAGGAAATATATTTTTAAGGTCTAATATATACGAAGCTTTCAAATATATCAAAAAAAGGAAACCTGCAAAATAAAATTTAATTCACTATATATCAACCATTTAAAACCAATAACAAATAACGATACTTTCCCAATACGCTTATCTAAAACCGATACTTATTCCGGAAACTCTATTTTGAAACCAATCCCGCGAACAGAATCGAACTTGATTCTATCATCCTTTTGGAAATATTTACGTAACCTCGTCATAAAGACATCCAAACTTCTTCCCAGAAAATAATCATTTTCTCCCCAAAGTGTTTCAAGGATTTCTTTACGATTAATAATTTTCTGATTGTTTTTGGAAAGTAAAAGCAACAACTCAGATTCTTTCTCCGTCAACTGAATGGTTTCATCATGAAAAAGCAACTGAAACTGCGAAGGAATGAAAGAATAATTCCCGAGTTTAATTATTGCTTTTGTAGAATTCTGTTGTCTTTTGAGTATATTTTTGATTCTTAATATCAGCTCTTCCGGTTCGCAAGGTTTTGTAATATAATCGTCTGCGCCAAGTTTTAATCCTAGAATCCTGTCAATACTTTGACCTTTAGCAGTAAGAAAAAGAAACGGAATCTCAGACGATTTTCTGATTTCCTTAGACAATTCGAAACCGTCGATAACTGGTAACATCACATCTAGAATCGCTAATTGATATTGGTCAATCTGCTTTTTGTTTTTAAGAATTTCTTCAGGATTCGGGATCCAATTCACATCGAAATCAGAAAATTCCAAATACTGTTTCAGAACCATTCCTAAATCTTGGTCGTCTTCAACTAATAAGATTTTAGGCTTCATTTGGAATCGTTATTTTAAATGAAACACCTTTCTTTTTTGGATTCACTTCGATATCGCCTTTGTATTTGTCAACGATTGTCTTAACCAGAAAAAGTCCGACTCCAAGACCATTGACGTGAAGATTTTCGTCTCTCGTAATGCGGTAATATTTATCAAAAATGTTTTGCTTCTCTTCTTTCGGAATTCCGATGCCGTCATCAGAAACTTCCATTCCAATTGCGTTGTTCATTTTGATCAAAATCTCGATTTTCTTTGCGCCATATTTTGATGAATTATCGATGAGATTATCCATAATTTGCTTGAAATCGTTTTGATATAAAGATTTGTTCTCAATAAAATCCAATTTAATTTTGAAATCGATGTTATGAAAAGACTTCTGTATTTCCGAAAAATAACGTTCCATCTCGTTTTTATTCATTAAAACATCATCAGAATCATTGTTATGAATGGACGAAACAATATTCTCGAGGCGTTTGATCTGACGTTCGAGCAGAGCTTTGGTTTCAGAATCGGAAGATTGAGCAACTGAAAATTTCAGAGTTGTAATTGGTGTATTCAGTTCGTGAGCGATGGAATCGATTGTTGTGTGAAGCTGTGAGATTTTCTTTTCCTGGCGATTCAGGTTTTTGATACTGTTTCGGAATAAGATTACAATCAGAGTAACAATCAATAAACTAATGATAATCAACGGAATGATTTTCTTTAGAACTAAAAATTTGACATTCAGAAGTTGGAAAGTCGATTTAGATTTAACTAAATAATAATCTTTCTCATCCAAATTCAAATCCGTATTTTCCCTGGATTGACGACTGGACCATTTGCCTTCATTAATGGTCAAAGGCTTTGACATTTTTTTTACAGTTTGGTACAAAACAAGTGAACGATTCTTTGGCAAAAGCTCTTTTTTCTGAACCTCATCCAGTATCGAATAGATCTCGCTTTTCATTGCGATCTCAAAACCAGAATCTCCTATATTGTCTTTAAGCGTTTTCTCAAGTTTTTGATTGTATAGCTTTTCCGAGCTATAAATCCTTTCCGGATGTGTAATTTTTTCTTTTTGTATCGTAATACCTTTTTTTAGTCTTTCAAAATCACCAACCAGTTTTTCTTCATTCGTCTCGGTCTCGTATTTTTCCATTGTCTCCAGTGTTTTATCCGCAATCATCCTGGCCTGTCTGTTGAGCTCTTTTTCCTCAAGACGGTAAGAATTGTAGATATAATAACCCTGCAAAACAACCAAGATAACAAGGCTGAACGTGAACAAAATAATTGTGATGTTTTTCTTCCGATTCATATTGATTCTTCTAAAACCATAAAGAATAATTTAAACGCAAAGTCCGCAAAGTTTTTTGAATCTTATTGAAAATATTTTTAAGATTCGCAAAGGCGCTTCGCTCAGCAAAAATTAATCTTGAAATATTCAAATTCGTGTTCTTGGTGAAAATCTTTGTGCCTTCGTGTTTAACTTTTTGAACATCAAAAATACAATCAAATTTCTTTCAAAAAAGACATTAACCTTCCATTAACCGTTCATTAACAAAACTTTCCTGCGTTTCGTCTCAATTTTGTCAAAATTATTGAAATGAAAATTTATAATGTAGTTTTACTTTTACTTCCAATTTTTATCTGGAGTCAGAATATCAAAGGCCACATCGAGAATGAAAATCAGGAACCGGTTTCTGAATCAAGCATTGAAATCAATGATAATCAAACGATATTCTATTCTGATAAAGAGGGAAATTTCAATCTTGAAGGAATTTCAAAATTCCCTGTGTCAATAACAATCAAAAAAATGGATTATCAGGATTATGAAATCACTCTGGAAGAAAATGAATTTCTGAATATTATTCTCAAAAAAGACACGGTAAAATCAATTGCAGGTGTAACAATAAAAGCCAACAAACCTTTACTGAAAAGGAAAATTGACCGAATGGAATTCAATATCGATAAAACAGCACTTCAAAATCTGAATGCCTGGGATATCTTGAAAAGTACACCCAATATTTTAGTGAAAAATGAAGAATTAAGTGTCAGAGGAAACTCGCAAATCATCGTCACCATCAATGATAAGAAAACATTGATGACTCAGGAACAGTTAAAACAACTTCTTGAAAATACCGACGGAAATAATGTTTCATCGGTTGAAGTCATCACCAATCCGCCTGCGAAATACGAAGCACAAGGTAGCGCCATTATCAATATCAAAATGAAGCAAAATGTTTTGTCTGGTTACAAAGGAAGAATCTCGACAAGATATACTCAGGCAACTTATGCCAAGGGATTAATCGGGACTTCGCAATCTTACAATACTGATAAATGGCAACTGACGGGGAATTACAATTTTGTAAGCGGAGATTATGTCCGAAAAAACTTTGATGTTGTGGTTTTTGACAAGGACAAAACCCGTTGGGAAAGCGATATGGTAAGAAAAACACACGCTCACGAACAGCACGTCTACAACTTCTCAGGACAATATAATTTGGATAGTTTATCGACTGTACAATTTGGTTTTGATGGTTACAATGCGCCAAACAACAATGGTCATTACAATGTTCCGACGAATATTTACAATACGGAAAATAATCAGTTGCAATCGTATTATTTAACATCCAACAAGAAAAAGCAATATGATAACAGTTTTAATTCTTATCTGGTTTATGATAAAAAATTCGGGAACAACAACCTGACTTGGACAAATAACTCAAGTATGAAACGATTCAAGGAAAATCAGGATGTAGAAACATTATTGAATTTCCAAGGACAGCCGGAAAGTAAAAACAGGTTTGCCAACAACAGCATTCAGGATATTTCGCTTTATGCGACGCAATTGGATTACCGATTTTCGAATGATAAATTCACGTTGGAAAGCGGATTGAAATACAGTTTTGTTAAGAATAAAAATGACCTTAATTTCTTTGACGGAACCAGCGGAACTTTGATTCAGGATTTAACAAAAAGCAACCTGTTTAATTATAAAGAGAATATTTTTGCTGGTTATATTTCCACGGAATACAAATGGAAAAAATGGGAAATGAAAGCCGGTTTGCGCTCAGAAACAACCCTTATCAAAACCAATTCTGATAATCCGGTTGTGGAAAATAAGACGACCAGAACCGGACTCTTCCCTACTTTTTACCTGATGTATAACCTGAAAGAAGACCAGCAATTAGGATTCTCGTACGGAAAACGTATCGACAGACCAAACTACGATTTCCTGAATCCTTCCAAATCTTATTACAATCTGTATTCTTACTTCCAAGGTGATGCGAATCTGAAATCAACCATCATTCATAATCTGAGTCTGACTTACACGGTGAAAGACTGGAATTTTGAAGCTTATTACAGCTATATCAAAGACCCTTCTATGGAAATTTCTATCCAGAATCCGCAGACTTTTGAAACGGTTTACAATTACACCAATATCGACCACGGACAAAACCTGGGAGCGAATTTTTCCAAAAACTTTTCTATAAAACCTTACTGGAAACTGAATCTTTTTGCAATGGGCGAATATCAGGAGAATTATTTTATGGGAACTGATAAGATTTTGTATAAAAATGACGTCTTCTTTTATAATGCGAATATTTCTACGCAAATCACGTTGGACAAAGCAAAAACCTGGGATCTCAATGTTTCCTATGTTTATAATTCGAAGACAATCCAGGGTTCGTTTGACATCAGTTCCTCTCAGAACACCAATGTCATCATTAACAAGAAAATGTTTGATAAAAGATTAGAAGCAGGCTTGATTTTCAATGATATTTTCAGAACGAATAAGAATACGATCTCGACGAGATATGCAGACCAGAATCAATATTTCAAGGATTATCGCGACACACAATATTTTATGATTAATCTGAAATATAATTTCGGAAATCAGAAAGTGAAAGATGCGAAAGCCGGACGCAAAACGGATGAACAAAACAGGTTATAATCGGATTATTGGCCAATCAATTATTATAAGCGTCGGAATTAAAATGTTATATAATTGATATTATTCTGACATGAAATGGAGACAATGGAGGGAAAAATAAATCATAGTTCATAAATAATCAATTCAGAGTTCTGAATTGATTATTTATAAAACTGAATTTAGCTGACGCCTGATTTCTGAAAAATCTGTAGCATATTGTGGATTATAAATCCATATCTCTATGATTGTTTATTTTTTAATAAATTTGAATGATCTCATGATACTTGAAGATGACTTTACTGTCAGAATATAGTTGCCTGAGTTATATTTTTCAACATTGATTTTTCCTGAGTTTACAACTCCTATTTCCAAATTTCTACCTAGGAAATCTGTGATCGAATATTGATAACCGTCCGAATCTTTGGCATTTGTAATGTAAATATAATCTGAAGTTGGATTTGGATAAATGTTTATTTCGCTAGCTGCGCCTGACCAATCATTTACATTTAAGTTAGAAGAACTTGTTGCCAGCCAGATAGTCGCATTTAATAATAATGGTTTATGATTTCCATTGGCATCACCTGTATAACCATTGTACAAAGTATCGCTAGGATCACCTGTTCCATCGTCCGGAACCGAACTGTCTCCCAAAGCACAAACTTTTCCAAGTCCGTAAGTAGCGGTTGCAAATAAAACATTGTTAGTACCAGATGCAGAAGAGCCTGTTTTAAACATCAGTCCTTTTACAGATGGGTTTGCGACTTTGTTAAGAGTCATTGTCGTTCCGTTGCTGAACTGGATCTGTGTCGGTGTTCCTGCCGGACCATGCAGAATGGGGTCTGTTGGAAGATTTGCAATATTGGTGCTCGTTTGCGAAATATTCTGCAAATCAAAAGTGATCCCGAAAGGGTTAGGTTGTACTGTATTATTGCTTAGGATATCATTCCAAACTCCGGGAGAATCCCACCCGTCACCATTTCTATCACTTATATCGTGATCACTGATCATAAACAGCCCACCACCGTTGTTCACAAAATTAACAAGGGCATTAGCTTCAGCTGTTGTAAACTTCAGATTAGGCTCATCAATGATGTAAACTTTGTAATTGGACAAATCCTGTGCATTTGAAGAATCTCCATAAGTAATTTTACCATTATAAGGAAGCGTTTCTACAATATATCCTCTTTTCACCAAATCTATTGCCCATGCACTTAAAGCACCGGTCCAATAGGTTTCCGCTGTATTAATCGTTACACCGCTTTGTGCCGGAGTCGGTATCCTTTGGGGATTAGAATCCGATCCGCCTGTAGTAACAGTTCCGTTAGAATTTGCTTTAAGGTTATGTAAATCCGCATCGATTACCCAATCTCCATTTCCCGCCATTTCCGCTTTTGTGGCATCAAATAAAATTTTGGTTTGTGCTTTTGAAAAAATAACAGCACCTAATAAAGTGAGAATAATTATTCTGTTCATAAATGGCAATTTATATTAAAAATGTATCAATTTTAGAAGCGTGCAATATTGCAATCTAATTCTGTAGAAAAATTGAATTTTTTAATATCAAATAGAAATTATAAAAAAAACTGTAAAATATGATGTTGCTATTTTACAGTTCTCTAGTCCTAAACAATATTTAAATCAAATTGTGGCAGTTTAAACGAAATGAAAGGAAACTTAGCCATTCATTATTTATAACCGGTCAGCACTTTCATTGACTGTCTTTTCTTTGTAATTGGATTTACCGATATTGCCTAGGTTGTATTTTAAAGTCAAAGATACTGTAGGTGTATTACCATAAAAAATACCTGTAGAAGCTATTTTTTTATAAGTCAATTTTTGAATGTAGTCCATTTGTTTGAAAATATCGTTATACCTTGCAGTAATATCAAGTCGGCCAAAACTCGCATTCAATCCCAGGTTTACCAGACACATTGCATTGTAATCAAAAATACCCTGCGTGCGTTTGGCGATGTATGAAGCATCAAGTAAAAAGCTGATATTTTTCCTGAAGCTGTAACTGTTGTTGGTGGAGAAATAAATGTAAGGCGTGACTTTTCCGGAGATCGCCATAGCATCTTCGATCTTGTCAATATTAAGGCTAAGATTGTTCTGAGATGTCCACTTTTTATAGACCAGTTCATAGTCTACACCCAGATTACCTCCAACTGCCCTGTCGAAATTAACAATTGTAAATGTTGATATATTTTTTTCTTCGTCAAATACCAACGTGTACCCCATAGGATTTTTATCTTCATAAAGAGAAGCGGTTAATGACCATTTTTTCAATTTGGCATTCAGTGCCAGTGTATTGGAGTATGATGGTAGCAAGAATGGATTTCCTCTGTACTCGATGTAGGGACTTCCGTACAATCCTCCTGACGAAAGATTACCATAACTAGGTCTTGTAATACTTCTCCGATAATCCAGGCTATAGTTAAAATTCTCATTAGGTTCAAAACTCAGCTGAGCGGACGGAAACCAATCAGTATAGTCTCGCATTATGTTATCCACCTCTGTAAATTTATTTTTTCCCTTGGCAATGGTATTTTCCATTCTGACACCACCCTTCAGAGCAAATTTTTTCAAAATGATATCTAGATTAACATAAGTTGCTGTATTCGATTCTTGAAAGTGATATTCCAAATGTCCCAACTCCTGGGTATTGGCAAACCGGGTGGTATTATCTGTCAATGTTTCGGCGCTGTTATAGCTGCCTCCAAGTTCCAGTTTCAAAAGATCTGAAAATTTCTTTTCTATATCCATTCGTCCGGAATAGACATTCCCTGAATAAAGCTGATGCCGAAACTGGCTGAATTCAAAACCTGAAAAATCCCTGTTATCATAAAAATCATATTTGACATTGTCGCTCTCTCTTTTATACTGGAAACCCGTGAAAATACTGGCATTTAATTTTGGAAGATTTTTATTGAAATTAAACATCGCATTGATCGTTGTTCGATTCCTGTCCTGCCTGTTCATCGTCTGTACATTGGAACGTATCATATCCTCGGTATAATTTGTAATCGTATTATTATCGCCTTTATCCGGTCGCATATTGCTGTTGAGAGCCATAGAAATATAATCTCCGTCATTGTCTAATTCCTGATAGAAATTGGCTCCAAAGATCAACTGTGGACGCTTGGTGATGGATTTTATCACATAGTCTGAGGTAATTGCTTTTGTATCGACCTTATAATCAAAGCCGTTACTCTCCCAGTGATTGATCTGGTTATAGGAAGCATTTAGTTTCCATTCAGATTTATTTTTCTTTGCCTGGTAATTGGCTGAGAGATAATTGCTGTATTTCTTTTGAAACATCGCTGTTTCTGTCAAAGTTAATTTCTGGCCGTCTTTTTTGCTTTTTTTAAGGTTGATCTTTATAACAGCTTTGCCTTCAGCTTCATATTTGATCGATGGATTTCGGATCAGTTCTACTGACTTGATATCATCTACGGAAAGCGAACTTACGACGGAAAAATCAACTCTCTGATTATCGATATATAATAAGGGAACGCCTTTGCCAACAAATGAGAGACCTTCACCATTGGAATCAATTCTTACAAAAGGAAGCCTGGATAACAGATCTGTAGAATTTGCCACTTTGCTCAGGGCTGAATTGGTAATATCGATGTTTAGATTGCCATTCTGAACTTTTACATTATTTCTGTTTTTAATGATCTTCAGTTCTTCCAGCTCAGTCACATCAGAATTGAAAATGATTTTGGTCCTGTAATCTGAGTTTAAAGTAAAGATCGGCTCATTCTGTATCCTGGAATGGCTAATGATCTGGATGTAATAACTATTGACATCAACATCTTTGAATTCAAATGTACCGTATTGCGAAACAGTGGTCTTGACCAAATGATTTTGATTATCGAATAAATTAACTTCAGACAACTCAAGTCTTTGATTTTTCTGATCCACGATCTCACCGGAAATACTGAAACGGGTCTGAGCAGTAATACCAATCGAAAACAGGCAAAGAAGCATAATAATGCTTTTCATACTAACAATAATTTTTGCCAAAAATAGCTTCCGGTATCAAATCACCGAAACATTTGACGTCCCAATTGATGAATTAAGACCACTCTAAGGTCCTGATCTTTCAATTTGTAGAATAGCTGCCAGTCGTATTTCATCTATCACCTGAACTTCCTTGGAAAAATAGTTTATTTTTGTGTGTAATAACTTTTAGAGATGAAATTATTCAACAAGTTTCTAATTTTCTTTTCTTTTCTGGTGCTAGGTTTGGTTTGGGAAAAAGCTGTTCCGGAAAAGGATTATACTGCTTTGAGACAACAATATATCTCTCTGCAGGAAAATGACGCTGCAGCTTTTGACAATGGTCTGGATGCTTTTATTGCTAAAGCCATAAAAGAAAAAAATTACGAAAAGATGGCTCAGGGATATGATGATGCTATCTTTTTCACCTCTGACAGACATCAAAAATTAAACTATGCCAATGAAGCCATTAAGAATGCATTAATTTCCAAAAACAAGGATACGATCGGCAGTGCTTATCTCAGAAAAGGTGTTATTTATTATAATCATTTCAGACAATTCAAAAAAGCACTAAACGAATATTTGCTGGCTTACAGATATTTAGAAAGTTCAAATAATAAAGTCTTGACTCATCAAAATCTCTATCATATCGCTGAGATGAAAGCTTATCTGGGTTATAATGAAGAAGCTCTGCTCCTATTCAAAAAATGTCTGGCTTTCTTTGGTAATGATCATAAGAAGTCGGAATCTTACTCAAAAGATTATCTGAATAGCCTGCACCAAATCATAGTATGCTTTCAGAAACTGGATCAATTCCAAGAAGCCGATACCTATCTCACAAAAGCACTATATATAGAAAAAGATGCGGGCAACACATTACAAAAAAGTTTATTTTATAAGTCCAAAGGCATATCAGAGCTGCATCGGGGTAATTATCAATCAGCAGGAAATTATTTTGAAAAAGCACTTCCGGGATTAATTTCGCACAACGATTTCATCAATATTTCTATCATCCATTTTTATCAAGGTCTTCTGTTTGATAAAGAAAATCAAAAGCATCTGGCTTTAGAATCTTTCAAAAAAGTAGATTCTATTTTCAACAGACATCAATTTGTTCTGCCCGAAGTCCGACCAGCCTTCGAATATCTTTTGAAAAACGAACAGAGCAAAATGGATGTGAAAAACGAATTATATTATACAAGGCAACTCCTAAAAGTGGACGGAAATTTAAATGAAAATTTCCAATATCTATCCGGCAAAATCCACAAAGAATATGATAGACATTCGCTCGAAGTACAGCAGCAACTGTTAAGAGATCAGGAGACAAGGACTTTGTACATACTGCTTTTTGTGGCTATATTATTGGTATTTTCCGTAATATTCGGGGTTTATAAATTACTGGAGCATCGCCGTTCCAGACGGGAGTATTTTACATTAAAAAATCAGTTGCAACAGATGGAAAATGAACTGAATACTATAAAGGATATTGCTTCTGAACCACTTGAAAAACCAAAGCTCCAAATACCCAAAGATATTACAGAGCAGATCTTACTGAAATTAGAGATATTCGAAAAAGAACAAGGCTTTTTACAAAAAGGCCTGACACAGCAGAAACTGGCTTCTCAGCTACAAACTAACGTTAATTATCTCTCACAGGTGATCAACGAATACAAAGGCTCTAATTTCAATAAGTATCTTGGCACGTTGAGAATTGGTTATATCACAGAACAGTTGCATAAAAACAGTGTATTTAGAAAATACAGTGTAGAGACCTTAGCTCATGAATGTGGTATTGCTTCCAGACAAAACTTTTCTGATCTTTTCTTTGATATCAACGGCATAAGACCTACAGATTTTATCCGTGATCTCAAAACAACAATTTAACAAATAAATCTTAGTTCGCCCTATTCTTTTCATCAAATGTCATCTGTCGCCCTACTGTTTTTATCTTTCGGTTTCCAAAATTATACGTGAGTGAGACAGACAGGTTTCTGCCATCGTAATAGTTATCAAAATAATGGGTGGAATCTACATAATAGATCTCGCCATGACTCTTGCCCTGCCTGAAAATATCAGAAACATAGATATTCATCAGAAGATCTTTGTTCATCAAGTTTAATTTCAACCCAGCCGTAAAATTACCGACAAAATAGGAATAGGTATTCCCAATGCTGGAAGGCACACGGAACCAATAATTCATCAGGAGTTGTACGCTTTTATCTTTGGTCAATGAAAAATTGTTTCTGATATCAAAACTGCTGCTATTACCTTTTCGGGATTCGGCATCAGTGGCAAAAACCTGTGTTTTCATATAAGACAGATCTGCGGAGTAGCTGGCTTCCCAAAAATTAAAGAAAGTATCTGAATAATTCAGAGAAATGCCTGTACTGTTTTTGTTGAAGAAGTTGTAAAAATTACTCGTCTTATTCTCACCTTCCAGAATAACCAGCTGGGCAAAGGCATTCAGTTCCCGCTGGAAGTAAGTGGAAACAGAAAATCTTCCTTTATATAGGTATGACAATTCAAAATTATGATTGACTGATGGGTTCAGAGCAGGATTTCCTGAATAATAGGAATTGATGTTCGTGTACCATCGAAAAGGATTAAGTGCGCGGAATCCCGGCCTGTTGATACGCTTGGAATAATTAATATTGAAAGTATTATTGTCATTGGCTTTATAAGTCAGGTAAGCTGTAGGAAAAAACTTGCCATAGGAATTTTCCGAACTCTGACCTGATGAAACAGAGTTTCCGGTGATGGTGGAATATTCATACCTTAGCCCGGCTTTTACAGTCCATTTTTCGCCGAGTTGTCGTTCCATTCCTACATAGGCAGCATAATTTTTTTCATTATAATTGAAAAGATCGCTCTTTAGGGGATCAGTCACATAATCCTGGCCGATAAAATTTTGGTATTGCAGATCTGAATTGTTATCAAAATTGGTAAATTTAATTCCGGCTTCTGTCTTTGCAAATTCAAATGGCAGCGTAAGATCGGCCTGACCGGAATAGATCTTATAATCCAATTCAGACGGTGTTCTTACGACATAGGAATTAGCAGAATTATCCTGAGTGGTAAAATCGATATTGCTACTCGGTGTGTTAGAGAAATAGTTACCTGTTATGCTGAGCTTATTGCTCCGTTTCCCAAACTTAAGATCATAATAGGCACTTACCGTGGCTTGCCTGTTGTCATTGCGGTGCTCTGCATAAGTAGATAAGGTATTTGTGTAGTTTTGATTCTGGAAATAATCCGAAGTGTTCATGATATCCATTCCAGATTTTCCGGATCCGTAGTCAATTACAAATCCAAGGCCGGACTTACTATTGATCTCATAATCTGAACTGAAGTTGAGGCCTGTACCTTTCCAGAAATCTCTTCTGTCATCAGCACTTTTCAGACCATCTGAGCCAACAATTCTGTAATTTTCATAAGAATGCTTCTGGCTGTCATATTGCCTTAGTTTTAATGAAGACCTTAATTTTTCATTCTGATAATTTACAGTTACAGAGTTCGAATTGCCCGTATAAGTGGTCTGAAACAGACTTGTGGTGAGACTTCCATTCCACCCCAGATTTTGATTTTTCTTCAGTACGATATTGATGAGACCGCTATTTCCCTGCGCCTCATATTTAGCCGGCGGTGCTGTGATAACTTCTATTTTTTCAATATTTTCCGATCGAAGACTTCTGAGATAGTTGATAAGTTCAGACCCGGAAAGGTTCAGCATACGTTCATTGACCATAACCGCCACACCGCTTTTCCCGACCATTGTTATCCCCGCATTTTCATCTACTTTGATCTGTGGTGTCGTATCTAATGCCTGTACACCGTCCATACCTTGTGATGCTGCGGAATTAGACAAATTATAGATCAGACGGTCCGCCTTTCTCTCGATCAACTTTTTCCTGGCTGTTACAGTTATACCTTCAATTTGCTTCTCATTCACATCTGGAATCAATAAGTCATAAGCTGTATTACCATTAACCTTTACTTCTGCCCTATAGAGTGTATTTCCGTCATATATGCATTCAATAGTATAGATTCCGTTTTCAACAAGTTTTAAATCGAAATGACCTTTTTCATCCGAGATCGTTGATTGTTTGTACTGATCTTTTCTGGCAATGATCTCTGCATAAGAAATGGTGTTTTTTGATTTTTTGACCGTTCCGTTGATACTTTGTGATAAAGCAAATAAAGGCATCAGCAGTAAAACTGAAGATGTTATTTTCAGCATGGTTGTCATTTTTGAGGTTGTTCTATAATGACAATCTTAATCTGTATTTTATTACATTGTAGCCTTAATATATAATAATTCTTAGATTTGAATCTTGGATTTGGTGTCTAATCACTATACGGTTAGACGAAATAAAGATGAAAATTGCAAAATGACTAACGTACTTGAAAATTATTTATTCTCAACAGGGGTATTATCAGCCGATGAAATCAAATTTTCTTCGCAATTCTTCCAACTGGTCCGCTTAAAAAAGGGTGATTTTTTTATTCGCGAAGATGAGTTCTGCCGTCATATTGGATTTATTGCCAGTGGCGCTGTGAAAGCATATGCAACTGACAAGGATGGAAAGGAAAATATAACCTGCTTCAAGTTTGAGAATGAATTTATGACTTCGTTTCCGGAATTTGTAGCGCAGGAAAAATCAAAAAGGAATATAAGAACAATAGAAGATAGTATAATCTACAGGATAAGCTACCCGGATTATCAGTTTCTGCTTGGTAAGGTTACCGCTTGGCACGGAGTTATAAAATCGGTAATGGAAAAAGAGTATAACCAAAAAGAACGTTATTTGCTGAATTACAACAATAAGTCAGTTGTAGATAAGTATCTTCATATTCTTTCCAACGAATCAATGCTCATCAAGCGCACATCAACACAGGATCTGGCATCATATCTGGGCATTACACAACGATCGCTTACACGCGCAAAAGGACAAATACATCTAACGAAAGCATTATAGGACAAATGTCCTTATACAGCCATAAGCAGCAATGTAGATTTGCACAAAAAATCTATGCTAAATCGAATTGCTCCTAAAGTTTACCAGATATCACTAATACCGCGAAACAGCATTAACTGCTATATCATTGAAGGCGTATTGGTAGACTCGGGAATACGAAGTTCTTATAGTGCTATAAAGAAAGCTATTCAGAAAGTCCCCGTTTATCAGCATGTATTGACACATGCGCATGCAGACCATCAGGGCTGCAGCGATCAGATATGTGCAGAATTTGAGATACCATTAATCTGCCATCCTAACGAAGTTTTCAGGACAGAAACGGGCATGGTAACGAAAGATTATCCAACTCCGCAACATTGGATAGCAAAGCTTCAGCAAAAGTATTGGGCAGGTCAGGGACATAAAGTCGACCGGACAATCATTGAAAATGACAGGATCGGAAACTTTCGGGTAATAGAGACTCCCGGACATTCGGCAGGTCATATTTCTTTATTTCGTGAGCGGGATGGTGTGCTTATAATCGGGGATGCAGCAATAAATATGAATCTGCTTACGACGGCGACCGGCCTGCGACTTCCGCCAAATATATTCACTTCGGATCAGCAACAGAATATCAAATCACTTCAAAAATTAGCAAAACTCAACCCTGCTATTATCTGCTTCGGTCACGGGCCGGTCATGCGAAATACCGATCGGGAGTTCGAACGATTTGTGGCTAAATGCAGCGCGGCAATTTAAATATAGATCGTGCTGGATACATAATTAAAAATAATTTGTAATATATGTATCAATTGATGAGAAATTAATAGTATAATTAAAATTCTCTTACATTGGTTCGTTTAAGAAATCCTTATTTATATCCTTTTCCTTTTTCAGTTCTGTTTTACCAAATTTATAGCTAAAGCTGAGTCCAAAAGAGCGGAATGGTAATTGTCGAACTGAGTAAGAATCATAATCACCGGTAATAACCGTTGTAACCTGTCTAATATATTTATTAAAAGGATTGGTCATTGTGAATCCTATGCTGGCTTTTTTATTCCAAAACATTTTTCTGCCCGCTAATGTATAAGTAATGGACTGAGGATTTTTTCCCTGAATGTTTTTTGCTGCTGAATTATAATTTCCGAAAGCTTCTAAAATATAATCATTGGCAAACTGGTAATTTAGATTTAAATTCAGACGATATCGGAATCCCATATCAATATTGCCGAAGTAATCACTTACGATATATCGATGAAACGCCATAAAATTACCTCGCACATTGAGCTTGTTATTGCAAAATGGCAAAGAAGCGGTAATGATACCTCCTGAGTTATATTCTTTCCCTACATTTTTCCTTGATGTAACAGACACATCATTGTACTCGACTCCATTTGCTGTAAATACCGGATAAAATGTTGTGATTTGTTTTAAATCCTGACTGTTTATTCTCTCTGTCAGCGTCATAGAAATATTACCTCCGTTATCAAAATTTTTGCTGTACCCGAATTCCATATTATTTCCTATCTCAGGTTTTAATGCCGGATTTCCCGTAGTAATATTGTGAGGATCGCTGATATTCAAAAACGGGTTAAGCTCAGCATATTCAGGTCTTTCTACTCTTCTGCTGTAAGCAAGTTTTAAGGTTCCGTTATTATTAAATTTATGTGACAAAATCAAGGATGGGACCAATAAACTATACGAGGGTATATGAGTTCCCGGAAAATCTATTTTTAAAGTGGTAAACTCATATCTTGCCCCTGCTCTTACATCAAGCCAATTATAAAATTTAAATGAAAAAGAGAAATAGGCCGCATACACCCCCATATCGTAATTCAAATGATAGGACTGAAGAGGATCTGGTTCATATTGATTTGACAAAGTATTATAAACATGGACGTCAGTCGAATTGGTGATATGCTGAAAAATGGTTTTAGCCCCCATTTCAAATGTAATATTATCTGATACAGGATGCACATAGTCTATAGAAATATTATGGCTGTTATCTGTTCCCGGATTATTAGCAGAAATTCCATTGTATGGGAAAACTGTACCGTTAAGACTTTGGGTTTGGATATAGCTGCTTTCAGGAGTGCCATAACTAACAACATAGTCTGCCGTTAATTCCTGACCTTCTTTTTGGAATGTTTTTCTGTAACTTAAACTTCCGTCAATGGAACTTACTGTTGAGCGATTATAAAAATTTCTGTAACCCAATATAGATTCAAAAGATGAATCTGAAAAATCTGTAATATATTGCTCCTGATTAATAAAACCTACATTTTTATTACTAAAGTTGTTGTAAGATATCGATCCGCTAACCGTATTTTCTTTGTTGATGGACCAATCGAAACCGAGTCCCGTCCTATAACCATGCCTTTGAAAATCCGTGTAGCCGTCCTGCAGCAATCTTGTTTGGGAATTTCCCTGAATATCTTTCGATAATCTCTCCTGTGAAAAAGGCGTTCGGGATTTTAATTGAGCATTGCCGCTGAAAAATGCATTCATACTGAAATTATTATTTCTATAACTCAAATTTAGAGATCCTGTCTCAAACCTTGTTCCTGCAGATGCATTGATGATTCCGTTAATCCCTTTTACCTTGGTTTCATTCAGGATAATATTGATAATGCCTCCTGTGCCTTGTGCATCGTATTTTGAACCGGGACTTGTAACGGCTTCAATACTTTTGATCTGGCCGGCAGGAATTGAAGCCAAAGCATCTGCCAAACTGTTGCCGAAAATGCTTGATGGCTTGCCGTTAATTAAAAATCTTATGTTTGGATTGCCTTGTAATTCCACATTGCCATCCGCGTCAACAGTTACCTGAGGAACCTTTCTCAGTACATCGATTGCAGCTCCGTTCTGTGATGTGAGATCATTAGCGACATTGTAGACTATTTTATCAATTTTGTTTTCCACAACAGCCTTTTTACCACTAATAATGACTTCCTGAATAGTTTTTACTTTATCGGTTTTTAAAGTGTCGTTTTCCTTCTTTCCTGCTAAGTCAGTTTTTTTACTTTGAGCATTTACGAACATGGTGGATATTACTGTTAAAAGAACCGGTATTTGCTTCACAATCTTATTTTAAGACACAAAATTGAGATACAAATTAGAATAAATCCTGAATTCTATTCGAAGTAAGATAAAAATCCTGCTTGCATCAGACAAGTGATTAATATCATATTTTCATTTATTGGCACATTAATTGAGAATTATTTCCCAAATTTTAAAAATATGATTAAAACAACACAATTTACAAAGGCAATTTTTATTTTTTTAACAGCATTATTTAGCAGCAGTTTTACTGCTCAGACTTTCATTAAAGTAAATACAGATATTTTTCCAAAAGCCGAGAAAAATCAGAAGAAAGTGGTCATAGATGTACCTTATTCTCCAACAGATGCTAATAAGAAAATAGAAATCTTTGTTGGAAAAGATATGGAAACTGACAAATGTAACCAATATAGCCTTTCCGGAAGTTTTGTGAAGAAAGATCTGAAAGGTTGGGGATATGATTATCTGGTTTTTAACTCAAACGGGAATGCGGTTTCAACCATGAAGGCATGTCTGGAACCAGGAAAAAAAGTACAGTTTGTTTATGCACAAGGATATCTTACTGATTATAATGGTCGTATGCCGATTGTTATATACATTCCGGAAGACTTCAGTGTAAAGTACAAAATCTACAAGGCAGACTCCGAATGGTATGAAGCTCCTGAAGTATCAGAGAAAAAGTAATATTCCAACCAACACAAAAATTTGGTAAAAATATCAATCAATTTTCAATATTTAAAAGCAGTTCGAATTATTTTGAACTGCTTTTATTTTGAGAGCTTAAATGTTTACGAGTGCTTATCAAAATGCATTTACAATAATAATTATGATTTATTATTGTTGTAATAATTCCAGCCATAAATCCAGTCAAGTTGCCGAATTTGCTTACCGATAAAAACGCCAATGAAGCGGTCACGAAACCACGTTGCTATTGGATTCGTTTTGGTTTTAGTATCACCTACTTTTCTGGCGCTTTTTATTACTTTCTCTACTCTGGACTGGCGTTCGGATTGGAAAATCTGAAATGCAGTTCCGTAGTCTTGATGTAATTTTAATAACTCAGCAATGACAACTGTATCTTCCAATGCCAATGATGCTCCCTGTCCAATATGCGGAGAAATACCGTGGGCAGCATCTCCGATAAGGCAAACTCTGCCTTTGTACCAGTGCGAAAGTTTCGGTACATCATACACAGGATATGCAATAATCTCGTGACTGTTTCTGATTATTTTGGAGAATAATGGGTCATCATTTTTATGAACGTTTACCAAATGATCCTGAATTTCAATTTTTAATGTATTTTCTATTTCGTACGGTTTTGGCTGTTGCTCCCTAAAATAGTTGTTAAACCACCAAACCTCACCTTGGTCAGAAACCGAATAAGCAAAGAACCCTCTTTCGCCGAAGGTCATCCGAATTGAATCCAACGGTTTTGAAAGCTCAGGAATCTTTGCGTAACCACCAGTAGAAATGAGTTTTGTATATTGAATTGCGGAAACGTCCGGAAATAATTGACTTCTAACCTCAGAAAACATCCCGTCACAACCGATCATAATATCAGCAGCAGCTGAAGTTCCATCAGCAAAATATGCGATTACCTGCTCATTTGTTTCATGATACTTAATAAACTTTTTATCATAAGATATTTTTATACCTGCTGCTTTTGCCGCTATCCGGGCATATTTATTGAGATTCGATCTTTTAATCTGAATGGTCTCAACACCATATTGCTCGTTTTGGTAAGCTGTTCCCAACTTTGCGATCTGTTTTCCTTTAGAATTAAAAAATTTCATTGAGCCAGGAGTATAATCTTCTTTGAGCAGCCTCAAATCAACAAACTCTTTTAATATATTCAAACCATTAGGAGTAAGTCCCAAAAAAGCACCTTCTTTTGTGTTGTCTTCTGACCTTGATTCAAATATTTCAGAATCAAATCCTATTTTTTTTAGTTGTAAAGCCAGTATTGGTCCTGCTATACCTGCACCTATGATGATTGCTTTTTTATTCATTGTTTTTCTCTTTAAATTTTAATCCGGGTATTAGTAAAAAATTAAGTATAAAAAATATTGCCACTCTCAGATCATTCAGATTGCGCCATTGAGCGGCTTTTTCCTGTAAGAATATATCAACAGTATTGCTATACGGTAATTGCTGGAACTCCATGATAGTCGGGGCAAAATACAGTAATGTCCAAACCCTGACTGCAATATGCCCAGCCAAAACCAGTAAAATTAAATTTCTGCGTTTCCTGATCTTCCAGTTAAAAATTAAAGCTGTGATAAATATTAATTCATGTATTCCATGTGTTATTATCCAGAACACTTTAAAATCCAGGCCATAAGGTTTTTGAAAAAAGATTAATGAAGAAGGCGGAGCTGCAGTCCATGCAGGAACCATCAGAACGGTTTCCCATAATTGTGCGCCATTCATTATAAAGTAAGCACAGATGGCATAGAATAGCCATTTGGTAGCGTTTGAGAATTGGTACGTATTATCCATATTTAAAGATTGATATTAATGCTATGTTATTTATGATCGTTTTCGAAGTCAATAGGCTATGGAATTTTTTCTAACTTTGATTTTGTTTAATCTCGCATAACTCACGGTACAAAATTATTTTCTGATCAAAAGATGAGGTTACAAAAAAAGGAGTTAAACTGGCAAAATAGGGAGCAATGGGATTTGAGTTAAGAAATCATGAAAAGGCTTTTAAAATGGCCTTGAAAGAAAATGACTTTAGTAATCAAGGTTTTAAAGAAGATACCTTTAAGATCAAAATCCCTTTTGGACAATTAACTGCCAAACAATGGCTTTTTGATGGCATCAAGATTTTATATTCCGAAACTGATCTTGATAAACCAACAGAACTGGATTGGAAAGGAGATTCGGAATTAGTAACTATGCATTTTAATTTACAGGGAAGAACTTCAATACAACAGGATGGAATGAGCAATTCCTTTGCATTGAGCACGAACCAGCATAATTTGTTCTATGGCACGAGCGCTGAAGGCAAAATGAAAGTTGACGAATTGCGGATGAAATCATTTATGATTCAGTTTTCAAAGGATTCTTTTTTGAAAATATCCAAAGACGGGAACGAATCACTGAAACATTTTGCAGACAAAATAATTCTGGGAACGCCTGTCGCTTTTTCAAATTCTAATCTGAATATCGACTTGCCTTTACAAACCTGCATTAATTCGATTTTGAATTGTGATTATACAAATGGCTTAAAGAGATTATTCCTTCTTTCAAAAACAATTGAGCTGCTTGTTTTGCAGGCAGAATCGTTTAATAATTTTCAAAATTCAGCATCTGCATATATCAAATCTGATTACGACAAAGAACGAATCGTATTTGCCCGTGATTATCTGGTCAAAAATATAGAATCACCACCTACATTGGTAGAATTGGCAAAAATAGCAGGGCTAAATGAATACAAACTGAAACGGGGCTTTAAAGAAGTGTTTAATCAAACAGCTTTTTCTTATTTGTCTGATTTACGTTTAGAACTGGCAAAAAATAATTTGCTTGAAGGCAAAAAACAAGCTACTGAAATAGCGTTTGAATTGGGTTACTGTTCATTACAGCATTTTAGTAGTGCATTCAGGAAAAAATTTGGCATTACTCCGAGCCAGGTGAGACGTTAAATAATAACAAAGCAAAATTCTTAAACACAGCCGATGTTACGGATTTGCAATCTGTGATTTACGAGGTACTTCAGCCCTGTTTTTGCCAAATCATTGTTGAGCGTCTGTGATTCTTCTGTCGTCTGGTCTATTTTGTCCTATTGATTGTTTCTTCATAACCATCATCCCAATACATTTTAATAGCGTTACATACATTGTTGCTATCCGTTATAAACTCTACTTGATAATCAGTGCCTATCTGGAATAAATTAGCTGTTATGGCTATTGCTTTTCTTGGTTCGTTACTTTTTTGATTGGTGTCTCTAAACATCAATTGATTCTCCGAAAGAGTAATTTCAAATTCCTGAAATCGCCCGATTAACTTTGTTAATTCTGTTGGATTGATGATTACATTTGAAGATTTTGATTGATTAAAATTGATTTGCCAGTTAATTTTCCTTTTCTCATTTTCATCTTTTTCGGTCAGTAGCTTTTGATTCAGGAAGTGATTCTGAGCGGTCAAAATACAATTTTGCTCTTCTGCTTCAATGTCCGGAATTACGCCAATACCTTCCCAATCGGTTTTAGTGATAACATTTTCTTCTCGTGAATATGGAATAAATGCCACAAAGCCATTTCCCATGCTGAAACTTCTTGTTGCATGAGCACCGCCTTTTGATGTATTTCCAATGATAACAGCCTTTTTCATACTTTGTAAAGTATAAGCAAAACTTTCAGCAGCCGAAAAGGTTCTCCTGCTTGTTAGAATATACAAAGGCATTCCTAATTTTAAACCGTTTGTTATTTCCTTTTTATTTTCAATATAAGAATCTGTCCATTTATTTTCGATTCTGTTATAAGTTTTCCCTGTGTAAGTTTTTGTAGGAAAAAAGTAACTTAGAATTTCACCTAACATTTCACTATTACCTCCGAAATTATTTCTTAAATCAATGATCAATCCGTCAGTATGGGAAATAAACTGCATTGCTGAATGTACCGTCTTTCTTGCAGAAGGACTGGGAACAGCGAAGTTTGTAAATTCTATGTAGCCTATATTTGAAGGCAGAATTTCTACCTTTTTGAAATAAAAATTTTGTTTTTCATCTTTTTTAATTTGGTCTGCTAAAATTGCATTTGCCCCTTTTTTATTGGCAAGAAATTTTATGATGTCTTTTTCTAATCGGGGATTATATTCAATTCGCAAATGATTGTCTTCATTTACTGAACGAAGCGCTTTTTGAATCTCATTGGCGAATTGGTTGGGGTTTGTGACAGACCTAAATATATTGTTTTGAGTTTGTTGCTTCAAAAAGTCTGTCATCACTTTTGCCTTGTCAGGGAAAACATAATTATTGATCAGCGAATTACAAATGCTGTTTACAACTTCTATTTTCGTTAAACTGTCAATCTTTGGCGGCTCATTATTTTGAGCAAAAAAAAGTTGTCCAATGAAAATGAATAAGCCCTTCAAAATGTTTTTCTGTATTATTTACTGTCCGTTTTAAAACCATTGATAAACTTTCTGAGCTTAGGCTAATTACGCTGTTTTTTGTAAACATATTCATGTCTTTTAATCCATGCAGTTTCTCCGGAAAAAAGGACATCTTTCTGTGTGGATAAAGAAGTATTGCCTAATATGTAAGTCTGTCTTATGGTTGCTTTCTTGCCATCGTTTCCATCCTTGCCTTCTTTTTCAGTGATGATTCTTATATCGCCGTTGGAAAGTTCTGTCCTGGAAACCAGCTTTTCTTTACCGATGTATTGTCCATCTTTTGAAATAGAAAGGGTATCGGTCTTATTCGCACTTTTTTCTTTGGGATAAGTGTGAACGAAAAGGAATTCATTGGTG
This sequence comes from Epilithonimonas pallida, assembly GCF_900182975.1. Lineage (NCBI taxonomy): Bacteria > Pseudomonadati > Bacteroidota > Flavobacteriia > Flavobacteriales > Weeksellaceae > Epilithonimonas > Epilithonimonas pallida. The sequence continues at coordinate 68,218 of NZ_FXUO01000010.1, read as the reverse complement.
TTGGAAATTCTTTTTATCTCAAGATCCGCAGACATCGTATAAGGTTTTCCGGAGCTGTAATCCAGATAGGTTAATTGTCCTGTCCAATTTCCTTCAACCTTCATAAAATCATTGATTAGCCGATTGGATTTTTTCTGAGCCTGCATTAATATTACTGTCAGTAAGAAGAACCCGATAAGTAGAATGTTTGTTAATTGTTTCATATTAATTTTTTTGATTAATTAATTTCACTTATATAAATCTTTCAACATTTTACCGCTTCAGAATAAGAAATTGATTGTGTGATTTTTAGTTTATAATTAAGACAAATATTACTTTAGAACTGTTACATTTCGGTTTGCCCGTATATGTTTTGCCTGATCTAAATTCAATTAATTTCTATTAATTAATTGAATGGTATAATCCAGTTCCAAATCTTCCTTATTGATCCAATTTTCGAATGTAGTTAATGTTTCGTGATCCGGTATTGTCCCGCGGCCGAAGTTTTTATTCAGATCAACTGCATTGGTGTATTTCTGCAAAGGTATAGTAATAACCAGCCCGGTCGGAATTTTAGCCCTGCTCAGCATTCCGCTTGTATTGCCCTGATAACCACCACCCGTCTCCTGCCCGATCACTAAAGCTTTTTTGTTATGTGACATTACTGCCGTAAAATCAGCACAGGATGAAAGGCACAGACCGTTGGTTAGCAGATAGCTGTTTCCTTTAAAATTCATTTTGGCAGGTTCCTGCGGTTCGTAGTAATCGAATTCTTTTGTGATCCAGGATTTTTTCCAGAGATACAGTCCGTTATTTTCTTCAGGTTTTTTGTAGAACATCTTGTTGACACCTTTAATCTCTTTCGCGACAGCTTCTGTAACTTCAATCTTATCCCAGTATCTGAATGTCTTGTCGAAGAAGAAAGATGCCAGCAAAGCAGCATTATCATCTGTCCCTCCTGTATTGTTCCTTACGTCAATGATAAGATTTTTGATATTCTGTTGTTGCAGAGTCTGGAATACTTCCTTGATAAATTTCTTAAAATTCTGCCCGCTTTGCTTTATTGAAGTATCGGCAAAGGAATGAATTTTTAAAATAGCTATACCATTTTTCACCTCAAACTCAAGTGGCAAATCATAGTTCTTTTCAAGCTGTTCTAAAGGAGGAAAAACATCTTTGAAAGCTCCATTTAGCTCAAAGGTCTGATCAATGCCTTCTGATCTCACAACCACTTTAAAAACTTTGGGCGCATCTATTATTTCTTGATACCAAAATGGAAATCTGTAATTCAGCAAAAGAATTTTTTCCGTTTGGTTATATCCGTCTGATGGAATAGCATCGAGCAATTTATTTAATATCGCTGAAATCGGAGTTCCATTAATTGAAACCAATTCTACCCCCCGTTTAATACCTTTATTTTCCGAGTAATTCTTTGAGATTAATACCTTCTGATTCTTGGCATCTACGAAAATTTCTAACGGCAACAAAGTATTGGAAGCATTAATAGAAGTCTTGGATTCTTCCGGCAGCTCAATTCCGGTATGGAGGCACCCGATCTTAGCAAACAAAGGTTTCAATTTTCTGTAAAATTGCAGTTGGGTCAAAGAATCCTGAATGCTCTGTCGAGTGGAATCAATTAAAAATCCAAATTTTTCCTTGTCTGTATATCTGTAGAATCCGGGATGTTTTTTGCTGATCTCATCCATTAATCCTGATGTCCATTGACGTAAGCTATCAGCCGGATATTTTTGCTCGGGTTTAAATTCCTTTGTCTGCCCAAATAAATTTAGCGTTGAAATTATCAATAGCATAATTATTAATACCGGTTTGATAAAATAATTTCCTTGTTTTGATAGATGTATCATTGTTTCTATAGTGAGTTAATTGTAATATTCCCCCTATTTTCAGAATTTACTTATAAAGGTGTCGTTATTAAAACAGAAGTATTTATTTCCCTGTATTCTCGAAAGATTTATAGAAAATCATAAATGCAATCCAGATTACTAATAATATGGCAATTATGATCAATTCCGTCTCATGAAGGCCATTTCTGAAAAAATTATTCAGCGAATGAAATCCGGCTACAGCCAGTAATGAATAGGTCTTGCTGTAGACTTTGCCGATTCCCCATGTACCTAAAAACAATACACCAAGAAAAATCATATTGGGAGTAGTAAATTCAAAATTCAGATGCCAGATAAACCATAAAACGGCGATAAAGATGATGCTTTGAAGTTTCGGCAGATCTTTTAATTGTTCCTGCAAAAATCCGCGCCAACCGATTTCTTCCAATAAACCATACACCAAAACTGTGGAAAGCAACACAAAAGGAAATTGTCCCTGCTGAATATAGCTGACTGTTCCAATAAGCAAGACCGGAACAATCCAGAAAACAAGAAAAGGCAAAAATATGTTTCGATAATTTCCTTTCAGGGAAAGCTTTAAGGTAATATTAAACAACTTAACCGAAACAAAAGCACCGATAGCCGGACCAATTCCTCGTAGTAAAATTTTTATAAATTCGTTGTCGGTAAAGTCAAGCAGATTGGTTTTCACTGCCAAAAAGCGAAACAGAATGGCAATAGCATAAAAAACGATAATGCTTCCAAGTCGTTTTCTTTCTTTCATATTTTTTTGAATTAGATCATCCAAAATTAATTATAAGAAAGCCAAATCCACTTGACGATGGGTAAGTTTTACTTCCCAGTCACTCTTTTTCTGAGGCGGCTAAGACTTTCCGCAGTTAACCCCAGGTAAGAAGCGATTATTTTGAGAGGTGTACGCTGGAAAATTTCGGGGCGCTGGCTAATGAGATTGAGATAACGTTCTTCCGGACTCAGTGTCAGAAGATTGATCTGATCCTGTTGTTTTCGCAGGAACAATATTTCGGGAATCGCTTTGCCAATCCTTAATCCTGTTTCATTACGGGAATAGAGCTCATTGAGATCTGGATAGCTGATCGACCATAATATACAGTCTTCCAATGCCTGTGTTTTAATACCTGAAGGCTTCTGTTTGAGGAAAGAAAAATAATCGCTCATAAAACTGTTTTCATACAGTAAATTGATGCAGATGTCTTTCTTTCCGTTCCAAACGAATAAGCCGACAGAACCTGAAGCTACAATATTCAAATATTTTTCTACACTCTGATAATCTTTTATAACCTCATTTTTCTGAAATTCTCTGACCTTTATTTTTTCTGAAAAACGCTCCCAGATATTGGTTTCAGCATTATAAAACGGAGAAAAAACCTTCTGAATATCTTGTGGTGTAGGCATATATTCTGTTTATACAAGCAAATTTAATATTTCCAGTCAAATTAACCGAGCGTACTAGTCATTCTTATTAAAAGCATAATTCCACATTTGTTATACTATTCAAAGTTAATATTTCATAAATATAATTTGCTCACCCATAAAATTAATGGTATTTTAACAGTATTATTCTTTTTTTTTCGCAACTTGTCGTCATCAAATTTTTCTTCCTATCAATATTCATTTTGTAAATGTTTTAAAGCTAAAAGCTTTAAATTTATTTCAAAATTGAGTCTTAATAAAGTGGCTATTCTATTGCTTTATAAATATGAAAATAAAAATACTATAACTACTTACCGGATTGGTGGAAATTAATCAAAATATCTGAAAGCATCCTTTCAGGCGAAACGAACTGTAGATATTGCAGTCTTCAACCTTTCCGTATATCACATTTAAGGAAAAAAGATATTATTGGAATCTTAAAGTAGGAAAACACTGGGACGAATTAGGTATAATTGTAACGGCAATTGCTTCCTGATAAGCCAATTTTGTGGAAGAATCTATTGACCACCATTCACCACGCCCGTCATAAACGATCACATAAAACCATCTTTTTTTATTCTATATGTGACATATAACAATTGCAATATTGATGTTGCGAACACATCTGAAACACTATTTATGTCTGTCAATACTTTATTTCTGCTTTTGTCATTTTGTCTACCTATAATACCATTTCTAAATTTTTAATGTGATGAAACAACAATAAAGGAATACTGATTTTCAATACTCTTTTTATTTACCAACTTGTTTGAAATGCAACCAATTTTCCAAGATTTCTAACCACTAATCCTAATGATTATCCTTTGGCTAACAGTCTTTTGCAATAGCATCACCTACTTCTGAACTTACTCTTGTTATAATTACGAATTTTTGTTTCCACATCTTTTTATTTACGATAAAGCTACTTCTCTCAGTAAATTTTAGTGTAAACAAAAGGCGGAAAGGACTATACATTTTACCTTTTTTGATATCATTTGTTTCTTGCCTTAGGCTTCATCAGCATTACACAAGCACCAGCCAGTAAGAACAGCAAACCCGTCAGAATAATGACTGACGAAGGATTATCATCCAGAAAAGTCTTGTAAATGAAGCCGAAAGAAACAGTCTGTAACAGCATAGGTATTACAATCATCATATTGATAACGCCCATATAAATTCCTCTTTTTTTCGGGGGAATTGATGGAGAAACCATGGAATAAGGAAGTCCCATCATGGATGCCCAGCCTATTCCCAAAGCGACCATCGGAAGCAGGATGAGGTATTCATTCTTAATGAATGGCAATGTCATGATCCCCAATCCTGTGATACAAAGACAGAAAATATAGGTATTTTTAGAAGTGAATTTTTTGGCAAAAGGTACCAGCAACAAGGCAGAAATCATTGTTATGATATTGTATGATCCGTTCATCAGTCCGGTTTGCCCTACTGCCACTTCTACCATGTGAAGCACATTTTTTGCCCAGGACATATCTTTTTCTGCTACGGACACGCCACTTTTTGCTAATGCAATAATTTTGCCTGCCTTTTGCTCATCATTTTCAGAAATTCCGTAAAGTGACCACTTGAGCATTGGTGTGATGAACTGCCAGTAGCAGAACAGTGCATACCACTGAAACATATATACCAAAGCCAGCTGCCAAAGTAATTTCGGCATATCGCGTATTGCAGAAAAGATTTCGATAAATGGTGTAAAAAAGTGGCTTTCCTCCTTTGATTTTCTGAGTTCTTCCAGCTCTTCATCAGATGGCGGAATCTCAGGCGTTTTGTAAACCGACCATACAACCGATGCAATAGAACAGAAAGATCCCAGGAAAAAAGAATAATAAACCCAAACAGGAATCCCCCCGCCGGAAGCATTGCCGCCGAGATATTTCTGGAAAATAAACAATGACAGGTTAGCAAGTGTAATCCCGGCTCCTACAAACAAGCTCTGCATCTGAAATCCGAAAGTCTGCTGTTCGTGCGGAAGCTTGTCTGCAATGAAAGCACGGTAAGGTTCCATCGCCGTATTATTGGCAGCATCCAGGATCCAAAGCAATCCTACTGCCATCCAAATGGCGGAGCTGAAAGGAAACAAAAATAAAGCGATACTGCAAAAAATGGCTCCCAAAAGAAAAAACGGTTTTCTGCGCCCCCATTTCGGACTCCAGGTTTTGTCGCTGATAGCACCAATCAAAGGCTGAATCAGCAGTCCTGTAATAGGACCGGCAAGATTCAGGATGGGAAGCTGCTCTGCGTGCGCCCCAAGAAAAGTATATATCGGGTTCACCGCGGTCTGCTGCAATCCAAAACTATATTGTATTCCGAAAAAGCCGACATTCATATTCCAGATTTGCCAAAAACTGAGATGCGGAATTATTTTCTTTGTTGTCATAATTTATTTTTCTTTGTGAGAATCAACAGGGTAAGGCACTATTAAATCTATCTTTTATTTCAGCAAGAGTTCGTAATTTTTTCCAAGAACCAAGTCTGCTTTTGCTTTGAATTTTTTAATAATCTGATGTTCTATCTCCAATACCTGCTCTACAAAATCACTCTTTTCGTCGCGGTTTCTGCTCATCCTGTTTTCATAGGTATCTTTGTAATTTCTGTCGATGAAAATTGTAAAATCAAAATCATCAATCTCCAGAATGTATGTTCCTTCTACGATAAGAACCTTATAATCTAATGTATCTATCTCTTCATCTGCAATTCTGTTCTCATTGTAATGTACCAGAGGTTTTTCTATAATTCTTTTTCCGTTTTTAAAGTCGGAAATATTCTGAGAAAGCTTTGCCAAATCGACTTCCAGTGTTCCTACATTTTCTATGGATTTCAGGCGATTTTCGTGATTGCTCTTTGGTGGAAGTTTAAAATAATCATCCATCTGCCACACCAGACTTTTGATATTATTTTCGTTTAAAATCTTTTGGAGTGCAAAAGCGGTCACAGATTTGCCGCTTCCGCTTTCTCCTGCAATTCCTATGGTGAGTTTGTGTTTATTTTTTAATGGCAATCTTACATTCAGCATTTCAAATATTTCTTTACCTATTGCCAAATGCTTTTCCTTAAGTTCTATTATATCTCCAATCATTTTATTCTTTCTTAATTTATTCATTCTATTTTTCCAGGGTCATCATCAGATATCCTGAGGCCGAAAAACACAATTGCTCGGTTCCCAGAGGCAGGAGTTTATCAGTGGAATAATATTCCCTGAAATGAAAACCTTTTTCCTGCATCAACTGTTCGTACTGTGAAAGTATTTTTCCAGGGATCTCTGCCAATCCTTTTCTATTAAGTGCCAAACAAAGCCATCCCAAAAATATAGGCCAGGAACCGCCATTGTGAAAATGGTGTGGTTCGTTTTTGAAGCTATAACTGTAATTGTTTTCCAGGAGTTTCCAATCGTAATCGCCGGGATAAATCACGGGATAGAATACTGGAAGCATCCAGTGTCCGAATTCTGTATAAAGCTCTTCCAAAAATTCTGAAAAAGCTTTAAAATCCAATTCAAAATCTAAAAGAATCGCTAAAGCATTTCCTGCAAGGTCGAAACGCACATCGTAGCCATTGGCGTTCAGCGAAGCCCAGAAATAGGGTTTAAATTCGGTTTTGGAGTAGGCTGTTTCGTGGTATTTTAGAGAATCGGATTCGGTTTTATAAAAGTTGTCCTGAATTAACTTTTTAATATTCGTTGCCTGATTTTCCAGTTCCTCATTTTGATATAATCCTGCTGCATTTTTCACCGCCCAATATCGTAAAACGTTATCATACAAAGTGTATCCGGAAGTTACATATTCGTCTGCCCAATTTCCTCCAAGCGGGCTGTATAAAAAACCTCTTTGATTATATTCCCAGGTTTTGAGACAGGAAAGCGCCTTGGAAATTTTTTCTTCGAGATCTTTTTTGAGTTCTGTTTTATTATATCTGATAATATATTCACAGGTAACAACAATCCACCAGGTTGTTGCGTCGGTCCTGCCGACGTGTGTTCCATAGCTTGCTTTGTCATTAAAGACATTGGACGGAATCTGCCCGTTTTCTGCCTGATGTTTTGCAAGCGTAAGAATGGATTTTTCCAGGCCTGCAAGAATCTCTTCATCATTAATCAAAATCCCGGCAAAACCTGCCATCATCGAGTCTCTTGCCCAGACTCTGGCATAGTTGTCCCTTTGTTGCGCTGATGCCAAAATTCCTTCTTCTGTAATGGCTTTCCTGATGATGTTTAAGGCTTCTTCTTTAAACATTTTAAATTAGTTTGTTCATTAATATTTATTCGAAAGGATTTCAATCAAATTGAATTTACTCTTTCGAAATTATGTTGAATATCATTATTGTCCGATGAAAAATACAAATGAATTTATAGGATAAAACGACAGGTCGCTCCTCCGGAGCTATGTTTTTATCGGCTTAATTTTTTCTATTAACAGCTGTTCTCTCTGAGGCCAGATACAGCTCCGATAGGAGCAAAGCTGTTAATAGCTAAGTTTTTTTCAAGCAATTAAAGCTCCATAGGAGCGACCTGTTTATGATATCTATTTTTATCGGACAATAATTTTAATATATTTTATTGATAGGAGATTGCATCCTATCCTTTGTTAAATCATCCCTTAGGGACTCTATTCTTTTTAAAAAAATGCGACAATTTAGGTAGCATACCTACGGCGTGCTTTTTCCAAATAGTTCTTTTGTTTACACAAATATTGCTTCTACGAGCAAAAAAAGCTTCTGCTGACTCCTATTTTACCCCGAGCTTCAGTTCGGGGCTATTGATAGGAAACACCATAGAGCTTTTTATAATCAATTATTTATAAATCAAATTTCACACTCACGCTATAGCTGGCTCCCGGAAGAGTTCTTGCTCTCACGATTCCGTTTCCGCCGGCAATTGAACCTTCTTCTGCCTCTGTCACCGCAATGGTATTGAAAACATTATTAGCATTCAGACTTACCGAAAGGTTTCTGAGTACCTGGTAAGAAACATACGGATTTACGATAGCGTAACCCGGCATTACCAATTTGTTGTTATCCTGGGTGAAAGCTTTGGTAGCACCAATCAGGTAGAATCCTATATTGAACTTGTTCGCATTAAAGTTAGGATTCACAGAATACATTAATTTCGGTGTTCTTCTCGGCATATTCCCGATGATAGTGGGGTCTATGGCATTTTTGATTTCTGCGTGGGTGTAGGTTAGGCCGGCCTTTACATCTAACCCCTTCGTAATTTTGTAATAACCATCCAATTCTACCCCGAAAGACTGGTATTTGTTCTCCGTTTTTCTCTGAGTGGTCGCTTCGTAATTGGCTTCTCTTGTTCCGGCATAGAACAACGTGGTGTTAAGGAAATATCCTGAGCCTCTTAGCTTATAACCTGCTTCTACCTGATTCACCTTATTGACTTTCACGGCATCCAAAGCCGGGTCATCATTATTGGTATAATTATATCCGGAGAACAGGATCCTGTCCGCAGATGCGCTTCCGCCCTGGCTCACTCTTGCGAAAACGGCATTTTTGTTGTTCAAAGCATAGTTCGCGCCCACTGAATATCCGAAAATTCCGTATCTGTAATTTACTGGAACATTAATATTATCATTGGAGCCAACCATTTGTTCAGGAATGTCAATTACGCCGTTTCCGTTCATATCCCGGCTGGTGTAAGTTACCGTTGCTCCTGAAAAATAGCCTGTTACTTTTCCAATATCATATCTTGCGCCTGCATCGATGGTTAATTTGTCTGTTGCGTTGATTTCCACCTGAGCATGCGGAGCGGTAATATCATATTTGGTGTTGTAGTCTCTTTTCAGGTTGCCCCAGTCTTTCATTCCGTAGTTAAGCAAACCGTTGTCGGTAATGTACTGTCCGGCGGTATTTTTCACATCAACTAATCTTGCGTTTTTATCGCTGACTTCCTGCAGATAGTTGTTCCACATCCAGGACATATTAATGTTCTGGGAAGATTTGTACAATCCTGCGTTAAACTTCACAATATCCCATTTTTTGCTGATATTGAAGTCATTCACAAAATTATTGAAGTTATTCAGCTTTACATTGAAAAGGGCAATTTTCATATAGTTCGCATTCATGTCAATCGGTGTGTTGGTTCCTGCATAGACTGCGCTTCCGAAATTGGTAAAGTTAGTTGCATTGAAGAAGTCGCTTCCTTTGCTCACACTTGCCGGAAAAGGCGCTACAAACTGCCCGTCATTGGCTGCATATCTGATTTTTTCTTCTAATTTCCAACCTTCACCAAGGTTATAATTGAATTCAGCACCGATAACTTTTGACAGAGAATGCATCCCGTCTGAAACATCAGTATTAAAGATGTTACCATCATTTCCCAAAGTTCTGTCGTGCTGCAGGTTGATGGTTTGCAGGGCTCCTGTAAGAATATTGTAGTTAGGCAGTGAAGACCATTTCGGGTCAGCATCCGTTCCGGTAACGCCAACAGGCATAGGCATATAAGCTGCGGTTCTGTCGTCCAGGAATTTGGCATAAACGCGGAAGCTTCCTTTTTCAAATTTTTTAAGGAAAGAAAGTCTGAACTGTCCGCCGTTGTTGGAGTTGAAGCCTGTTTTCCTCGGGCCGTCCCCAATTCTGTAGAAGCCTCCAACTGCCATATAAGTATCATCACCTATTTTAGTGCCGTAATCGAAATCGGTTCTGTAATTTTTGTAGTTAAGTCCCATCTGCTGGGTAATGCTTCCGCCTTCTTTCTCACCGGTCTTGGTAATAAAGTTGATAATCCCTGCCGGAGAATTGCTGGCAAATACAGAAGCCGAACCTCCTCTAAGCGCTTCAACTCTTGAAACGAACGAGTCGAATCTTGTAAACTGGTCCTGAGTTCCGAAAGCGATGTCTCCAAACTGCATTACCGGAAGACCATCTTCCTGAATCAGCAAATATCTGGAACCACCGGCTGAAACGGGCACCCCTCTCACGGTAATGTTAGAATTACCTTCTCCTCCGGAAGATTCTGAACGGATTCCCGGAATGGTACGGAAAATTTCTGCGGTCGTTCTTGGTGCAGCATTTTCTATATCTTTCATTTTTAATGTGGAGATAGAAGTACTGGTCTTAATGGATGCCTTAGGATTGGAGTTTCCTGTAATCACCACTTCATCAATTGCTTTATCTCTTGATATTGTGTCATTTACATTGCTCTGCGAAAACATAAAGGCCGCGGTGTTCATCGCACCGAAAACCAGTAATTTAGTAAACATCTTTGATTCCATATTTTTATGAGGTTTTTTTGTTATGGGTTAAAAGTATTTTTTTTAAGATATCAAAAATGCAGTTTGAATATTGTATTAATTCTGCGTTAATATCAAACGGTTGCGCAAACGGTTGCGGTTGGTAACAAAATTTTATTTTAACTTTTTATTAACTTTCAATGTTTTATATTTAACATAATTTAACATTTAAAACGATACAAATCATTACTAAATTACCCCAAAAATATACTCTGTTACCCAAAAATGAAAAGAATCACTATAAAAGACATAGCAAAAATGCTCAATATAAGTACCTCTACGGTGTCCAGAGCACTTAAAAACCATCCTGATATCAGCGCATCTGTAAAGCAGCGTGTGAAGGAGGCTGCAGATACTTTCAACTATGTCCCGAATGATTTCGCGATCAATTTCCGGAAAAAATCATCCAAGGTTATCGGACTTATCATCCCAGAAATTTCGATGTTTTTCATTCCTTCCATTATCAAAGGAATTTCCTTTGTGCTGCACTCAGAAGGTTATAATTTTTTTGTGCTTTCTTCCGAAGAATCTTTGGGAATGGAAGAGGAAAATCTGCTTACCTGCATCAACTCAAGGGTAGATGGCATCCTGATTTCTCTCACCAGACAGACGAAGGACCTCAGTCATTTCAACAAAATTAAAGAGATGGAACTTCCTTTGGTTATTTTTGATAAGACCATTCCACAAAATATATTTGAAGAGGTGATATTTGATAACAGGCTTTATGCACAGACTGCTGCCCAAAAGCTGACAGAAGCTGGCTGTAAAAATATTATTGCTATTTTCGGTGATGAAAACCTGGAAATATCACAAACCCGGAAAAATCATTTTTTAGAGGTTATCGATAAGTACAAAGACGTAAAGTATAAGGTCATCTACTGCAATTCCGCCGATATGGTAAAGGAGAAAATGAGTATCATTCTAGATTATGAGGATTTCGACGGTTACTTTGCGATGAGTGACGAAACTCTTGCCGGGCTGCACAGTTCACTGGTCAATAAAAAAACTAATTCTTCAAAAGCCAAAGTCGTTGCCATAACGGAGGGCATTCTTCCAAAATACCTGGACGACTCCTATGAATGTATAATTAATGATGGTTTCGAAATGGGAAAAACCGCTGCGATGAAACTGTTGACAATCATAAAAAATTAGCCTTGTTACTTAACTGTACAAGATATCATCTTTAATGTTTAATGCTTTTGTTTTTCTTAAATTCAGTTAAACTGATTGATTAGTATTTATGTTATCTGAATCTTAATAAATGATTTGAACTGACTCTGTGGAGCTCAGCAAAGCTAAATAGCGCCACTTAAAGTGCCGCTATTTAGTTAATTATATTGTAATCTTTTGGTTTATCTATTTATTGATAATCAATTTGCTGCTGAAATTAAGACCGATTCCGTCACCACTTAATAAATAAACACCATTGGAAAGACCAGTAATATTAACCGGCTGATTGGCATCAATATCAATAATCTGTTCATCTATTTTCTTGCCAGATAAGTCAAATATGGATACTCTAAGTTTTCCAAGTATTTTTACTCCATTTGTTTTAATGAAAACTTCTTTATTCGCAGGATTCGGATATAGCGCAATTTTCTTACTGATGACTACATCAGCAGTTCCCAGCGAACACTCAGAAGGGACGGTGAAATCTTCAACCTGATCCGATATTGCATTCGGCAATGTTCCTCTGGTAAGTCCTGTTTTGGCGTTAACTCCTAAACCTCTTCTTGCAAATGTATTCCAGATCATACATTTGTTCTCACCATTATTTAGATTAGCATCAGCCGCCAGAATAGCATCTCTTCCACTCACAAAATTCGGATAGCATCCCTGTAATTTAAGAGCCTCCATCACCACTTTCATCACCTTTCCGCTACCTGAGTCCGGATTATTGGCTATATCATTGGAAAATCCATATTTTTCAGCAAATTTCCAATGTAAATCCCAAAGCATTGTCGCCCAAATAAAGCCTACACCGTGAACATCTACTGCCAAGCCGCTTCCTGTGTCAATATATTTTCCGTTGGTATCAGCATAAGTATAATCATTAATGCTAAAATCGGGAGAATATTTTGCAGGTCTGATGCCTGGTCCGTCAGCCTTTTGATTGGCTACAAATGATCCCGTAGATCTTGGTTGAGCCGCTGTAGCATCCGCTTTATTGGTTACCATTAAAGCGAAAAAGTCCGACCAACCTTCCCCCATCTGTTCATTAGCATAAGCAGTATTGAGGCAGCTGTAACCATTTCCTGTACTTCTGGTGGATATCCCATGGGTATATTCATGAGCTATTACGCCATTGTCCAAACTTCCATCAATATCGAAAGTGTTATATTTTAAATTGACATTGACTGTTGTTCCATTTTCTATTTTTGACTTTATCAGTTCACCTTCCTCATTATTGATTAATACACCCGGTATAGTCACACTACCATCCGTTCCGCTCATATTAATAATGGCTTGTGATGGCGTAGGATTATATATGATAACACCTTTTGCACCTTTGTCCTGAGCTTTTTTGAATTTAATATCAAAATTGCAGGCTCCTCTTTGGATAAGTGCTATTTTCCCGGTGAGATATGCATTGGTAAGATTAGTACATCCATCTGCTGGTGTTGCTATTGCAACATCAGCTGTAAGAGGTGAGTTTACAGGAAAAGTACCTCCAAAATCAACGTTGTACCCTGATTCGGGTTTTCTTCCGACCAAATCGCTTGGTGAATTATAACTTAACAAATAGCCATAACGCCAGAGATACATTTGCATTCGTGGTGAAAAACCATCCTGAGGTGTAGCAAAATTGGCATTGTTCAACGATGCACCATCTCTGGATTCTGACAAAACAGGGTCAAAATCAGTGAATGGCTCTCCTTTTCCAAAATTGTTTGACTGAAAGTTACGCCCAGCCTCATCAAATCCATAACGGTAAAAAATGTCATGCATCTTATTGGTGACATAGAACAAATTGGTAATGGCAGCATCAGTATAAGTATCCACAGTTTTTGAAAGATCTAATGGAAAATCAAATAATTTTTGCGAACCTCCATTAGCACTAGCTCCGAAAGCATTAGAGCCGTTCAGGTCTAAATAAGCATAAGCATTATTCCCACGCGTGATGTTATAAGATTCATCACCGTCATTTTGCCAGCCTAAAGGAGAAGCATCTGAAAACCAGGGATTCGTCTCCAAAGTACGCTGTCCGAAGTTGGGAGACTCTATAGGAAATGCATAAACACGATAAGACGCATTATCAACAAGTGAAGAATAGTTATCAGATTTTTTAGAAATTGTTTTATCTCCTGACTTATGTGATACCACATCTAACAGATGTTCTGTAGAATATTTATGGTCATGAAATTGACACGATACCGTCAGGTTCGTTTTTTCAATAACTTTTCCTGTGTTGGCATCTACAATAATATCCCAGTAGTTATTGGTTCCTTTCTCGAAGAAGTTAAGCACATAAGATAACTGAAGATCACCTTTTTTCGTGGGAAAATATACCAATTTAGAAACTACCGTATTACTTTTTCTACCTTCAAAATTGTAGTCGTTGGAATTACCATTAAGCTTTTCTGAAGATAATACTGCAGAGAAATCTTTTCTGATGTCAAATGAAGGTTTGGATACAGATACATTTTCCGGAAAAGACATGAAATTGTCAGAAATGTATTTTAATGCATTGTCTCGAATCAATACAGATGATATAGCCCCATAGATCGGTACACCTTTGTACGTCTGCTGAATATTGATTATGGTCCCTTCAGAACTTTTTCTTTGAGATGTGTGTATAATATCAAAAGTCTTTCCAAATGTTTTTCTGTCTTTTGCAAGATAATTTTCGATTATTTGCCGTTCACTGCTTTGGGCATTTGCATAGCTACCAGCCATCAATGAAATTACAGCTACCGTAACTCTGATTGTATTTTTTATATTTAATTTCATTAGATGATGCTTATTTTTTTATGATTTTTTGCGATGATGTCACACCTGCAGAATCCATGATTTTAATAATATAATTACCTACAGGCAAATGACTGATATCTACCATTCTTGTATTCCTATAGCCTGCAACCATTTGCCCGGCTGTATTGAAAACGTCAATCTCTTTTGCTTCATTCTGCAGATATACATAATCTGAAGTAGGATTTGGATATATTGATGGTTTTACAATATTTTTTACTTCATTATTTGCTAATATATTACTGCAATCTGTAGCATATACGGCAGTTGCATCTTTTTGCCAAAGTTGTTGTGAAGAGCTGTAAGCTACATCATCCACCTGGATACATTTAAGATTTGGGCTGTTAATGGAAAAAAAGCCAATGGCATTTGTATTATTACCGTTTTTAACGTTAATAAATTTCATCTTTTGATTTTCAACAGCATTGATGTATATCAGAGCATTATTTTTAGAAGCATTTACTTCTGTAAGCTGTGAGTAGCTGGCATAGAAAAACTGAAGCATTGTGTGCGGCGTCAGGTCAATTGCAGTAATGCCCGTACTATCCATAACAAACGATCTCAGAAATTTAAGTTTACTTAGATCAATCGATGTTATAGGATTTCCCTGAATCATAAAGGTATCCAATAGCGTATTATTCGACACATTAATTTGCTGAATTGCATTAAGTCCGATATGGAGATAAGTCAGTCTAGTATTTTTACTGACATCCAGCGAAGTCAGATGATTGGCACCTAAGTTCAGCTCGGCAAGCCTTGGATTGTGTGTTAAATCGATGCTTGATAAATTGTTTGATGCCAAGAAAAGAAATGTAAGCATCGGACATTGAGTTACATCGATAGATGCGATATTATTGAACATAAGGCTTGCATATTGAAGTTGAGGTTGTTGGCCTAATGTAAGTTGGGATAATATGCTATTATTTTTAATGTCCATATTTGTAAGCCTATTGTTGGAACTAAGATCAAGGCTTGAAATATGTGACCCATCGATAAATAGTTGTGTGATCAGCTTGTTATTGGTAATATTCAGACTGCTGACAGGTGATTTATTAAATGTAAGTGAGGACAGATTCTTAAAATACTCTATTCCCGTAACATTGCTGATCTTTTGAGTGATAGTGAACCCTCCTGTGTAAGCCTCTGCTTCGCTCACCTGTATCTCACCGTCATTGTTGGCATCTATGTTAGTGTAAAGCAGAAGATACTCCAGAAAGTTTTCATCAGGAAAATTAATGGTCTGCGCATTTAGTTTTACCAAGCTAACATTAATCAGAACCAAAAATATTAGTATTGATCTTTTCATTATTTTATAATTATTTTGTTTGTATTAATAGTGCCCTCAACAGTTTTTGTAACAAGAATGTAATTACCTTTTGGAACATTTAGCTGTAATCTACTATTCACAATATTGCCATCTTTTTTTATAAGGCTTCCTTTCACATCGTACAGGTCGTAAGAGCCTTTCTCAAAACCGGTAAAGAATAATTCTCCATGAGTGGGATTCGGATAAAGACTGATTGCTTTTTTGTTGTGATTTTCAACATTCAGCGCAGGCAATTCTATCTTATAAAGTTCCTGTCCTTGCGATACACTAAGCTTTGCAGAAAGGTAAAGTGCACCGTTGTACTCCTCCATTTTACCGAGAATAAAGTTGGTGTAACCAGGCTTTAGTTCCAGGGTCATTTTGGTTCCTTCGGTCGTTCCATCACTTTCCCAAAGTCTGGCTTCCCCAGAACCGTCACTTGCTAGAAAGTAAAGTTTGCCGTTTACTTCCGTGAGATTATTCGGATTGGATGCATTTGATCCAGGATTTACATCTTCTACTAGCACAGTACCCTCCTCTGTGCCATCTGTAATCCATAGTTCATTACCATTAGTACCATTATTAGCGGCAAAAAAAACTTTGTTTCCAATTTGTTTGAAATTCCCCGGAAACGAGCTTGATGTACCAGCATTGATATTTTTGACCTGTACTGTGCCGTCGGCCGTTCCATCAGTTTTCCAAAGTTCAAAACCTGCTGTATTGGAACCCGCTGTGAAGAATAATGTATTGAGATTACTGCTATAAAAGAAGTTTTGAGGGTTTGCAGTACTGTTCGGGTTGATAACCTTCAGAAGTGATAGGTTATTTCCGTCATAAATGTACAATTGTAAATTGTTTGTTGCTGACGATGCAGAGGCACCTGTAATGATTTTTCCATTGACTGCGCCCATCTGCCCGTTGACTACGACAGGCGTATCTATCTCAGTTATTGAACCTTGATAGAAATAAGCTAATTTGCTGTTTTGTCTAAAAAAGATCTTCCCTTCTGCTACCATAAAATTAGAAGCGCTGCCCATTCCCGGCGACACTATTGTAGTGCCTGCATTGCTGTCATAAGAGTACAAACCAGTAACGCCTAACAAAGTCTTAAAATATAATTTGTTATCATAATTAAGCAGAGAGGTCGGTAGAGAGCCCGGAGTTCCGGGATTGATATCGGCAACAATTTCTGTACCTCCGGCAGTTCCATCGGTTGCCCAAAGCTCCGTACCATAATTGGGGTTATTGGCATTGAAATAGAGCTTTCCACCGTACTTTAAAAATTCGGCAGGTGTAGAAGGATTTGCACCGGGATAAATATCTTTCAGTAATGTGATGTTCTGTGCGCTGATGACATTACCCAAGAACAACATTAAAATTATTTTCTTCATAAATTTTAAATTTTTTAATTATTGTACAATCACTTTTACAGAAGTAATTACTTTCTTATCATCAGAAGTAATCTTTAGTATATAAGTTCCGGGAAGAGCTTGTGTAAAAATTTTATTGTGGTTAAAAACACCATTTCTTATAAGCTTTCCGCTTAGTTCGAAAAGATCGAAACTACCTGATTTGACGCTATTGATATTAATCTCGCCTTTGGAAGGGTTTGGATAGATGACTGGCTTTTTAGTTGCATCTGCAGAAACCGAAAGTGTTTCTGTACCAAGGTTAACCTTGTAAAGTTCAATACCCGCCTGGTCAGTAGATGTAATACGGGCTACGATATACAAATTATCATTGTAGATGAACAAATTGGATGCTGTTGCCAATGATGAAACTAATTTTGTCCCACTTTCGGTACCATCTGTTTCCCAAAGCTGTCTTGTACCCCCTGTATTGCTTATAAGAAAATACAGCTTACCGCCATAGACAACCATTTTTTCCGGGAAGGAACTTGAAGAACCTGTAAATAAATCTTTTACAAGGCTAGTACCTTGTTCAGTACCGTCCGTCATCCATAATTCAGTACCTGTAGTGGAACCATCCGATGCGGAAAAATACACTTTGCCATTGTATTCCACAAAATTGTTGGGACCTGAGCCCGCCGTCGCACTAAAGGTGTTGATATCTTTAACTAGTTTTGTTCCTGACTCGGTTCCATCTGTCATCCAAAGCTCCTGCCCTTCACCACCGTTGGCGCTAAAAAAAGTTTTACCCAGAGATACACTGTAATAGAAATTTTGAGGATATGCAGTACCAGAAGGGTTGATATTCTTTAAAATATCAAATGATGTCCCATTAAAATTGAATAACTGATACCAAGCTGGATTGGCTGCGGTCTTGTATTGAGCATTGGCAATCAGCTGCTCCCCCACTTTTCCAACGAACATCACTGTAGTATTATCATCAGCAATAACAGCTTGGGAATTAGTATCGACATAAAAAAGTCTTTGCGTATTAGGAGTAACAGCAGTATTATTAGCTTTGAAATATAACGTATTCCCTATTTTGGTAAAGTTTGTCGCAAACTTTGCTGTAGTTGAAACGGTCTGTAAACCGTCTGTAGGATTATATGACAGAATAAGCCCCGATGTATTGGTACCGTTAATATTCATACTACCTGTAAAATAAATTTTGTCATTAAATGTGAATAGATTACTTGGTGATGAAGAGCTATTACCCGGATAAATATCCATCACCATCTTTGTACCGTCTTCCGTGCCATCGCTCTCCCAAAGTTCAGTTCCTGTTGCTGATCCAGTAGGACTATACGTAGCACTGAAATATAGTTTTCCGTTGAGAACCGTAAAATTAGAAGGAACAGAATTGGAAGTGCCGGGATTAATATCTCTTACCAATGTAAAAGTAGTCTGTGCTGACAAAAGCCCGCCTAAAAGAATTGCCAAAAAGTTGATTTTTCTCATATTGATAATTATTATTTAAACCTAATTAACTTATTAAAAACGATTCAGAAAAATTATCTATAAACTAAATTGTTTTACAGATTTTTTATCTTAATTGTTTAAGGAGTCTAAAATTATCAATATGTAAGTCATTAAAACAGAAATACACTGTCACATTTACGAAAATTACATAAATATGACAATATAAAATAAAATGTAAATGATTGTATTATTTGCACTTACATTTAAATTTCAGAGTATTTTACTTTACAGCTTTTTTTCTTAAGAAACGATAAAAAAAAAGCAGAAGCCCAGAGAATATTATAATCAATATGAAAATTAAAGCGATATTTCGCATTAGATTTTTATTAATTTTTTCTGCGAAATTTTCCTTATCATTCTTGACCAGACGAGAGATAATTTGATTCTGAGATTGCGATATCTGATTCAAATTGTTATTATATTTTTCAAAATAATACAGATATAACTTTGAATCTTTTTTCAGGTAGCTGCTTTGTGATTTCAGCTTGAAAAAAAGAC
Organism: Epilithonimonas pallida; assembly: GCF_900182975.1. NCBI lineage: Bacteria > Pseudomonadati > Bacteroidota > Flavobacteriia > Flavobacteriales > Weeksellaceae > Epilithonimonas > Epilithonimonas pallida. The sequence goes on along the minus strand of NZ_FXUO01000010.1, from coordinate 49,032 downwards.
CTGTAAGTTCTAAATCATATGAACTGAACTCATTAACATTAATGGTTTGTAACATCTTATCTGCATTGTCTACTTCGTTTCTTTTTAGATAGATATCTGCTAATCCTACTGATGCAAAATATTTGTTAAATCCAATTCCAGGATCATTGACCTTTAGAATCATTTTATAGATATTTTCGGCTTCTTTCGAATTTCCAAGCGATTCCAGACAGACAGCTTTCTGAATATCAATCAGGAGTTTGTTTGTTGTTATAACATCTCTAGAAGGAAGCTTGTTGTATACATCAAGAGCTTTATCAAAATATTTAACTGCAAACTCACAATTCAGCTCGTTTTTAAATACAATGCCTTTAACGTTATAAACATTTCCTTTAATGAATAGAAGATCTTTTGGAAGATCTATCGTATTAATAAGATTTTCAGCTTCATCCAGATTTTTCTTTGCATCATTATTCATATTGAGCTGCTGATACTGATTTCCCAACATTGAAAGAAAACGGATCTGGTTTATTGTATCGTTTTTTTCTTTAGACAAATTGATCCCTTTAACACAATTGTTAATCACCTGGCTGATATTGCCAAGAACCATCTGGGCGTTAACAAGTTTGGATAATGCCTTGATTTTATCATTATAATTTTTAGCTTCTGCGAAAGCCTTCTCCGATATTTTTGCCGATTTTTCAGGATTACTGAACAGAAGGTCGGTTGCAAGTTTCAACTGATTATTTTCAGTCATTTGTGCAGAAACTGTTATGCAGGCAAACAAAAACAATATGTTAAGTAATCTTATCATTCGTTCAGTTTTTGAAGAAATTCTGTTGGCGACAGATCCATCCTATTCTTAAAAATGGTTGTGAAAAGACTGTGTGAGGAAAAACCACATTCATCCGCCAGATAACTGACCTTATACTTTCTATACTCCGGATTTTTCTTGATTTTTTCTACAATGTAATCTATTCTTAGATTATTGATATATGTATTGAAATTTGAATTTTTATGGTTGTTTACTATCTCCGAGAGGTATTTTGGATTGGTGTCAAACTGTTGTGCTAATGTTTTTAGGGAAACATTTTTCTGTATATATTTTTGGCTTTTTTCAAATTCTTCGAGCTTGTTCAAGATTCTTTTTTCTGTCTTATCAGGGATTACAAAATTTTTAGCATCTGTCTCAGCGGCAGCTCCTTCCGCTTGCTTCTGCCTGCTTTTATGTGAAAAATAGATTACTGCCAGCACGAGAATAAAAGCTATAAAAATCGTAAAATAGATATTTCTGAATAGGTAAGCCTGTGACTTCAACTTATCATCATTAAGTTTATTGATATGGTTGACAAGCATTGCTCTGGCGACAGCTCTTTTCGCATTTTGATTCTCTACTATTGTAAAGTAAGATTTATTAATATAATCCAACTTATCAAAAGCTTTTATGTTTGCTGAAGATATTGCAAGGTTTTTGTAAAAATCAGCTTTGAGATCTACATTGGAAATATGCGCTGCAGCATTCTGATATTTTGCTAAAGCATTGAAAGCATATTGTGCATTATTCTGTTTCAAATAGATTTTGGCAAGATAATTATCGATCAACATCCCATAATAAACTCCTGAATCTGTTTTCTTGAGTAATGATAAAGCTGAGTTCAAAGCGAGTTTTGATTCGGAATTATAATATCCTAATATTTCTGCAAGCCAGATGTTAGACTGAATCAATCCTATTACATTATTTGTCATTTCATAGCTTTTTATGCCAGATTTTATAATAGCAACACGATCAGATAACGGAAAGATTTCAAAACTTTTTTTATCAAGTGCCAGCTCTGTAAAAGCACCACTCTTGATGTAATTGGAATTCTTAAGATTATCTCTTATTACATCAAGCTCACTAGCCAAACCCAGCATTTGACAGACTTGTCCGTAAAGACATTGATATTGAAAAAACAACTCCGAGTTTTTGTCCTTTTTTGCTGAATTTTCTAATAAAAATATCTTATTCAAGCCCTCTTCGTAATCTCCTTTTAAAAGTAAAAATTTTATATTGAGAATCTGAGCATCATTTGGAGATATTTTAGAATAATACTTTATCAAATCTTCGACATTATGATTCTCGTCCTGCATCTTATCAAGGATTTCTTCTTTTAAGATATCAACATCGTTTTTTGTTTGTGCTGAGTAAAAGACATAGAGAAACATACACAGAAATCGCAAAATGCGGGCTGCACTAAAAAACCACCTTATCTTCTTAATTCTGTCCATCATACTGATCCACAAAAATAAGCAATTAATTTGTTAGGTTTTTTCCCTTTAATTAGTATCAATTTATTATTTTAATTGAAAACTGCAAATACATCTAATAGTCGATTAACAATGATCATTTACTCAATATCAAAAACGTTATTCTTATTCGAGTGATTTTTTGCATTGCATAGATATCTACCCCGTATTTCCTGAGATTAAAAACTTAAAATCCTCATTTTCAAAATGTTTAAGATATGAATAGATTTTTTCAAAACTTTACGGAAGATAAACGGTAATCTTAAAAGCTTCATCATCAACTTTGAGGTCAAATAATCATGTCTTTGATTTTTGTATAAAATCTAAAGAAGTATTTATAATGGTATTTTATAGTTAAAATAGTACAAAATTGATACATAATTTAAAATGCCGCAACATCTTTTTTTCTACATTTTGCACTAATATCGTCAAATTAAACAATTATATATCAGTATTTTACAATATTTTACGACAAATTTAAAAAACTCATTTGTACCACTTTTGTACACTTGCAACCTCATAAATCACTGTAAATAAAACAATTAACATTTTCCGACTGAGACAGTGACAATTGATACATTTCGCCTGCATACCTCAATTCTTATCTATTTCTAGGCGGAAATATTTTAGAATTCTAACAAGAATAGCTTAATTTTATATTAATATGTTTTAGTTAATCTACCTATCAATTCTCTGTTTGATTTACTAACTCCAAAATCTTTTGACAGTCTTGACCATTTACTCAGTGCGGAACTTGTTTGCTCAATAACATTCTTTATAAATTCTTCTGATAATTTTGCTTCCCTTCCCAATTCAGTCAGATGCTTGGCTGTTATATTTCGTCCTTCTCCCATTACCATAGTGCTTTGTTCGCCACCTGGTCCAGATGAGAAAGTAAGGTCATAAGCGGGTGATAATTTCCATTCTCCAAATTCATTCATCAGAAACGAAAAATTCTTGGCATGATCGTCTCTATTGTGTGCCATAACATTGAAAACTGCCAAGCGGAACATTTTTTCTACCTCGCGAATATCTTTAGTTAAAACACCTGTCAATGATAATAAATCTTCATAATCAAGAGATGGGAACCTAAAATTACTGTGAACAAGTCCACTCGCAGTATGCATATGGAGACGTTTATTTCCTTCTCTATCAAAACGTTTAACGGCAAAGTAGCCATTCCCTTTCTTTGACGGAAACAAATGTACTTCAGGCATTTTAATTCCAGCATCTACAGCCATTAAAGCGTAAACGTATTCTATTGCACCCGCATCCTTCCCATCTAATGTGTTTGGAAATTTTACCATCCAAGGTTCAAAATCATCGCCTAACAAGTTTGCTCCGTAGGATATATTTTTTCTTTCTGCATCGACGCCGATCAGCGCTTTTGGTCTTGCTCCGGCAGAAGATCCGTTCAAAGCCAAAAGTTCTGCAATTACTTCCTCCGAATCACCTTGCAAAACGTTTTCAGTTTGAGTAGCTAACACGTCCAAATCAATCATCTCATTATTACTATCTGGACTTTGATCCGGCTCATAAATCAATGCACCCATACCGTGCAATCCAACGTATGCTAAACGGTCAAGTGGTGAAATATCAGATGGAGAAATTCCTTCCGAGCGAAGCAAACGGTCAAAAAGCAATCTTCCCCAACCGTCGGGCAGGCTATCATTGAAAACCCCAGCCAAACCTTCAAATGGATCTCTTGGGAGTTCTATCACGTCTCGTTGCAAAGGAAGTCTTATAGGTGAAATTTCTAAATTGGTTTGCAGAAATTCTTCATCGTATTGAAAATAGATTATACCATCACGAATTACCAAACGTCCAACGGGTTGAGTTCCAGAACCAAAATTCAATCTTACTTTTATTTCTTTGATAGCTATTTTCATCTTCTACTTCCTCTTTTTTTAATGGGCTTTTCCTCTGATTTTAGAACATCATCGATAGATTTAAAATTCTGTTTCTTCGGTTTTAAAATATCAACCATTTCTTCTAATCCACCAACCACTGAAAGCAATTTTAAAAATGATTCTAAAGAAATTAAGCCTTTTTGCTCAAATTTTCTGAGAGTTGGTAAAGGAACACCCGATCTTTCAGCCAAACCTTCCTGCGTAAGCTCCATTTGCAAACGTCTTTCACGGATATTATCAACTAGTTTTTTTTGAACTTTGGATAAAGAAACAAATAACATAATAGTAGTATTTAATGTAATAATTTAGTAATAAATAATATTATTATATTACAAATATACTGAATTTATTATTCAACTAACCTTCCGTTCAATTATTTTTACTGTTCGGCATTACAATGCTGTTTTATTTTATCAACATTTAATAATAGTTTTTATCGAATCCAACTCAATTATGCATACAGCGTGTGCACATTCTCAAATATTCTATAAAAATTTGTCTTTCAAAAATCACTTTCAAACTTAGATTGTAGTTGTTCTTAAAGATATCTGATAAGAATCTTAAATTATTTAATAATTACATTTCTTACTAATTTATAAAACTCACATTATTTCTGTAATGGTAAAAATGCCTGATCAGCAACCCATATTTTGCCATCTTCATCTTTAAAAACTTTCCCTTCATTTTCAATTTTTTTAACACCCTGCTTACTACTTCCCTAGAAGTTCCGAGACCTTTAGGTATTTCTTTATGCTTTATTTTTACAGGTATATTTTGAGTAGAATTTTTGTCTCTTGTAATTGATGATGTTTCCCGATTTTTGTTTAATGAAGTAAGGCATCGTCGACTGCATCGTTTTAATGACAGCCATTACGTTGATATCAAAACTATCTTGATTTCTTTTTGATTTAAATCCACTTCCAACGGTAAAAATTGTTGCTCATCAAAATAACCGATAGCATCAATTAAACTCCGGCATTGTGAGCAAAAATCCTCGACCACTTCAAATTTAGCATTAACTACTTATAATTTAAGATCTCAAGCATTATAACTCCTGCACGCTCTCTGTTAACATCATTTTTAAAAGTTAATCTAATTTCTCTGTCTCCGGAAGTTCTTATACGTACAGGAAGTGGATATTTCGTAATTCCTAGAAGAGGTTTTTCATCTGTAACTGACCCAAAATAGCTTGTAAAATCTGAAACAATCAGAGAATCTGCAATGGTTTTGGGAATGAGAAATCTGATTCCCGATTCTACTTCAGGGTTTGGCTGCTCATTTTTGTAATACTGAATTAAAATACTGTCGCTGTTTTGCGCTTTTAGTGAATCATGCATTAACAATGGTAATTGGCTTACATATCTATCGTTAAATGACCTAATACTCGACTCATTAAATTTTGCATCAGGAAGATTTACCAGAGAATCTAAATAGGTCAGGAATATCTGCGAAGTATTGCCTATCCTTTCTCTAACATCCGGAATATTTGCTTTTTTCCTGTGATTTTGAGCCTGATCTCCCTGACAGCTTAGGAAACAGCTTAATATAAAAACAGTTACAATACTATAAATAATATTTAATGTCGTTCCGGAGTTTTTCATTTAGAATCGTTGTTAGAATTAAATGCTTTATTCAAATATTTTTTTTGATTAAGTATATCCAGTAATTCATTCTTATCAATATCCAATAAGTCAGCATTAATGATCATAGAACGTGATGAATCATAGGCATGAACCATGATTTTAGAATGTCTCCCACTTGACATTTGTACTGTTTTCATTCTACAATAAGAGATTTCATTCCAGCTTAAAAATGTATGTTTTGATATATTATTATAAATTCCAAGATGATCAATTTCCAATGCATATACTTTATTTAGACTTTTTATATAACGACGCATGTATAGCCAAAGATTAAGAATAAATGCAGTCATTCCTGCAAATACAATTATTTTAAAAATCAAAATTTTTACAGATATTATCGTATTGTTATAAAACATCATAATACAGCCTATGCAAAGACCGACACAGTTTAATAATATGTTTGCTAAAATTTCAGATCTTTTAAACTTGATTTTTAAAGTCATCTGCAATATGGTTTACAAACATAAACTTAAGGATTTTATGATTACCGGAACCATATTTCTTTTCCGAAATCAAAACAGATGTATCTTCAAATAAATTTATCCTACTGATAAAATAAGCTTGATAAAATTGATAAGATAGACCATAAAAGTTTTTTAAATTGTGGTTCGCTTAAAAAAAATGCTTACTTTCAGGAACATAATTTATTGAAATTATGGACAAAAAATTAAAACGATTTCTGATCAAATCTGTGATTATTTTAGGGGTAATACATCTTGCCTATTTTAGTTACGGATACTTCAACTTTGAAGGTATTCATAAAATCAATATTTATACAGAGTTTTACAGATTTAAATTTTATGATGACGTCTCAATTTCTCATGTTTTTATTTCAGGCCTGTTTCTTTTCCTATTTCTTGTTATATTGTTGAGAAATCATGCTAAAAAAGCATATAACGTTTCTAATATCAGTAAAATTAGTGTTTCGCTGTTAGTCGTTTCATTTCTCACGCTCACGTTTTTTATAAGCTACAGTCTTGGGTTAAATGTCAAAATGAGAAAGGAGCTGCCTGAAAAAGATTTTAATAAAGACAAGACTTTGCTGAATGTACTAAATCCGTTTTTGTACAATTATACTTCTTACAGTTCTGATAAATTATTTAACCCCGAAAATACTCTATATCCTAAACCTTATCCGGTGATAGCAGAAAGAGACAGCATCTTTTACGATCCGGATAATAAAGATAATTTTTCTATTGAAACAAAATATTACAGCATTGATACCTTAAAAATACTAAATTCAGCCACTAAAGAAATTAGTTCTAAGCTGATGGCGGGCATGGATTTTCTTGGACTTGATCCCAAGGAATTCAAGAAAAGAATTATTTCACAAAAAGTAATTGGAGATAGTACTGAAATTATATTCAAAGGTGTAGAAGTACAGCCGGAATACGATGATAAGATGTGTATTTTTTTAGAAAATAAGGCTTTATACAGTCCGATCCACAATGTCCCCGATTCTACACAACAATATCAAAATGCAGTAACAAGATATAAATTATTGTATACATATGATCAGGATTCGCTGCTTCATTCATTTCAACGTCTGGATGCTTTGTTTAAGAAATATAACGTAGAATCTCAGATGGTTCCTAAAGATTTCAGTCATGACGTTTTTTATTACCGCGATAACAGACAGGAGCCCCTAAACGGACTGCGGAATACTTTTGACAGAACTAAATTAAAGGAAAAGTTTACGATACTCGAACGTTTATTTTATAAGCCGAATTATCTTCATCCTTCAATACAGATGATCTTCATTACAGCCGTTGTAGCGGTTTGGATTACATTATTTTTACTATTTCTAATTTGGAATTATCTAAGTACGAGAAAAGAAAAATAAATACGAAGATATAGATCATATATTTAACGTTTATATATTGCCAATTTTAACCATTAAGAAAAAGATACAAAGACTGTATTTTAATTGGATTTTGGGATTTCCATAAGAGTAAATTCAAAATCGGGAGCCCAGTCCTGCTGCAGAATGATCAGACCATATAAAAATCTATTTTATGAATGTTATAAATAATGCTAACATAATTAAATGAATTTAAAACAACTAGTTAAACATTTCAATAATGTTTTGAAAATATCCTATGAGGAGGAATCATTTATACCGGAATTCTTACTTGAATATGTAAATAAGGGGACAGAAAATTTCCAAAAAAGTCTTATTGTATGGGACGAAGAAGAGATCGTTATATTTAGCTCACTTTCTGTTATAGAGAAAAAGATTCATGGTTTTACCATTCCTGAATCTATTGTGAAATTTGCTCAGGTGTCCGATAAATCAAATTATATAAGTTTGATTACTGCATATTATCAAAATTCATTGCTCCTGATTAAAGCATCTCATCAGAATACGTTTATTAGTGGGATGTTACACACAGATTTAGCTTTAGCCACGTTAGTAACTATAGCTTATTTTCCTGAAAAAGCTAAACATTTGGCAAAGCATCTTCTTGATTTTCTCATTGCTACTGAAGAACAATTTAAAATTTATCCAGACAATTTGGAATTTGGTTACAGCAGCACATTGTATTTAACCTCTTGTTTATTAGATCAATCGGGGTATTCTGATATTTCTTCTCAAATTCTGAGCTATTGTAAACCTCCCATTACAGATTATAAAATGGCTGTTAGTGAGCTATATACCACTAACACTGATTCTTTAAACGAATGGATAAATGGAATGTGCAATTTCCATATAGCCAATAGTAAGGATGATTTAACATTTGCATTTAATCGTGAAAGATGGCAATATTTTCCAATAGAAATTATAGCACTCTTGCAATTGCGTTCACAACAAGGCCTGCCGATTGATTTTATTACCCATCCACTATTAAAAGATTTTCTGCCTTTTATAGCACAGAAACTTCCTGTTCCGTTGGATGAACTCACTCAAAAACTGGAAAAACGGATTTTGGAATAATCGAAATGATGTTAAAAACTCCGATGTCGCGGATTTGTAATTCATGATCAACTATAAATCCAACAACACATCTGGAACATTTTTTATGACTCTGAGTATTTTAGATAGCCTGTTTTCTAATTTCTCCTGTTCCTGCTACCTGTAATACCATCTCCAAATCAATTTCTATATGTTATTTTATAAAAAATAGTATTGAAATTCAATACTATTTTTATTTACCAACTTGTTTGGAACATCACCCTAAACAGTCATATACGCTATAAATTGTGGCGTCAGCTAGCCGGAGACGAAGTCGAGACCGTTTATTATTATCGCGATGACGGGGCACAGGAAAATTATTATCTGAACCGCGTTACCATTCCTGAAATAGCATTTCCCCAATACCGGGTGGAAAATGATGAAGATAACCAGGGAAATCTTACGTCGATATTTTTTTCAAACAAAGACCTAAAAACCGGAAATACCGTGGATATTAAACTCTATGGAATATCCAAAAGGTATTATGACTATTTCAAAAAAATACTTTCTGCATCTTGTAATAATAGCAATCCATTTTCTACCATACCCACCGCTGTACGTGGAAATATCATTAACCAGACCAATGGCAATAATTTTCCTTTCGGATATTTCAGGCTATCTGAAGTGGCTGTTAAAAATTATACGATTCAATAATATTAAATAACTAAAACTCCTTTTTGCAAGAGAGTTCTTGTTATAGATTGTACTGCTTAATTGTTGCATTACCTATCAATCTAAATAATTTAAATAAAAGTGATTATATATTTAACTGTGCAGTAAGATCCTTATCTAAATTATGAATATTACTATTAAATACAAATAATTAGCTACGTGATAGTACTCATTATTTTATATTTTTGACTGGTACATCATAAATAATATATAGTTGCCTAAACTTAACAATAAAAAATAGAATGATTAACTACTAATGATTAAATTTGAGCAATAAGCAATCGAGCGAACTATTCAAAGAGTCTTTTTTACTAAGTCAAAACAATTATAAATTTTCTATATGGAAGTTTTTTATTCATTAAGGCATATTCTTACCGAATGGGAGTACCATACGGTTGATCTAATGCCAAAAATTATTCTGGCAATCACTGTTTTCTTTTTATTCTTCGTACTGGGACGATTGTTCAAGGAAATTGGGATGCGTACCAATTTAAAAGTTCTGAAAAGACATCCTGATTTCATTAAGATTTTTGGTTCCTGTTTATATTTCTTCTTTCTTCTTTCCGGAACATACCTGAGTTTAAGAATCTTAGGGCTCGAAAAATTATTCACGCAGGCTTTAGCCGGCGCGGGAATTGTTGGGATCATTGCAGGTTTTGCACTGAAGGATATAGCTTCTAATGCATTTTCAGGGCTTCTTTTATTTTTTGAGAAGCCTTTTGAGAAAAATGATTGGGTACAGATAGACGGTCATTATGGCGTTGTACAAAAAGTAGGCTGGCTTACCACAACTTTAAAAAGTGTTACAGGACAGGATATTTTTATTTCCAACCAGTTGACTTATAGTAGTACATTCATTAATTATTCCAATCAGAACACGAGAAGAGTTATTTTCCAAGGTGTTATAGATAAAGATACGCCTCCCGAGAATGTGAAAGATCTGATCACCAAAAGCATTACACAGCACAAAAATTTTGTCGTTGCTTCTAATATTGATTTCTACGTAATGTCGCTGAATTCTGACGGAGGATTTTCCGTAGAAAGTCGTTTCTGGCTTCAGTTTACCACCGAAGAAATGTTTTTAGAAACCATCAGCGATATCATTCAGACATTAAGAAAAAGCATCGTCGACGAGAAAATTTCTCTTTTAGAACTGAAATGGATTTCTGACGAAGCAGATGTCACTTCTGCTGGTAGTTAGGCATCCCGTGGATAGCGTATACTAGTCATACTAATTTCATTTCTCTTTACGCTTTATAAAGAGTAAAATTATCCTGATGACAAATTATTAATGTTTTCTAAGTCTTCCACCAACCTGTCGCAATAAGCTTTACTAATCCATTACTTGTCGATATGATTTGGGAGTCATTCCCATTTCCGTTCTGAAAAAGTATGAGAAATGTGATAGACTCTGAAAGCCCAGTTCAAAGGATATTTCTTTAATAGTTTTATCGGAACTGTGTAACAATTTTTTCGCTTCAAGCAATACGCGTTCTTTAATAAATTTTAAAGGTGATTTCTTATATTGCTCCCTGCAAATAACCCCTAAGTAGTTAGGTGTAATTGATAATTCTTTAGCATAAAATGCAACACTTTTTTGAGTTTTATAATATTTATCTACCAATAAGTGAAATTTAAATGCAAAATTAGTTCCACCAGTTGCAATCCCGGAATTACCATATGTATGTTCTACCCATAAATTAATTATAAGAGCCAAAAGTCTAACTCTAGCATTAATCAATTCAGAAAACATAAACTTAGAATGGAGTTCTTTTCTGATGGCATCAAATTCGTCACTGAACTTTTGATACGTTTCATCATTAGGATATACCATTTCATATTTACTATATATTGAGAATGTGTATTTCAATTCCGGTGCAAACGTTTCAAGAAGAGAATCATCAACAATAAGTCTTCTTCCTGTAGTGTCCGGAGAAAATTCCCACTTATAAACTCTTTTGGGAAGGTGTATAAATAATTGTTTCGATTTCAGACTATACTTATTAAGATCAGTTACACAATTTCCGGAATCGCATTTATCAAGAAGAATTATTGTAAAAGCATTATCCGGAAAATCATTAAGTATATCTGGACCGATTTTGCTTTGAAAAACAACATTTATCTTTTCTGTATCTTTATTAAAGTTTTCCCTTGCCATAAATTAATTTCGTTTTCTTTTTTTAATATTTAAAACTCATTTACTATGTATGTATGTTTAATAATATTCATAAATATATAAAGATCCCAAAAATAATCAACATAATAGTATATGTTTAATTAATGAATATCACAAATTGTGAATTTCATATCACATTCCCAATATCACTCGCTGGTGTCCGATTTCAAAACCAAACATTCAGTATATTTGTAATAAGACTTATTCTATTTAAATGTTGACAGATCAATTTGGAAGGAGCATCAACTATCTTCGGCTTGCTATCGTAGACCGGTGTAATCTTCGGTGTACCTATTGTATGCCGGAAAACGGTCTTAGCTGGATCAAGCAAAATGAATTAATGACGCATGAAGAAATGCTCAGAATCTGTTCGATATTTACAGAGTTGGGAGTTGATAAAATCAGGATAACGGGAGGAGAACCTTTTGTCCGAAAAAACAGTATTGAGCTTATCCAAAATCTATCGCAATTAGCCGGACTTACTGACCTCAGCATAACCACTAATGGGCTTCTCACCGAACAATATATTCCGCAACTTAAAAAATATGGGATAAAATCTGTCAATCTAAGCCTCGATACCCTTGATAAAGAACGTTTTTTCAAAATTACAAGAAGAAACAGTTTTGATAAAGTGATAAAAACGTTAGACAGTTTACTGCAACATCATATAAAAGTAAAAATCAACACGGTAGTGATGGAAAGGGAAAATATTGAGGATATTATTCCTTTAGTATCCCTTACAAAAGATCTTCCTGTTGATGTCCGCTTTATTGAAGAAATGCCTTTTAACGGTGGTAATAATGATATTTCCCTGAAATGGAATTTCACACAAATTTACAACTACGTCAAAGATCATTTCCCTGAAATCCAAAAGACAGAGGATCATAAAAGTTCAACATCATACAATTATAAAATTCCGGGATTTACAGGAAGTATAGGAATCATTGCGGCTTTTACCCGTTCATTTTGTGGAGACTGCAACAGGATCAGAATCACTCCTTCAGGTATTTTAAGAACCTGTTTATATGAGGGTACCGGCATTAATCTGAAAGATGAAATCCGAATGGGGAAAACAGATGAAGCGCTGAAAAACATTATCATCAGTAGCATACACAAAAAACCGAAAGACGGTTGGGAAGCTCAGAAACTGAGTTTAACAGCATCTCAAATACATCAGTCAATGGCAACAATAGGAGGATAATTATGGAAATGATCAGTGTACAGCAGGCAGAAGAAATCATCTTTTCCCAGGTAAAAAATTTCGGAACAGAAGAAATTTTCTATGAAAATGCCTCAGGAAGGATTTTAGCAGAAGATATTCTGGCAGACCGTGATTTGCCGCCTTTTGACAGACCGACAGTAGACGGAATTGCCATCAGTTTTAATTCGTATGAAAAAGGATTGCGCAGCTTTACCATCAAATCTGTACAAGCTGCCGGAGAAGCACCACTTTCTATTGATGAAGACAATGAATGCATAGAAATTATGACCGGAGCAGCATTGCACTATTCAATGGATACTGTTATTCGTTATGAAGATATTTTGATAAACAACAATATAGCAATTATCAATATTGATATTAAAAAAGGACAGAATATCCATTTGAAAGGAAGAGATAAAAAGGCAGGAGAAATACTGGTAAAAGCCAATCAGGTTATTACACCATCTATTTTGGGAATTGCCGCATCAGTCGGAAAAACATTTCTGACAGTGAAAAAACTTCCCAGAGTAGCTATTATTTCCACAGGAGACGAAATGGTTCCACCTGAAAATACTCCTACTCCATTTCAGCTGAGACGTTCTAACGGAATTACTATAAAATCTGTTTTGGAAAAATATAAAATCGATGCTGACCGGCTGCATTGGAATGATGATTTTGAATTAATAAAAAAAGAACTCTCCCAATGTATCGACAATTACGATATTTTACTGTTGAGCGGCGGGGTTTCTATGGGAAAATTCGATTATCTGCCCAAAGCCTGTGAAGAACTGGGAATAGAAAAGCTCTTTCACAAAATAAAACAAAGGCCGGGAAAACCTTTCTGGTTCGGAAAAAGCCAAAACGAAAAATTGGTTTTTGCATTCCCGGGAAATCCGGTTTCCGTATTTATGTGTTTACACAGGTATTTTATTCCCTGGTTGGAAAAATCTTTGAAAATTCCGGAAAATCCCCAGTATGCCGTTTTGCAAAATGATATCGATTTTCCTTTTTCATTACAATATTTTGCTCAGGTAAAACTCAGTGTGAATCCATCAGGACAATTGATTGCAGAATCAGTAAACACCAATGGTTCCGGGGATTTTTCCCATCTTGCGGAAACCGATGCATTTATAGAACTTCCCCTTGAAAAAAATGAATTTAAGAAAGGTGAAGTGTATAAAATATGGAAATATAATTTTTAATTCTACTCATGACAAACTTTTCACATCTTAATAAAAAAGAACAGCCGGGTATGGTGAATGTAGGCAGTAAAAAGGTTACCCACAGGAAAGCCACTGCCAAAGCCACTGTTATACTTCCCGAAAACATACTGGAAGCACTTCAGAAAGATGATTTTAAAACTAAAAAAGGTTCTGTTTTCCAAACTGCCATCATTGCAGGAATAATGGCTGCAAAAAAAACGGGAGAACTGATTCCGCTCTGCCATCCTATTGGCATGGACAACTGTGAAATAGATATTGAAATCAACACTCAAAATGAAATTGAAATCTATTGTACTACCGAAATCGAAGCTAAAACAGGCATCGAAATGGAAGCATTGACAGGCGCATCTGTTGCCGCACTTACCATTTATGATATGTGCAAAGCGATGAGTCATGACATCGTAATCAAAGAAATACAACTCACCGAAAAATCCGGAGGAAAAAATGATTTCAAAAGAGAGTAATTTCCCAAAACTCAACGGATTGGTACTCGCGGGTGGAAAAAGCCGGCGAATGGGAAACCCTAAAGATAAAATCAACTGGCACGGCAAAGAGCAACGGTATTATGCGGCTGATCTTTTAACTCCGTTTTGTGACGAGGTTTTTATTTCCTGCAGGCAAGACCAGCTGGAAAATTTTGATCTAAATTACAATGCCCTCACCGATACTTTTCTGAATATGGGACCTTTCGGTGGAATACTTTCGGCGTTGCGTTCTCAAAGAGATAAGGCATGGTTGGTCGTTGCCTGCGATTTACCTTTGTTGGATGAAAAATCATTAGAGTTTTTAATTGAAAACAGGAATATAGAAAAAGCAGCCACCACTTATGAAAGTCCTTTTGATGGTTTACCCGAGCCGTTGATTACGATTTGGGAACCCAAAAGCTATCCTTTGCTCCTCAATTTTTTAGGATCAGGAATTACCTGCCCAAGGAAAGTTCTGATCAACAGTGATACCTTAATCCTGAAACCAGGCAACCCCGATTCTTTAATGAACGTAAATACACCCGAAGATATGGTGAAAGCACAGGATATTTTAAGAAAACAGATTTAATTGGAAAAATATGAGTAACCCGCTTGAACGTTATCATTGCCAGATGGCTTTACCCGGATTTGGGTCTTCGTCTCAGGAACTTCTCAAAAACGCTAAAGTCCTGATTGTGGGAATGGGCGGCCTTGGCTGTCCTTCGGCGCAATATCTGGCTTCTTCAGGAATAGGAACCATTGGTCTTGCCGATGATGATACCGTCTCCGAAAGCAATCTGCACCGCCAGATTTTATATGCTCCGGAAGATATCGGAAAATCAAAAGTTGATGTTGCTGCTAAAAAGTTACAGCAGCAAAATCCATCGGTAAAGATTATTCCGTTCAATTTCCGGGTAACCTCTGAAAATGTCATGGATTTGATTTCTGAATTTGATTTGATTATTGAAGGAACCGATAATTTTGAAACGAAATGTCTACTGAACGACGCTTGTGTATTGACAGGAAAACCTTTGGTATATGGCGCTATTTATCAATACGAAGGCCAGGTAAGCATCTGGAATGTGATACAGAAAGACGATACTTATTCTCCCAATTACCGTGATGTTTTTCCAAACGCCGAAGAATCGCAGGTTCCGAACTGCAGAGAAGGTGGTGTACTTCCTACACTGGCAGGAATTGTCGGATGCATGCAGGCTAATGAAGCCATAAAATATTTTACAAATCCCGAAGATTCACTGGCAGGAAAACTCTGGATGATGAATGTTCTGAACGGCAAAACCCAGATTATCAAATTAAGAAAAACTTCCGTACAGATTACAGGTTTGCCTCAGTCCATAGAAACCATTACATTTGAGCAACTGATGCAGGAAAAGGATCATTTTGAAATTATAGATGTTCGCACACCACAGGAACATGAACAGTTTAATATCGGCGGAATGAATATTCCCGTAGAAGAATTACAAGATCATTCAAATTATATTTCGGATTGTTCAAAATCTATTGTAATGTATTGTCTATCCGGGAAACGCAGTGCAGAAGTGGTGAAAAAAATCAAGAACATTTTTCCTGAAAAGGAAGTGTTTTCTTTAAAAGATGGCATTCAAAAATATAAGCATACATGACAGTAATTTATGAATTAAGAGAAGCAACAATCACTTTAATTTAACCGCACTATCCGAGATTGGTAGGACTTCGGAATGTTTGGTTTTCTTTTGGCTATAAACAATGTGATGAACACCGTCTACTTCTCTGATTTCCTTCCAAGTTAGCTTATTAATATCCGGCCAACGTAATCCTGTAAAACAAGAGAATAAAAAAGCTCTTTTTAGTACATCATATCTACATTCTGCTTCTATTAATCTTTCAATTTCTTCTTTGGTCAAATATTCTCTGTGAGTTTCCACTTCTTTGATAAATTTCACGGTATCTGCTGGATTCTCTTTTATCAATTTTCTTCGGTAGGCTTCGTGAATAGAATGTTTGAAGATATTGAAGTATTGGGAGCTGAATTTTGATGAAGTCTTTTTAACAAGTAAGCTTTGAATTCTTCCATCAATCTCTCTGTAATTTCAGTAAACAAAATCTTCTTATTAAAATTGTTTAGTTGTTTATAAACACTTTCCCAACTTGCAAAATTTACTCCTGTTCTTTTTCTTTCTTCCCACAATTCAAGAAAGAAAGTATTGAAATTGAGATACATCTTTGCTGGTTTCTTAATTCCGAAACTTTCATTTTGAAGTTGGTGCAACCTTTCTACCCTTACCTTTTCGGCAATAGCTAATGTTTGTTTATTCATTTGTTTGACAGTGGGATTTCCTTTTTCAGGTTCAAGGTAAATCCTGCCATTGTTTTCCGTGGGCATATAAATCTAAATACAACGCAAATTTTCCTTTTTCTTTGAGTGGTCTTTTTCTAGTGTAAGCTGTCATTTTTGTATTGATTTAAATGAGTTTAATTATCTAAAATTAAAATCATTAAATAATACTTACAACTTTGGAATGATAAACCATACAAAAAGAAACAAAAGGAAAAGAAAAACTTTTTCTAAACTCTAATAAAATAAGAGTTTTTCATTTTTGGCCTTATTGATGGGCTTTTTAATAGGATAATGTTATTTCCCGATACAAAACTTAGAAAAAATATTCCCCAATATCTCATCATTGCTAAATTCACCCGAAATTTCACCAAGATATTCCAAAGCGTTTCTCAGTTCATAGGCCAAAAGTTCTGTTGTAATTTGTGAACTTACAGCGTCATCAACTTGCTTAACGGAGTTCAGAGACTTTTGTAAAGCCTCGTAATGACGTTGATTGGTAATGACAACATTTCCTTCTTCAGATTTCAAATGCTCAACATAAGAAGATAATTCGTTTTTTAAATCCTGAATATTTTGATTTTCTACTGCCGAAATTTTTATAAAATCAAAATCAGTCGAGATTTCGTTTCTGAAAATCTGCTCTAACTTTTCATATCGGGTCGGAATAACCTCATCAATTTTTGTAGCACAGATAATCAACTTCAGACCATCTCTCAATAAGGATTTTATCATTTCAACATCTTCAGAAAAATCCTCGGTTCCTGCATCAGCCAAATACACCAAAATTTCTGCATTCTCAACTTTCTCTTTTGCCTTTTTTACACCAATCGCTTCAATTTCGTCATCAGTTTCGCGCAAGCCAGCCGTATCGATTAATCGGAAAGCATGTCCTTTGATGTGCAGGATTTCTTCAATTGTATCTCGTGTTGTTCCTGCGATGTTGCTTACAATCGCTCTTTCTTCTTTCAACAGTGCATTAAGAAGTGTGGATTTTCCGGCATTTGGTTTCCCGATAATGGCAACAGCAGTTCCATTTTTAATTGCATTACCGTATTGGAAACTTTCAATCAAAGAATTCAATTTGTCTTCGATTTTATAAAGTAAGGATTTAAGAGCTGTTCTATCAGCAAATTCAACATCTTCTTCTGCAAAATCAAGTTCCAGTTCAATTAAAGATGTGAAATTCAACAAATCATTTCTCAGGAAAGAAATCTCATTGGAAATTCCACCTTTTAATTGATTAAGCGCTACTTTTCGGGAAGCTTCATTCTCAGATGCGATCAGGTCGGCAATAGATTCGGCCTGGGACAGATCGATTCTGCCATTCATAAAAGCGCGCATTGTAAATTCTCCGGCTTTTGCCATTCTCGCACCATTATTAATCAGGGCTTCAAGAATTTTTTTCCCGATATAAGGCGAACCGTGGAAAGAGATCTCAACAGAATTTTCCGTAGTAAAAGTCTTCGGAGCATGAAAAACTGAAATCATCACTTCATCAATCGTTTCTCCTTCATCCATAATGAAACCATAATGAACGGTATGAGATTTCACTTTTTCCAGATTTTTTCCTGTGAAGATTTTATTCACAATTCCGAAAGATTGACTGCCGGAGATCCTGATGATTCCGATTGCTCCAATGCCGTTAGCTGTTGCCAGCGCACAAATAGTGTCCTGATTCATAACCGCAAAGTTACGGGATTAAAATCCAAATCAGTTTCAAAAAAATCGCGATTTTTTAATTAATAATTCCAGAAACTCCATTGATTCCCATTGTAGACAGCCAAGGTCTTGATCCCTCCATTATCAACCAGAACCATCATTCCCGGAGCAGGATTAATAATATTTTGATAAGAGGAGACTATCGGCAAAACCATAGCTTTAGTCGTTGATTCCAAAACCAAGATCCCATCAGCGGTCGAGCTATTGGCCCCGATAATAACTTTGGCATTGTTATTTTCTTTTGCTGTCGGCTGAATCCCAAGATAGGAAGATACATTAGCCGCCTGCACGCTGAGATCAACCCAGGATGTGCCATTATAATATTCTACTTTGGCTGCTGTAGGTGTCGTTGCATTAAGAATAATACTTCCGGGAGTATTTATACCTGTCTTATCAGTAATGTAAGGAAGAATGATTCCTTTATTTTCAGTGTTTGAAAACTCCAGCAGAACAGAAGTTTTATCAGCAGCGGTCCCCATATTATTACCAATAATAACCTGTGAAAAGCCAATCTGGCTAAACATAAAAATTAAAATATTCAAACCCTTCTTCATCATTATGGACAAGTTTTTTTATTATAACATTTCCAGCCAATAATAGAATTGACATAGATTTTCAGGCAGTTTTCTGTAGTGTCATACACCATCATCCCTTCAACCGGATTCGTAATATTTGCAAGTCCGGCTGTGCTTACCCGACTTATGACAAAAGGCTTCTTGTTGGATTCCAAAGCAATATAACCACCCTTTCTCACCATAGGCCAATTATTAGCATTTGCATCTGTACCAGCTCTTCCTATAGAAGTAATTCCCATTTTGGTATCCGAAGTTGTTCCTGATGTCACAGCATTTTCCAAACAGTATAGTGACAAAGAATTACTGCTGTAAGCAGAAAAAGCAACATCACTATCTCCGGACAAAACCTGTACAAACTTTACAGCACTTGTATAATTAGCTAAAGTAATTCCAAAATCACTTAGTTTAAAAGTCAGAATTCTGACATCACGCGTTGTCCCGGAAAATCCCGATCCGCTGTTATAATTATGCGGGCAATTGCCTGCGTAATAAAAACTCCAGAGTGCTTTCCCGGATGGAGACACAGTTGAAAAGTTAACATCTTTCTGAACTCCGATCGTATTTCCTGCCGCATCTGTAAATTTGAAAATATCAAAGGTTGTACTAGGTTCACCAACCTGTGTTACAATGATGTCCGGGATATCATCGTTAATACAATTCGGATTAATATCAGCTAATACATTAACATAAAATGTCAGATCCTGTCTCGGGATATTAAATACCGCGGTACTAAGATCCAAACCATTGATACCGTCTCTGAGGTAATAACCTAACGATGTATTACAGCTCAAAGAAGGCGTATTTGTCTGATCCTGGATAACACCATTGACATAACGTGGGATTCCGATAAGAAAATTTTGATTGGTACTTATGGTATTAAAAGCAGTTGGGAAAGCCCTGTAACTTTCGTTGACATAAGTTATTCCGTTAGCTGCAAGTTTCGCATTATTAACGCCTGTAGAATAAGTAACGCCACCAACTGTAATTCCCAGCAGGTTGTTTGTGTCCTGTGCTGTTACATAACTGGCCGAGTTATTCTGGGAAACCCAGTAACCATTGTAATCACCGTAGACAATGCTTGGTCTTAACTGCGAATAAAAAAAGGAAACAAAGAAAAAAACAATAAGAAAGTATCCTTTTTTGTTTAAAATTTTAGTCATCTTGGCTCATTTTCATTATAATCATCTTCTTCAGCAGTGTGTTTACAGCAAACATAGTGATAATTATTGAAGTTACAGGTTAAATCTGATTTAAATCATTATCACAATTCATTAATATGATTATTGTTTTCTAAAAATTAATCAGCGTTGAATATCATTTCATATTCAATAATTTTAAAAGATAAAACCAAATACAGCTAGTTATTCTTATCTTTGCAGCTAAATTTTTTTTAAGACAATGA
This sequence comes from Epilithonimonas pallida, assembly GCF_900182975.1. Classification (NCBI taxonomy): domain Bacteria; kingdom Pseudomonadati; phylum Bacteroidota; class Flavobacteriia; order Flavobacteriales; family Weeksellaceae; genus Epilithonimonas; species Epilithonimonas pallida. Next base: position 28,491 of record NZ_FXUO01000010.1, on the reverse strand, counting down.
ATGCATTTATAGAAGAGCTGAAATGGCGTGGACTTTTTTCTGATATGACGCCGGGAACGGAAGATCAACTGGATAAAGAGATGACAAAAGCTTACATTGGATTTGATCCAACTGCAGATTCTTTGCATATCGGAAGTCTCATCCAGATCAAGATCCTGGCTCACTTTCAGCAGCACGGTCATCAGCCGATTGCTTTGGTTGGAGGCGCAACAGGAATGATTGGAGATCCTTCCGGGAAATCTGCAGAACGTAATCTTTTGAGCGAAGAAACGTTACTCTATTACGTTGATTGTCTGAAAAACCAGTTATCCAGATTCCTGAAATTTGACGGTGATGGCGATAACAAAGCAATGCTTGTGAACAATTATGATTGGATGAAGGATTTCACTTTCCTTGATTTTGCGAAAAACATAGGAAAACATATTACTGTCAATTATATGATGGCCAAAGACTCCGTAAAGAAACGTTTTTCAGGAGATTCCGGTGTTGACGGAATGAGTTTTACGGAATTCACGTATCAGCTTTTACAAGGTTACGATTACCTTCATCTTTATCAGAACAATGGTGTTAAGCTTCAGATGGGAGGTTCTGATCAGTGGGGAAATATCACAACCGGAACAGAATTAATCAGAAGAAAAGCACAAGGTGAAGCTTACGCTTTAACTGTTCCGTTGATTACAAAAGCAGATGGTTCCAAATTCGGAAAGTCCGAAAGCGGTGAAAACTATTGGTTAGACGCGAAGAAAACTTCACCTTACAAATTCTATCAGTTCTGGCTGAATGCCACTGACGATGATGCAGAACGTTTCATCAAATTCTACACGTTCCTTCCAAAAGAAGAGATCGAAGCTCTGGTTGAAGAACATAAAACAGCAGCGCACGAAAGAAAACTTCAGAAAAAACTGGCTGAAGAAGTGACGGTCTGGGTGCATGGACAGGCGGAATATGAAAAAGCATTGAAAGCATCCCAGATTCTTTTCGGACAATCGACCGCGGAAGATCTTGTAAGTCTTGATGAGGAATTATTCCTTCAGATTTTTGATGGTGTCCCTCAAAAAGACATTGCAAAATCAGAAGTTATTGGAAGCAATATCGTTGATTTGATTTCCGAAAAAACAGGTTTTCTAAAATCTAAAGGTGAAGCTAAAAGAGAATTGACAGGGAATGCAATCTCTGTTAATAAAACTAAAGTTGGTGAAGATTTCTCGATCTCTGAAAGTGATTTGATTGATGGAAAATTCCTTCTTCTGCAAAAAGGAAAGAAAAATTACTTTATTGTAAAAGCAGTTTAAAAAAAATTAGATTTTAAATAAATAAAAAAACCGTTGAATTTTCAACGGTTTTTTGTTTTGAATATAATCCCAATTAGATTTTTATCAGACCTAATTCAATTAGTCTTTCTCTTAAAAATTCTCCTGCTGTTGCGTCAGGATATAATTTCGGATTATTTTCATCCACACAATTCTCCAGCACATCCAAAGGCATATCACTTACAGGATGCATAAAGAACGGAATCGAATATCTTGAAGTTCCCCACAATTCTCTTGGCGGATTCACTACCCGGTGAATCGTAGATTTCAATTTATTATTGGTATGTCTTGACAACATATCACCTACGTTGATTACCAGCTCATCCGGCTCAGCAATAGCATCAATCCAATCGCCATTGTGATTCTGAACCTGAAGGCCTTTTCCTTGAGAACCCATTAGAAGCGTGATTAAGTTGATGTCTCCGTGAGCGGCAGCTCTCACAGCATCGTCCGGTTCTTCTGTAATCGGCGGATAATGTATAGGTCTAAGGATAGAATTCCCTTCAGCTATTTTATCATCAAAATAAAATTCATCCAGATCAAGATATAAAGCCAAAGCTCTCAAAACATATTTCCCTGTTTTTTCAAGCATCTGATAAGTCTCCTTACCTACTTCATTGAACTTCGGAAGTTCCTCCACGATGACATTGTCAGGATATTCGTTTTTGTATTTTGAATCATCTGAAACATATTGTCCAAAATGCCAAAATTCTTTCAAATCTCCCTTTTTAAAACCTTTAGCCGTTTCTTTTCCGAAGCCAACATAACCTCTTTGCCCTCCGATGCCGGGGATCTCATACTTCTGTTTCGTTTCCACGGGAAGGTCAAAAAAGTTTTTCACTTCTCCATACAATTCACTCACAAGCTTATCATCAAGGAAATGTCCTTTGAGGGCTACAAAACCAATTTCTTCATAAGCTTTTCCGATTTCATTTACAAATTTCTGTTTGCGTTCCGGGTTGTCCGAAAGGAAATCACGCAGATCTACACTAGGTATTTTGTCCATTGATAAATAGAAATTTTTGTCACGCAAAATTAGTGTTTTAATTTTTAGATGAGGTCTTGAAGACACAATAATTTAATATTCATAGAATGGTGCTTTTGGTTATATTTGCACACTTATGGAATTACAATATCTGGTCCGAGAACCACAGAATATCACACCTGAAACACCAATATTATTTATGCTTCATGGCTATGGAAGCAATGAGGAGGATCTGTTTAACTTTGTGCCTACTCTGCCGGAGGACTGGCTAGTTGTGAGTTTCCGTGCTCCTAAAAACTCAAATTACGGCGGATATGCGTGGTTTGATATAGATTTTAATAATCCATCGAATTTTCTGGATGAAAATGAAGGCAACGAAGCAGTGAAACTGGTTATGGAAAATATTATGTCCGTGACCAACAGATATGGACTAACTAACAATCCAACTCATCTTTGTGGTTTCAGCCAGGGTGGCATCATTGTTTATTCTCTGGCTTTGCAATACCCGGATTTATTTTCAAAAATTGCGTGTCTCAGCAGTTTTCCGGAAGAGAAAATGCTTAGAAATATAGTGAAGGATAAAAAGAAATATGAAAATCTACGTTTTTTTATCTCTCACGGTATGGAAGATGCGGTAATTCCTATAGACTGGGGAAGAAAAGCTGCAGAAATTTTATATGACCTGAGCGCTTATTTTTCTTTCCGGGAATATATGAGCGGACACGGCGTTAATCAGAAAAACTATCTAGATCTGATGGAATTTTTCAAAAAGTAAAAATTTTAGTATTAAATTTAGTATTAAATAAAATCCCGAATATCAAATGATGTCCGGGATTTGTATGTTTATTCAAAATTTGATATTTTAAGAATTCATTACATCTTCAATTTCTTCTACAGTTATAGGAATATTCGCCATCAGATTAAATGGCTTTCCTGAAGATTGGATGACGTAATCATCCTCGATTCTCACACCAAATCCTTCCGCCGGAATATAGAAGCCAGGCTCGTTTGTAAAGACCATATTTTCTACAAAATCATCTGTCAGGATCCCATAATCATGTGTGTCTAATCCCATGTGATGAGATGTTCCGTGCATCATATATTTTTTATATGCAGGCCATTTCGGATCTTCATTCTGAACATCGGCCTTATCGATCAATCCTAACTGAAGCAATTCCGACGTATAAACCTCTCCCATTTCTTTATGGAACCTGTGCCAGTTATTGCCAGCAACCAAACGGTCTTCAGCTTCAACTTTACATCTCAAAACCGAATTATAAATTTCCTTTTGTCTTTCAGAATATTTTCCGCTGACAGGAATAGTTCTGGTCAAGTCACTAGAGTAATTCGCATATTCTGCGCCTACATCCAAAAGAATTAAATCGCCTTCTTTACACTGCATATTATTAGCGATATAATGAAGAACATTCGCATTATTTCCACTTGCAATGATTGGGGTGTAAGCAAAACCTTTGCTTCTGTTTCTTACAAATTCGTGGATTAACTCGGCTTCAATCTCGTATTCCCAAACACCTGGTTTTACAAAGCTTAACAATCTTCTGATTCCTTTTTCCGTAATATTGCAGGCATTTTGGATTAATGCCAACTCTTCCGGTTCTTTGATGCTTCTTAAACGCTGAAGTATCGGATTGCTTCTTTTATAGTTATGCATTGGAAACTCTGCCTGCACTTTTTTAATGAACCGGTCTTCTCTCAGTTCGGTTTCAACGGCACTTCTGTAATGTTCATTCTTGTTCAGATAAACATTTTCCGCTTCATACATCAATGATTTGAAAATTTTATCAAAATCACTCAGCCAATAAACCGTTTTGATTCCTGAAACTTCATAAGCCTGGTCTTTTGACAATTTTTCCCCTTCCCAAACAGCAATATGATCATTCGTTTCCCGCAAAAACAAAATTTCCCTGTTCTCTTCCAGATATGCATCAGGAAAAATCACCAAAATACTCTCTTCCTGATCAACACCACTCAGATAAAAAATATCGCGATGCTGCTGGAAAGGCATTGTAGAATCCGCACTGATCGGATAAATGTCGTTTGAGTTAAAAACGGCTAAAGATTTTGGTAAAAGTTTTTCTGCAAACTTCTTTCTGTTTTTTACAAAAAGAGAACTAGGAATTTGTTCGTATTTTGTTGTCATTGTAAAAATTGATTTTGAATTATAATTTCTTCCAATAAGAAATTAATTAAAAGTGACCCAAATTTACAAAACATAGCTGTGCAAAGCGGAAACAAAACCTTAAATTTTTCATAAAATCAAAATTTAACATAATGTCAAGACGGAAATTTATTTATATTTGAGATGCAATACATTTTAAATGAAGGCCAAATACAGAGTTATACTTGTTTTTTCTTTAATTATTCTCAGTTTTCTAAGTTATAAGTTGAGCTCGGCAAAAGTAAATTCGGACATACAATTGCCAAAATTGGTTCAAAATTCCAACCTTCAAAAAGATATAATATACAAAATCACATCTGATGAAAAACCTCTGAAACTAGACGTTTATCAGCCAAAGAATCTGAGAAAAGAAAAATCACCAGTAGTCGTGTTCATTCACGGTGGCGCATGGGTAATCGGTGACAAAAGTGTAGTTCGACAAAACTTCCGAGAATATGTTTTAAAAGAATTGGTAGACAATGGTTACAACGTTATCAGCATCAATTTTACAAATATCGACAGCAACACACACCTTGAGAAAACCCTGCAAGATTGCAAAGATGTTTTGACTTGGATTAGAGACAATGCTGAAAAATATAAGTTCGACACCGATAATATTGGTGTTTGGGGCGGATCTTCAGGAGCCCATATCGCAATGTTAACCGCTTATAATCAAGAGAAGGAAACAACAGAATCTCCTCAACTGAAATATGTTGTGAACTTTTACGGACCATCTGATCTTAATGAGCTTTTTAAAACCGATGCGAACATACTCTTGTTAGAAGCATTCAGGATGTACTATCCCAAAACTTATAAAACAAGACATCAAAAAATATTGCAGCTGACCGGCTTTGACATCAAAACTCAAAAAGAAAAAGCCATCAAAAGATGCGAAGAACTCTCTCCTATTACTTATATAACAGAAAAAACAGTGCCTACACTTATTTTTCACGGAAGCGGAGACAGCGTTGTTGATATTTCACAATCCCAATTGTTAGCAGATGTTCTGGAGGAAAACAATGTATATCACCAGTACTTTATACTTGATAATGCGAAACACACTTTCAGCAATATCAATTTGAATGAAGCAAAAGATGTTGCTGAAAAAACTTTGGAATTCATCAAATCACAAACCCAATATGCCCGGTAATCAGCTGCCTCTAAAAAGATTGTCATCAGCACTTTTAGTCTTGATATCTTGGATTATGAATGCTCAAATCATTTTTAAGATCACAAAGCTCCCTGAAAACAAAGAAAATTCAAGAATATTTTTGGCTTCCAGCCTTAATAATTGGAATCCGGGTGATCAGCAATTTGAATTCACAAAGATTAATGGATTTTACACGTTAACGATCCCGAATCCTTCACAAAAAATAGAATATAAAATCACTCAGGGAAATTGGGAAACAGCAGAAGACTCTCCAAACAGAGTCCTGGAAGTTTCTAACTCTTCAAAAACTGTTGAATTAAAAATCCAAAACTGGGCGCAACCAAAAGAGAAAAAACATACTGCGGCTTCAAATGTCAAAATATTAAGTGAGAATTTTAAAATCCCACAACTTAATACAACCAGAAAGATTTGGATATATCTTCCGCCCGATTACGAAATTTCCAATAAAAGGTATCCCGTTATCTATATGCATGATGGGCAAAATCTTTTTGATGAATTCACTAGCTTTTCCGGAGAATGGAGCGTGGACGAAACCCTGAATGATATCTACAAAGCAAACGGAAAATCTGCCATAGTCATCGGAATTGATAATGGTGGAGAAACCAGACTGGCCGAATATTCGCCATGGAATAATGACAAATACAAAACCAAAGGCGAAGGTGATCTTTATACCGATTTTTTGGCAAAAACCCTGAAACCTTATATTGATAAAACTTATAGAACACAGAAACAGGCTTCAAAAACGTTGATTATGGGAAGTTCTATGGGCGGGTTGATTTCGCTTTATGCTTCTGTCAAATATCCTGCTGTTTTTGGAAAAGCCGGAATTTTCAGCCCGGCATTCTGGTTTGTTTCGAAAGACCTGAAAATTTATCTGAATAAAAACCATAACAATCTAAAGAATTCTAAATTTTATTTCGTGGCAGGCAAAAACGAAGATGAAACAATGGCTCCGGAAATTGCAGCTGTATATCAGGCACTGATCAAAAAATCTGTTCCGGAGAAAAACATCATTGTAAAAATAGATGAAGATGGAACGCACTCCGAAAGTTACTGGAAACGAGAGCTAAAGCAAGCTTTGATATGGTTGCTGAATTAATAACTGAAGATGTATTTGTTATGCAGACAGATGTATGACGACAAAATCCCTAGCCCCGATTGCAGCGGTTACCCCGCAACAAGCTTTGGGAAAGCCTGGGCGTGAGGAGTATGAGCGGAAAGCGGGAAACAGCTCCAAAAAAATCAAAATAAAAACACTAAATTTGCAGCATTTATGGAAAGCAACAGACAAAGAAAAGTAGCGCAAATTATTCAGGAAGATATGGCAGAAATCTTCCGTAAACAAGCATCGGAAAGCCAGCAAAGCAGCTTCCTGGTATCGGTTTCTGATGTTAAAGTCACTCCTGATCTGGGGATTGCAAAAATATACCTTAGCATTTTCCCTGCGGAATTGAGGAAGCCCATTATGAAGGAAATCAATGAGAATAATGCTTTTTACCGTAATTATCTGGGGCAAAAAATGTCCAAGCAGGTTCGTATCATCCCGCAATTGGTTTTCTATATCGATACAAGCCTGGATGATGTAGAGCGCATAGAAAAAGAACTGAGAGGCGAAGGCGACAATCCAATCCTGTAGTATTGAAAAATGCTTTTTACATAGCATCGCGTTATCTGATTGCCCGAAAAGGCAGTACAGCAGTAACTTTTATTACCTGGCTGGCAGCATTTGCAATGGTAGCGGCAGTCGCGGCAATGTTTATTATCATATCCGTTTTCTCCGGTCTGGAAGAGATGAACAAGCAAATGATCGCTAATCTCCACGCTGATCTTACCATTAAAAGTAAAACAGGAAAGGTTCTGCCTGAGATTGATAAAATCCAAAAAGCACTCCGTAACAACCAAGATATTGCCCATTTTTCTAAAGTAATAGAAGAAAAAGTCTATCTCGGCTACAAGGATAACGGCGAGATTGCTTATCTGCGTGGTGTGGATTCTGCTTACACCAATGTGAATCCCATTAATGACAATATATTTTACGGGAAGTATCCTGACTTCAAATACAGTAATGAAGTTATTATGGAAAATGGTCTGGATAACAGACTTTCGTTACCCGTTAACTCCAGTCAGGATTTTGCAACGATTCTGATGCCTAAACCTGGAAAAGGAATTATCCAGCAGGAAAATGACATTTTCAATAAGAAAGATATCTATGTCACAGGGATATTCCCAGGCAATGACCAGATTGACAATTACATCATATCACCAATTGAGCTGACTCAGGAACTTTTAGGACTCTCAAAATCGGCGTGTTATCAGATTGTAATCAAACTGAAAAATCCGGCCAAGGCAGATCTTGTAAAATCGAATCTTCTCAAAGAACTGGGAACCCAAATTACAGTCAATACAAAATCTGAAGAAAATGCAGCATTCTGGAAAATGATCAATACAGAGAAGCTGATGATCTATCTGATTTTCGGGCTGGTTATTTTTATTACGACATTCAATCTGGCTGGAGCCATTACTATATTACAGCTAGATAAAAAGGATCAAGCAAAATCGTTGATTGCTTTGGGTTTTAATATGAAAAATCTTCGCTTGATCTATTTCTTTACAGGTTTGTTAATTGTATTATTAGGAATCCTGTGTGGGTTAATTATCGGTTCGGCCATCTGTTTTTTACAAATCAATACAGGATTTTTCAAGGCGAGCGAGAGTCTTGCTTTTCCGGTAAAGATCGAATTGATTAATTATTTTATTGTTTCAGCAATTGCATTGTTTTTTGGATTGTCTATCTCTTGGCTATTCTCAAAAGTTAACAAAAAACATATCGTTGAGAACTAAAATCAACAACAATTAAATACATAGAACCAATTATTGTTTGGTTCTTTTTTATTTGTATTATTCACCCAAGAATTATTTCAACTAATATTCTATTATTTATCAAAAAATAAATTAACACAACGTTATGTTAACTTAATTTTTACTTAAAAATGAAGTATTTAGCAAAAATAAAAAAGATTAAATAGTAATTTTACATTCTTAATTTATTGAAATGAAAAAATCTATTTTTATTCTGTTTATCAGTATTTTCAGTTTAGGATTTTCCCAGATTCCAACCGGATATTATGATGGAACTGATGGCCTTACTGGTTATGCTTTAAAATCAAAACTTGCTCAAATTATTACTAACGGAGCAAAAGATATGGGCTATGGTAGTGGTACAGGTGGATTATGGTTGGGATATAAAACAACCGATATTGATAAATATTACGAAAATGACGGAACTATCATTGATATGTATTCTGAAAATCCCGCAGCTAATACACCAGGAATAAGTAATGATCCCTACGAATTCAAATGGGGACAAGTTTCTGCTGGTGGAAACCAATGTGGAAGTTATTCCGGAGAAGGAAGCTGCTATAACAGGGAACACTCTATACCAAAAACATATTTTGGGGGAATAAATGCTGTTCCAATGTCGCATGATATTCATTTTGTTGTTCCGACAGATGGCTATACTAACTCGAAAAGAGGAGATTATCCTTATGGAGAAGTATCTACACCAACATGGACATCTAAAAATGGCACTAAAGTAGGACCAAGTAAAGTCCCTGGTTACAGTGGATCGGTTTTTGAGCCTGTCAATGAATTTAAAGGTGATTTTGCAAGGATGGCTTTATATTTTGTGACAAGATATGAAGATAATTTAATTTCTTTTAGCCAATATCAGACTGCTTCCAGCCCATTGGACGGATCAAAAAACAGAGGTTTACAATTATGGTACCTTAATCTGATGCTGAAATGGAGCGAACAAGATCCGGTTTCTCAAAAAGAAATCGATAGAAACAATGCAGCATACACTTTCCAGGGAAACAGAAATCCATTTATAGATCATCCAGAATGGATAGAAGCAATCTGGGGAAAATCTCCTTTAGCTGTAAATGACGCTTCTTTTTCGAAAAATCTGACAATTGCTCCAAACCCTGTAAAAGGTAATATTATTAATATAACAGGAGACAAAGATTTGAAACAGTTCAAAAAAGCATTCATCTATAACATGGTTGGACAAAGTGTTCAGACTATCGAAAATCCTTTCCAGAACGGAAATACAATTATTCTTAATAATCTTCCAAAAGGCGTTTATATTCTTAAAACCGGAGAATTAAACACTAAATTTATTGTAGAATAATTTTTAAATCGAGGATGTTAAAAAAAGGCAGATATTTTTTCCGTCTTTTTTATTTTGACAATCATAACTTTCTTTTTTTAAATTATTAATCAGAAATTTATTAATAAATTAATACTATCCATACTATATTGTTAAAAAGAATTTAGTTTTTTTGAGAAATTATTTTATACCTTTAGCGCCCTTAATTTTTTGAAATGAAAAAATGTATTTTTATTCTTTTTGTCGGTATGTTAGGCATTACAAATGCACAGATCCCGACAGGTTATTATGACAGTGCCAACGGATTGACCGGATATGCACTTAAAACAAAGCTTGGAGAGATCATTACCAACGGTTATGTTACAAAAAGCTATGATAATCTTTACAATGGTTATCCAACAACAGATACGGATAATTTTTATGAAAAAGACGGATCTGTCTTGGATATTTATTCTGAGAATCCTACCGGATCTGATCCGTACAATTTTCAACATGGCGTGAAAAAATGTGGTAACTATTCCAGTGAAGGAGATTGTTACAACAGAGAACACACAGTCCCTCAGAGTCTTTTTAATTCAGCCAGTCCAATGGTTTCTGATATCCACCATATACTTCCGACTGACGGAAAAGTAAATGGTATGAGAAGCAACTATCCATACGGAAGAGTAACAAACCCAACCTGGACATCCAAGAATGGATCGAAAGTAGGCTCAAATACCACTCCTGGCTATTCGGGAGTCTCTTTTGAACCAATTAACGAATTTAAAGGTGATGTTGCGAGAGGCTTATTATATTTTGTAACAAGATATCAGACAAAGTTATCAGGTTTTTCAAGCGGGGACATACTTAATCCCAGCAATGTTAACAAAGGACTAACTGACTGGGAGCTAAATCTACTTTTGCTTTGGCATCAGCAAGACCCTGTTTCTGAAAGAGAAATTGCAAGAAACAATGCAGCATATGCTTATCAGAAAAATCGGAATCCATATATAGATCATCCAGAGTGGGTTACTCAAATCTGGGGACTTTCATCACTTGCAGTAGAAGATGCTTCTTTTTCTAAAAATCTGACAATTGCTCCAAACCCGGTAAAAGGAAATACCATTAATGTAACAGGAGACAAAGATCTTAAGAAATTCCAAAAAGCATTCATCTATAATATGGTTGGGCAAAATGTTCAGACTATTGAGAATCCTTTCCAAAATGGAAATACAATTACTTTGAAGAACTTACCAAAAGGCATTTACATTCTTAAAACAGGAGAATTAAATACAAAGTTCATTGTAGAATAATTTTTTTGAAATATAAACTTTTAAAGACAGAGTATTATTACTCTGTCTTTTATTTTATTCCTTTATTATTATCATAAAATTAATATTTACAACAATTTATTGTAAAATATTCCATTTATTAAGATATTATTTTAGTACCTTTAGCCCCCTTAATTTTTTTTGAAATGAGAAAGTATATTTTTACTCTTTGTGTTGGTATTTTTGGTATTGTTTCTGCCCAGATTCCAATGGGCTATTATGACGGAACCAGTGGCCTCACCGGTGCTGCGCTTAAAACCAAGCTAAGCCAAATTATCACCGACGGACACCAAGATAAAGGTTATAATTGGACAGTCTTTTCTTCCGCGGACAGAGATAAATATTATGAAAAAGATAATTCTGTATTAGATGTTTATTCTGAAAACCCGACAGGCGCAGATCCATACAAATATTCTATTGGGACCAATCAATGTGGAAGCTATAGTGGAGAAGGCTCATGCTATAACAGAGAACATTCTATACCCAAATCAACGTTCAATGATGCCACGCCAATGCACAACGATTATCATCACCTCTTGCCTACCGATGGATATGTAAATGGAAAAAGGAGCAACTGGCCATACGGAGAAGTTGGCACAGCAAGCTGGACTTCCAAAAACGGTTCAAAGTTAGGAACAAGTAAGCTGAATGGTTATTCGGGAACTGTTTTCGAACCAATCAATGAGTTCAAAGGTGATATCGCAAGAATCTATTTATATTTTGCAACCAGATATCAGTCCCAGATCACCACTTTCAACTATGACATGTATGATGGATCTACTTTCAAAGTTTTTGCAGAACCTTTTATGTCAATGCTTTTAAGATGGCATCAGCAAGATCCCGTTTCTCAGAAAGAAATTGACAGAAACAATGCTGTATATGCTTATCAGGGAAACAGAAATCCTTATGTTGATCATCCGGAATATATTGCACAAATCTGGGGAACTGTAATGGCTGTAGATGACGCTTCATTCTCTAAGAATCTTACAATTGCTCCTAATCCTGTAAAAGGTAATACAATCCAGGTAACAGGAGATAAAGATTTGAAACAATACAAAACGGCATTTATCTACAATACTGTTGGACAAAATGTTCAAACGATTGAAAATCCTTTTCAAAACGGAAATACAATTATCTTGAAAAATCTCTCAAAAGGTGTTTACATCTTGAAAACAGGAGAATTGAACACGAAATTTATCGTTGATTAATTGTCTTAAACAAATATTAAAAACCTGAAATCAGTTGCTTTTGCAGCTGATTTTTTTTATCTTGAAAATTTAAAAATTTAAAAATGAAATACAACAGACAGCTTTTCAAAAAGTTTTTTTTATTGGCACTGATTCTCAACTCTCTCCTATTCTTTGCTCAGGATAAACCTTACTGGAAAGAGATTCAAGAATTCAAAAAATTAGATCAAACCAACGGAATTCCGAAAAAACCAATTCTATTCGTAGGAAGTTCTTCTTTCACTTACTGGAAAGATGTTAATGATTATTTTCCTGGAAAAACTATTATCAACAGAGGTTTTGGAGGTTCCCGATTATTAGATCTTAATAATTATGCTGATGATCTATTAGATCCGTACAATCCTAAACAAATCGTTATCTATTGCGGAGAAAATGATATTGCAACTGACAATCCAACTCCGGCCGAAGTTCTGGAAAGATTCAAGATATTCTTTGAAAAGATCAGATCAAAGTATCCGAAGGTTCCTGTTGCTTATGTTTCCATCAAATATTCGCCAAGTCGTGAACAATTCTGGCCTCAAATGAAAGAACTTAATGAATCTATAGAAGCTTACCTAAAAACTCAAAAAAGAGCAAAATATATTGACATTACCAAAGTAATGAATGACGAAAACGGTAAAGTAAGAACCGATATCTTCAAGGGAGACATGCTGCATATGAAGCCCGAAGGTTACAGACTTTGGACAAAAGTGATAGCGCCTTATTTAAAATAAGCCCTTAAAACATAAAACTAATTCATTAGTTGTTAATTAATTAAGGAATTTTTTGCTTTTAATTTGTATTTAGTCTAAATTACTTTATATTTGCAGTCATGATTCCAACAGTTATTCCTTTCAAGATTGCACCTTTGGCTCCGGCTTACAGAAGTGATGAAGTAATGTATTGTGACAAGAAAAAATGCTGTAAAAAATTCAAGAAAGGAAAACGTTGTAAAAAATGTCCCGGCAGACTGAAAATCAGTTAAACATCAGCCAGATAATCATAGCAATTAGTGCTAAAAATACAATAACAGAAACCAGTCTTTTAGATTGGTTTTCTTTTTTGGGTGATTTTTGGAAAGATTCAGATGGATTGTGCAACGACTCTTTTTCATCAGAACCAGATTCAGATTCTGCTAGTTCTGTAATCGTAATGCCCTGAACAACCGTTTTGTGAAGAACTGTATTGGTCGCGTGAAGCAAAATCTGGAATTTCCCTTGAGAATCAAATTCCTTAATTCGAATTGTCCTTTCACCATTCGGTTTTTCTAATCCAAAAGGGACTATTTTCACCAGATCAGCATCGTAAGTATTCCAGTAAACTGTTATTTCTTCGCCCACTTTCGCCCGGATTTTACTCGCAGAAAAACTTTTGATTTTCGGAGGTAAAATGCTTTTTACATTTCGTTGTTGATTGCTGAGATTCTGGTCATAAAGTCGTCTTCTATCCGTGTCAGTCAGTGTTTCATAAGCTTCCTGAATTTCCCTGAATCTATCCGAAAAGTACTCATCGTTATCATTTTTATCCGGATGATATTTCAGAGACAATTTTCTGTAGGCTTTTTTGATGTCTTCTGATGAAGCATTTTGAGGAATTCCGAGAAAGTAGTAGTAATCCTTCACAAAGCAAATTTAAGGATTCCGTTCATTTTAATAACACTCAAAAATTAATTTCTCGTTGATTTCACAGATTACGCAGGTAGAAAATCTGCAAAATTTGCCTGATTTGCAAGAAATAAAAGAAAAAAAACGGAAAGTTCTCACTTCCCGTTTTTTAACAATTTAATTTAATTTCTAAAAAATTATTCTGCAGATCTTGGCTTACAGCAACCTCTTCCGAATTGCGTTCTCACTTTTTCTTTCAGTGAGTTGTATTCTTCGTCATTCATAGTTCTGATTCTGTCTGCAAATCCGAACGGCGTTCTTTCTTTTACGTCATATTCGTCGAATATTCCTCTTACGAATGCTTTTCTTTTTTGTGCTTTTTTTGCGATAATGGCGATAGCTGCTAAACCTGCAATTGCTAAAATTCCTTTTTTCATTTTTTTAAAGTTTTACGTTTTACATTTAGGAAGACGCAACCTCGAATCTTTTACTTTAAATAATTATTTGGGCGCCTTTATCCGCCCTCCGTTCCCGCTTTTTTGTCATTGCGAACAAAGTGAAGCAATCTGTTGAACTTTTATACAATCGCAATAACAAAAGAGCTCCACTCAGGTCGGGGCGCAACTGCACAGCCTAGAAAGATCTGTCACACTATAGAAAGTTACTCGCAATTTTGTAATTTTAAAATTTTCAGAATTAAAATATTTATTACGAAAAATGAGAAAAATAATATTAGACTTAGCGGTAACTTTAGACGGTTTTATAGAAGGTCCTAATGGAGAAATCGATTGGTGCATTATGGATAATGATATGGATTTTGACGGATTTCTATCTTCTGTTGACACCATTTTCTATGGGCGAATAAGTTATGATGCTTGGGGAAATTTTAAACCAGAAAGCAGTGCCGACGACGTCGAAAAGAATCTTTGGAGTAATGTTCACTCAAAGAAAAAATACGTTTTCTCAAAACAAAACAGACAAGATGAAAATGCGACTTTCATTAATTCTGGTATACAGACAAAAGTTGAAGAAATAAAAAAAGAAGCCGGAAAAGATATCTGGTTGTATGGTGGTGCAAGTTTGATTAAAACATTCATTCAATCAAATCTTGTAGATATATACCGGATTTCTGTCCATCCAATAGCATTAGGAAGCGGAAAACCATTGTTTGAAGACTTAACCGAGCGACTCAATCTCAAACTGATAAAAACAAATATCTTTAAGTCAGGAGTTGTGCAATTGATCTATGAACCATTAAAATAAAAAAGCCTTGCAATCGCAAAGCTTTAATTTTAATTCGTTTTCATAAAGTCAAAAGCACCTTTCCTAAGATGGATTCCATATTCCAGCCACGCTTTCATACAAGCCAGAAAATTGGCCCAGCCTTCAGTTTGACCGATTGCCCACTTTATCCCTTTTTCATCATTGCTATGCCCTTCTTCGGCAACTTTTATCACTGTGTTATTTTCAGACAACTGTTGTAATTCAATTGTCACAACAGATTCTGGATCCCAAACAAAAACAATTTTTTCATTGGGAATTATTTCTTTCGTTGTCAATGGATAAGAACCATCAAATTCGGGGAAAGACCAGAAGATTTCTTTACCGGCTTCCATTCTTCCGGAACCTTTGGAAATGAAATAATTCCGCATTATTTCAGGATTGATAATCGCTTCAAATACTTCTGAAACAGGCTTCTGGATTCCGATAGAAGCTTTTGCTGTTACTTTTTCCATAGAGTTATTTTTTAATTAATCACAAAGACACAAATGTCCAGATTTTAATATGGTTAAAGGCACAAGGGATTTTGCTAAATAATACAACTTTGTGCCTTAAAAAAGTAATATTCAAATAATTATTTTGTGCCTTTGTGTAAAACTATTTATCCTTCGTAACCAGAATCTTTACTGAAATTCACCATCCAGTAAACACCGTATTTGTCTTTGAAGCTACCGAAATAGTCGCCCCAAAATTGGTCAGCCATTGGCATCTCAACTTCTCCGCCAGCAGAAAGTCCATTGAAAATCCGGTCTGCTTCTTCCCTACTTTCCGGGAAAATGGAAATATAATTTCCGTTTCCCTGATTGAGTTTGTGTCCCATAGACGGAACAATGTCCGAAGCCATCAAGAGGTCTTTTCCTATTGGCAACGCAATGTGCATCACACGGTTTTTTTCATCTTCGGGAAGATGTTCTGTTCCTGGTGCATTTCCCATTTTCATAACACCACCTACGAATTCGCCACCGAAAACAGATTGATAAAATTTGAAAGCTTCTTCTGCTGTACCGTCAAAATTGAGGTATGAATTTAATTTTGGCATTTTACATTTTTTTATAGTTATACTTATTTTATGAGTTTAAAAACTTTTTGATTTGAGATATTGTGAAATCGATGAGTTCTGTATCTGCATTTCCATTCTCATCAGCCATCATATAATTACCGTGACCTGCCGGTAAAATCATTACTTTGGAATCTGGAATCAGCTGATTCATTTCTGCGATATGTTGCACTTTTATCACATCTTTATCACCTGCAATCAGGGAAACAGGACTTTTTATGGATTTCAAAACCTCATCATCAATATCTTGAAAGTTTATCATCCGCTGGCTGTCTTTCTCAAACATATTTTTTAAAAGCCTGTCGTCCGGATTGATTTTCAGGAAATTATCCTTCAGTTTTTGCATAATATTCTCTACACTTGCTTTGGACATACCTTCAAAAAAACCGTCTATCATTCCGTTTCGTTTGGTAACACCAGATGCAGCCACCATTTTCTCTACATTATCAGGAAAAAGATGACCAATTTGCAAAACCGTTGTCGCACCATTGCTGAAACCGAAAAAAGAAGCTTTTATAATATTAAGTTTCTCCAAAACCGCCATTATATCTCTTGCATCCTGTTCAAAAGTTTCAGCGATATTGCGATGTTCAGATTTACCGTGATTTTGTAGATCAATGACAATCAACTGAAAATCATCCTCTAATCTCTTTATTGTTTCCTCAAAATCATAAAATCCCGATGAACCGCCTCCGTGAATCAGAACCAACGGCTTTCCTACTCCATAGATTTCGTAATAGAGATTGATATCGTCAGCTTTCTGAAAGCCATTTGATTTTGGTTTCATCAATGTTTATGAATTTAAAGATTTTTCTAAATTTTCCAAATATTGAGTCCAAGCGCCGGAACAATTTTTATAACATTCGATATTTGGAATCAAACCTTCGTGTATAAATGTGACGTTTGTTCCGTTATCAGTTTTTTCCAGATTGAATTTAATTTTGGTATTTTCCCATTCATGAGTATCATTAATAAAAGACAAATTGCTTTCAGTTACCAGCCAAGCAAGTTCTCTGTCAGGCTGTATTTCAATTAATTTTTGTTTTGAAAAATGGACACCGTCTCCTGCCGAAAAAGAAAATTCGTCCCCAATCTTATTTGTATCTCCAGTTATTTTTTCCCCGAAAAAACCGTTCCACCAACTGCGTACATCTTGTAAAATGGGAAAAATTTCGTTCGCTGATCTCTTGGAATGGAAACTGTATTCGAAGTTTTTAGCATTTACCATTTTAATATTTTAAATCTTTATCGAAGTTATATTTCATGCCTTCGTAACCGAGAATCTTTCTCATCAGCCCTAATTGTCCGGCCAGGTAATCCTCCCTTCCAATACACATTCCAATAAAATTGAGAACATCTTCTTTGAAGAAGTCGACATCCATACCCATCGGGAAAGCTTTGTCTAAGTCTTCGTCAGTAACTTGCAGCAATTTCTGGTAAACCAAAGGAGAAATCTTATGAAAACTATCTTTTAATTGTTCTAATGTTGGATAATTAAAATTTTCATCCAAAGCTTTTCCCTGGAAAAATAATTTGCTGAAAGGATCTTCTTCTTTGAGTCCGAGAACCCAACCCAAACTGTAACGCATATTAACAAAATTCCCAACCATCCAAATGATGTGATTGGTTTTTCCATCAATTCTTTTTTTGGCATCTTCTTCGGAAATACCATCCAAAACCATGACAAAAGTTTGTGAGTGCGCACGAAATGCGGGAATGACTATACCTAATTTATCTGATGTCGGTTTATCCATTATTGCGTTTTTAAATTAATTTTTCAGAAAGATTTTTTACAACTTCTAATCCTTTATTGAAACCTTCATCCATCATATCTTTATAGCTACTGTCGACATCGACTTCAACTTTGAGTGTTGTTTTCCCGTTATGATTCTCAAGATAATAAGCTTCCAGGCTTCCGTTCCAGGCTTTCACTTTTTCGCTGTCAACATCTTCCACGCCATCATTAAGTTCACCAAGATGTTTAAATATCAAATGCTTCGGTTCTTCGATACGTTCTATTGTACTGACCATACCATTTTGTCCACTTGCATCCGTAAAATACGTTTTACCTCCAACTTCCCAATCCGTTTTCATCAAAGAACCCGGACTGAAATAATGTGTCCATTGAGAATAAGTTTTATCATTCCACAGAACATCCCAGACTTTTTCTGCCGGTGCATCAATCTCAATCTGATACCTTAATGTTTCCATAACTTTTATTTTATAAGTTATAATAAGCGTCCTCTATATCTTTGATGATGATTTTATTCATTTTCATCATAGCTCCAAAAGCTTTCTGAGCTTTCTCCACTTCGTGTGTGTTAGTCAATTCTATTAATCTGTGCGGAACAATCTGCCAGCTGAAGCCATATTTATCTTTTAGCCAGCCACACATACTTTCTTGTCCTTCTTTGGTAAATTCATCCCAATAATAATCCGTTTCATCCTGATCTTTTGTCATTACAGTCATTGAAGTTCCTTCTGTAAAATCTGCTTTATGGTCGTGCGAACTATCCATTGCCATCATCACATAACCATTAATAATAAACTGAGAATGCGCTACATTACCAGCAACATCGCCTTGTCCTTCTTCATATTCCATAATACCTTCTATCTCAGAATCCGGGAAAATGGTCGTATAATAATCCAAGGCTTCTTTACATTTTCCGGCATTTTTACCTGTAAACATCATTACAGGAGAAATTTTTTGCTTAGCTTTTTCTGCTGCAAAATATAACTGCCAGGAAATACCATACTGATCCTGCACCCAGGCATATTTTTCACTCCATGGATAGGAATCCAATTCCATCATTACTTTCCCTTTCTCAGCAAGTCTGTGATAATAACTTTCTACTTCTTCAGCAGAATCACACATTACCATTAAAGACAATGTAACATTAGGCTTAAACATTGGACCGGCATTAAGGAACATTATTTTCTGCCCTTCGATTTCTATATTGATGACCATTGGTGTATTGACCGTAATCTGGCAATTTCTGAAAACAGAAGTATAAAATTCTGCTGCTTCTGCCCCGTCTTGGTTAAACCAAAAACAAGGAAATATATTGTTGTTCATTGGTAATGATATTAGAAATTAGAGTTTAGTTAGATTTACTTTCTGAGTAGTTTTTAAAGTTATCCAAAATTGCCTGCCAGCCATCTTTTTGGAATTCCAATGGATTTTGATTTTCCGGTTCGAAGTTCTCTGTCACTTTTGTTTTATCATCAGATAATCGTTCAAAAATAACTTCAACTTCCCGGCCATCTTCCATGTGATACTTAATCAGTTCATTTTCCTTAACCTCATTATAAGTCCCGATAAAATCGAAACCGAAACTGCCATCCTTTGCCTGCATTCTGGACTCTAATTTCCCGCCAACTTTCAAATCATTTTTAGCGTAAGGACATTCCCAGCTTTCGTGAGCAAAGTTCCATTTGACGATATGTTCCGGATTATTGAATGCGTCCCAAACCTCATCGATCGGTTTATTGATTTCTGTAATTACTTTTAATTTATTCATTTGAATTTCTTTTAAACCAAAGTTAATTTTATTCTGTTATGCTCAACTTGTCTTAAGACAATATTTGAACTTTAAACAAAAAATCACTCTTTTAAGAGTGATTTTCAATATGATTATTTTGCAAAATTCAATGGATATTTCACATTGCTGTAACTATCAATACTTGCTTTGAGCGAGCCAACTGCGAGTTCGGCTTTTATAAGAACCGGCACTCTGTTCTGGTCATTGGTAACCCACATCGTAACACCTTCTTTCTGTTTAAAAACCCTACCACTGATAACGGAAGGAATAATTTTAAGACAATTGATCTTACCAAATTTTGTTGATAGATTTTCTGTTCCAACCACCTTTAGCTGAAAGGGAAATAATTCGTCATCAATCCAGACATTCATTCTCACAACACTACCCACTTTCAGACTTTCCGAAGGTAAACTTCTGAGATAATAAAAACAAGATAACATATCCTGTACATCATTCGGAACTTTAACGGTTTTCGCCGGCCTGTCTGTATGTTTTTTATCAACTAAAACTAAAGTATTGTTTGCAGGATTAAAGGTACTTTGCAAATGTTGTGTGTAACTGCCTTCAGAAACGTTTCTAACATAAAAAAGCGGTTCTTTGTTTTCATTGATGTAACTTTCATACACATCTTCTACTTTGAAAAAAGCCTTTGCAGCACCACTTGTTTTCCCCATTCCTTTGACATAAAAAGCGGGCTGCCCCTTGTAAGAAGTTCTGGTTGTTGCCAAAGTTGCATTGCCTGCAGTGATAAAACCATAATGGATTCTATAGCTCAAAACTTCACCTGCATTGATATTATCGAACTGGGCAGACGCCGACGTAAAAAATAAAAAACCGATAAGAAAAAATATATTCTTCATTAATTGCTGTATATAGAATTAATCTTAGACAAATTATTTGCCAAATTTAAAAAAATAAAACCCTTCGCTTCCGAAGGGTCTTATTAAATATGTGTTTATTTACATAATATTTGTACCGTCAGGAATGACTGCGTTTTTCTTTACGACCACAATTCCGTCTTTGATAGAGTGCGTGTCGTAATCGCCATCTGGATGATGTTTTCCTCCGATGATTCTCACATTATTCCCGATATAGCAGTTTTTATCCAAAATGGCTTTGTCGATATAACAGTACTTCCCGATTCCCATACTTGTTTTCCCGCTTTCTTCATTATCCGCAACTTCTTTAGCTGTCTGATAGTAATCGGCTCCCATTACATAAGAATTAACGATCGTTGTTCCCCGGTCAACTCGGGTTCTGTTTCCAATGATGCAATTTTCAATCTTATCTGCTAAAATGATACATCCGTCACCAAAAATGGTTTTGCTGACATAAGAACCATTAATCTTTGTCGGCGGAAGCATTCTCGCTCTTGTGTAAATTGGATTGGAACTGAATAAATTGAATTGAGGTAAATCCTGTGCCAAGTCAAGATTAGCTTCATAAAATGATTCAATGGTTCCTATATCCGTCCAGTAGCCATCGTATTGATAGCTCAAAACATTCAATGTACCAATGGAAGCAGGAATGAAGTCTTTACCGAAATCATCTCCTTCATAATCTGCAAATAGTTGTCTGAGAACATTTTTCGTGAAAACATAGATCCCCATCGAAGCGAGATATTCCTTTCCTTTTGCTTTGCTTTCATCGCTTGTTTCAGATTTCCAGTCTTTCAAGGCATCCAGACTTGGTTTTTCTGTGAAAGCCGTAATATTCCCTTCCTCATCTGCTTTCATAATTCCGAAGCCTGTAGCATCTTTAGCATTAACAGGAATAGTAGCAATGGTAATGTCACCCCCCTGCTCTTTGTGAAAATTAATCATCTTTTGGAAATCCATCTGATAAAGCTGGTCTCCGGAGAGAATCAAAATATATTCATATTCGTATTTTTCAAGATGTTTCATTGTCTGACGAACAGCATCCGCCGTTCCTTGGTACCAATTCTCGTTTTCGACATTCTGTTCTGCAGCCAGGATATCCACAAAACCTTTGCTGAAAATGTCAAAGTGATAAGAGTTCTTGATGTGGGAATTCAATGATGCTGAATTAAACTGGGTCAAAACCAAGATCCTGTTAAGACCGGAGTTGAGGCAATTCGAAATCGGAATGTCGACCAAACGGTATTTTCCCGCAATAGGAACCGCCGGCTTGGACCTTGTGTAAGTCAATGGAAACAATCTCGTTCCTCTTCCGCCTCCCAAAACTATGGAGATTACGCTTTCTTTCATAGATGTGCTGGTTATATATTATTTTCTGTTATTTATTATAAAGCTAAGAAATCTTCCCAAATATTAAGCCAATGTTAACGAAAATATTTGCTTATTAAATTATGAATTAATAATTATACATTTCCAAATAGTTCTTAGCCGATTTTTCCCAAGAGAAGTCAAACGACATATTGCTGTAAATCAAACCTTTCATAAGGTCTTTCTGGCTGTAGATATGCAAAGCTCTTTTAATTGCGTGAACGGCATCATCTGCACCAGCAGTGGTAAAGTTAAGTCCACTTCCACCTGTTGAAATATCTTGAACCGTATCCCGTAAGCCTCCCGTATATCTTACAATGGGAACCGTTCCGTATCGCATAGAATACATCTGGTTCAGTCCGCAAGGCTCGACACGGCTTGGCATGAGCAAGAAATCTGCCGAGGCATAAATCTGATGCGACAAATATTCTTTATAGCCTAAATCCAGCGCAAAATTAATATTGAATCTATATTGTAATTCCTTCAATCTGTTTTCAATATGTTGGTTTCCAGAACCGAGCACAATCAGATTCAAAGAACCATTGGTTTCCTGGATGCTTTTCTCAACAATGTCCGGCAAAAGATCAGCCCCTTTTTCTCCGGCAAAACGTCCTATAAATCCGAACAGCGGAAGGTTGGGATTGAGTCCGTATTCTGCACAGATCACTTTTTTATTCTCCCATTTTCCTTCTTCCGAGTAATCTTTATTATAATTAAATTTCAACATATCGTCCGTTTGCGGGTCCCAAACTTCGGTATCAATACCATTGATAATCCCGAAAGCTTTTTGCCGCTCCTGATTCATCAATGGCTCCAATCCCTGAAAACTGTAGAATAATTCTTCCAGATAACCGCCAGAAACCGCATTGAATGCATTGCAGGTCTTGATCATTGTAGCCATTGGATTGATTCTGCCATTCCAATCAAGAAGTCCCCATTTCCAGCCTTCAAAATGTGGAAGAAAACTGGACATCTGCCAATCCATACTTCCCTGATATTCACCGTTATGAATGGTTCCAATGGTTTTCACGCCTTTCAGAAATCCGAATTCATAACAATATTCTATCATAAAAGGAACCAGCCCGGTATGATAATCATGGCAATGTAAAATATCCGGACGAATCTGCATTGCACTCAGCCAATGCAAAACACCGTGCTGGAATGCGATAAACTGCTCACTCTCATCCCAATAGCCATAAACATTTTCCCTATCCAATAATCCCGGGATCTTAACGAGATACAATTCGAATCCCAAAACGTTGCTTTTCTCTTTATAAACCTGAACCTGATACATATGAAACGACTGATGAATAAAGCCATCGAACACAACTTCAAAGTCGTGGTTGTAGAAAAACGGTTTGTTGTACCAAGGCATTACCACCTTCGCATCCAGACCCATTTTGTTTTGATACTTTGGTAAAGCTCCTACCACATCGGCCAAACCTCCAACTTTTGCGACAGGATAACACTCCATAGAGAGGTGAAATATTTTCATATATATTTCTTAATTTTTATTTTTTATGTTTCAAGAAACCTGCAATATTTGACTTCTTGATTAATTTACTTTGTTTCAAAACCAATCCCGACAAAGGCGGTAATCTAAGAATAATTGAGTTCTTCCTGTTATTCCAGCCCTCATCCAGCCTCTGAGAAATAACAGCTTCTACTCCGCTTCCGCTATATTTCTCATCATCGGAATTCAGAATGATTTTCCAGTCTGTATTTTCATCAATACCTATTCTGTAATCAAAACTTCTTGGTGTAAGATTCAGGACCGTCATCAAAACTTCTTTATCTCGTTTGCTTTTTCTAAGGTAAACAAAAATCGAGTTGTCTCGGTCATCACCGTCAACCCATTCGTAGCCATAGGGCGAGAATTGAAGCTCATATAAAGACGGATGTGTTTTATACAACAGATTCAGATCTTTGACAAAATCCTGAAGGTTTTTGTGAACAGGATATTGAAGCAGATGCCAGTCCAGCGAGCTTTTGAAATTCCATTCCGTGGTCTGGGCAAATTCATCGCCCATAAACAATAATTTCGCTCCCGGATTCGTAAACATATAGACATACATCGCTCGGAGATTGGCAAACTTTTGCCATTCGTCGCCCGGCATTTTGTAGATCAAACTACTTTTTCCATGCACCACCTCATCATGAGACAACGGCATCATGTAATTTTCATTATACATATACGTGCTCGTAAAAGTGATTTTGTTGTGATAATATTTTCTATTGATGGGGTCTTCTTTGAAATAATCTAAAGTATCATGCATCCATCCCATCATCCATTTCATTCCGAAACCGATTCCGTCATCGTGTACAGGTTTGGTTAATTTTGGAAAGTCGGAACTTTCTTCTGCAATCGTCTGAACATCGGGAAATTCTTTGTAAACTGCAACATTAAAATCCTGCAAAAATTGCTTGGCTTCCAAGTTGACATTGCCACCATAGATGTTTGGTTCCCACTCGCCTTCATTTCTGGAATAATCGAGATGAAGCATAGATGTTACAGCGTCCACACGCAAACCATCAGCGTGATAACGATCTAACCAAAATATTGCATTTGAAATCAAAAATGACTTGACTTCAGGTCTTCCGTAATTAAAAATATAGGATTTCCAATCCGGATGAAAACCTTTTCTCGGATCTTCGTGTTCGTATAAAAAAGAGCCGTCAAAACGATGAAGTCCATTAGCATCACCTGGAAAATGGGAAGGCACCCAATCCAGAAAAACACCGATATTATTTTTATGAAGTTCGGAAATCAAGTACATCAATTCCTGCGGGCCACCGAACCGTGAAGTCGCTGCATAGAAACCTGTAATCTGATAACCCCAGCTTGGATCATATGGATACTCCATCACCGGCATAAATTCTACATGTGTAAAATTCATTGCCTTGAGATAAGGAACTAATTTATCGGCAATCTCACCATAGCTCAGGAATCTATCCGGATTTCCAGGATCGCGCATCCAGGAACCGAGATGCATCTCGTAAACAGAAATGGGTGATTCCAGGCTGTTGTATCGCCAGCGTTTTTCCATCCAGTCTTTGTCCTGCCACTCATACCAGGTCGTACAAACTGCAGAACCAGCCTGCAATGCATTTTCAAAACAAAGTCCGTACGGGTCGGCTTTTTCCAACAAAATCCCTTCAGTTGTTCTAATTCCGTATTTGTAAACTTCACCAAAATCCAAGTCTGGAATAAAGCCTTCCCAAATACCGGATTGATCCCAGCGGCCTGCCAAATGGTGCGAAAAAGAATTCCAATTGTTGAAATTTCCCATGACTGAAACTTCTGTAGCATTTGGCGCCCAAACAGCAAAATAAACGCCGGAAACGCCATCTACCTCAATCTTGTGTGAGCCGAATTTTTCATAGAGCCTTGTGTGTTTGCCCGAACGGAAAAGGTATATATCGAAATCGGAAAATAATGAATAAGACTGAACCGACATAAAGATAATTATAAATGATGGATTATAAATTATAAATGATAAATAATGTCTTTGTTATCATTTATAATACCTTTACCAAGATAGAGAAATTAATTGATACAGAAGATATAGAATTTGTTAATAAGTATTAAAGTTTTAACCATCTCTTCCTGGCGCCCCCCTCCAAAGGAAGAGAATTTTTCAAGCCATTTTCTAAAAGATGAAATTTCTGTTGGTTTTAGTTATTGATGGATTTTGCGAAAAGGAAAGGTTCATATTATGGATATAAAAATCAAAATGATGTGAACTTTTATACTTGCAGAATTAAAAAAAATGAGTTCGAGTTTAAGCCAAGTAAATTTTTTGAATATTATTTTTCTAATGGTAAAGAAGATACTGGAAGTTTTAATGATTATCTAAATTTTGGCTATTATTATAAAGGAACTGAAAAATATATTACTGACGGAATATTAAAAAACATAAACAACTTCTGCTAGCAGGCGTTTGGCAAGACTGCGAATTTTATAGTAAATTCACGTTTATTTCTCGCAAGAAATTTTATCTTTAATAGAAAATAATCTGTTCCGAAGCTCGCAACCTCGCCAAGCGCCGGAACGTTAGCTGTCATTATAAATACAAAAATTATGGAAGCTAACAAACATTATAAATTTTATTGAAAAAACGAACAGGAATAAAAGATAAAAACCCACTACACGAAACTATATATGTCATCTCTGGGCTTACAGATTTAGTAGGAACATTAATTTGGGGTTATGTTGATTTATTGTCTTAATAAAAAAATTCAGGTATGATAAATAAAAATGTAATATCCTTTTTAGCTGTATTGTTACTATTAGGTTGTGCAAACAGTAGTAAACATAGTCAAAATGAAACTCAAGCCGCAAATTTATATTTCAATGGCAATATTATTACAATGGACACCGAAGAGCCAATGTATGCCGAAGCAATAGTTGAACAAGACGGAAAAATTGCGTTTGTGGGAACATTAAAAAAAGCAGAAAAACAATTTTCTAATTTGAACAAGATCGACTTGAAAGGGAAAACGCTGTTGCCTGGATTTATTGACCCTCACAGTCATTTTGGTATGGTTTCTAATACAATGGGACAGGTGGATTTAAACCCTAAACCAGTAGGTACAGTCGAGAATATTGATGATATTTTAGCCGAACTGAAAAAATATAAAGAAGAAAAAAATATCCCTGACGGAGAATGGATTTTTGGGTGGGGTTATGATGACGGAGAATTAGCAGAAAAACGTCATCCAACTAAAAAGGACATTGACAAAGTATTGCCAAACAATCCAGTTTATTTACAGCACACAAGCGGCCATATGGGTGTTGCAAATTCACTAGCATTAAAAGAATTAAAAGTAAATGCTGAAACGAAAAATCCTGAAGGTGGAAACATACAGCGTTTCCCAAACACACAAGACCCGACTGGATTGGTTCAAGAAACAGCTATGTATCCATTTGTACAGTTAATGTTAGAAAAATCAGTATCCAAGCAAGCAGAATTTTTTGAAACTACACAAGAGTATTATGCTTCAAATGGAATAACTACTGCGCAAGATGGAATGACAGACAGAAATACTATTCACTTTTTTCAATCTCAGGCTGATGTTGGTAAACTAAAAATAGATTTGATTTCTTTGGCTGGTTATTCGGAATTAGAAAGCAATATAAAAGATGCTTCGCTTTCATTTAAGAAGTACAAAAACGGATTTAAAGTACAAGGCACAAAAATAGTAGCTGATGGTTCGCCACAGGGTAAAACAGCTTACTTTACAAAACCATTTTTAACAGAAGTTCCCGGATGTTTTCACGATTGCAGAGGCTTGCCAAGTTTAACTCAAGAAGCTCTCAATAAATTATTTGTAACGGCTTATAAAAACGACAATCAATTGTTTATTCATTGTAATGGAGATGCGACAGTTGATATGATTATTTCAGCTCACGAAAACGCTTGTAAAAAATTAAATCAACCATTGGATAAAGACAGAAGAACGATTATTATTCACGCGCAGTTTGCAAGGCCAGACCAACTTGTTACATTCAAAAAATACAATATGGAACCTTCATTTTTTACAAATCACGCTTATTTTTGGGGAGATGTTCACGTAAAAAATTTAGGTAAAGAAAGAGCATACTTTTTAAGTCCATTGGCAAGTTCAATAAAATTAGGACTCAAACCAACCAACCATTCAGATGCTACTGTTACACCAATCGATCCAATATTTACCATTTGGACAGCGGTAAACAGAGTTTCTCGTTCGGGCGCAACAATTGGAGCAGCCGAAAGAGTTTCGCCATATCAAGCTATCAAGGCGATAACAATTAACGCAGCTTATGAATTTTATGAGGAAAATTTAAAAGGTACATTAACCAAAGGTAAATTAGCAGATTTTGTGATTTTAGACAAAAACCCATTAAATGTAAAACCAATGGAAATTAAGGGTATTAAAATATTGGAAACGATAAAAGAAGGTGAATCCATTTTTGCCCGTGAAAATGACAATTAAATTGTTAATAAATATTGGAAACTGAGAACACTTAAGGAAAAGATATAAAAAAAAAGAAATACTTTATCTTAAAAAGTGATATAACAGTTTCAGGTTTTGCAGGTTGCAATCAGTTTAGTTGACAGTTTGAATTAAGTGAAGAAAACAGAATTAGATTTAATAAAAATCTTGCGTTAGTAATGAAAACTTGTCCAGATGTAGATATCAAAGAAAGTGAATTTATGGAGGTTTTTAAATTGACGGACAACTATATGATTAGTGGAGATATTTTAAATCTAAACGTGGGGAGAAGAGCACTATTAGCAGTATTTAAAGCTGTGTACTTCTAAAAATAACGGCATACAATAGCTAAGTTTTCGTTGCGTGCGAAGCACGAACAATGAAAACCCTGTTGAACGGAAGCTTCGGGAGCTTTTTTCAACATTATGGGTTTACC
>NZ_FXUO01000009.1:0-138386 GCF_900182975.1 Epilithonimonas pallida | reverse complement strand
CAATTTGTACCGCTTGAAAAGAGAGAGATTGTGGCATTGATATCTTACCTGCAAAGGCTGGGAACCGATATCAAAACAACAGAAATAAAAACTGCTAGTAATTAAAATTAAATAAAATGATTCCGCAAAGTTTTAAAGACATCGTCTCCAATGTGGAAAACGCAGGTTTTTTCCAAACTTTAGCAATGATCATCTTCATTCTGTTTTTTCTGGTTGTGGTTTATATTGTAATCAACAGACCGAAAAAGTATTACAACGAAGAAGAGAATGCACCGCTGGAAAAAGACGATGACGAAGATCAAACTTTGTAACTTATAAAGAAATTAATCATGAAAAGAAGAACACCTGTTTATATTAATATTTTAATCGTTTTAGGATTATTACTTGTCGTTTTTTATATGTTCTCACAAACATCAGACTTTCTGACATCCAGATATTTCTTGGGAACAGCTTTGATCAGCATCATTGTAGTTTTCATTCAGAATGCAATTGGTGATTTGATTGAGAATGAAAAATTCAAAAAATTAACGGACACCGAAAAAGCAAAATATCTGACCGAGAAAAAAGTGCCTTATTTCCAATACCTATGGAACGGAGCATTCAAAAGCCAGTCTGAAAAAGAAGAAAAAGATATCCTTATCGACCATGGATTCGACGGAATTATGGAGCTTGACAATCAGCTTCCAAAATGGTGGTTAGGCCTTTTCTACTTTGGAGTTGCATATTGTATTTTATATGTATCATCATATTTCCTGACAGATTTCGCACATCCTTACAAAGAATACGAGCAAGAATACAGAGAGCAAACCGCTGCCATCAATGATTATATGGCAACAGTAACTCAACCAACACTTGAAACGGCTGTTTTTTCTGAAGATAATGTGGAAGCTGGTAAAGCCGTATTCGAAACTAACTGCGTTTCTTGTCACGGTGAAGGCGGAAAAGGAGGAATCGGACCTAACTTAACAGATAATTTCTGGATCAATCAGCCGGAGAAAACATTATTCAAGAATGTATTCTACATGGTTGAAAACGGAAGTAAAAATAACCCTACAATGCAGGCTTGGGGTAAGAATGGCGTTGTGAATGGTTTTGAAATGCAGGCTGTAGCAGCTTACGTCTATCATATCAATCAGGAACAGGCTCCTATCACACCTGCACAAGGTGGTGCTGCTCCTCAGGGAACTGAGGCACACTGGGAAAAATCTAATTAATACATACAAAGAGATTGTCAAAGGATATCGTTCTATTTAGGAATGATATTTGAAAAAAGAATTATAACTAATTCATTTTTCGGACAATCTCTTTTTTTTATCTAAATAACATGAGTACTACAGAAAAAAAATACAACGAAGCCGAAAGCTGGGTAGTAGAAGCTGAGACATTCAGAGACTCTGTTGGTACAATGGATAATACCGGAAAGAGAAGATGGGTTTATCCAAGAAAACCTAAGGGGAAATATACCAATTACAGAGTTCTCGTAAGCATCTTCTTATTAATAGTCTATTTTACATTGCCATTCCTTAAGTTCAACGGGAATCCGCTATTGATGTTCAATATCATAGACCGTCAGTTTTTCATATTCGGTCAGCCTTTTTATCCTCAGGATTTTTTCATTTTGGCGTTAGGGGCAATTACTTCATTAATATTCATTATTCTTTTTACGGTTGCCTTCGGGAGGATCTTTTGTGGATGGATTTGTCCGCAAACGATCTTTTTAGAAATGATTTTCCGCAAAATAGAATATGCAATAGAAGGCGACAGAAACAAGCAGATCAAGCTGGACAATCAACCCTGGAATACTGAGAAAATCTGGAAAAGATCATTAAAATGGTTCATTTTCATTCTGATTTCAGTCATTATCACTCATATTATGTTCATGTACATTGTGGGTTATGAGGAAGTCTTCAGAATCATGCAACAGGGGCCGTTTGAAAAGCCTACTAATTTTTTGGTCATGATTCTTTTTACCGCTGCATTTTATTTTGTGTTTGCATGGTTCAGAGAACAGGTTTGTACAATGGTTTGTCCATACGGAAGATTACAAGGCGTTTTGATCGATAAAGAAACCATCAACGTTTTCTACGATTATAAAAGAGGAGAAAACCGCTCCAAATGGAAAAAAGGAGAAGACAGACGAGCTGTAGGAAAAGGTGATTGTATAGATTGCAAACAATGTGTTGTGGTTTGTCCTACCGGGATCGATATCAGAGACGGATTACAAATGGAATGTGTCAACTGTACAGCCTGTATTGATGCCTGTGATGAAGTAATGATAAAAGTAGGCTTGCCAACAGGTTTGATCCGTTATGCTTCCGAAAAAGAAATCGAAGAGCAACAACGCTTCAAATTTTCCGGAAAGATGAAAATCTATACGGTCATTTTAACATTATTGGTTGGATTCTTAGGCTATCTTATTTACAACAG
Organism: Epilithonimonas pallida; assembly: GCF_900182975.1. Taxonomy (NCBI): domain Bacteria; kingdom Pseudomonadati; phylum Bacteroidota; class Flavobacteriia; order Flavobacteriales; family Weeksellaceae; genus Epilithonimonas; species Epilithonimonas pallida. The sequence goes on along the minus strand of NZ_FXUO01000009.1, from coordinate 135,959 downwards.
AGGCGAAATGGAAGCCAAATTCCTTAAACCTCCTGGATCCACTTTCTTTGTAAGAGATGGGAAAATCACTAATACTTATAATTATACGTTTCTCAACAAATCTAACGAGACAAAAACTGTTATTATCAAAATCATTGAACCTTCCAACGGAGAGATATCATCGGGTTATTCATCGAACAAAATCATTTTGAAACGTGATGCAATGATAAAAGGAACCATTAATGTAAGTTTCCCGGAAAGTCAAATTAAACTTTCAAAACAAAATCTGACGCTTGGGGTTTATGATATGAATGGTGAATTGCTGGATTCTTACAATACTTATTTCGAAGGTCCTTTCAAATTTCAATTTTAATAAAGATCAGAAATGAAAAAATTACATTGGGGACACGGTTTGGCTATTGCATTGGGATGTTTTATCCTCTTCATCTTATTTCTGATTTTTATATTCCCGATTGGGAAGCAGAATGCAGATATGATCTCTAACAATTATTATGAAGAAGAATTGGAATATCAGAAAATAATTGATGCAAAAGACAATGCGGCAAAACTGGAACAGCTGCCGGCATATAAAGCAACAAGCGAAGGCATGCTGATTACTTTTCCGGAAAGTATCAAAACAGATGAAAACAAAGTAAATTTTATACTTTTCCGTACAGATGATTCTAATCTGGACGTAAAAAAAGAAATCGTCTTACAACATAATCTATTCCTGATTCCTAAAAAAGTAATTTCCAAAGGTTCTTATACATTGAAATTGAAATGGACACAAAATAAAAAACCATATCAGATAGATTACGATATTCAATGGAAATGACATTCATAATATCAGCGATTGGATTGGGCTTCGCATCAGGATTCCATTGTATTGGGATGTGCGGTCCTATCGCTTTGTCTATGGGTCTTACCAAGAATCAGAAAGCTAACTTTTATTTACAAAACCTCACTTATCAACTAGGAAGAATCCTCACCTACTCTATTTTGGGTGCCGTTCTAGGAATTATTGGTCAGAGCTTTGAACTGGCTGGGTTTCAAAAATATTTAACCGTTTCTGTAGGAATTCTTTTAATAATTATGGCCATTTCGTCATTTGGTGGGAAGGACTTTGCAACCAAAATTCCTTTTGTTTCGAAAGCGCTGCTAAAAGTAAAAATGAAATTGGGAAAAATTCTTCAGCGCCCCGATTACAAATCCCGTTTTGCAACCGGAATACTTAATGGTTTTCTACCCTGCGGAATGGTTTATATGGCTCTGACGGCTTCATTAGCTGCAGGCGGAATCTGGCAGGGCTCACTGTTCATGTTGCTGTTTGGTCTGGGGACGTTTCCGTTTATGTTTACTGTAGTTTTTTTAGGAAATTTCATCACAACAACTTTCCGGGTAAAAATTTTAAGACTGATTCCTGTAATGATGATCTTTTTGGGTGGATTATTTATTCTGAGGGGTTTAGAATTGGGAATACCTTACGTTTCACCAAAACCAGAATCATTGCAGGTTCAACACTCTACAGATGGATTCCATATGGATCACACCAATTGTCATTAATTCTTAGATTTAATTTTTTAATTATACAAATCACTCATGATTAAGTACTTCACTTTTTGGAATATCATTATTCTCATTGTCGGGACATTTGCATTACAGTCCTGTTCCGTATCTACGACCAATCATTATTATGCTGATAAAAAATTCAGCTTTGCGACAGATATCGATATGGCTCAGGCTTTGGAAATGATGAAAGGATTGATGCCAGATTCTCTAAATCAGGATCAGGACTTCCTTAAAATGGAAAAATATCCGAGAGATTGGAAAAGTCTTTACGACCTTCAAAAAGAGGATGGAAAAATAACCACAAATCAGGATTCTATAAAAATTCTGAAAAAATTATTCTTCAAAGGTAATTTCGATGCAAATGATTTCAAAGGTTTTTCTGTAAAATCGGAACCTCTGACAAAGGAAGAATTAGCCGCTGCCGGACCATTGATGGGAAAGGAAAGTTCTGTAATGAATAATTCGGCTTTTGAAGATTGGGATGGCAAAATCCTGAGAATTGATACGTCAAAACTTCAGATGTCTCCGGAAGAACTTCAGGGTATTCTGAAAGGTGATGATAAAGGAGACTCAGCAAGCCCCGAAGAGATGAGCACCTTTTTGAATATGATGGATATGGATTTTAAAAACAAATTGGTTTTTGAAAAGAAAATCAAATCCATCAAAGGTAAGCACGACTGGATAAAAAAAACTGATAACAATACAATAGAAGCTGTTTTCAACCTCAAAGATCTGATGGATAAAGATCATCAGTTTAAGGACAAAGATCAATTCATCATTATCGAAACAGAATAAATAAAAAAGTCGGCTCATTGCCGACTTTGGTATTATTTAGAAAGTAACTTCTGCAGATTCTTTTCCTTTTTGGAAATTGAGTGTTTTCAGACTCCCTTTATAAGTAATGTTCATTATATTGACTTGTTTCGGAAACTGGCCAATCAGGATACTGTTTTTGATTCTCAGGCTGGAAATATCAGAAACATTTCCCACTTCGTAATAAACCCAAACAGATTCTCCATTGACTTGGCTTCCTGTAAACGTCAATGTTTTAGGAGCTCCGTTTACTGCAACATCCACATTGTTGTTCACATATTTTTTTACTTCTGCCTCGAAACCTGCTGTTGCCGGATCAATTCTTACCGCTTGTGAGATATGATTAGTATTAAGTTTGGTAGTAAATTTAAGAGTCTTACTTCCATCAATATAATCCACTTTGGTCATTGACGAAAAGAAGTCAAAATCTTTGAAACTGAAAAAGCTGATAAGCAAAATCCCCAAAGACAATATAAATAATGATTTTTTCATTTTTGTAATATTTAATAACTTTTAGTATAGGTATCGGTCAAATTATATGCCAGATGTTAGAAGTTGACACTCACCGAATATTTATCATAAAATGCTTTGATGTGCGCTACCGCATCATCCGCAGTATCCACAACTCTGAAAAGCGAAAGATCCTGTTCTGCGATCAATCCTTCTTTTACTAACGTTCCTTTGAACCAATCCAGTAAGCCGCTCCAGAACTCGCTTCCAACTAATACAATAGGAAACTTTCCGATTTTGTTGGTTTGGATTAATGTCAAAGCTTCCGATAATTCATCCAATGTTCCGAAACCGCCAGGCATTACGACGAAACCCTGGGAATATTTCACAAACATTACCTTTCTAACGAAAAAATAATCAAAATTGATATTATAACCTTTATCTACATAAGGATTAAAATGCTGTTCAAAAGGCAGTTCAATATTCAGCCCTATCGATTTTCCGTGCCCACTTGCACCTCTGTTGCCGGCCTCCATTATTCCCGGACCGCCTCCGGTAATAACTCCAAATCCAATTTCGGTAATTTTCTTAGCAATTTCTGAAGCCATTTTATAGTAATAACTGTCTTCTTTCAGTCTTGCAGAACCGAATATGGAAACGCAAGGCCCAATGCGTACCATTTTCTCGTAACCATCTACAAATTCCGACATAATCCTGAAAACCATCCAACTGTCTTTGGTAATGGTCTCGTCCCAGGTTTTTTGCCTGAGACTATCGTGCAGTCTTTTTTCTTCGTCTTGTTGTGTCATTTGAATAATTTTTCTGCTTCAGCAATCGATTCGGGTTTACCAACGTCTATCAAATTAGACGTGTGCTGATAGCCAATAATAATATCTTCTTTCATCAGGTCCATATATTCATCCATAATAGAAAATTTACCTGTTCTGGTCATCTTGTCAAATATCTCCGAATTTACACAATGAACTCCACTGAAAGCTAATTCTCTTAATTTAAAAATTCCGCCAACGACTTTCTTTTTATTATCCTTCAGATTTTTCCAACCTTTCAAATACATATTATCATTAAACAACAGTTTTCTGGAACTGTCTCTATCCGAAACTGCTAATGTAATCATTGCACCTTTGGTTTCGTGAAGTCTGATAAAATTACTAATATTAAGATCTGTCAGAATATCAACATTCATGATCAGAAATGTTTTCTCATTTTCTAAAAAACGTTTAGCAAACAACAATCCGCCTCCAGTTTCCAGAAGTTTCTCGGACTCGTTAGAGATTTCGATGTTGGCTCCGAAATTATCATTCTCAGCTAAAAAAGCTAAAATCTGACCTCCGAAATGGTGAATATTAATGACAAAATCATTAATCCCATAACCCTGAAGATACTTGATATTTCTTTCTAACAACGGAACGCCATTAACTTGTGCCAAAGCTTTCGGATGACTGTCAGTGAAGGGTTTTAACCGGGTTCCCATTCCTGCCGCAAAAATCATTGCTTTCATACGGTTGCGGGATTTAAATGCAATTGTTCATCGTGGTAAACTCTCACTTCCGCATCCGGGAAATTCTGTCTGATGAATTCAGCCGTTTTAATCGCAGAATAAACCGAACGGTGTTGCCCACCAGTACAGCCAAAATTGATCTGCAGGTGTTCAAAACCTCTTTCCAAGTAGTTTTTGATACTGATAGAAATAAGACTTTGAACCGATTTTAAAAACTGAGGCATTTCTGTTTTTTGTTCCAAAAACTCCTGGACTCCTATATCGTTACCTGTCTGTGATTTGTATTCTTCAATTCTCCCTGGATTGAGGATTCCCCGGCAATCAAAAACGAAACCACCGCCGTTCCCTGATGCATCTTTAGGAATTCCTTTTTTTTTATAAGAAAAACTGTGAATATCAATAACCAATTTGTTCTGCATTAACTGTAATTTTCCGTAAAGTTACTTTTTTTAATTTTCTTTGAAAAATCGGAAAATTATAAATTTTAAATTTAATTTTGCATATTAATTGATCTAAGGACTTACGAATCAAACTTATTTCTTATTTTTAAAAATAAATCTTACTGAAAATGAAGCACATAAAATATTGTCTCTTAGCAGCATTGTTCATGTTTATGATAGGATGTAAAAAAACAAGTGTTGACGGAAGCAGCCGTAAAAGTTTCCAGGAAAGTATTAATGATATGGCTTCCAGTCTTCCAACCTTGAAGCAGGTAAAATTTAATGAAGCTTTATACATTCTGAAAACCTTCGGGGTAGAAGCAGACGGCGACATTGCAGAAATCGCAGCTCTCGGAAAACTTCTCGACGGTAAAAAGACAGCAGAAATCTTTGCAATGGCCGATCAGGTTGCCCAGAAAAACGGCATTGCATGGAGCAGTACGGCGCCACCAAGCTTAGGAGAAATGAACATTTTCGGTAACGAGATTGCTTCTGAAAAAGATCCTAATGATGTGGACGCAGCGGCTCTCAATATTGTGGTAAGGAATATTGCGGGTGATAGCCTGACGGGTTCAAAAGGATTAATTGTAATTCCGCAATTGGTTGATAATAATGGCAACAAGGTCAGTTTCGACGGAGCAGCTTTGGAAACGATAATGGAAATCTCCAGCGGAGGCAACAAAATCTCAACGTCTAAAAACCTGATGCAGGATCCTGCATTCAGAGGATTCACCATCATGTATTCAAAGCTCCCAAAAGAAAAAATCTTTGAAGATAAAATCGATGTAAAATTGAGTGTTAAAACAACTAAAAAGTTGTTACAAATGATCAAGACAGGAATTCCTGTAAATGGCAATGCCCTTTACACTCCGCCGGCTCCTGTTGCTTCTGATTCTACTCAGGTTAATCAAAATCCTGAAGTCAATCCACAAACCGGAGAAACTATTCCACTTCCGGCTCCAGCAAAAAACACAGCTGATCCAAAAGCAACGGTAACAAAATTTCTTAATAATTTATCCTCACAGAATTTCAAAGCAGCCTATGAATCCGCTGATAATCCAAACTGGGGATCATATGACAAATTTTCTAACCCTAACTCAGGCTTTGGTTCGGTTAAGAATATCAGTGTTAAGAACATTTCTGTTCCCTACAACAAAGATAATTCTGCTAATGTTAACGTAACGTATGATGTGACCGACAAAAACGGGAAAACAACTTCACTCAATGTCACTTACGGACTGAAAGCTGTTAATAACAACTGGAAAATCACCACTTATAAAATCAACAATTAAAACAGAAGATGGCATCCGCAGAATTGATTAAAAAATTAGAAGGCACAATAGAAAATATTCCTGATTTTCCGATTCCGGGGATTCAGTTCAAAGATATTTGTCCGATTTTTCTTCAGCCAAAGTTATATGAGGAAGTGATTGCTGATTTAGCCAATTTCAGTCGTGGAAAAATTGATGTCGTTTGCGGAATCGAAAGCCGTGGTTATCTCTTCGGGATTGCCATTGCCGTTGCTTTGGACGTTCCTTTTGTTTTAATAAGAAAAGCAGGCAAATTACCACCGCCGTTTATCGGAGAAAAATATGATCTGGAATATGGCTCTGCAGAAATCGAAATGAAAACAGGTCATCTTAAACCCGGACAACGCGTTCTGATCCATGACGACCTATTGGCAACAGGCGGAACTACGGAAGCTGCAGCGAAGTTAGTTTCAAAGCAAGGGGCAATTCCTGCACAATTCAGTTTTTTGATTGATTTGAAAGATCTGAATGGTGTGGAAAGACTCAAAAAATTTGACGCAGAAGTTTATTCTATTCTGAAATATTAAAATATTTTAACCATCAGAAAAAGAAGTTTTTGCATATCAAAAGGAAAACATTAAATTTGCAGTCTATTTATTAAAAAAATTATGGCAAACCAGCATAACAAAAATCACGAACAGGAAGGAAAGGAAACTGTGGAATTCTTCAAAGACCTTGATAAAGAAGCACTTAATATCGAGTCATTTTTGGAAAAAAATGCAAAAGCACTCAGCATCGCATTTGGAGTTCTAATCGTTGCAGTTTTGGGGTGGTTCGGATATCAGCAATTTATTATTGGTCCTAAAAATGAGGAAGCTACAAAAAGTTATCTTGCCGCTCAGAAAAACCTAGCCGATGGAAAAGAAGACCTTGCTCTTGGTGGAAAATCCGTTGCGAACCCAGGTTTCATTGGAACTTATGAAGAATACGGGAGTACAAAAGCTGGTAAACTATCTGCTTACAATGCCGGTCTTATCGAATTCAAAAAAGGAAATTATCAGAAAGCTTATGATCTGTTAGATAATTTCAGTTCAGATAACAAAGTTTTGGTAGCGCTTAAATATGGCGCAATGGCAGATTGCCTATCCAACCTTAACAAAGCTGATGATGCATTAGCAATGGCTGACAAAGCTTCTTCTGCTTCAGACGATGCTTACACATCTTATTATTTCACAAAAAAAGCGGGAATGTTAGCTTTGGCTCTTAAGAAAAATGCTGACGCTAAAAAATATTTCGCTACAATCGATGAAAAATATCAAGACTATGACAACGGGCAATCCGATGCTTTCATAGAAATGACAAAATATTACTAAACAATGGCAACAACTAATCTATCAGATTATAAGCCGCTCAACATATCCAATGCCGATGAATATTCTATCGGCATTGTTGTTTCTGAGTGGAACGATTTTGTAACCTACAATCTGAGAAACGGCGCAGTCGAAACGCTGAAAGCAGAAGGCATCAAGGAAGAAAACATTCATATTTATTATGTTCCCGGCGCATTCGAGTTGAGTTTTGCAGCGATGAAACTTTGCCGCTCCAACAAATTTGCAGCAGTGATTGCAATTGGCAACGTTATCCGTGGGGAAACGCCACATTTCGAATATGTTTGTTCAGGTGTAACCCAAGGGATCAAAGATTGCAACATATTGACAGATACACCTGCGATTTTCTGTGTTTTGACAGACGACACCAAAGAACAATCGATTGCCAGAAGTGGTGGAAACCTTGGTAACAAAGGTGTAGAAGCAGCTGTTACGGCATTGAAAATGATTGACTTCAATACAAAAGTTTCTTTATAATAAAATTTCCAGAAGATTAATACCGGTAGAGTGGAAGGGCTGTATCTTTTTTGTCTTTCAAAACGTTTTTATCATCAAAGAAAACTAGGATAAGAAAACAAAAAAGGATGTCTCTACTACTATCGGAGCTATTGACAAACAACGGCATAATTTTTCGTTATAGCTATAAAAGAATTTCTTAATTTTAAAAACACAAAATATCAATCATGAAATGGACAAACGATAGAAGTGACAATGTTGACGACAGACGCGGCTCAGGTGGCGGCGGTGGAATGCTTGTTGGTGGTGGTCTGGGAACGATCATTATCGCGGCAATAGTTTTCTTTCTTGGTGGTGATCCTTCTGCAATTCTCAATAATGGAAGTAATTCTGCACCACAACAGACCGAACAGAGACAACTTTCTAAAGAAGAGCTCAACATCAGAGAATTTGTAAGAATGCTCACTAAAGAAAATGAAAAGACTTGGACAAATGTTTTTAACCAAAACGGAATCCAGTTCAGACCGGCAAAAGTTGTTTTGTTTGAAAGCGTAACCCGGTCAGGATGTGGAACTGCTCAATCAGAAATGGGTCCTTTCTATTGTCCTAATGACCAAACGATCTATATGGATATGAGTTTTTTCAATGAGCTGCAACAGAAATTCGGAGCTAAGGTTGGGCAATTTACAGTTGCCTATGTTCTTGGTCACGAATATGGACATCACATTCAAAATCTGTTAGGAACATTGGACAAAGTCGATCAGCTGAGACAAAGCGGAAGATATTCTGAAACAGATATGAACAGAGTTTCTGTTGCCAACGAGCTACAAGCCGATTTCTACGCAGGATTATGGGCCAAGCAAACGGATAGCCGGGAAAAAATCTTAGAGCCGGGTGATATCCAGGAAGCAATGAGCGCTGCAGCAGCAGTTGGTGATGATAATATCCAGAAAAGAGGCCAAGGTTACGTGAATCAGGAAAGCTTTACTCATGGTTCCTCAGCTCAAAGAGAAGAATGGTTTATGAAGGGTTATAATACCGGAGACATAAGACAGGGAGATACGTTTAATGCGTTACTGAAATAATTCCTGTAATGTTATAAAATAAAAAAGCATCAATTTTAAAATTGATGCTTTTTTTTAATCCTTTTATTATTAAAACAAAAACGACTGAAATCAAATGATTAACAGTCGTTTTAAGTACCCGTAACGAAACTCATTACGAACCAAGTCTATCTTGATTTTAAGATGCTCTACGACCTGAAACCAGTCTTAGAGCAAGCAGGCTTATATCCTTTACCACAAACCTCACAATACCCTGTAAGGTTATGATGAAGGGCGCTTACACAACAATTCCAATTGGATTGATAAAGGTTGCAGTTGTCAATAGGAAACTCAATCATCTAAAAATATATGTTTTTCTAAAATGTATATCCAGCGGTCATTTGTCTGTGAAAGCCAACAGCTGTAAAATCTGGGCAAAAGAAATTGGGATTAGCGAAAAGACCCTAAAAACGTGTTTAGATTGGATGCTCAAGAATAGGTGGCTATCTTTCAATTCTAAAATCCAGTCTTTACGGGTTGTAAGTTATCGGCAACTAAAACAGAAATATAAAAAATACTTTCACACAGCCATAAAATTTGACAGGTCTAATTTCATAGACTTTAGAGGTTTTTGTGCTGCTGCACTCATAGGATTTTACAGGAATTCAAAAAGATTTTTGGATAAGAAAAACAAAGTGTCGGGGACTAATAATGGAGTTCCCAGAAAGAATACTTATGCTCTTCCAAAAAACTATTATGATTTTCCTGTACGATTCTTTGCAAAGTGTTTAGGCGTTTCTGTTACCACAGCAGAGAACCTAAAAAAAGAGGCTCAGAAATTCGGGTTTATCTCTATCATCAAGAACTGCTTTTACCTTGAAGATTCTGATGGAAACAAAGTAAGCACAGAATTTATGAAGTATTGGGGTCATAACAAAAAATATTACATCAAATCAGCAAGAGGAATCTTGGTCAAAGGTGCAGACCTCATCAAAATTAATGTTCATTTGAAGAGAAAATGGTGGGCTATTGATTAGGAAAAAAAGTGTACAGTAATAATGGGGTATTTAGGGGGAAAAGAAAATAACTCTTTTACTGCCCTACCCTCTAATTTTTTTTACTCTGTGAAAGCAGTAGAGAAAAGTAAGAAAAAAGTAGAAAACAGTAAGAAGAGCAGAAACAGGTAGGAATTACTGGAAGAAGTAAAAACTCTGAGAACTGGAAAGCCAGAAAGTAGTGAGAAGTTGTTCAGAAACAAGTTGAGTTGTCAGAAATCTACTTTAAAATCATTATCTGTCTCAAAATCAATAGATTAATCGAAATTCCAATTTGTGTATATGCGAAAAATTTTATAAATTTATGTATGATAAACACTGATATTGAGATAGTTACTGCAAGTTTTGAAAGTTTGAATAACAAATCTTATGAAGGCTATACACTGGTAAGTGTTGTTGGCAAGGTCTATGGAAGTTTCAGAAACTCAGAGAGAGTAAAAAAGATGGTAGGATTTAGTATTTTCAGAATGTACAGCAATCAGAGAGCAGGAGACTTTTTAGCCTGCAATCTGCTTTACAGAAAGAAGTTGGAAAGAAAGGGAGCAGAAAGATTACTAAGGGACATCAGACAGTTCTGTGAAGAAGAAGACACCACAAAGGTTGTTTTGCTTGGGTATGGACAAAGAGATGAGTTTTGCTATCGCCACATCTTTTCAGATTTTTTAAGAGCCAATGGAATCCCTGTGAAGGCAGAAAAAGGTATTGATTTAATTTTCCAAAGCAAATACTGGCGTGAGGACATCTATAAACTTCGGAGTCACTCCAATTTAACTGACCAATTCGTAGGAGATACTTTGGAAAGTTTGGAATGGACGTTTGCGAAGACAATGAGTAAAAACCCTCATTTTTATTCAATTCGCGAAAAATTTGGTAATAATTCCACTTTTTTACAGATAGTTTCTCACATACGATATTTCGGAGACTTGGTTGAGTTTGAAGATATAATTTACAGGGTCTGGACTTACAGAAACCATTCATACTGGACGATTCCAAGCGATTTACTGAATGAAGATGTATATTTAATAAACAGGAAAATCAATTTGTAAAATGGACAAATTAGACATATCTAAGGGGATTGTGAAACAAAATAGAACTTCTACCCAACTAAAAAAGGCAAGACTCCTAAAAGCAATGGAGAAAACTTTGGGAGTAATTCAGCCTGCTTGCAGGATGGCAAGGGTAAACAGGCAGACTTTCTACAACTGGCTTAAATCAGATTCTCAGTTTAAAGATGATTATCAAGAAGTGTTAGAAGATTCGATAGATTTTGCAGAAATGTCTTTGATACAACAGATTGCTGATGGTAATACTACGGCAATAATATTCTTCTTAAGTCATAAAGCAAAACATAGAGGCTGGGGGCTTCCTAGTTCGCAGAAAGCAAATTATAATAGGAATCAAAAATATTCTAATGATTTAGAAAGTATGTCGGATGAAGAGTTAATGGCAATTATCAATAAAGAATATCACATCAAAGTAACTTAAACCTCAGTCGTTACAATTCATAAACGAACCTTCAAGAATCATTACAAACAAACCAAACTATTAAAAAATGAAGAAATTTATTGCCTACTACAGAGTGTCTACCAAACAACAGGGAAATTCGGGATTAGGATTGGATGCACAGAAAACAATGGTCAGAAACTTTCTCAAAGAAGATGATATTCTGATTGACCAGTTTGAAGAGGTTGAGAGTGGAAAGAATGACAACAGACCTCAACTACTGAAAGCCATAGAAAAAAGTAAGAGTGAGGGTGCAACCCTGCTCATCGCAAAATTAGATAGACTCAGCCGTAACGCTGGGTTTATCTTTTTATTGAAGGATAGCAATGTTGATTTTAAATGTTGTGATATGCCAGAAGCCAACTCGCTTACAATCGGAATAATGGCTTGTTTAGCTCAGGAAGAACGTGAACTCATAAGTAAACGGACAACCGCTGCATTGCAAGAACTCAAAGCTAAAGGTATAAAACTTGGTAATCCACAAAATCTAACTCCAGAAGCCAGACAGCTGGGAAATGAGATGATGAGGTTGAAGGCTCTGCAAAATGAGAACAATCGCAAAGCGACCGCTCTCATTGTATCTCTGCGGAATGCAGGAAGCAGTTATGGTAAAATTGCTGATGCTCTTAATGAAAACGGTTTCAAGACGAGCAGAGGCTGTGAGTTTACTTCATCACAAACTCTGATTTTGTATGACCGATTTTTGCAAACTCAAATTATCACTTAATGTTTAACAAAAAAGAACGTACAGTATTTTTGTTTAAGAAAATTCTGAACTTCTCATAAATAAGTTGGAGTAGAATATTGTAAAACTATCAATAATACCTTTTCTTTAGCCACAAACTAGCTTTTACTAACAAGATAAGCACAGGAACTTCCACCAATGGTCCAATAACACCTACAAAAGCCTGCGGAGAATGAATTCCGAAAACAGCTATTGCTACTGCTATCGCCAGTTCAAAGTTGTTACCAGTAGCCGTAAATGCGATTGAGGCATTTTTATCGTAGGGTATATTTAGAGATTTGTTGATAAAGAAGCTGATAAAAAACATCAGTACAAAATAGATGACCAACGGTACAGCAACTTTTATTACATCCATTGGCAGTTCTAATATTTTATCTCCTTTCAGGCTAAACATTATTACTATGGTAAATAATAAAGCATACAATGTAACTGGCGATATTCTTGGAACAAACTTTCTGTTATACCATTCTACACCTTTTGATTTGATAAGAAAGTAACGACTTAGAAAGCCTGCTAAAAATGGGATACCTAAATAAATCAATACACTTTCGGTAACATCTTTCATTGATACGGTCACATTGAAGTTGGCTAAACCTAATTTACTCGGTAATACATTGATGAATAACCAAACTAAAAAGCTGTAGGAAACAACTTGAAAAATGCTGTTCAATGCAACCAGCATAGCGGTATATTCTCTGTTTGCTTTGGCTAAATCACTCCAAACGATGACCATTGCAATACATCTCGCCAAACCTATCAGTATCAATCCTGTCATATAATCGGGTTCATTTCGTAAGAACAGAACCGCTAATCCGAACATCAGTACAGTCCCAACAAACCAGTTTAGAAATAACGAAAGACCTACTACTTTTTTATCTTTGAAAGCTTGAGGCAGTAATGAATAATCAACTTTTGCCAAAGGAGGATACATCATCAAAATCAAACCTATTGCCAATGGAATATTTGTCGTTCCTATTGACATCGCATTTGTTATTTGTGAAATTGCAGGGAAGAAATATCCTAAACCTATACCTGTTGCCATTGCAAAGAATATCCATAAGGTAAGGTAGCGGTCAAGAAATTTTAGTTTTGGTTGCATAAAACTACTTTTTAATCTTAGAGAAAACGTAGAACATTTCAGAAGCTATTTGCAAACTTCTTTCTGCATATACTTGAGACTGCTGTGGTGTGTTATCAGAAATTTTAGGGTCTTCATATGTGATAGGGATTCTTTTCTCTGCTCCAGCAATGAAAGGACAGCCTCCGTCAGCTTGAGAGCAGGTCATAATTGCAGCAAACCCAGAAGTTGGGTTAAACGCACTATCATATCTTTTTGAAAATCCAATTACAGGTAACGAATCATCATCGTACTTGATAGAATATACCGAGTTATTTCCATCTGCAATTTTAAAGATATTAAAGCCTTGGTTAATGAGTGTCTCAGCTACTTTTGGAAATAATGCTGTTTCTTCCGTACCTCCCGAATAACAATGTACATTAGGAATATTGAAATAGGAAGCTCCTGCTTGCGCCCAGATTTGTGATAGATGGCTTCTGCGTGAATTATGGGTACAAATGAAATTGATATTAATATCTTTTCCTTCATCCATTTTTTGCTGTACAAAATCAATTAATGGTTGCAATGTGATTTTTCTTTCCTCGCTGATGTTTTGATAATGTAATTGTTCAATAGTATTTGTTAATTCTGAATACATAGTTGTTGTTTAACTTTTTTTGTTATTAATCTATTCCGATATTATTGCTTCTACGCTCCATAAGGACATTGTCTTTCCAGACCCCATTTTTCTTACCTATCTTTTCTCGGTAGCCAACTAATCGAAATCCGCATTTCTCGTGCAACTTGATACTGCTTTGATTTTCGGCGAATATACCCGACTGCAATGTCCATATGCCGTTTTCTTCGCTATGTTGGATTAATTCAGCCAAAAGAGTTTTCCCAACTCCTTTACCTCGCTCGTCTTGTGCAATATAAATGCTTACCTCAGCAACACCAGCATAAACACATCTGCTTGAAACTGGTGTCAAAGATGCCCAGCCAATCATCTTGCCATTATCATAAATGCTTATTCTACAAAAATTGAGATGTCCTTTATCCCATTCTTCCCATTGTGGCAAATCGTTCTGAAAGGTGGCTACGTTAGTTGCCAATCCTTGCTTGTAAATTTCTATTACTTCCGAAAAGTTGTCTTTGGTTATAAGTTTTATTTCCATAATACAGTCTTTTTTAGCAACAACCTGAGTTGGGAGTACAGCACGAAGTATTCAAATCGGATGTTTCCACATTTTGATTTTCTTCTGGAATTCCACAAGCCTCATTGGCAAGACAGGCAGTTTGTTTATTTTTCAGAACAAAATTATTTCCGTTAAAATCCAAATCATATTTACCAATGGTCTCGCTTTGATATTCAACCTCTATTTCTGAATCTTCGATTCCCAATTTGTCTTCGCATAGTGTGATGATGTCAAAGAGTTTGGTAGGCTTCAACCTATGTTCAAAGTCGTTAGCATCCCACAATTGAAAATTGACAACCTGTTCATTTCTGGTATTGCCACCGCAGTCTATAAAATTCTTTGTGATAACCCCTATTTCTGTAACGTGGAAATGCTCAGGGACAAATTTTCCATTCTCTAACTGAAATTCTACATTGTTCAGTGTAGGTAAGATTGCTTTGATTTTTGATAGTTTCATAATAATTAATATTGATGTTATTTGATTTATATATTGCAATATGACGATAATAGGAATTATAAAAAAAGTTGTTAGCAACATTGCCCAACTTTTACATCTTGTTCAAAAAATTGATTGAACAATCCCTGAACCTCTTTCCATTTTTTATCCTCAATACAATAGCAAACAGATTTTCCTTCGATAGTCCCTTGAATAATCCCGATATTTTTCAATTCTTTCAAATGTTGAGAGATAGTTGCTTGCGCTAATCCCAATTCGTCTACAAGGTCATTACAGATACAAGCTTTCTGATTAATGATGTATTGGAGGATTGCAATTCTTGCAGGATGTGCCAAAACTTTAAAAAGAGAAGCTAGATTGTTTTGCTCATCTGTGAATATTTCTGTTTTAGTAAGTCCCATAATTGGTATTTTTATATTGCAATATTACGATAATAAATTTATTAATGAAACTTTTTTGTTTTTTATTAACAAATACAAACCATTATTGTTAGTATCGAAATTTTGATATAATCAATTATGTCTATATTTTTGTGTTATAACTGACATAAAATGAATACGGTAAAACTTGGAGATGACTTTGAAGAAATATCTTACAATGTAATAGAGCAAGCTATAAATAACAATGACTTAGGTCTGATTCCAAAATTTTGCAAAGTCTTTAGAAAAAAAGGCTATTACTCGTTCAGGAGAAAAAAGAATATAATATTTGATTTGGCAATCGAGATTACGCCACCAAATGCAAAAAACCCTACTCTTTTGTACCTTGTAGAATGTAAAAACTACTCGCATCCTGTTCCCGTGGATGACATTTCAACATTTGCAGATTACATTAGTCAAATTGAAGGATTTGCTACGAAAGGTGTTTTCATTACAAATAATAGGCTACAAAGTGGAGCAATGGAAACATTGAAATCCTATGGGATGATGCTTATCGAAGTTGATGATAATAATTACAATATTGTTCTACATAAAACTGATAAATTAAAAAATCAAACTGATAAAGATTCGGAGTTTGATGATAAAATAAAAAAGACAATAGAGAATGCTTTACTTCCTAAGAATGTAAAAGGTCTTAAAAGACTTTCTGCTGAACAAATTCAAAATATTGCTAACAATTTTCTTAATGAGTTTGATGTACAAATATTGGAGAACGCTTTCTGCTTAGACTTAAACAAATTAATATCATATCTCAAAAGCAAATATGAGTTAAGCGTAGAACATGTTCATTTAGAAGACAACCAAGGAAGGAAGTTGTTGGGATATTTCGATTCCGAAAATAATAAAATTTTTATTGATAACTCTGTTGTAGGCACAGAAAGGTATGCTTTCACTTTGGCTCATGAAATCGGTCATTATGTTCTTCATAGGGATTTAAAAATGAACCAAATAGCATATAATAACTTCAAGGATTCTCATCATAACATTTTTACACAGCAATATGAAATAAAAAATGATAAAAATTGGATTGAGTGGCAAGCAAACTATTTTGCAGCAAGTATTTTGATGCCTCATATTTCAATTGTTGCAAGATTAATCCAAATTCAAAATAAGATAGGTGTCAGCAGAAATCAAGGAACAATTTATGTAGACCATCAGATTGACAACAAGAAAGATTTCTATACTTATATTGACCACTTGTCGGAACACTTCAAAACTAGCAAGCAAAGTTTGGAATATCGTTTAGTGAGCTTAGGTATACTTAGATATCCAAAAGATGTAAAACCAAACTATCAAGAAGAGCAAGAAAGGGTGAGAGAAGAATCTATAAGAAGAGCCAGCGAGTACATGAATAGCAAATATTGATTAACAGAATTCTCTTATAGAAGAAACACAATTATTAGAAGTGATTTAGTTAATAGAAGCGAAAGCACAAATCATAATTATTTATTTGTTTTAGTCAAATTATATTTTCAAACAGACTTTAATTTATATGAATTTTGCCGATTTACAATGCTGAATAAAACAGGCTTCAAATAAAGCCTTTAAAAACGTTTAAATTTTTAAAACAAGGAATTGCTCCAAAAGAGGCTTTGAAGGGAAATAACGCAAGGAAAACTATCAAATTCCCAACATCAAGTCACTCATCAAATCACTCTAAAACACCCATCAATGAAGAGATTTTCGCATCCACGAAAATTGATTGAAAATAATTTATATATTTGCTAATAACGAAAAAACATAAAAAATTATACGAATAAAATAAGGTTGTAAATAACATATAGATAATTGCGTTTAGCAGTGAATTTTTCCTTCTCAAAATACTGGTAATATTTAATCTCGGAAAAAATGACTGTAAGATGCACTCGTTACGGGTGTGTTTTGCTTCATTCTTCCGAGAGGGTTATACCAGTAGCCTGAGAAGGGAATGGATGTCATTACACACCTTTCTCTTTTCAATAACTCACATTTATATGAAAAAGAATCTTACTCAAAAATCGACCAAAATAGTCGTAAATACGGAAAACCGTAAAAAACTTTCCAGAATTAACTTTTATTTCGCATTCCGATGAAATATAATAAGTTGATTTTTGGAAGCCTATTCAGTCTTATTCTTGGGACATTAATCTACATCCTTTTCAGGTCATCCAGCCTGAAAGTCTTCTCGTGGCTCGATTTGCTCGGGATTAATATTCTTGAATGCAATATTAGAAAGTCAGCTCTGGCGGTTTCTTACAACATTCCAGACTGGGTTTTACTGTCTCTTCCAGACGGATTGTGGCTATTCTCTTACGTTTGTCTGATGCTTTATATCTGGAAAAATACTATCACTGTTCAGAATCTTTTTTGGATTGGTATCATTCCAGCTATCGCCATCGCTTCCGAGGTTGCACAATGCTTCGGGATTTTGCAGGGAACTTTTGACCCAATGGACTTATTGCTGTACATACTTGGAGGTGTCCTACCTCTACTCATCTTTAAAAATTCAATTAATTATAAACTTAAATTTCAACATCATGAACAAAAATTTTAAACATCTGGCTTCTGCCTCTACATTCGCATTTTTCTTATTCATTGCTATGGGTAGCGGAGACGATAAGAAATCTACCTCAACGTCGACCAGTTCGAGCGCAACTGGTGCATCAACAGAAGTTAAAGCTAGCTACAAGAAAGTAGGAGAAACTCTGCCAACAGAATATTTTGAGGTAACCGTAAACAAGGTTGGCGTACAAAACTCCGTAAGCACAGGCAATCAGTTTTCGGATTTGAAACCAGAATCTGGGACACGCTACCTCATCATCAATACCACATTCAAAAATACGAGCAATGAAAGCCGTATGCTGATGGATGGAGAAGTTTTGGTAAATTATAACGGTAAAGATTATACTTTCGACAAATCTGAAACAGTAATGGCACAAGGCTTTGGATTATTACTTGACCAAATAAACCCTTTGACAGCTAAAACAACTAATCTGGTTTACAAGATTCCGGCAGAACTGAAGGGAACAGCTTACTATAAACCTGGACGCTCTGGAAGTGATGACTTGATTGATTTGGGAAATATTGAATAAGCTTTTTTTAAGAGTTTTGATATATCGTATGAATTAAGTATTTGTACGATATTTTTTTTGATAAAAAAACATTACTTTTATTATAGCTAAATAATTATGAAAACAACATTCCCACTACAAGAAGTCATTGAAGATATTATCAATACAGAAAAATCGTTATCCGCTGCCTTGATAAAACTTAATTATTTTGGACGATTAATCAATAATGAGGAACTTATAAGCTATACAAATAAGGAATTGAACGGCTACAGCCCAAGTGATGAAGTCCCTGAATATAGAAAAGCAGTAGGGATGCTAAGAATTAATTTACAGGCAGGTTGGAATAGACATAATGGAATTTTGCCCGTTTCTATGCTAGAGAAGCCCTACAATGAAGTTTTTCAATATGTCAGAGTTAAAGAAGGAATTGCTGCGATTGAAAAAATGAGAAATGAGACTTTACAAAACGATTCAGGGGAATTATGTACTTCTTTTCCGATGGAAATTTTAAGTATTTTACAAGAGCCTGCAAGAAAACTATATAAATCAGACGTCCGTATGGACGTGATTGGAGCAAGTTTATGCACTAATGAAAATATAGTAGTAGAAATCCCTAATGCTATCAGAACGAAACTTTTAGATTTTGCAATGAGTATTGCAAAGGAATTTGGATATTCCATCGAAATCGAAACTTTTAATAAAAATTCAGAACTTAATAATCAAACAATTAATAATTATATGAGTACGACAATTAATAACAATGGTGACGGTAACTTAATTAATACTGGAGACCATAACCAGATTGACAATAAAGTTCAAATCAATAAGGGTGATTTAACAAGACTCCAGAATGAACTAAGAAATCAAGGAATAGAGGAAGCTGATATTGAAGAAATTACTACAATAATTGCTGAGGAAGAACCTGATTTTGAAAATAATAGACTGGGTACAAAAGCTAATGGTTGGATTGCTGGAATATTAAACAAGTCTTTAAACGGAGTAGGAAAAATTAGTACTGCTGTAAGTGCTAATTTGTTAGCCTCACTATTAAAAACGTATATAGGGATGAGCTAATTATCACCAAATGGATTTAATAAATCAAATTGTAAATGAACTTGTTGATGATAGTTTATCATTAAATAGCGCCTTACTTAAAACTAAAGTTTTAGCAAGCAGAATAGGCAATAAAGAATTGTTGAGTTGGACTAATTCCGAATTATCTGGTTATAATTCTGAAAGCACCCTACCTAATTATAGAAAAAACGTCTGGAACGCTCTAAAAGGGACAATATTAAACGGAAATTGGAAATATCCAGATCATGAAATTCCAACAATGGGTTTAGATGAAGATTTTGAAAAATCGCTTAGAACAAGTAATTTTTACGAAAGCATTCAATCTTTAGAAAATCTAGTTAAAGAAAAAGGAACACTAGGAACACCAGTACGAGCTGAAATTATGCAAATGATTGAAAACAATTGGATAAATATGGGAAATCCTTATCTCAGTATTATATCTTGTAACAAAATTATCCCAAAAGCAAATATTGTCTCTATCATTGCTTGTGTCAGAAGCAAATTATTAGATTTTTTGCTTACAATAGAAAATGAATTTGGAGATGATATAGAAATAAAAGATTTAAAAAGAAAGAATACCGAGATTACCAACATTATGCACCAAACAATTATCAATAGTAATGGCACTGGAAATTCGATTAATACTGGTAACGATAACTCTTTATCTAACAATACTAAAATTAAATAAAATTACTGAAGAATTTTTCGTTAATCAAATAATTACAATTATTAGCACTTTCCATTTCAGAATTAATTATAATTTTGCTAAAACAAAAAAATACTATGGACTTTTCGGATAATACTTTTATTACAAAAGATGGGGTTTATTATCCCCAAATCATCCGTGAAGTAAAAAAAAGCCCAAACCCTTTACAACCAATTTATGAATCTTTTACCAACTCTTTAGAGTCAATAGAATCGATTACAACCCCTAATTATAAAGGTAAAGTAACTTTACAATGTTATTTTTTGAAAGACTTGTATGGAGGTTTAGAATTTGATAAAATTATAATTGAGGATAATGGAAAAGGGTTTGATGATACTGAATTCAATAGATTTCTAACATTCAAGGATTCCCGAAAAGGATTTAACAATAAAGGCTCGGGCAGAATCCAGTTTGTACATTATTTTAACGATTGTGAATACACAAGTACTTTTCAAAGTGGCAAGGGATTCAAGCAAAGAAATTTCCAAATTTCTAAAAGTAAAAATTACATTCATACAAACAACACGCTTACCTTCCTCAAATCTACAGTTGATGTTGATACAGATTTAACAGGAACAACTTTAAAACTAAGCGGACTTATTGATGATAAAGATAAAATTAACTATCTATTTCAAGTAGAGGAACTAAAAGAAAAATTACTTAATCATTACATTCAAAGATTCTGCTTAATAAAAGAAAATCTACCTGAGATTACTCTTGAACAATACATCAATGAAGAATTTGACAAATCAGTTTCAATTACAGAAGATGACATTCCTTCGGAGGATAAAACATTGCCTTTTGAGGTTGATTATTACAAACTAAGTCTGGACAGTCGGACTATTGAAAAAGCAAATAAAAAAGAGGCATTCAGCATAAAATCCTTCAAAATACAAAAGGATAAATTATCAGAGAATGCTATAAAATTTATAAGTAAAAATGAAATAGTTGAACTGGATAAGCAGAAAATAAATTTAACGAGCGTCTCAAACAAAGATAATTTTGAAGACCATAGATTTTTATTTCTTGTTTCAAGTAATTATATCAATGACCGTGATTCCGATGTAAGAGGAGAACTTAAAATTCCAACAAAAGATACCTTTAAAAAAGATTTTAATATCTTCCAAGAGGAAGAAATAATGCTGGAAGATATAGAAGAACTTTCAAATGGAACTATAAGAGATGCGTATCCCGAAATCCAACAAAAAATTGAAGAGAAACAGCAAGAGATAGAAGAACTTAAAGAAATGTTTCTTTTGAATGATGAGGTTTTAAAAGAAATTTCTATATCACTTAATGATACTGAAGAGAGCATACTTGAGAAATTTTACGTTGCTGAATCAAGACAGATAGCCAAATCCGATTCAAGGATAAAAAAACAAGTTGACCAGTTAGATAATTTAGACCCGACATCAAAGAACTATCAAGAAGACTTAAATCTATGTATAAACAAACTAGTAAAGGAAATTCCATTACAAAATCGAAAAGCACTTACACATTATGTTGCCAGAAGAAAGTTAGTTCTTGATTTATTTGATAAAGTTCTTGAGAATAAACTTACTGTACAAAATGGTGGAGAACGTTCTAAAACAGAGGCTTTGATTCATAATTTGATTTTCAAACAACACACAGAAAATAGAACTCCAGACTCAAGTGATTTGTGGCTACTTAACGAAGACTTTATACTATTTGAGGGATGTTCTGAATCGACATTAGAAAATGTTAAAGTTGATGGTAAAAAGATTTTTAGAGATGAGCAAGATTTGACAGAGGAAGAACGTAATTTTAAAAATTCTCTAAAGGAAGATAGATATGGGAAAAGACCTGACATTTTATTATTTCCAAAAGAAGGTAAATGTGTGATTATTGAATTAAAATCTACTGATGCAAAAGTCTCCGATTACATAAATCAAATTCAAAACTACGCTACTCTTATAAGAAATTTCAGTACGGATGACTTCGAGTTTACTACCTTTTATGGTTACTTGTTCGGTGAGCAAATAGATACTTTTGATGTTCGGTCGAAGGATTCAGATTTTAAAGAAGCTACTTTTTTCGATTATCTATACAGACCAGCAAAACCTATATCAGGCTTTTTCAGGCATAGAAAAAATCAAGATGGCACAATCTATACTGAAATTATGAAATACTCTACCTTGTTTGCAAGAGCTAAAAATAGGAACGATGTATTCATTAAAAAATTAACGCAAAATTTTATAATCCATGACTATACTGATGATGATAAGGACTTGCCATTTTAATCTCACTTAGTCAATTAAATTATATAAGACTTTCCCTATAAAAGGAAAGTTTTTTTTGTGAAAATCCGAAAAATACATTTATTTGAAATAAAATAATATTTTTGTTACATATTAATGTAAAATTTATATCTTTGTTAAAATATTACATTATGGGATTAGATATTGAAAAAGCAAGAAAACAGCAAGAAAGCCTAAGTGACAAAGCATTGCTAGATGTTTACGGAGATTTACCTTTAGAACTTATCCACTTCTTGAAGAATGATGTTTTAAACTATTGCCTGCAAGAATATAAAACAGGAATTAAGCCAGAACATCCTGCAAGAATAGTGAACAGCTGGTTAGCACAAGATGTCATTAAGATACAAGAAGGAGATAAAGGCAAAATAAGAAGGTATAACAGACTAGAGAACATTTGGCTTAATATAGTTTTTGAAGCCCGCAAATTTGGAATCCCAATAGACACCCTAAAAGATGCCAGAAAGACTTTGTTAGAATCCTCAATCAAACATTTTTCGTTATTCAAATTAGAGGTTATTAAAACTCTGTTTGCAATGCCACAAATCTTATATATCCCGATTGAAGGAAATGCAAAACTATATTCATTTGAGGCATATATGAAGTGGTTTCCAAAGGGAAAGTTTCCTGTTCACGCTATTTTCAAGCTGGAGGATTACATCGCTTTAGAATATCCCAATAATGCCTTGTCCGAAGATTTTAAAATTCAAAATCCGTTAGAAGATAAAAATAAAATGCTCCTGCTTTACTTTCTCAAAACAGGAGATTATCAGCATCTCAAATTTCATCTGAAAGAAGGAGATATAAGATTTATTGAAACCTCTCAAAGTTTACTCCAAAACGAAGAAGTAATGAAGTCAATCATTAATTGGGACTTTCAAAAAATTGATATAGCAATCAATGATGAACTGGAGACGAGTATAAAACTTTAAGGTATGGTTACGAAAGAGAAAGCCAGAAAAATTCTACAAAATGAAGGAGAAAATTTTTCTGATGAGGAGATAGAAAAAATTCTTTTTGAACTCCAAAGACAGGCAAAAATAACTATCAAAGAGTTTAAAGCTAATACTGTAAAAACCAAAGTAAAAGATGGAGACCAAAAAGTATAAAACAGCAGTAGGATATTTACGTGTAAGTTCCGCTAGTCAGAAAGACGGCACATCGCTTGAAAGCCAAAAAGAAAGCATCAAAACTTTTTGTATGAATAATAATATTATTCTTCTAAACACTTATGTAGATGTCTACTCTGGTAAAAATTTTAAAAGACCTGAATTTGAAAAGGCGCATAAATTTTTAAAAGAAAACAGAGGAGATATTGACCTTTTTTTAACTAAGAAAGCCGACAGATTTACAAGAGGAGTTAAAACTGGCATTGAAGGCTATGAAGATATTAGGGAATTAGGCATTGAAGTAAATTTTGTTGATGAATGGATTAATGATATTGATTCCGCACAAGGTCAAATGATAATGCATTTAAAATTTACATTTGCTGAATATGAAAGGGCTACTATTAATGAAAGGGCTAGGCTTGGGGAAAATGGGGCAATGAAAAATGGAAGATATATTAAAACTCCCCCTAATGGTTATAAGTGGGGAAGAGTTAATGAAAATGGTACTTTAAAAAAAGGGATAGTACCAAGTGAGAAAGCACCATTAATAAAAGAATTATTTGAAGATTACGCCACAGGTTTATTTACACAGGCAGAGTTAGTTAAAAAATACAAAGCAAAGGGACTAAATATTTCTGAGTCATCCTTAAGCATAACGTTAAGTAATATTTTATACGCAGGTTATATCGACCTTAAAAAGCATAAAATATCTCCTTACAATCTGCAAAAAGGTTTTCATGAAGCAATTATTTCAGAAGAATTATTTTACACCGTACAGGACATTAAAAACGGCAGAAACAGGATGGTCAAAAAAATCCGACCTAAGAATCCCGACTTTCCTTTAAGTGGGTTTCTACTGTGTGCTTGTTGTGGCAGTCCTCTCTATGGAAGCACCAGCAACAATGGCAAGCAGAAAAAAGCATTTCATTCTTCATATAGATGTTCAAAAAACTGTGGAGAAAAATACAGCCCTGAAATTATTCACGAAGAACTATACAGAGTTCTTTCCAAAGCTAAACCTTCAAAAGGCATTCTAAAATTATTTGAAGAGGTTTTAATTGATGAGTATCAAGAAACACTGCAAGAGAGCATTAAACTCTCAAAAAGCATAGAGGACAGAATACATCAAATAGAAAAAGAGCAAATTACACTTGTGGATAAAAACATAAGTGGAATTATTGACGATGGCATGTATTTAAAAATGTCGGAAATGAAAAAATCAGAATTGGTGGAATTGAAATTAAGAAAAAACGAACACAGCGCCTCTAACGATGATTTGAATAAGTTCCTGTCATTCGGGCTTACAGTAATATCAAACCTCGATGATTTTTACAAAAATGCTACTGTAGAAACAAAAGTTCTTTTATTGGGTTCGTACTTCACAGAAAAATTAATTTTTGAAAAAAATAAATTCCGAACCCTTCCTTTCAATGAGGCAATCTCATTACTTTGCAGATATAATCGGGATTTCCAGAGGTTACAAAAAGAAACGGGAGCTGATTCTTCAATCAACTCCCGTTATGTACCCCAGACGGGACTATATTTAATTTATTCAAGTTTTTTTAATTTTAATTTTTTATTACCAAAAACCCAATATTAACAGCACTTACAAGAATTTTAAATTCTAACAAGAAAAATTTAAATCAAATAAAATAAAGAGAAATGTCGGGATTATATCGGGATTATTTATCTTTGCTATCATAAATAATTAAGATGGCGAACATCAAATTTTCTTGTATCAAAAAAAGTAACCCTTCTAATCTTAACATCCGTTTTTATTTGGGTAAAAAGATTGATTGTAATGCGCAGTCTCATATTTTAGTCAATCCAAATGACTGGAGTGAGAAAATGCAAAATTTCAAAGCAAATACCGACATTACTATTAAGAACCATTGTAAACCCCTAATAGACAATCTTAAAAAAGAAATATTAGTAAAATATAATATCGACCATAGTAATGGTGTTATTATAGATTCTAAATGGCTAAAAAAAACCGTTCAGGATTTTCACAAAAGACCAGAAGGAATAGAAGAGCACAAAATCTATTTCGTTCCTTTTGTTGAAAAATTTATAGAAGATTCTAAGATAAGGAGAAATCCTATTTCTGGTAAAACAATAGCCGAAAATACAATTAAGAAGTATGTTACTACTTTAAATAAAATAAAGGAATTTGAGAAGACCTATGACACAAAATTGAGAATTACAGACATAAACATTAAATTCCACGAAAAACTAACCCATTACTTAAAAGATGAACTTAATTATTCTGGCACTTATATTGCCAAAGTAGTTAACCAGATTAAACTATTTGTTCGAGAAGCAAAAGAACAAAAATTGGAAATAAATGATGAGATTGAAAGTAGGAAATTCACGTATAAAACAGACGAAACATTTGATACTTACTTAAACCCATCAGAAATAGACCTCATCTACAACCTTAACTTAACTCATAATGAAAGTTTAGACAATGCAAGAGATTTGTTTATCATAGGTTTATGGACTGGATTAAGGATTAGTGATTTGAAAAATATTAATTATTCCTTATTTACAAAAAATACATTGGTTGTTCCTGAAACTGAGAAAACAGGCAAAATGGTCGAAATTCCAATTCATCCACAAGTTAGAAAAATTCTGGATAAGAGACTAAATGAATTACCAAAAGTTATATCAACTCAAAAATTCAATGATTACATAAAAGAACTATGTAGATTAGCAGGTATAACGGAAGAGGTTTTTGGAAATATCAAAAACCCAATAACAAATAGAAAGGAAAAAGGATTATATGCTAAATATAAACTTATTTCTAGCCATACTGCAAGAAGGAGTTTTGCAACCAACCATTATGGAGAACTGCCGGACAGAACTATTATGGCATGTACTGGACACAAATCACTATCACAGTTTCACAAATATTTGAAAACAACTCAAAAAGACCATATTGAGAAACTTAATAAATATTGGGAACAACAAGATGAACTTAAAAACCCTAAACCTGTTTTGAAAAGAGCATAACCTTTCCTTTATTCATACGAAATCAATAGAATTTATAAATGCACACAATTGTATATCAATAAACTAATTGAAAATTTTTACTCAAAAAATTTGCAAGTAAAATTACATAAAGCTAACTTTACTCTATGTTAAACCATATTATTAGATGTAAATAGACATGTTCTCTTTGCATCTTTCAGACAGAATGCTCCTTAAATCACTATTAAAGGAGGTTGCACTGGAAGTTTTAGAAGAAATTCAAAATAACGATTCTTCTACAAGTGAAAAACTTGACACCAGTTTTACTACTATTGAAGACAAATTTCTAACAAGGGAAGATGTCAGCCAAATGTTAAACGTCTCAATGCAGACACTTAATAACTGGCAAAAAAAACAAATTCTCATTCCTCTTAAAATCGGAAAAAGAGTCCTCTACAAACCAGAGGATGTGGAAAAAGCATTGCAAAAACAAGAATCTAACTCTAAAAATCCTATTATATGAGTGCGATTCGAGTTCAACATTGCGAGTATTCGCAAAGTAAGAAATCCAATGATGTCTATGATTTAGTTGGAGACAAAAAGAGAACTGATATTCATTTTATCAGGGTTGAATTGCCCAAAGAAGAATTTTTAAAAAATCAGCGGGCAAAATATGTAATTCAAAGTTTCAAGGGAAAGAAAAAAATCTTGTTTACTGGTCTTATTCCATTAGGTCAAAATTTCTATTATGGAGACAATGTTAACGCTGATGGAAAGAAGGATTTATTAATTGTCTTTTATAACAAGAGAAGAAAATCCAACTTACAAGTATTCACTTTTAAAAATCGTAATCCTAGAAACAAAATCAATTTCATCAATGAGTTCTTTGAACATCTTATTAGTATGGAATTATTGTTACACACTTTTTAAATCTATTAAAATGAAAAATCAAAATTCGAAAAAAGCCGGGCGAAAACCCGGGTCAAGAAACAGTATCAGACAAGACCTGAGAAAGGAACTAACAGAAATCTTTATGGAACAGTTTACAAGGGAAGTAAGAAACTTTCCCGTAATGGACTATGAGAAAAGAATGAGATTACTGATAGGTATATTACCTTATATACTTCCTAAGGGAAATCTTACACAAGGAGAAAGTGAGATACAGAGTTTTATCTTTGAGAAGATACATCCAGAATTTAGGAAACTAAACTCTTACCTTAATGTAATCCCGAGTGAAAAAAAAGCCTCGATTTTGGTAAGTTTTATCAAAAATCTGAATTTAACCTCATCTCAACAAAATCAAGTCTCAACCCTTATTAATAAAGGGAATAACAGACCTTAGGGGGTTTAAAGAAGTCACTTTTTCGATTATTTTTTTAGGCTACTTTTACCAGTAGCCTATTTTTATTAACTAACTCATTATCAATGCTAATAGGTGCAGAGAAGTACTCAAAACATAGAGAAACCGACAGTCTTAAGAAAACAAAACTAGGATAGACCTCTATTTTTGCGAAAAAAAATTCCAAAATTCACAGTTAAATTTTTAATCTAACAAAAATAAGCCCCACCCTTTAAATTTTATTTTTAGAAAATAAGTAGCAAACTAGGGTAAATACCTATTAGCGAAAAATTCAGGGTTTTAATAGTTAATATTTAATTGGGTGAAGATTAAATTATAGTTTTTCGTTTACGAAATCTCGTAAATCCATTTCTATAAGAGTAAATCCCATTTGCCAAATCGGGTTAGATTCCCAACTTTCACTACTTAGGTTTTCATAAGATTTCTCAATAGTCTTTATCCAAAGACCTAATTGTTTAACATCTTTATCCGCTGGAGATTTTGTATTAAGTAGTGTGTAATCCTTTTTAGCACTTTCTATATTCTTTTTCAAAACCGGCAAAATAGAACTTCTTTCTTTTTGCACATCCTCGGCATTTTTCAAATAATTCAAATCATAGCAGATATTCCATAAATGATTTGTTGCCTTTAGATATTCCTTACTAGATGAAACCTGAGAAAATAACGATGAGGTTACGGAGGAAATAAGAATAAATAATAAAGTAATTGTTGTTTTCATTTTGATTGTTTTATTTTAAATTAAAATTTCGATACTGAAAGTATATTCCCATTTAAGTCAGCCTTAGCAGTTACAGCATTTAAAACAGTTGCACCAAAGGCATTTTTACCTCTAAATGACATCTGCACTATAATATAATCTCCTTTATCTTTGTAAGTAGTATTCACGTGTTCAAAACTAGATGGGTCATTCATAGCACTTTTCACTAGACGTTTTAATTCCCTATGAGAACCATCCCAAGCCGAAAACTGAACTTTTATTTGACGTTTTCTATCAGCCAATGCCTCATTAATTTTTTGCTGACCGGAATCAGGAATAATAATAATTTTTGTCTTTAAGAGGTTATATTTATTATTAAAATTTTGTTTTAATAAACTATCATATTCTTTCTGATATATTTCTCGGTTCATCTCAGCCGAACTCTGCCAATTGCCAGTTGAGGCAACTTTTATTAATTCAAACTTTATTGTATCTCCTGATTTTGATACTGAACTATTTTTAAAATAGTCTCCCTTCCAATCTTTTACAATGTTCTCAGACCATTTAGTTTGAAAATCTTTAAGAGTTTGTATTTCTTCTGGAGTTAATTTATTTGGCTCAACTTCTTTTTTATTAGATTTTGCAATTTCTTTTTGCCTTTCTTCTAATTCTATACTATCAATTTTAGGTTTTAATATTGCAATCTTTGCAAGAGCATCTTTATAATGTGCATCATCTGGTTTTACCCTTCTCAGAAAATAATCTGCATTTTTGTAATCCCTTTTATAATAGCTATCCATACCTTCTTTATAATTATCAATAAAAAAAGAAGCAATTATAGCAGTCGGAAATAAGAGTAGTAGAAATGCGCATGGTAAAATATAGATTACTTTTTTCCAAATAGCTGTCTTGTGTTTCAGCATTCCGTAAATTCCCATTGGCGGAAATAAAAAGAAAAGTACAATCAACAGAATTTTGTTATCATACCATTGTTTAGAATTTGCAGGATTAGTTTGTAGGTTTTCAGTTTCCATAAATAAATTAGTTTTCAAATCTAAATTGAATCCTAAAATAATCTTTACGGAAAACCGTATTTACTGAAAATAAAAACAGCGTATCCATATCACGCTGTAAGTAGAGGCTCGGCAAAAGCCATAGCAAAACAACGGAACGAATACGCCTTTACAGGCGTACTAACAAATCCGTCTTGTTTTGCTAATTGAAATTTTGCCGATTTCTACTTACAAGACTATTTTAGTACGAATATTATTTTACCAAATCAATTGGTATATATTTCTACTACAAATATAATATTTAATTTCACTCAAATTAAATAACTAGACATCATCAATATTTTTTTATGTTTTTCAAGTCGCTCATATTAGCGAGATTTCCGCCGGGCGATTTTCCAAAAATCACAGTAATTTTAATTTAACGGAGATTAAGTATATTTGATTAAACTAAAACTTATAACCTTTGAAAATTATCTACACTCTCCTACTCTTTTTTATAAGTCTAAAAATTTCGGCTCAAAAAAGTTTATTACACGACTTTTAAATCTGATGCAGATTTGGTTGTTTATGTAACTAAGAATAAATCCGATGCAGATATTATTGTAAAGAAAGTACAATACAATGATGAGGTAAAACCCGGATTCTGGAAAGAAGTAAAACAGAAAATGGATGCTGACCTAATTGTTTATATATCTGATAAAAATACTACGGATATTAAGAAAGTGTATTTCACGAAATTTGGGGATGAAGTTAAGTCTTTAATTTTACCATATTAACATAAATATTCTATAATTATTATTTTAACTGATGCCTATATATTTTACTCCTAATGGAAGATTAATTGCTTGGTATGATGAAACAGCAATTAATAAATTTAGACCTTTATTATCTGCCGAATTAATTGAAAAATTTGGACAAGGAAGTTACAATGAGGAAGAAATAAAAAACATTCTTTTCTTTTCATTAGAATGGTTTCAAAGTAATTTTTTGAAAGTACTGAGTACACAAATAGATTCAGCATTTTACCTAGGATTATTTTTACTACACGATTTTTCTTGTCTATTTCATTCCGAAAATCCAAATTATTCTCCGATAAAACAAATGAGAAATCAAGATTTTGCTGTTTATAGAAGAGTTTTGAAGTTATGTCTTGAGCAAGCATGTGATTTGGAACTAAAATCTGGTAAAATAGGAAGTAAAGAATATCTTAAAGAGAAAGAACCTATTATAGATGAATTGCTTTATTTGGGTGATTTTATGTTTGCAATATCAAATCTTTTAGCTGAACAACACCTAGTTGAAGATTGCATTGATTTAAAATTTACGGAGGAAGATTTATTTTATTTTGACCACAAACATCATTATGAGTTTATAATAAATGAATTTGGGAAAATACATCCCGAACATTTGAAAGAAGCTGTTGTGGATGGAAACCATATTCAAGAATTTAAAGATGCATTTAAAAATTGTTTTAAAACAGATTTTAATAATATTCCAACAATCATAGAAGAAATTCATAAGTCATTAGAAGCAGGAAAATATAGTTTTATTGAATGGAAATATTTCGCCATAAATTTAGAACACTTCTTTAAAGTTCCTATTGAAATTGGTAATAAAATATTTGCAGGACTGACATTAACCAGATTAAATAAAATGTCCATCAATGAAGAAATATATAAACCTCATAATCTAAACAAATATCTTTATAGACCTATATTAGTATGGAATGTTGATGGAAATGACTATGCTATTATCAGTCCCGAATCTTTTATTGAAAGTATGGTCTCATTATCAACAAATGCATTTGGGTGGAAAAAATATCCTCTGGAATGGGAATGCCCGTGTTTTGAAGATTATATAAAGTCTCTATATACAAAAAATGATAAAATACTAGAAAATGCTATAGAAAAAATTTTAAAAAATAACAATATCATTTTCGATAGGAATATAAAAAATTTAAAGAAATGGAATAATCAAAATATTAATATTGATAACTCAGATTGTGGCGAATTAGATTTTATTTTTATTCTAAATGATAAAATATTTATAGCGGATAGTAAACACCTAATCAGTCGTTATGATATGAATAATTATAAAAACGATTATGCCTACTTTGAAACGAACAAAAATAATTACAATAAAACAATGAAAAGAAAACTTGATTTTTTATCAAGAAATAAAACTTTATTGGAAGAACATTTTCAAGTAATTCTAAATAGTCATTCATATAAATTACCAGAAATAAATTTAGAAGGTATTTTTATAATTAACACACCAACTTTTATAATGTATAATAATACTTTTAGAATCTATACAATAAAATGGTTTAGGGAATTAATTGAAAATACTTTTCAAGATAAATCTTTTACATTTATGATTGACGAAGAAAGTCAACAAAGGATAATTAATATTGGATATCCATATTTTAGAAAACCAGAATACAAAATTTTTGATTTTGACATTGAAGAATAAACCCTAATCAAATATACATAACCATCACTCTAACAAATAAAACTTAAATGTAAATGGCTATAACTTTAACCTTCAAAATATATAATTTCCCTGATAACTTTGAAGAGGTTCATAAAGAACATTTTGATAAGATTATTTCTGTTTTAAATGAAGCTAATCTATTAAGCCAAAACATTACAGAAATTATTATTACTGATAAAATTGAGGATGAAATTAATTCATACTGCTCAGAAAGAAAATTCCCTATTGAATTAACTAAATCAAGAGAATATAAAGCAATCAGTAAAATTGTTGATTTTGACAAAACAAAAAAAATATTCTTTGATGCTACGGTAGTGAATTTATTAAACAAATATTCTACTCAAATATTTATAGAACAGGCTATTGAAGTTTTCGCAGAAGATATTTTAAATAAAACTTATACAAGAGAATCATTTTACTCAGTCACCACTTCATTAACTGAACTTACAGAAATATTCCTAACTCAATGGCTGAAAATGGCAATCTCAAATATATTGAGGAGTCGTCTCAGTTATGAGAGACAGATTATACATACAACTGTGAAAATTTATATTGACACTTTTAAAAGGAATATAAAGAAATTGCATTACATGTATCAAAAAAATCAAAACCTTGATGATTTCTGGCTAGAAACAACAAAAGAATTAGATAGATTAATCAGAAGATGTCTTGAAGTTAGATTTGACAATGGAGATTTTAAAGATTTACAGGAATTTCAAAATATTATTCCAGAAATCTTAGATAAAATTGAAGTTCAAAAAGAGAACTACTTAGACGATAAAGAAATTGAAGTAAAAGATTTAGTTGAATCAATTTCAGAACTTTTAAAAATTTGTCTCATCAATGTTGAGCATAATTCTAACTTAAAAAGTAACTCAATTAAAATCATTGATTCACCTAAAAAGTTATTTAAAAACAATTTAATAGATACTGAAACTAGAATTGTTGCCTTTATTGATATTTTGGGATTCTCAGCAATAATTGAAGAGTACGATTCTGACGAAACTTCCAATTTGCTAAATGAACTTCACGACACCTTAGACCAAGCAATAAAAATTTCTATAGAAAATATTTTAGACCAAAAAGTTAGAACCGACTTGCAAGAATATTTAGAATACAGGATGTTTTCAGATTGTATTTGTATTTCTCTCCCCTATATTGAATTTGGAAATGATTTTCATCAACAATTTCACTCTTTGGCATTTGTTGTAAAATCTTACCAAATTGCTATGATGCAGAAAGGTTTTTTTGTTAGAGGGGGAATTTCAATTGGAAGCTATTTTTCAGATAAAAATATGATTTTCTCTGGAGGGTTAGTAAAAGCATATAAACTTGAAACCAAAGTGGTCAACCCAATTATTGCGGTTGACAAATCTATAATAGAAAGGTTATCATTAAATTATCTACAGAATGTAGAAGGTCTTTTTTATGAGAACCTATTTATCTTTTCAAATGACAACCCAGATATTATATTTATTAATTCTCTTGATATATTGGATAATTCTGTCAAACATATTGATTATATACAAAATGTTTTATCCGAACTAATTAATGAAAATGAAACGGAAGATAATGACGAAATAGGAAAATTAGGAAATAATCTTTTACAGTTAACAAAATCATTTACTGAGCCACTATACAATCAATTAAAAAATAGTCTAGATAATGAAACTATGGAAGTCGCAAAGAATATAATGTTAGGGTTCGTTAAAGATGCAATTAATAAACATTCCGATTTATTGGAAAAAAATAGTAAAAATGAAGAGTTTGTAAAAGCAATGGAAAAAGTTATATTAAAATATAAATTTCTTGAAGACTGGATTTTATGGACAATGAAAAAAAATGAAAATTTCTCCTTCTATCAATTTAAGTAAAGAAATTAATGGTAAAGAGAAGTAAAAAATATAAGATATTTTTCAATCAATCGGCTATTAACCAAATTGAAACATTGGAAAACAATAACCATAAGGGAAATATTGATTTTAAAAATGACTTGTTCCGGAATTTACCTGAAATCCAATTGAAAAGTTCTTCAAAAAACTATACAATAGAAATTCCAGACATTACACGAAGTTTTTTTGATATTGGATTTAACTTAAAAAATCTATTATTCTCAAACAATAAGATTTCATTTAAACTTGATATGTTTACTTCAAAATATTCAAATGGAAATATTTATGGAGAGGTATATAGAATAAGAAGCACTACTTTTAAATCAAATTTAAAAAAATACTATAAATTAATTATTCCCCTTAATGAAAAAAAAATCGATTTCCTTTATCAACTAAGTAGATATGGATATGCAAGTGAAAATGATAATCATATCTCAACAAATGCTACATCGTTCAATATTGGTAATGAAAACTTTTTCATTATAATCGAGAAAAAAGATGATAAAAGTTATCTAATTGTACATTCAGAGAAAAGACAAATCTATAATGATTTTAGTAAAAAATGTCACAGCATACTGATATGTCTTGGCTATATTACTGGACATTATATCTCAGACAAGGGTTATTATTTCACTTACAATACAAAAAAAATGGATGTTTTCACATCCTATCTATATAGAACATTGAGAGATGGAATGAAAAACTTTTGGCAACCAATTAATTCTAATGCATATTCTTGGGTAGATTCGAGAAATCCTAAAAGAGCTGAAAAAATTTATAAAAAATATAATCTTAGAACTTTAAATAAAAGTGAGTTTTCAAAACTATGTAGTTTATGTATTGAAAACGATGACTTTTTAAGTGTATTATTTCTAATATTGGAATCAAATGATGCAAGTCTAGTATTCCGTCCCGGAGGATACTCTATTGCATTAGAAACATTATCAAATATAATCTCTAGTAAATCTAAAATTAGACAAAAACCTATCACATCCAAAGAAGATTGTAAGAAATTCCAAAATGATTTATACGCAGTTCTTGATAAATATAAAGATTTTGATTCTTTTAAAGATATAGAAACTTTAAAAGGAAAGATTGAATATATAAATCAGATGACTAATCAAGAAAAATTAACAGCTCCTTTCAAAGAGTTGGGAATTAATATAAGCAAGGAAGATTTAGAAGTTGTAAAATCAAGAAATGCATTTCTTCACGGAAGAGTACCAGACTTTAGAAATCTTGGTAAAAATCGAACAATCGAAGAAAAAGATGCTGACCTTTATTACGCATCAGCTAAACTTTATACTTTGTTAAATTTATTAATTCTTAAATATATAGGATATGATAGTTATGTCCTTAATTTTTCAAAACTGTACGAACAAAAAACAAAATATCCTATCAAAGAAGACTATTATAGAAAGTAGCAATTAAAATAATCGGGATTATGTCGGGATTATTTAAAAATAAAAATCCGCAAAATATTTATTTCTAAATAGTTACGGATTTTTAATGTACCCCAGACGGGACTTGAACCCGTACGTCCTTGCGGACACAGGATTTTAAGTCCTGCGTGTCTACCAATTCCACCACCAGGGCAAAGTAGAAAATGAGCGAAAAACGGGATTCGAACCCGCGACCCCAACCTTGGCAAGGTTGTGCTCTACCAGCTGAGCTATTTTCGCATAAAAAAAATTCCTAATTACTTAGAAATTTTTATCGTTGTGCGGATGAAGGGACTCGAACCCCCACGCCTCACGGCACCAGATCCTAAGTCTGGCGTGGCTACCAATTACACCACATCCGCATTATTGAAGAACTTCTTTTCTTTCGTTTTGGTGAGTGCAAATATATAACTCTTTTGTATTCTCTCCAAAATAAAATCAACATTTTTTTAAAGTTTTTTGATCGGACGATTTTTGATTAACATCAATACTTTTTATTACCTTTACACTCTTAAAACATTTTCGAGATATGGAATTAACAGGAACGATAAAGAAAATTTCTGATTTACAAACTTTTAACAGCGGATTTCAAAAAAAAGAACTGGTTCTTTTGACTGAAGAACAATACCCGCAGCCTATTAACATTGAATTTTTGTCAGAAAAAGTTGATCTTCTAAACACCTATAAAGTTGGAGATAAAGTAAAAGTTCATATCAATATCAGAGGTAGAGAATGGACCAGCCCTCAAGGTGAAGTGAAGTATTTCAATTCGATTACAGCTTGGAGAATGGAAAAGGACGGTTCATCTGATTTCAATGAACCAACTGAAGCCGCACCTTCTCACAATTCACCTGCAACTGAAAACAAGAATGTTTTTGCTGAGGATGAAGATGATGACTTACCTTTCTAATTTATAGGAATAATTATCACATACATCCCTGCATTTTAAATTAAGTGCAGGGATTATTTTTGTAAATGCAATATTTGAACTAATGATCTGGCTGGATTCTGATGACATATCTTTTCCCGACCCGGAACTGTATGACCCTGAAAATGGTTTGGTTGCTATAGGCGGTGATCTGAAGCCGAAACGGCTTTGGTTTGCTTATCAATTAGGATTATTTCCTTGGTATAACGAAGATGAGGACATACTCTGGTGGTGTCCCGATCCAAGATTTGTTCTATATCCGGATGCAATCAAAATTTCAAAATCGATGAGAAAAATTCTTAGAGATAATGTTTTTGAGTTTACGGAAAATGAATGTTTCGAAGAGGTGATGCGAAACTGCAAAACTTCAGAACGAAAAGGACAAGACGGAACCTGGATCAATGAAGAACTTATTAAATCATTTGTTACGCTTCATCAATTTGGAAAAGCAAAAAGTTTTGAGGTTTGGCAAAATGGAGAATTGGTGGGAGGTTTTTATGGAGTACAAGTCGGGAATGTTTTCTGTGGCGAAAGTATGTTCTCCAAAGTTTCCAATGCTTCGAAAGCGGGATTTATCCATTTCACAGCCAAATATCAAAATCAATGGGAATTGATCGATTGCCAGATCCATTCCGAACATCTGGAAAGTCTTGGTGCGAAAATGATTCCAAAACAAGACTATCTCAAACTCTTAAAACAACAAAAGCCTTGAATACTGAAAAACAAAAATGGATTCTATTAATAGCATTATCTGTTATTTGGGGATCATCATTTATACTGATAAAAAAATCACTTGAACATTTCAACCCTTTTGAGGTTGGCGCATTACGTGTTTTGATTTCCGGAATCGTTCTAATGCCTTATGCAATTTCTAAAATCAGGCAATTCCCGAAACAACATCTTAAATGGCTGATTGTTGCCGCACTTTCCGGAAACTTCATCCCGATGTTTTTATTTCCGCTGGCCGAAACAGAAATCAGCAGCAGCATTGCCGGCATTATCAATTCTATGATGCCTATTTTTGTGATTATTGTGGGTTCCCTGGTCTGGAAATTCTCAACAACGAGAAAACAACTTATCGGTGTGATGATAAGCTTTGTCGGTGCATGCATCCTGGCTCTCGGAAGCGGTGAAAGCGGTGAAATCAAAATCTACCCCATCCTGTTACTGATTTTGGCAGTTTTGTTATATGCAATCAGCACAACGACAGTAAAATCAAAATTACAGGAAGTTCCTGCAACGATAATGTCTGCATTTGTATTTTCATTCGTGTTGTTTCTCCCATCGTTATTCGCGTTGGTATTTTCAGGATTTTTCAAACATTTTGAAATGAACCAGGACAGTCTTACAGGATTAGGATTTGTGGCGATGTTATCCGTTTTCGGGACTGGACTGGCAATGATGATGAACTATAAACTTCTGAGTATCTCTACTCCACTTTTCGCTTCTACAGTTACTTTGTTAATGCCAATTGTGGCCGTGATCTGGGGAATTCTTGACGGCGAAACTTTGACGACACTTCAGTCTGTTGGAGCATTGATTATTCTGGCCGGATTGATATTTTTGAGAAGTAAGCCTAAATCAGTTTAAATTAAACTATTCTTCAATAGAATCTTTTGACAAAATATATTTGTTCAGCATATGATCTGTTAACTGATGCAGTTCTGTATTATTATCAGGATTTTTTCCGTCCGCAGTAAAAAACTCAACTTCATTCTGATATTTGGAATACCAAATTCCTTTTATTGATCTAATTGTATCTGGCCGGGTAATTTTTTTGAAATTGGCTACTTTTTTAGGATCAATTGCGACTAAATTATCTTTAGTCTGATTACAATCTTCCGGGATGTATTCTTTTCCATTCCAATACATACACTGCTTTGACAAAGTTTGAAGCAGTCCCAGTCCTTGTCCAACATTTTGTGTTTCCGCAACCTTATCATCAGCTTTATACATTTTGCTTCCAACGACCAGGCTTCCACAAAGGATGATGCCAATTATTCCAAGATTGCTTTGTTTGGTGAAAAACTCAGGAAGCTTAAAAACCGGCGCCGTTGTT
The DNA here is from genome assembly GCF_900182975.1 of Epilithonimonas pallida. Lineage (NCBI taxonomy): Bacteria > Pseudomonadati > Bacteroidota > Flavobacteriia > Flavobacteriales > Weeksellaceae > Epilithonimonas > Epilithonimonas pallida. The sequence goes on along the minus strand of NZ_FXUO01000009.1, from coordinate 97,530 downwards.
ATATTTACAACAATCTGGGACAACTTTTCCGCTAAAGATTTTGCTTCGTCATCAAAAGTGACATTAACATTGGTAATTGATGAATCATCATTCAACTTGCTGAAATTATGTGTACTACAAAAAGTTTTATAATCTTTATAACCGAGAGATTCACTAAACCAGTCCAAGGTAACATCATCTATATCATAATCTTTGTCCTTTTCCACCAAAGAAGTATAGAACCTGACAAACGTCCTTTCATCCTTTGAAAATCCAAATCTTTTTTCAAATTCCAAACTTAGATAAGACGCGACTGAACTTTTGCTTCCTCTCGGAAGCATTTTTTTTGTCTCATCAAAAACAGTTTTGACTAAAATTTTCTTCTTTTCATACATATAATTTATTTGAAGAATTAAATCGTTGTCCAAATTAGACAAATGCCTGTCCTAAAAATTACGGATTCCCATAAAACATATCATTTTTACGTCCTTATCATGTCCATCGCCTGTCTGGGATCGGACAATCACTTTAACTGAAATTTGTAATCAGAAATCAGTGACAAACAAAACCTTACGAAAACAAAGTTACAAAACTGGTTTCAAAAAACAACCTGATAAGACGGAGGAAGATCTCTGGCTTGGGAAGCAGATATTTCTCTTCCGTTTTTGAAGGTTACTTCCCAAAAATTTAAGAAGCGCTTCTTTTTTCAACAATGTGTAAACATGCTTGCGGCCTGTGTCGCAGGGAAGAACACGAATGTCAATTTTTAAATTTTTAAAACAATGTTAAACTTACTTTTAATATTATTGGGATTAATTTCAAATCCTTCAAGTTCAAATACTTCTAACTGTGGAAATGATGACGGCACAACAACCACCGTTGCGCAGCCAAATCCGGCTGATACCGGAGGGGAAACCGGACATCCTATTCCTCCAAGGATTATAGGCGGGTAATAGAATTCTGTTAAACTTGTCAGAACAATTAGCGAAAGAATATTCTTTCGCTAATTTTTTTTAATTTGGATAAAAATTAATAAACTTGAAATACGTCTACTCTATACTATCAATTTGTTTTATAATAGCCTGTTCAAAACAAGCTAATAACAAGAATGAAGTTAGAAAATCTTCCAATCCGCTATATGAAAAGGCTTTTGATTATAAAGATAATGGCAAAATCGACAGTGCTTTTTTATATTTTTATAAAGCCAAGGATATTTTTCTACAGCAAAAAGACAGTTTCGGAACTGGAAAATGCCTTGCAAATATTGCCATTATTCAGGAAACCAAAGGAGACTATTTTGGAAGTCAGGAAACCGGGCTTTCTGCACTTAAGTATTTTATTGAAAAGGATAGTTTACAACATAATTACCTATCAATCAATTATAATGTATTAAGCTTAGTTTCCAGTAAATTGAAAAATTATAACCAGGCAACTGGATTTTATAAGAAAGCAATTGCCTTTGCAAATGATAGGAATAATAAAATAATCTATGAAAATAATCTTGCAATCAATTACAAAGAACAAAAACAATATCAAAAAGCAATATTAATTTTTGAAAACCTGGTGAAAAATAATCAGACAGATAGTGTCATTTATGTAAAATCAAAAATAATTGATAATCTGGCATTTACAAAATGGTTGCAGAATATCAACTATAATCCAATTCCAGAATTCCAAAAAGCATTAAAAATCAGACTAAAAGAAAAAGATAATTGGGGTTTAAATTCAAGTTTTGCTCACCTTTCAGATTATTACAAAAAAACACGGCCTGATTCTGCATTATTCTACGCCAGAAAGATGTATGATATTGCAAAAAATATAGATAGTCCTGACGATCAGATAGAAGCTCTTGAGAAATTAATTTCTCTGGAAAATCCTCAGAATTCAAAACAATATTTTCAAGTTTATCAATCACTCAATGATAGCCTTCAAACTGCAAGGAATAAAGCAAAAAACCAGTTTGCGCTCATCCGTTATGAAACCGAAAAAAACAAAGCAGACTTTCTAAAAGCAAAAGCAGAAAGCACGCAAAAACAAAATCAAATTATAAAACAATATGTTGTAATTGCAATTATAATCTTATCATTAGTATTATTAATTATAACATTTAGAAAACGACAAAAAAGGCTTCAACAAGAAAAATTATTAGAAGTAAAAAATACAGAACTGAAAATCTCTAAAAAAGTTCACGATAAAGTCGCCAACAGGATATATCAACTGATGTCACAAGTTGAAAACAAGGATCTGATAGACAAAGATGCGCTTCTATTTGGTTTGGAAAACGCTTATGAAACTTCCAGAGATATTTCTTACGACAATAAAGATATTAATGAAAACCAGAGTTTTTCCGAGCAGCTTCATAAGATGCTGGATTCTTATTCTTCTGATTCTGTAAAAGTTGTTTTTATTGGAAACAACGAAAAATTGTGGGAAGGCATCAGCTTTCAAAACAAAACTGAGGTCTATTTGGTGTTACAGGAACTGATGACGAATATGAAAAAACATAGTCAGGCCAATATCGTTTCTATTAAATTTTCCAGAGAGAATCCAGTCATAAATATCTCATACACAGACAACGGAATAGGAATCAAGAAATTTTCTCCAAAAAATGGCTTGCAAAATATGGAAAACCGTATTAATGCGATCAACGGAACAATTATTTTTGACACAGAAAACAATAATCTATTGAAAATCAACATTACATTTCCTGTCTAAAATAATACATATGTTAAAAAAAATTTTAATTGCCGAAGATTACGAAAGCTCCAATATCTCTGTTCAAAAAGCTTTGGAAGATCTCAAAATTCCAGACCCAAAATATGTCAATTATTGCGATGATGCGCTCAGCAGAATCAAAATGAGTCTGCAAGAAAATAATCCTTTTGAACTCCTGATCACAGACCTCTCCTTTGACGAAGATCATAGAGAGCAGAATATCAAAAATGGTCAGCAATTGATCTCTGCTGCAAAAGAACTTCAGCCAAATCTGAAAGTAATTGTTTTTTCTGTTGAAAAAAAAGAAGTGATCATTGAGAAACTTTTCAAAGAACAAAAAATCAACGGCTATGTAAAAAAAGGTCGCGAAGATGTGAAAGATCTGAAAAAAGCGATAAAAGCCGTTTTTAATGGTGAAAAATACCTTTCTTATGAATTAAAAGGTAAAAGCGAAGAAAGAAATTCTTTCGAATTTTCAGAATATGACACATTGCTCGTTTCTCTTTTGGCTAAAGGAATTCTCCTGAAAAACATTCCTGATTATTTAAAAGAAAATCAAGTTAAGCCCGCAAGTATGAGCGCAGTTGAAAAACGATTAAAGGAAATAAAAGAATCTCTGAACATCAACAGTAATGAACAATTGATCGCGTTCTGTAAAGACTTTGGAATTATATAAAATATTCAACAATAAACAGATATGTTAAAACTTTCGAAACTTTTCGAAAGTTTTTTGTTTTACGGAAATCCGTAAAAAAAGAATATCAGGCAGAGGTACTTTTGGATTGTTAAACAAAAACAATTTATTATGGAATACAAAGTAGTGCCTTTTGTTGCAACCCTTAATCAGCAACAGCAAAACACAAGTATAGCAGCTCAACAATTAGAAGATTTAATAAAGAACTATGTTAGCCATGGCTGGGAATATGTGAGAGTTGAGAGTGTATCAACATACGTTCAGCCAGATGAGGGATGTTTTGGAATTGGTGCAAAACAAGGTTTTATGGCTTCATACCAAATGGTTGTATTTAGTAAAGAAAACCATGTCTAAATATCTTTTGATTCTGCTGATTAAGCTTTATTGGTTTTTAATTCCTAAAACCAAAAGAAGGAAATGCATATTCAGAAAAAGTTGTTCAAAATATGTATATGACAAAACTATAAATGAGGGAATTATCCAAGGATTAAAAGCTTTACAATATAGATATTCTAATTGCAGAAGCGGATTCCACATCTTTGAAAACCCGATCACAAAAAAGATTCAAATCATCCTACCTAATAACTCAATTCTTGAAGAATACGAAATATCTGAAAGATTTATAACAAAATAAAAAAACGATGGGAAAATTCATTATTACAAAAAGAAAAGACGGAGAATATCAGTTCAACCTGAAAGCGGGAAACGGAGAGATCATCCTGACAAGCGAAGGTTATGTAGCAAAATCGAGATGTAAAAACGGAATAGAATCCGTAAAAATCAATTCACAAATCGATTCAAGATTTGAAAGAAGAACTGCTGTAAATAAAAAAGATTATTTCGTTTTAAAAGCAGGAAATGGAGAAATAATTGGAAAAAGCCAATTGTACTCCACAAAACAAGGAATGGAAAATGGAATTATCTCCGTGAAAGAAAATGCTCCAACCGCAGAAATCATTGACGAAACAAATTAATTAATAACCATGGAACTCAAATTAAAACTAGAGCAACTGCATCAACGTGTTAACGGACTCAAAGATCAGATACAAACCGAGGAAGCGACAAAAACGGCTTTTGTAATGCCTTTTATTCAGATTCTGGGCTATGATATTTTCAATCCTACAGAGGTAATTCCGGAGTTCATCGCAGATATTGGAACAAAGAAAGGAGAAAAGGTTGATTTTGTCATCAAGAAAGACAATGAACCCATTCTCATTATCGAATGCAAAAGTTGGAAAGAAAATGCAGACGCTCACAATTCTCAGCTTCACCGTTACTATCATGTTTCCAAAGCCAGGTTCGGTGTTCTGACCAACGGGATTATTTATAATTTTTATACTGATCTGGAAAAACCAAATATTATGGACGAGAAACCTTTCTTCACCATCAATCTTGATGATCTGAAGGATAGTTCCATCAAAGTCCTTGAGAGTTTTACGAAATCAGGTTATAATCTTGAATCGATTTTGGATTCTGCAGAAGCATTGAAATATATCAAAGCTATCCGGAAAGAATTCGAAAAAGAAATTGAAAACCCTTCCGACGAAATCGTAAGATTGCTGGTGAACCGTTTTTTTGAAAGACCACTCACAGCCAACAGATTAGCGGTTTTTAAAGAATACACCAAAAGAGCGCTGAACATTTCGATTTCAGAATCCATCAGTTCCCGTTTGAAATCCGCTTTGGTCATCAATGATAATATCGAAACTGAAAAGTCGGCTATTCCTACGCCAAATATTGACCAAAACAATGACATCCCGAAAGTTATAACTACAGAAGAAGAATTGGAGGCATTTCAAATCGTGAAAGCCATTTTGCGGGAGAAAATATCTGCTGAGAGAATTGCATACAGAGATACGCAATCTTACTTCGGGATCCTGCTTGATGATAACAACAGAAAACCGATCTGCAGATTTCATTTTGGAACGAATAGAAAGGTTATCGAGTTGTTCCATAACGGAAAAGATGCAGGAGAGAAGAGGAATCTTAATTCTCTTGACGAGATCTATGATCACAGAAACGAACTTCATAAAACCATTGAAAATTATAATTAAGATATTATGAAAAAACTACTCTTCACTTTACTGACATTAGGATTATTAATCCCGACAACTTTCAGTGCTTCAACAAAAAATCCTTCACGCTCAGAGTTCTTTGCTAAAAAACAAAAGAAGAAAAAAGCTTCTAAAAAGAGAAAATCAAGAAAATCATATGCAGACAACGGCTGTACTTACAATGGATATCCTTTGATCAAAGGAAAAAGAGGTGGCTGCTATTATTGGGCAGGAAATAGCAAAGAATATGTTGATAGAAGTTATTGCTCTGGATGTAATTGATTTTCAACAAATAAGAAAATAATTATGAGAAAAATAATTTTATTTTTTATAATCTCTTTATCATCTAATTCTTGTTCCGGAAATGGAGATTCAGATAGAGATTTAAATGGAAGATGTACTTATAATGGACACACATTGTATGTAGGGGAAAAAGGTGGTTGTTATTATTTATCCTCTGGTGGAAATAAGGAATATGTTGACAAAAGTTATTGTTCCGGATGTAATTAATGATGGAAACAGCAACTTCTCAAAAAGATTTCAGGCGACTGGAAATGATCTATAAAACATTATTCACATTCTGTGCGCTCTGTTGTTTCATCGCTATTCTTCCGTTACCATTACTGTATTACACATTTCTAAGAATCATTGTTTTCATTTCAGCGGGAATTGTGGTTTACCATTTCGGAAGACAGAAAGAACTGCTTTGGGTCATTGTTTTCGGGATCATCCTGATTTTATTCAATCCGATTGTTCCTGTTCATCTTTATTTTAAAAGTATCTGGATTCCGATTGACATTGTCACAGCAATTTTGTTTCTGCTGTTAGTTATCATCAGACTGAAAAAGAAGGAATTACCTCAGGAAATCATTCCGGAAAAACCTCCTCAACTCAAAACATTCAGCAGAGACAGGATTATTAAAACTTCATCAAAAAATAATATCAATAATGAATGAAACTATAGCAACAACCGAAAATCTTAAAGCACATTTTTTAAGGCTTTATCAAATGGCAATCTGTGATGATAATTTTAGTTCACTGGAACTGAAAGCACTTTACAAATCTGCAGAAGAAAGAGGAATCTCTCAGAAAAATCTCGATGAAATTCTTTTAAATCCAACGAATTCAAAATTGACAATCCCCGAAAGCATCGAAGAAAAAATCGATTATCTATATGACCTTACCGTAATGATATGGGCTGACGGAGAAGTTTCTGCCAACGAAAAATCTTCTTTGGAAAAGTACGTCGTAATGTTTGGGTTCATGGAAGAAAACGCCCTCCAAATTGTGGATTTTCTTATCAATTCTGTAAAAGAAGGAAAAAGTAAAACTGCCATTTTTAACGATTTAAAAAACTAAATTATGACCAGTAATATTAAAAATATTTTCAGGCTAAAACCTGTTTCGGCTGATAAGGAAGAATCTCCTCTTCAAGTTGTTGACACCGACAACAATGCAGAATCAACAGAGGAAACAAGAAAAAGAACCTACCACGAATCCGGTTATAGAGACAGTTCCCGAAATAATGGAAATCATACTGCTTTATCAATTTGTCTGGACGCAATTTATTCCAAATTTCAAAATGAGGAAAAAGAATTGGCGGACAAACAAAACAAACTGAAAGAGCCTTACATCAACGAGCAGAAAAATAAAGAAACGGAAATCAAAGGCCTTACTGTTTCTCTTGATAACAAGGAAGATCAAATCAAAGAAGTTCAGCAAAATATTGAAACCGTACAGAATAAGATCGAAACGCTGAAATTTGAAATTAATGATATCCCTAGAAATCCGGAAACTTATCACATCAAAGCCAGCAAAGGTGCTTCTACAAAGTTTTGGATTGGACTGTTACTTTTGATTCCAATCAGTTTGTATCTGTTCACATTTTATATTTCTACTTCCTTTTCGGCATTTTTTAAAACATTTGACCCGAATGTCAGCATAATGCAAAGTGTTCTAGATGCACAGGCATTCAACAAAGCCTGGGACGAAGGTCCATTGGAAGGTGCTTTTGTAACATTGATCCCTTTCGTATTTCTGGGTTTAGGTTATCTCATCCACATGTTCGGGGAAAACAAAAACTGGCTCAATTATGTGAAAATGTTTCTGCTCTTTGTAGTAACTTTTGTTTTCGATGCCATTCTTGCTTATGAAATCGAATCCAAAATCTATGAACTTAATAAAACCTTTGATTCTCCGCCTTTTGACTTATCTATTGCTTTTACGAAGAACCAGTTTTGGGGAATTATCTTTGCCGGATTTGTGGTCTATATTATCTGGGGACTCGTTTTCGATTTCATCATGAAAGAACACAAGGAAAAAGATAAAATCAAACACGAACAAATTAAAAAACAAAAAGACATCCTTGTTCATCAGGACCGGATTACCGGATTTGAAAAACAAATGGAAGATATCAAAAACACTATAGCCAGCATCAAAGAATTGATTATCAAAGCCAGAGGAAGAATCGAAGAGCTTCAGAATATTATCGATGGCGTTATTATTCCTACCAAAGAATACAAATCGTATGCTTCGGAATATGTCCAGGGCTGGATTACCTTCGTCAATGAAAAACTAGCTGTTTCGCATTCCGTAAAGCAAGAAATGATCGAAGAATGTAAAAACCAATACAATTATAATCTGAATAAAGTCGGTGCAAACTCTGACAGTCAAAATTCCGTTTATGTTTCTGTCCTTTAAAAAACCAATACCTATGAAATATATATATTTTCTGCTGCTTGTATCATTTTCTTTGATTCAATGCAAAAAACACGAACCGAAAGTCGGAGACACACACAAGAGTGACTCTATTTCTAACAGCAAAAATCTGAACATCAGCATTCTCATCGATCTTTCCGACAGGATTGACCCGGAAAAATATCCCAATCCTTCAATGCAATATTATCAAAGAGATTTGGAATATATCAAAGCGATAAAAACAGGATTTATAGATCACATCAAAGGCAAAAAAGTGATGCAGCTGAATGACCAGATGCAGATTTTCTTCAATCCTGAGCCATCAGATTTCAAAATCAATGACTTTGCGAAACAACTGAAAGTTTCGTTCGATAAAAATACTTCTAAGGAAAATATCAAATTGGTTGATGAAAAATATTCATCACTTCCGGAAAAAATCTATCAATCGGCCATTGATGACAAACAATATGTCGGTTCGGATATTTGGGGATTTTTCAAAAATAAGGTCAATGACTATTGTATCAAAGATAAACACAGAAACATTCTGTTCATTTTAACGGACGGTTATATGTTTCATAAAGATTCTAAATTCACAGAAAATGGAAAGACTTCTTATCTCACACCGGAATTTGTAAAATCATTAAAACTAAACACTTCCGATTTCAAAACTAAAATCAATGACAAAGGTTTAGGATTTATAAAAGCTAATGACAATCTCGATAATCTAGAAATTGTAGTTCTTGGAATCAATCCTGAAAAAGGAAACCCTTTTGAAGGTGATGTCATAAAAATGTATTGGGAAAACTGGTTAAAGGAAATGAATGTCAATCAATATCAGGTTAAAGATGCTGATTTACCAACCAACCTCGACCCGATTATCCAGAAAATTATTTTCAATAATTAGAAAAAGCTCAGATTACTCTGAGCTTTTTCTATTTTTTCTTGGTCTTTATTTTCTTGACCTGTTCTTTGATGAACGGATACTTCTGCTGCATATCTTTGCTTAATGATGGATCCAGTTGCAAGGCTTTCTCCAGCTTCTGAATGCCTTCGGAATCGTTCTTCAGATTGAAATAACAGTTGCTAAGCTGGTAATACAGCTCGGCACGCTGGTGAGTTTGTAAAGCTTTTTCCAGAACAGTAATGGCTTCTTCATACTCACCAATCAACATCAGGACTTCCGAATAAGCATACCAATTGTAGAATCTGCTTGGTTCCGCTTCTATCAGCTTTTTCAGGCAACTTAAGCTTTCCTCATATTCTCCACAGGTTATATAGAGAAAGGCCAGGCGTTTCTGGTATTCCAGATTACCTTCGTTAAGTGTTGCCGCTTCATGTGCAAAGTAAAGTGCTTCTTTTGTATTTCCCATCTCTTCATAGATCTGGGACTGTTCCATCATTGCCAGATAAAACTGAGGATCTTCTCTTAATGATTTTTGGAATGATGTGAGTGCAGGAACCAATTTACCTGCTTCTTTGTAGCACAGACCAATTTTATAAAAGGTGAACGCTTTGGTATATTCTAGCTCCAGCATCTCCTTGTAAACCGAAATTGCTTTGTCCCACTCGCTCATGGCTTCATAACAGGACGCTTTGTTTGCATACACGCCTACTGCACCCGAGTTGATCGCTAGAAGATAATCGAAACCTTTGATGGCTTCTTCATAATTTTTCTTGTTGAAGAAGAACTGTCCGTACTCGTACCAGGCTGTTTCTGAAAACGGGAATCTGTCGAGATATTGATTAAGGAAATCTAATGCTTCCTGGGGACGATTCAGCTTACTGTAACAAATCATTACATTCTCCAAAGAATAATCGTCATAAGGATCATGTTCCAAAGCTGCCGTGTAATGTTTCAGCGCATTGAAAGGATCGTCGAGATTGACGTACTCATCCGCAATGAAATTGTGAAGAAAGTTTTCTTCTTCTTCCAGCTTCAAGGCTTTCAGACAATATTCTATGGATTTTTTAGGGTTTCCGAGATTAGAATAATATTTAGCGCAACAAACTAAAAAGTCTGTGTCCTCCAAAGATGACTGATGCAATTCGTCAATCAGTTCTTTAGCTTTACCATAACGCTCCAGTTCCAAAAAAACTTCAAGCTGTTTGGTTTTGATTTCCAAAGAATTAGGATGAATTTTCAAAGCATGATTTACGGCAAGTTCCGCATAACTGTAATCTCCTAATTCCAGATAATAAATAATGATATCTACATATTCTTCTGTATCGAAGTACAATTCCTCATTATTCTCTATCATTTCTTCGAACTTTTTTGCAAGTTCGTTTTCAAAAAATTCTTCCAATATGTGTGATTTAGATTTGAGATTTAGCTCCGCTCAGTTAGATTCTGTCCAAGTGAGGTCTGTAAATCAATTACAATTAGCCGGGTTCTTAAATCTTCTTGTATAAAGTTAATCAATTTTATTCTGAAAATAAGTCATACTATTGTTATAACTTATTAACATTAGTCCTTTTTCTGTTCAGAATATATTGTAGTCAAAAACATACCAAACGACTTCTCCAATCCTGTGATGTCGCCTGATTTTAAGTTGATTCCTCCATAGATACTGTCGTTACTACGAATTTTGAAATCGGTCAAAGAAAAGTACAAAGACGGCTGATCTTGTTTTCCTGACAATTTTACCGCTGAACCTAATAATTTTCTTGTAGAAACTGTCAAAACTTCATTATTGATCAATTCCAATCTTAGGAAACTTCTTGGTTTTACCTCAATCGTCTTGTTATTAATATTGATTTTCTGATTTTTGTCCGATGACGAAACCAAATAAACGACATTTTGCTCATCAGTAATATAATCAGCAGGCGTGTAAAAAAGATTCAGAATATAATAAGCCGGATTAAAGTTCTGGAATGTTCCGTCCACATTTTCAATAGGTTTTAATGAAAATGAATTGGCTCCGATTTGCTTTGCTTTTTTATATACCTCTCCAAATACTGTGACGTCATCATTTGAAAATCCATTCACAAGAATTTCGCCCAGAAATTCGGATTTCGACGGTTCTGATATTCTATAAAAAAACTTGTTTTTGTTATCGCTTGTTTTCTCAACCTTATTCAATGTAACCATCTGAAGATAAAACAACTGACAACAAAAAACACCAATTAAAAATAGTAATTTACGCATTCGTTAATTTTAATGTTTCGATGCAGTCGCGAAGACTGTTTTCCCAATGTTTTGGTTCGATATGATAATCGTTTTCAATCTTATCCAATGACATTGTGCTTCTTTTCGGACGTTTTGCCGGCGTCGGGAATTCTTCTGTCGTGATTGCTTTTAATTGAACGTGAGAATCTGAAAATTCTTTTATTTTACTGGCAAAATCAAACCATGTGGTTTCCGGATAATTGGAAAAATGATAGATTCCGAAAGTCTTCTTTTCAGCATCTATGATTTCCATAATCGCCTCCGCAAGATCATTTGCATTGGTTGGCTGTCCAAACTGATCACCTACGATTCCCAGTTCATCTTTAATTTCAAATAAATGAAGCATTGTTTTTACAAAGTTCTTGTTGAACTCAGAATATAACCATGATGTTCTCAGAATCACAGTCTCCGGATTATTTTCCAAAGCCAATTCTTCACCTTTTCTTTTGGAAGCGCCATAAACGCCAATCGGATTGGTAAAATCGTCTTCAGAATAGCTAAGATTAGTTTCCCCGTCAAAAACATAATCTGTAGAAACGTGAATTAAGATTGCATTGTTATCTTTACAAACCTGAGCCAGATTTCCGACACCATCTGCATTGACAGCAAAAGCATTTTCAACTTCTTTCTCCGCCAGATCCACAGCCGTGTAAGCTGATGCATTAATTACAAAATCAGGCTGATATTCTGCAAAAACTGTATCTACTTGCTCGTAATTTGTAATATCCAGAACTGATGACCCTGTAAAGTTAAAGTCATATTGATCATGGTATTTTGGCGCTAACTTTTGCAGACAATGTCCTAATTGACCGTTACCTCCAATAACAAGTATTCTTTTCATATTATTTTGTTTTATTCTGGATTCTTAAATAGTTCACACGTTCCTTAAATGTTGTATGGTCTATCTCGACCAGAAAATGAGCAAACTTTTGCAATGTTGCTTCCGGCATTTTCTCTGCCCTTCTGGTTTTCATATTGAAATAAATAACCGTCAGCCAAAAAACGGCATGAACGATCCCGTTCTCATCTTTCATTAATAACTCCACAACTGCTGTCAGATCATCCACATATATGGTTTTACTTGTAATTTCAACCGTAGAATTATACCTTACTTCCTTGAGATAAGCAATCTCGTTCTGAACGGTAACCCATGTACAACCGGTCTCTCGGGTATATTGTTCGTAAGTGAATCCATAATTCTGTTCAACATGATCTTCTCTGGCGTTCAGCATATATTCCAGATATTTGACATTGTTAAGATGGCCGATCGGATCGCAATCTGCAAAACGGATTTTTACTGTAGATGAAAATTCTTTTTCCATAATACAAAAATAAAAAAACCGCTCCGAAAAAGAGCGGTTTTAATGGTTTAGTAATCTATTAAAGACCTAATTCTTTTTTAACAGCTGGTGTAGCATCGGTTCCTGCTTTATACACTAAAGCCGGGCTGGAAGCGTCAAATACAAACTCATATCCGGCAGCTTTAGAAACTTTAGTAATAGCATCGTTGATTTTTTTCTCAATCGGAGCTAATCCTGCATCTCTTTTATCAGCGATATCTTTTTGAGCAGCAGCATACATCTGCTGAAGATTGTCCTGAAGCTTTTGAACTTCTTGACTTCTTTGCTCGTTGATAGCCTGAGTTTGCTTAGGCGCTTCGTCCTGATATTTTTTCATTAAATCCTGTAAAGATTTTCCTTGCTTTTCCAACTCACCTTGTTTTGCTGTCTGCAAGTTTTGTAATTGCTGATCCAACGCTTTCATTTCCGGCATTGATGTAAAAATTGAATTCACATCAACAGAAGCAATCTTCTGTGCGTTTGCAAATCCTGTAGCAAAAACCATTACAACAGCTACTAATAATACATTTAATTTGTTCATTTTAAAAAGTTATGTTTATATATTTAAATTAATTTTCACTAGCTTTCAGTTCAGTAGCCTCATTTGATGACGCTTTCCTTTGTAAACTATTTATTTTTCCTTTCGGAGTTCTTCCGTTTTGTCCCTTATTATTTCCCCCTGGCAAAGCGTTATTTTTCGTCTCATCAGCTTTTGGCAGATTTTTAACTAATAGACTGAGCACTGCATCCGTATAATCGTATCTTTTATCCAGGAACAAAACATTGTTGGTTGTTTTATCCAAAACTATGCCCAAATTATTTTTTGTAGATACCGTTTTAATAGCGTTCCAAATCTGATCCTGATATGGTTTTGTAAGATTGGAACGAAGCTGGTTAACTTCTCCGTTTGAACCAAATCTTGCACCAATTGTATTACGGATACTGGCTTCCATATCGACAATTTCTTTTTCTCTCAATTTCAATTGTTCTCCAACCAAAAGAACCTTTTCATTTTCAAAAGCTTCTTTTTTTCTTTCATACTCTGTCTGTAATCTCTGTAAGTCCGATTGCCATTGAGAAATCTGAGTATTAAGCCTATTTTCGGCTTCTTTGTACTGAGGTAATTTGCTCAATATATAATTCGTATCTACTACTCCGATCTTCTGCGCATAGATTTGTGTTGCAGTAAAAAGAATTGTTACAATTAATGCTATTTTTTTCATCCTATAAAAATAATATTTTATTTTATAATGGTTGATTCATCAAGAAGTGTGTCTGCCATCCTGATGGTTCTGAACCTCCCAGAGTTTTATCAAATCCATATGCGAAGTCAAATCCAATCAAACCAAATGCTGACATTGAAACTCTGATACCGATTCCTGCAGATCTTTTTAATCTGAACGGATTATAAGTTCCAAAGCTGTTCCAGGCGTTCCCTGCTTCTACAAATGTCAAAGCAAAAATCTTTGCTGTCTGATTCATAGAAATAGGATATCTCAATTCCGCAGCAAACCTGTTATAGATTGTTGCTCCACCATAAGGTGTAATATCATAAGGAGATGAAGAGCTGAACCCTGTAGATGAAGCATTTTCATAACCTCTCAAAGGAACTAATTCTCTACCATCAAATCTACCATTGAACAAACCAACTCCTCCTACATAATATCTTTCAAATGGTGGTGGTCCCAGTTCTTTACTATAGCCATTCAGGAATCCCATTTCTCCTGTTGTTCTAAGAACCAATTTCCCGATCACTTCATTATAGAAATCAGCTTTTAGTTTCACTTTATAGAATTCCATCCACTTATATTTGTCCAAAGTACTCATTGTTGAGTAGTCTTTGTTACTAAACCAGGAATAAGGCGGTGTAAACTTCAACGAGGCTTCTATGTTAGAACCATATGTTGGGAACACAGGATCCAAACCAGCTGAGTTTCTACTTAAACCAATATTGAAACTGAATGATTTTGTGCTTCCGTTATATTCCAGCGCATCTCCAAAATAGAAAGGATAATTACTGAAATTATAACTCTGAAACTGTACCCCGGTATAAAGCGAGAAATAATCATCCGGCCACTTCAATAGCCTTGTCAAACCTGCCGTTGCCGAGAAAATATTCATCGTTTGATCTCCTGTGGAGTAAGAATAATTAACTCTGGAATAATTTAATCCAACACTCAAAGCTGTAGGTCTTGTTCCAAACAACCAAGGTTCTGTAAAAGAAACTCCATAATTGGTAAAATATTGTCCTGCTTGTGCCTGAAGTGATAATGTTTGTCCGTCACCTTGCGGAACAGGCTTGAAATCCTTGAACTTTAGGAAATTCCTCAAAGAGAAGTTATTAAAGGTTAAACCCAGTGTTCCAATGAAAGATCCTCCACCGTAACCCGCTTGTAACTGAACCTGAGAAGAACCTTTCTCAACCAATGTCCAGTGCATATTCACCGTATTATCTTGTGGATTTGGTTTCACATCAGTTCCAATTTGCTGAGGATCAAAAAACTGCATCCCGGCTAATTCGAAGTATGTTCTTTTGATATCTGATTTTGCAAATAAAGTTCCCGGTTTTGTTCTAAGCGCTCTAAGAATAACGTGGTCATGGGTTGTTGTATTTCCAGACCAAGTTACGCGGTTCCAGGTTGCTTTTTCGCCTTCATTAATCCTGATTTCCAAATTAATAGAATCACCTTTAATCGATTTTTCAATTGGGGTTACATTCGAGAACAGGAAACCATTGTTCATGTAAACAGATTTAAGGTCAGAATCATCTTCTTTACCTCCATCTTCTCCAACTTTTTTGTTGAATCCAACAGCATCGTAAATATCTCCTGTCTTATATCCTAAAATTTTCTGTAAGAACTCAGTCGTGAAAGTTGTATTTCCTACGAAGTTGATATCACCGATATAGTACTTTTTACCTTCGTTAAGTTTTACATTGATATTATAACCTTTTTCATTTCTGGTCACAGAATCTGAAACAATTACTGCATCTCGGAAACCTAATGAGTTATAATAACTTATCAAGTTTCTTTTGTCCTCGTCATACTTGTCCTGAACAAATTTTGACGGCTTCAAAATCCCTAGCAAAAATCTTTTCTGCTTAGTATTTTTGAATCCTTTTTTTCTTAGTTTTCTGTCAGAAACTTCTGTATTACCATCAAAAGTAATTTTATTGATTTTAACTTTTTTACCTTTAGCCACTTCAATTGTCCAATCCACCAAATTAGGATCTCCTGCATTAGCTTTTTCCTGGATATTGATCTTGGCATCAGCAAAGCCTTTTGCAATATATTCCTGAGGAATTTTGTTCTGTAAGCTGGAAACTAAGTTGTTATTAATTTTAGTTCCCGGTTTCAGATTATTATCCTTGATCAGTTTTTCGTTTTTGGATTTACCAATTCCTTTACCAGTAAATTTGATTTCTCCAAGTTCTTTAAGATCCTGCAGCTGGAATTGTAAGATCACATTTTGGCCTTCGACATCTTGTACATAGACCTCTACTTTCGAAAATGATTGTGTTTCCCAAAGCTTTTTGACAGCTGAGCTGACTCTTTGCCCTGGTATTTCTAACTTCTCTCCTTTCACAAGACCAGTGAAACGCAAAATCTGAGCTGGGGTGTATCTTTTGACTCCGTCAACAACGATATCTTTCAGAACATACTCTTGGTTTTGGTTTCCTACAAGTTCCGTGTTTTCTGCATTGTTACCCTGTGGAACAACCTGAGCGTGAAAATACACTGAAGCTGTTAACAAAATAATGGGTATAAATCTTAATTTCATTCTTATTGAAGTTGTTCTCTTTTCTATATATTTTTTATGAAAGCTGCTCGCTTGTCATTCCGTATCTTCTCTCCTTATTTTGATAATCTATGATACATTGGAAAAACGTATCCTTCGTAAAGTCCGGCCAAAGCACATCCAGAAACTGAAGTTCTGCATAAGCAATTTGCCAAAGCAAAAAATTACTGATTCTCACTTCCCCGCTTGTTCTTATCATTAGATCAACCGGTGGGAAATTCTTTGTGTAAAGATGATCTTCGAATAATTTTTCATCGATATCATCAACATCTATTTTACCATCTTTCACATCCTGACTGATTTCTTTGATCGCCTTCAGAATTTCTTTCTGCGAGCCATAGTTCAGTGCAAGGATTAGGTTTCCTCTGTCATTATTCTTAGTAAGTTCAATAACATTGAGTAATTGATCTCTAACTAATTCCGGAAGTTGTGTAATATCTCCAACGACATGCATTCTTAATCCCTTTGTAAAAATCTCTTCTGCCTCTAACAATAATGTTTCGGATAAAAGATT
Source organism: Epilithonimonas pallida (assembly GCF_900182975.1). Classification (NCBI taxonomy): domain Bacteria; kingdom Pseudomonadati; phylum Bacteroidota; class Flavobacteriia; order Flavobacteriales; family Weeksellaceae; genus Epilithonimonas; species Epilithonimonas pallida. The sequence goes on along the minus strand of NZ_FXUO01000009.1, from coordinate 80,573 downwards.
CATTAGCGTATCAACCTCTTCTTTTGGACGATTCCAGTTTTCTGATGAAAAAGTGTAAAGTGTAAGATAAGGAATGTGGATCTCGTTACAAGCATTAATAACATTACGAACAGCAGTGATAGCATTCTTGTGTCCAAAGGTTCTTTCTTCACCTCTGGATTTTGCCCACCTGCCATTTCCGTCCATGATGACGGCAACATGTTTGGGTAATTTATCTTTATTAATAAGCTTTTTTAAATCCTGCATAATCATTATTTGCAATAACAAGGTGGTCTTCCAAAAGAATAAGACAAAATAATTGAAGCAGAATTAATCCAATCTTTCGAATTCGGATTGCCGATATTCCTTTGCTGCAGAAATCCCTGAACAATTGTATTGGTCATGTCTTGCCCATAAACTGTTTTTACAACCTTAACATCACTTTCCTTTAATTCGCTATAATCCACCTGATCCGAAAAAGTCGGCCGGAAGGTGAATTCGCCAGATAATGCCCAGTTATAATTGAACTTGTACTTAAGCCCTACCCCAAAAGGCAAACCCATTGTAAAAGTTTTATCCTGAATATATTTTGCCTGAACATTGGTAAGGGATGAGATTGTAAGTTCTGCCTTTACAGAGTTCATATATAAGCCAGAAACTCCGACAAATATATAGGGACTAATCATACTCACCTGCTCTTCATTCACCGGTAAGAAATTGTATTCGAAAAGCAGATCTGCGGACAGTACAGAATTAGTTCCCCACAATTTTCTCATTCTTCGGTAATTCTCGTTTGCATATCTATCGTCAAACTGAATATTGTTAAACCCTACATTAAGTCTTACCGTTTGATATGGATTAAAATTCATCCGATACATCACACCTCCATAAAAAGGCAATCCATAATCAGAAACATTCCCAATAGGTTTTTGCAAAATATAATTGGTTCTACCAATATCTCCAACAAGATTACTCATACCTAACTGTACTCCTATCTCATGTCTCTGAGCTTTTACAAAACTCAAAAAACAAAAAAATACGATAAAGGTATAAGTTAACTCTTTCTTCATTTTCAATACGATGAAACGTGTATTATTCAAAAATTTGGTGCAAATATAAAACATTTTTAGATTAGGGAACTTCTTAAAGTTTAGTTAAATAAAAACAAAAAAATATAATTTATTGTTATAAAAACGAACTTATTGGCAAAATAGTCTATAAAAAAATAAAAGCCTTGAGAAAGGCTTCTATTTTTTATTAAAAAACATTTTCAGCTTGTTCCTTATTTTAGTTATTGTTGGTTCTTTATAATTTTTGTCTTCATCAAAATAACCATAACCATAGCCGTAACCATAACCGTAGCCATAACCGTAGCCATAGCCGTAACCTTGCTTAACGACAAAATCATTATAAACTAATCCCAGGTTAGAAACTTCTTTGTTAAAATATTTCTCCGTGATCATTCTCAACATATGCTTTTCCGTGTATTCATGACGAATAACATATATTGTAGTGTCAGCTTTTTTGATCAATTCAAATGAGTCTGCGACCAAACCTACTGGAGGAGAATCTATAATTACGTATTCATAGATTTCTTTTAATCTTTCTATAAATTTCATATTATTATCGCTCATCAATAACTCCGAAGGATTGGGCGGTATTGGTCCGGAAGTGATAACATCTAAACCGGGAATACTTGTATGGTTAATGATTTCTTCCAGTTCTGCTTGTCCCGTAAGGTAATTGGAAATCCCATTTTTGTTATTAATTTTGAAATCTCCAAAAATTTTAGGCTTCCTGAGATCCATTCCCAATAAGACAGATTTTTTTCCACTAAGTCCCAGAACCGAAGCAATATTAATTGAAACATAGGTTTTCCCTTCTCCACTAATGGAAGATGTTACCAGAATCACCTTACTTTTTTGTTCTTCATCAAACAAAAAGCGGAGATTGGCTCTTACAGCCCGGAACGCCTCTGATATTGATGACTTTGGCTCTTCCAAAACTGTTAAGTTATTATCATAGCTGTTGTGACCAATTACTCCTAATAATGGAATTTTAGTTGCAGTAAGCAGTTCTTTAAGATTTCTGATCTTATTATCAAGTAATTCTCCTATCAGTAAGAACACGAGAGGAATGAGCAATAATCCACCCATAATCTGCATTTGCGTTGCATTGACATCAGGAGCAATCGGCCCTTGTCCGAGATTTTTTGCGTTGTCAATAATATTCAAATTACTTTGGTTTGTAGCTACACGCATCTGGGATTTTGCCTGTTCCGTAAGTAGGGTGTTATAAGTATTTTCAATAATGTTATAACCTCTTTGTGCATCAAGAAAAATCCTTTGTTTCTCGGGAAGCGTCACCAATTCTTTATCAATCTTCCCAATCTGTGCATCCAGATCTGAAAGCTTATTATTGTAACCCTGGAAATACTTTCTCAAACCATCTTGCGATGTATATTTTGCTTCATTAATCAATCTGTTGATCTCCCGCATCGGCTCAGAATTGGGAGTATAAATCTGCGCCATTTCTCTACGCTTTGCATAGAGCTGCTTGAGCTCCGAAACTGATGCCGTGAAACTTCCGTCTTCTATGCCTGCAACATTCAGGCTTATAATCTTTTCTATACTATTTGTACCGACAGAATTCCTTATATCATTAAGAGAGTTGATTTTAGTAAGCAATTCTGCTTTTTGAGTTTCAAGATCAGTCAATTTGCCAAGTGTTTTGGAGTCGATATTCTCCATATCGAAAAGACGATTGTTGATCTTGAGATTATTCAGTACTGCCCCACTGGAATCCAGTTTTTTTCTAATCAAAGAAAGATTTTCATTAAGATATTCTACGGTATTTTTATCTACCATATTCTGATCTAACAATCTTTTCTTTATCAGTTCCTGTACAGAATTATTAAGGAAGCTAACCGTGTTATTCAGGTTATAACCAGTCTTTGTAATAATCATGATAGAAGACAGTTCTTTGTCGAAATCTACATACAAGCTTCCTATTATGCTATTTACAGCCTGATTTACAGGAACAAGCGTTACAATGATATTATCAAGACCCAAATTGCTCGGATTCGGATTTGAGATCAACTTAAATTTGAGATTGGGTGATTCATACCATTCATTCAGATTCAAAATCCTGTTTTTCGGTCTGGCATAAGAAGATACAGACTCAACACTTTCCGTATTATAGTTATAAAGATTTCTGGATTGTCCCTCTTCGGGTAAAATAATTTCGTATTGATTTTTGCCTTTAGGAATAATACTTATCGGATAATTAACCTGCTGTAAATGAGACTTATCAATTTCCAAAAAAACCGGGCTATCTTCCTGATCAAGATAAGTTGTTTTTATCAGTCCTTTTGTTGTGTAATTGGTAATCAGATTTAGTTTTTTTACCAGAAACTCATTGTGGCTTCTTGATAATAATATCTTCTTAAGATAAACCCCATCCTGGTTACCACCCTGCCCCCAGATGAAATTAATAGACTGATTGGGTGTAAAGTAACTTGCTGTATTACTCGAAATACTTAATGACAAACTGGAAGAATAGATCCTTTGTGCATAATACTTACTGTAAACATAAGAAATACAGTAACCTATGAATCCCAGAATTACAAACCAATACCAATTACGAATAACTCTCTGCACAAAGTGAGCAGGGTCAAACAAATTGAAAGAACCCATTTTCTCAGCTGCCTGCGCTGAACCTTGTGTATTATTTCCGCTTTTATCAGGAATCATTATAATCTGGTAATAATTAAGTAAATAGACATTACTGTTGTAATCAATGAGACGCCCGTTGTCAGAGTTTGAAGCGGTTCTTTTCCAAAACCATTGATACTCTTACCATTCGTGTTAAGATAAATTATATCACCATTCTGAAGCCAGTAATATGGAGAGTTCATCGCATCTTCCCTTGTCAGATCCAATCTTGCCGTTTTTATGCCTTCCGGATACTTTCTGTGGATCATAATATTTTTACGGTCAACCGTTCTGTTAAGACCTCCATTCATTGCCAGAGCCTGCATTATATTAAGTTGGGTAACATAAGCGGTTTTTTCTCCCGTTATTCCTACGGTTTCCATATCGCCCAGAATGTAATAGCGGATGCCATCCAGATTCAGTCTGACTTCGGATTTCCCTTGCAAAAAATTCTCGTTGACCTTTTCTTGTAGTTCTTTGGTCATATCTTCCAATGTTCTGCCTTCTGCTTTGATATATCCGATCCCAAAAATATTAACGTCACCATTGGAATCAACCTTTAATCCATTGAAATAAAATGTAGCATTGCCGCCGGAACCGCTACCATTTCCACCAGACTGTGCATTAGAGCCTCCTGTGATTTGCTGACTCCCATTAGCCCCATTGGAAGCATTAAGAGATGAATAGAATTGTGCCGCATCTCCTTTTGGTGTTGTCACCACATTAAGGCTCAAGATATCACCTTTAGTCACTCTGTATTCCGGAACATTATAAGGAACCAAACCTTCTTCATTAATTGTAAGGCTCTCGCTAGGCTGCAAGTACCGAATATCCTTCTTGGAAATACAGGAAGTGCTGATCCCGACTAAGGTTAGCAATAAAAATATATTAAATAAATAACGTTTTATCATCAATAGTTTTTTACAAAAGTATAACAATTTTAATCTTTTTTGAATCGTAATAAAAATATCGGAAGATATGCTCCTAAAAACCCAAGTGCCATAATCAACACTAATAGCCAGTTAACATTCAGATGTCTGAAAAAATAAGCTACAATAATGATTAACAAATAATAGCTTATTATATAAACCGTTGATCTCCTATGGGTTAATCCCAGGTTTAATAACTTATGGTGAATGTGATTCTTGTCCGGAGATAACACCGATTTTTTATGATAGATTCTTGTAATAATCACAGTAAGTGTATCGATGATCGGTAAGATCAGAATTGCAACTGCAATAACAGGAGCAGATTGCAAGTGATAGAAAACCTCATCTCTCTTTGCAATAAAAATCTCTATGAAGGAAATACCGGTAAATGACAATAAGAATCCCAAAATCATAGACCCCGTGTCACCCATAAAAATTTTGGTACTTCTTTTATTTGACAAATTATAGAATAAAAATCCTAAAGATGCCGCTATTAAAATACCACAAAGAATGACCAGCGGATCATTATGACTTCCCAATCTGAAAAAGCTTACACCAAACAAAGCACTTGTTATAATGGTATAACTTCCTGCAAGTCCGTCAATCCCGTCAATCAGATTAAAAGCATTAATCAAAATAATAAATGTTAGTAGACTGAATGCGACACTTACATAATAATTGATCTCATAGATTCCAAAAACACCAAATAAGCTTCTTATACGGACATCAGAACCAATAACCATTAACGCGGAAACTAAAATTTGAGCCAGTAACTTTTTATAAGCTCTCAGAACCATAATATCATCCATAACTCCTACAAAAAACAGAATTATAAAAGAAGCAAATAAAAATTTGTACCGGTCAAATAGTTCGTAAGCGAAAATCGGTGCGCAAACACCTAATGAAAAAAAGATGGCAATTCCGCCCAAATTTGGTATTTTCCTGAGATGAGAGCTTCTTGCGCCCGGTTCATCCATCAGGTTTTTTCTCCTGGAGATTTTTATTATTGTAGGAATTGCGAAGTAAGTAATCAAAAACGAAAACACAAAGCCAAGCAAAAGCTTAAAATAGAAAAAAGATATTCCGGTGCTTTCCAAAAAAGTTTCGAAATTATTAGTCATTAGTGTTTTTTGCTTTGTATTATTGATTAATCAATATCCTGACAAGTCTCCTCAACTTAAAAAGACTAAGGATATAATAAATTTTTTTCTTCAATGGCAAAGATAATAGATAATTCTTACCAAACCGCTTATATTGCAATATATCTTTAATTTTTAAATTATTGACTGTTATAAACCGATCCAATCCTTCTGACATTCTGTAAAAATCAGAGTCCGTTCTCACAAAGGCCAGATAGGCCAGGAAAGTATAAACGCCCTCCAATATCTGAAAATTCTTCAAAGCTTTCGAGTGATAGGAAAAACGGCTTTGGTTAAAACTTTCGCTCACAGTTTCTACAGCTTTCAGTATATCCAAACCTTTTGTTGTGTGGCTTTTACTGATAGAATCCTGTCTTTCCAGATATTGATAATGATAGCTTGGAGTGAATGCCAAAACACGACACCGAAGCAGCAATTGCGGAATCAATTCGATATCTTCAAAATGAATCCCTTTTTTGAACCTTTTATTTTGAAATAATTCCTTTTTAAATAATTTGTTACAAGCGAAATAAGAGATGTCCGAAAAAACAGAAAGGTTATTCTCCAGAACGATTTTCTCCGGAAACCCTGGAAGTTGGGTTAATTTCTGAGTCACATTACCATTTTCATCAACCTTTTGAAGATTACAAATCGTCATTTCTGCCTGATGCTTGACTGCCAGTTCATACATCTCTTCGAACATCGATTCCGACACGTAATCATCACTATCAACAAAACCCAGAAATTCTCCTCTTGCTCTGTCGATTCCGAAATTGCGCGCATCGCTGAGTCCGCCGTTTTCTTTTATGAAACCAAAAATCCTATCCGGATATTCTTGCTGGAATTTTTCGATGATTTGTTGAGAATTATCGCTGCTTCCATCATTCACCACCAAAATTTCGATGTCTTGCAAAGTCTGATTGACCAATGACAACAAGCATTTTTCCAGATATAATTCGACATTATAAACCGGAACAATGATTGAAACTTTGATGTTTAATTTTTCAGACATTACAAAACATATCGCTCCTCTGGAGCTTTACCTGTTGGTTTTTATCTACAAACATTTCGCTCCTACGGAGCTTTCTTCTTGCGCCTTTCTTCTTTTGAACAGTAGTTTTACAACAACATTACTAAATATTAATTTCTGGTAAATCTCGGTCCTAAAAATCCTTTTTTAGCCTCATCAAAATCCGAACGCGAACAAGGGATACAATTATCAATATCCTCATCATCTCCAAAATACCAAAGATTACTGAAAACTTCTCTCTTGAAAGCATATTGCTCGTCATTAATCAAAACATAAAAAGTCTCGTAAGATTTCTCCTTCGGATGAGATCGCTGAATATTGATTCCCTCGATCAGATACCAGATCATTTGTGCCAAAAGCTGATGGTTCAGTTGAGAATCAGAATAGATATTATAATTGAAAATCCCTACAGATTTCAATCTTTCACTCAAGCCGATTTCTTTCATATAGGCACAAATCTCCCTTCTGTTAAGTCCATTCACTTGCGGATTCATAGAAAAAGCCTCACCAAAACTTTCAATCGCATCACAGTTAATTGTAACCAAGTCTGCTTTACGAAAGTATGGTTCTGTTTTCTCAGTAGAATTCATCATCTCTGCCAATCTGATAATATCAAACTGAACTTCTTTGATGAGCTTTACAGAATCCATTTCGTTCAGATGTTTCTGATAGCCCAGATGATGGTAATTTTTGATAGAGAAATTTTTGGAGCCTAAGATTTTACTTAAAAAATTAGACTCATGGATTTCTTCATCCTGTTTCAGCGACACCACATTGCTGATTTGGGTGTAGCTGATATCTTGCTGATGAAAATTGAGCGCTGAAAAAAGCGAAAATGCGAAGTCATTACTTCCGCCAACAATCACCGGGATCGCACCTTTGTAATGACAAGCTGACAAAACTTCCTGCAAGATGTAATGCGAATCCTGCGGCGTCCTTCCGGAAACCAAATCTCCTAAATCCACAACCGGAATCTCAAAATCGAGCTGAGACAGTTTATAAAATTCTTTTCGTATACCTGTAAAATCCTGACTTTCCGCCTCGCCGTCAGCGCCACGGTAATCTGAAACAAATAGCAGAACAATACTGTCTTCTTTGATGTCGTTGGTGATTCCGTCTCCGATTTGCCATTTCTCCGTTCGGATTTTTCTGGGCGCAATAATAAAGTCTTCGAATTCCATAGTTCTAATCTACAATTTTTATGATAACGTCTTTTGGTGTTTCCTTAGAAAATTGAATTAACTGATTTCTAAGTCTCTGGGTATTCTCTTTCTGCACAGAGTAAAAAGAAACTGTTGCTCCTCCTGACATATAATTATTCTGAATCGTCAAAGTTCCGACTTTTGAAAAATAATCCGGCATTTTTACCCATTCATCAAAAACCAAAGCCACATCAAAATTCTGATTTTTTGCCGTATCGTAAACATATTGTTGCAAAGCCTTGTTATCGGTAAATTTTCCGTGATCACTTTTTCTGAGTTTCGCCACTTCTATACTTCCTAAACCGTAAGTGTCCAAAAGATGAATATTATTGAAATAAGTAATCGCCCCGATATCATTGCCAATAACTTTCGAGTTTCCGTAATACTGATGAAGAAAATCCGCCAGCTGAATCTGCTGGTCAAAGATGTTTTTGGATGCGGTCGGCTGCTTTTCCAGCATTGTTCCAAACCGTATATAGAATGTAACCAGTAAAAGAAAAATAGTTCCGAATTTTAGAATTTTATTTGTCGCATTTTTATTGAAAACCTCATTAATAAAAGGCGTTATTGCAAATAAGACAATCACCACAAGATAAGCTTCATACCGGATCAGCCAGCCGAAATTAGCAAATAAAAGATGAACGACAAACCCGCAAAACACCACAAACGGAATAGCATTTTTTGAAATCTTATCCGTTAATGTTGTTTGATGTTTTGATTTGACAAAAACCTGAATCAATAAAATTAGAACTAACACCAGAACTGAAATTCCACGGTAGGCATTTCCTGCAACTCTGGTTAGGAAACCCACAATACCGTCATTGGTATTCCCTTTTAGAATCAAAGAATTTGGTAAGAAAAATGAGCCGTTGTCAATGGAAATATAACCATAAACCAGAACCGGCAAAAGCGCCAGAATTCCTAAAGCCACACTTATAACATAATCTTTTTTGATGAAAAAAAGGTAAATGCAGATAAAGAAAACAAAAAACAAACTCTCATACCGGAAACCGACAGCAATAATTGAGAGCAATGCCAGATTGGAGAAATGTCTCGGCGTTTTATCTTCAAGATATTTTTGAAATCCGAGTAAAACCAAAACCATCACCAACGTGTGAAAAACGTGCTCCATTCCCGTCATTATCATCAGATGCAATGGCATTAGCAGAACGACTGATGACAAAACAACAATATAAGTTGATTGTGAAAATTGTTTCAGATACCTATGAAAAACAAGGATCAAAGCAATTCCGGCAATACTATTGGCAACCAGTGGAATGTATTGCCAATTTCCAAATATCTTAATCAGAACAGCTAACAGAAAAGTGAACAGTGGTGATGACGTGGTAGAGGAAAATTCATATTGCGTGATACCCCACGTTCCAAATTCAGCAAAGTTTTTTGCCATAGATAAGTGGATATATGCATCGTCTAACGGATAAATATATTTTCCTGCAAAATCTATTACAACTTGGGTATTATAAAATATCAATAATCCAAGAACCAGAAATATTACTAAAAGTATTATATTTTTTTTCATCTAATTTTATTGAGTAAACCAAAGGAAGTTTTGATATTTATCCGGTGTGAAGCGCCCTGCGTTCCCCTGATATTTCACAAATACAAAATAGTAAAATATCATAAAAACAACGAAGAACAAATGGAAAAACCATCTTGTATTTTTTTTATCCATAGATGCAATAATATTGGTAATAACCAATGGTGCAAATCCTAAGTAAGAACCTACAAGTCTGGTAGAGAAAACGGGATTACTTCTCATAATAAAATAAAGACAAATTCCCATAATCAGCAGATTCCGCATATACTCATAATAATAGATCTTCTCACAGGCGACCTTGTCATAAGTAATCAGCAGGAAGCTAAAAACCAAAATCTGTCCGTCGAGAAAACTGGAGCCGGAAGCTTCATAATTGATGTAACCATTGTATCCGTTCGAAACGTCCTGAACATTAAGTGTATCCAGAAAACCTGAAAACAAATTATATATCTGAAATGGTGATAATATCACGCAAATCATTATCGAATAGAAGATCCTACTGGGATTCATCGGGATTGTTGCGAGCCAGTAAGCAGGCAAAAAGATAATCGTGGATTTGTGAAACCCATAAGCAATATAAATACACAGAAGATACCACCAGACTTTTCTCTCTTTGATAAATTTGAAAGATATAACACACATTGTCATCCCCAATGCCTGTCTCATATGCCCGCTGTCTGCAATGAAATATCCCGGAATCAGGAAAAGAAGAATTGCAAAAACAGGATATTTGGAATCTTTGTAAAAAACGGCAAGTTTTCCGGTAATTGTTATAATAGCGCTGATCAATGTAAATTCTTTAAACGGAACGCCTGTAGAATAGACCCATTTATTCAGCATGGCATACATCCATTCTACATCGATTCTTGATTTTCTAAACAACATTTTATCAATCAACTGACTATAATCAACAGTAGGAAAATACTGGCTGTACATCGAATCATAAACAGGATAATCCGCACCAACATATCTCCTGTAGCCAATAATTACGATCATATATACGGCAATGGTCCAAAAAATAAATTTGGGAGTTCGCAAGCCATCTTCTCTATTGACTTCCACAAAACTGTAGAGAATCAAGAAGACAAAAAGAACCGTAAAAACCGGATGTAAAAATGCCATTAATTACCTTTGCTAAGTATATCTGTTATAATTAGAATTCAAATATAATTCTTATTTTAAGATTTCGCAGTCTAATAAAACAAGTATTAATTCGATTTAATTCCTCCTAACGTTCAATTATTTTTTATCATTTTTTTCAAAATATATAACCTCACTGGTTCTTCAAAATATTTAAAGGCTAATGACGCCATTAGTAAATTGAGTAAAGCTAAAATCAGCAACTCTATAGAACCGGAAATATATTCCGAGATATTTAATTGGGCTATATAATTCTGAACAGGTTTGAACAAATAAAATGCTGTCAACTGGAACATATAAAAAGCAAACGAAATATTCCCCAGATAAACTATTCTTTTTGAGTTGAATAACTTATCAAAATACGTCGGAAATGACAGTGAATAAATCATCCCCGCAAACAGCAACATACACAGAGCATCCACTTTGTAGTCTGTGATTGTAAGAGTCAGTAAAATCAAAATACTGGCTGCAAAAATCAAGCTCGCTGCTTTTTTAGAAACAGTAAAATCAAACCTTAATAATCCTATTAAAATTCCCAGAAAAAACTCGGGAATAATTCTTTCCAAGCCTTTATAAGTATATTCATTAAGGTCAAAATTCTCGATATTAAACCATCTTACAATAAAGAAAAGAACAACTGCACCAAGAATAATTCTTCCCCAGAATTTATTCAGTTTAATAATGAATGTTGCAGAAATAAATAAAAACAGGTAAGCAAACCATTCATCGGACAAACTCCAGGAATGGGTATTCCAGCTCAAAGCATCATTGATGTTCCAGGCGTGGATCATCAAAAGGTTTGAAACGATATGATCCGGCCTGATGATCAGATCTTTCTGATGAAAAATATATTTGCCGACCAATAAAAGAATACCAACGATCACAAATGTTAATATCTGTAGCGGATAGATTTTCGCAAATCTCTTAACCAGAAAATTATAATATTTCCTGGAGGTTACTTTTTCCAAAATAAAGCTTTTATGATAAGCATAGGTCAAAATAAAACCACTCAACACAAAGAAAATATCCACACCCAGATAACCTTTCTTCACAAAGAAATTATCCATTCCTCCCGTATAAACACAAAAATGATATAGGAAAACCCAAAATGCGGTATAGAATCTTAGTCCTGTTAAATTATTCAGCATCTTCTTTCTGTTTTACCAATAAAAATTCCCGATCATCTGCATCCCAAACGTTTGAAAAAGACAGAGGTAAAACATGATTTTAAAATTGTCTGAACTAATACCCTTCAACAAAATCAAAAAATAAGGAACCAGAAACAAACAGGCCCTCGCTGTTTCGCCCGTTCCGTAAGCACCTGTCAGAAGCATTGCTGAAATCGCTGAAATCGCAGAGAAAAACAGGATATTAATATTCCGGTTTTCAAAAACTTCCGTTCCTGATTTTTTTGAGAAAAAAACAGATAAAAATCCAAAAGATAAAAACAGGAAAATCTCACCAATATCTTCCATTCTTGTCATTAAATAAACAAATGGCTGATGGAACAATCGGAAACCGTCCGGATTTTCTGATTTTGAAGCCAAAAAGAACGTCTCCAATTGATTGTAGCCCGTCATGGCATATATCATTGCAAATACCAAAACAAAAACAACAGTACCCATCAGGCTCAGCCAGACAAAATTCCATTTTCCCTTTAATAAAAAATAGAAACTGATGCAGCCTAAAAATGCAAACAGAAATAATCCCGAAAAGGTCAAAAGATTGGTCAGAATCAACCCTGACGAAATCAGCAAAAATGAAACGGAATCAATTTTATTCTGATGAAAAATTCTCGCAAAGCCTAATAAAAAGATCAGTGTTGAAGTTAAAACCAATGCATCAATCGAAACCAGAAGATAAATATTAACAGAAGGCACAACGGCAAACAAAAGCAGCGCCCACTTCCTTCTGGTTTCTTCGAAGCCGAGATCAACCAAAATCTTATAGAACAGTGGAAATGATAAACTTCCTATCACAAAAAACACAATCGCCAGGGTTTCAATATTGGAAATATTCAGTATCCAATAATGCAGGAGCGTTACAAATGGCGGATGCGTTTTGGTATGCATCTGGAACTGTTCCAGATTCCCGGAGAAATCTCTCAGCCAAATCTGTCCGTCGGTAATGTTGATTGCATCAGCATAATATTGTCTTCCTTTCAGATAAAACGGCTGCAGGAAAGCAATATCGAAATTACCCTGACTCAGATTGCCTAATAAAACCAAAATAACAGCAATCAAAAAGAGAAGATAGACATTCATCTTGTCAGCAAATCTGAAAGCAAAAGTCCCTGAAATCAGAAACAAAAACGCAAACACAAATCCGCTCCATAAAAACTGATTGGGATAGATCACCGAGATTGGGAAAAGAATCCCTGTACCTGTATAACCGCCCTGATGCTGGTAATAGAAATTAGCGCCGGCAATGGCGATCCAAACAGCTATCGCTATAAAAAAAACCAGCCATGGAAAGCTTTTAAGATTCACCCATTGTAATTTTTCACCCATCAGTAACTGTGTTTTCTTGGTTCAAACGTCAAAAATATTAATAAAACTTCAGACTGCTCATTAATTTTTTGTGATTTTGGTTAAATAACGGCTGTGACAGAAGTCGGATTACGAAAAAATTACTGTTTCTGAGGACCTTCGCAAAATCTGCATTTAATAAATCCCAAAGGCACAAAGTTTTATTACAAAGCACCCAAATCTGGAGAAGTCATGATTGTAACCTTGAAAAATCATAATCATTGCAAAACCCTTGTTAGCTTTGCGTTAAACAGCTAAAGATCACTCAAAATAAAATCAATCAACACATATTAAAATTAATTACATTTGACTGCTTAACAACTTGCTAGCACAAGTCCCCTTAAAGTAAACATAAAAATGAAAAAAATAACGACAATACTATTATTAACCATATCAGTAATTTGCTTTGGTCAAAAAACAATTAATTTCGCTGACTCGATTAGGAAATCATATAACATCCCCGAAATTAGTTACGCCGTAATCGACAGCAGATCCACACTGGAAATCGCGGCTTTAGGAAAGCATTCGGTTAATCTTCCGGATGCAGCGACATTAAACGACAGGTTCCATATTGGCTCCAATACAAAAGCGATGACAGCGTTTGTTATTGCCAAATATGTAGAAAATGGAAAACTAAAATGGACAACCCAATTTTTTGATCTATTTCCCGAATGGAAACAAAAAAGCAAACCGGAGTATGCTAATATGACATTACAGGATTTACTGTCACACAAAGCAGGAATACAACCATTCCAAGGAGAAAATGACCCTGCAATTCCTGGCTTCAAAGGGACAAATCCGGAAAAAAGAAAACAATTTGGGCAGTTCGTATTAACGCTGGAACCTGTAAAACCCGACGAGCAAAATCCGTTCATTTATTCGAATGCAGGATATACGCTGGCCACATTAATGCTAGAAAAAGTAACTCATAAAAGCTGGGAACAATTAGTTGAAAAGGTATTCAATAAGGATTTAAAATTAAATGTGAAATTATCCTGGCCCGAAAATCAAAAGCAAAAAGATACCTGGGGACATAGAACAGAGGATGGTAAGCTGGAACCGGTTCCTTCTAACTTTGACTATCATTTGGACTACACCGAACCCGCTGGAGATCTAAATATAAAGCTTAAAGATTACATCAAATTTATTCAGCTCAATTTAAAAGGTCTTGAAAAACAAGATAATTACCTGAAAGCAGAAACATATACTTTTATCCATAAGGGAATCCCAAACTATTCCCTCGGCTGGTTTAATATTTATGAAAACGGAAAAGAACTTTCGACACACTCCGGTACTGCAGGAACATACTATACTCTTGTGCACATCGACAGATTAAAAAATAAAGCCTATATAATTTTCACAAATTCCTTTAATCCGGATACGCAGCAAGGTGTAAGGCTTTTAATGAGAAAGCTGAAAGAAAACTATGGCAGCTAGAAGCGTAACCCAATTGGCTATGTGTAAAATCCATAAATTCTGACATAGCTCAATCCCTGAGGTCTTAAAACACAATTACGAAACCCTCGTAAGTCTTGCATTAAACAGCTATCGCATTTTTTAAAACAAAATCAACCAACACAGACATTTCATATATCAAAATTAATTATATTTGAATCTTTAATAAAAATAAATTCACAAACGATGAGTACAAAAAATCAAATCAGTGTACAGATTCCTGCTACAGTAATCAACAGCGTACAAGAAAAATTACAAGAATGCAGAACACTGCTTGCGCCCTTTTTGCAGGGATTAACACCTGACCAAAGAGAAACTATTTTCAAAATGGGAGACAAAACAGTAGCTACGGTACAAAAAGTGGAAGATTACACAGAAACGAATCCTGAATTTGCTCCCAGCTATATGGATCAACCGGAGTTTCATAAGGATGTAGCAGTAGTTAACGGTCTTTCTCCGATTCGGAATCTGGCCAGTCAGCTAACTGCCGACCTGTCCGATACCATTATGCTGGCGGGTAACGAAGCTCTAATAGCCGCACTGCTGTACTACGGCTCTGTAAAAGAAGCGTCCAGCAAAGGCGTGGCGACGGCAAGACCTATCTATGACGACCTCAGCAAGAGGTTTTCACGAAAAGGCAACAGACCAGCGCCGAAAGAGTAATCATTCTAAGCTTCACATTTCAAAAACGACCCTTTTAGGCTCAAAAACCAGCCCAAAAGGGTCGTTTTTCATGCAAAAAGGGTGGATTCTCAGCCTAAAAGACTCGATGGTGAACCAAAAAGGGTGGAAAACGATGCAAAAAGGTTGATTTTCCAATCTAAAAGATTCAAATCCCAGGCAAAAAGGGTGGTTTTTGATGCTAATTGGATGGATCAACTTGAAAAAAGTTTTAGGTAATTGTGTTTAGCATCCAATATTTGAGGATAAGCGCAACTGGATATAATTTATATTGACGCAATGCGTATATTTGGGTGTTATGCGGCATTTTAGGACGACAACACCAAACCATAAAGACAAACGAATATGATATTTCAAAGAGACGAACTTAGCAACGTAATATGTAACATAAGAATTCCTTCTGCAAACGGAGAAGAAGTTGGTACGGCAATTTTTATCGAAAAAGATAATGAACCATATTTATTGACGGCATCACATGTAATCAAAAACATTAACGCTCAGACTTATGTTGTGCTTTCTGACAAAAATGGTATTCCGACAAAAGTGATGCTTAGTGTACTATTAGGTGGCGCTACATTTACAAACCATAGCCAAGCTGATTTAGCAAAAGCAAAGATTGTTATTACACAAACAAATGCTAAATATCTACAGAGACGATGTTTCCCCTTTGGCCAAATTGATATTAGCAATAGTTCTATTTCAAAAGATGTTGAACTTACGACAATTGGTTTTCCATTAGGTCTTGGAGCAGTTGGGGCAAAATTTTCACCTCTATCATATAGGACATATGCCGCAACGCCTGTAATTACCTTACCTCGATTTGACAATCAAGTTCAGTGCGATTTCATCATCTTAGAATTGCCAAGTATCGGAGGTTATAGTGGTGGACCTATGTTTGATTTGGGTTACATGATTTCTGGAATGATGACTCAAACAAAGGAAAAAACTATTTTGCATGGACTTGTTCATGGCACTATTTCAGACCCGACAGGCGGAAAATTAGCAGCAATAACCCCATGTAAATATTTAAGTGGCTGGCTCTAATGGACAGAAAAAAAACGACCGCATAACAGGCGTTTGGCTCAATGGCGGGTGAAGTGGTTAATTGAACATTCTACCTCGCATCAACTTTTGTGATGTATTGACAGTTTAGTCCTCCGAAATCCGCCACATCGCCAAGCCGTAAACCGTTACTACAATTTTATGACAACTCAACGTATAAATTTAGAATTAAAACAAGAAAATATTAAAAATATTTACACGGATTCCTATGGGAAGTTTATTGCTATTACATCTCAAAATAATCTAATAGGAAATGATTTTAAATTCGAGTTAAAAAACGAATTTCATTTTCCAATTGTAAGATATTTAAACAACGAAAACCTCTTAATTATTGACGATAACGATCAAATTACAAATAATGCTTTTATTCTAGATTTTGAGGGAAATATCATTAAAAAGTTCAATGCTGGAATTCGAATTCAAGATGTAATCATAACTAAAAATAAAATTGTAATTTCATATTTTGATGAAGGAATTTTAGGGAAAAATGGACCAAATAATGAAGGTCTAACCGTTTTCAACTTCAACGGAGAACTTAGATATGGTTATAAATCATCAACTGGTGATAATAATTTAATCGATTGTTATTGTTTAACAAATTTTGGAAATAAAAAAGTCGTATTCTATGGTTATACTGACTTCAAATTACACGAACTTAATTTAGAAACTTATGAAGTAACGAGTTATGAAACACCAAAAGAATTTTTAGGAGCAACTTCTATTTCTTCAAAAAATGACAATTTAATTTTTCATTCTTCATATGAAGACAAAACATCATTTTATATCTGGAATTTACACGCAAATGAAGTCGAAAAAATTGAATCGGAAGAAAAAAAATTAATTGGAACAGACAATGGAAGCTTTTTCAAATTTGACAAAAAACATTTTACTTTGATAAAACTCTACCAAAATTGAATTGGCAGATAACCCGATAATTGATGCGACTAAAAGAAATGAATTTTGGAAGTATAGATGTGCTCAAAGTCAGGAGACTTTGCGCAGCGGGGTAATCATAAAGACAACATGACAACAAATAATTTGGATTTAAACTTTTGGGTAGATATTGCTCAAATAGCTACAATGCTTCTGACCTTAGTTGGCTTGATAATATCGTTTTGGTTATCAAGGGAAGCTTTGAAAGAGGTTCGGCGAGATAGAGTAATTGGACAAAGACCATTCTTGCTATTTGACTATGGAGGTCATCAAAGTAGAATTGAATTAAAAAAGTATAATGATGGAAAAGAATATGCCTCATTCTTTTGGCCTAAATTGGAATCTGGCGGAATTCATGTACCGACAGTTGGTAAGTTGCGAAATTTAGGAACTGGACCTGCGGTGGATGTTAGATTACAATGGATAATAGAGGAAATCTATATTAAGGGGGAGAAATTCAAAATTGATGACACTAAGAGAAAAGAGCCTCAATACTCTCCGGAAAATAATCAGAATCCAATTAGAGAAAGTCACATTTTCCCAAATCAAGAAACCGGTTATCATTTACTTCCTCGATTTATTTCCCACGACTTTAATAGGAAAATTGAACGGGCGGATGGTCATTTTATAATACATTATCAAGACACTTTCAATAATAAACACCAAACATTTCAAAAATTTCATGCGTTTCCCGACTATGAGAAAATGACCTTTCACACTACATTTGGTGACCTAATAAAAAATGAGAATGACTACCGCTAACAGCACATTTGCAATAGGCGGGTTTCGTGCTTTGAAGACACTTTTGTATTCGCCGAAAATTTTGTGATCCGAATAACATTGTGGTAAAAATCCCGCCCATCGAAAATCTGCAAAACGTTGATGGCAATTAAAAGACCGACCCTCGCTGCACAAAGTCTCCCGGCTTTGTGCCAACAACAAAACTGTTAATTAGTACCTCAACAAAAAACCCTTTCAGAGTTTGAAACTCTGAAAGGGTTAATATTTATGGAGAATAAGTTTTTACTTTTTCTTCGCCGGTGCTTTCTTCGCAGCCGGCTTTTTAGCAGCTGGTTTCTTTTTCTCGGCAAAAGCTTTCGGATCCTGCGCGGTGATCCATTTTTTCACTTCGTCGAGAGAAATGTCTTTCAGCTCGTCGGCCTCATATTTAGAATCATTTTTCTTTTTCGGGATTTTGAAATTCGCTTTTCCAAACTTGATGAATGGTCCCCATCTTCCGTTCTCGATAGCGATCTTTTCTTTTTCCCATTGCTGGATGTAGCGGTTGGCCTCTTTGTCCAGTTTGGCATCAATCAGTTCATTGATGTCGCTCTGCGAAAGATTGTCGAAGTCGTAACGCTTCGGCACATTCACGAAGATGTTTTGGTATTTGATAAACGGCCCGAATCTTCCTGTTCCTTTGGTTACCGGCTCACCTTTGTAAGTGGCAATCGGTGCATCGGCTCTTTTCTTTTCGTTGATGATCTCTTCTGCTCTTTCCTGGTTCACAGACAATGGATCTTCTCCTTTCGGGATACTGATAAACGTCTCGCCCCATTTCACATAAGGCCCGAATCTCCCAACACCCACTGACACCGGCTGACCGTCAAAATCCTGAAGATCAAAAGGCAGCTTGAACAGCTCCAAAGCTTCCTCCAGTGTAATGGTAGCGATATTCTGGTTAGACATCAGTGATGCAAATGTCGGTTTCTCCTCATCATCCTGCTCGCCGATCTGGATCATCGGCCCGAATCTTCCGATTCTTGCATGAACATTTTTACCAGACTTTGGATCAATACCTAAGATTCTCTCTCCAGTTGCTCTATCTGCATTTTCTTCGACGTCCTCAATTCTTGGGTGAAATTTGGAGTAGAAATCCGTCATCATTTCTTTCCACTTTTGTTCACCGCTCGCGATCTCATCAAAGCCTTCTTCCACTCTCGCCGTGAAACCATAATCCAGGATCTCCGCAAAGTTATCGGTTAAGAAATCATTTACCACTTCACCGATATCGGTGGGAACAAATTTATTTTTATCACCGCCAAACTTCTCTTCGAGAACTTCTTTTTTGACACCGGATTTGCCCAATGTCATCTTAATGATCTCTCTCGTTTGTGGTTCTATTTCTCTTTTATCCACATACTCGCGGTTCTGGATCGTCTGGATCGTCGGTGCATAAGTCGATGGACGACCAATTCCCAGCTCTTCCAGTTTCTTTACCAATCCTGCCTCTGTAAATCTCGCAGACGGTCTCGTAAATTTTTCTGTAGCTGTGATTGTTTTATAGTCAAGAGTTTCACCAACTTTTACTTTTGGCAACAGCTTTTCATTGCTTTCATCGTCGTCATCTTCTGTTTTGACGATGCCGTAAGCCTTAAGGAATCCATCGAAAACAATCACTTCGCCTTGCGCTTCAAAATGCTGTGGTAATTTCGGATTCCCGATCTCGATCACCGTTTTTTCGATTTTTGCATTTTCCATCTGGGACGCCAGTGTTCTTCTGTAGATCAATTGATACAGTTTGTTCAATTGTGCATCTCCAATTAACTTAACAGAAAAATCTGTCGGACGGATCGCCTCGTGCGCTTCCTGTGCAGAAGAAGATTTTGTTGTATAATTTCTCGGCCTGGAATAGTTCTCGCCGTATTCTGAAATAATTTGCGCTTTTGCACCGTTGATCGCTTCCTGAGAAAGGTTAACAGAATCCGTTCTCATATAAGTAATGAATCCTTCTTCATAAAGTCGTTGCGCCAAACGCATAGTAGTCGTTACATTATAACCCAATCTGGAAGACGCTTCCTGCTGCAACGTAGATGTTGTAAAAGGAGCAGACGCTGTGCGTGTCCCCGGTTTTGTCTCAACATTCAGAACTTTGAATTCTGTAGCTTTGGATTGTTCCAGGAATTTTTCGGCTTCAGATTCTTTTTCGAAATCTTTTTTCAGCTTAGCTGCGATCTCCTGTTTTCCGTCATTCAGGAAGATACCTTCCACTTTGAAACTTGGTTTTGGAACAAACTCACGGATCTCTTTTTCTCTCTCTACAATTAATCTTACCGCAACTGACTGGACTCTACCTGCCGACAATCCTGTTTTAACTTTTTTCCAAAGAACCGGTGACATCTCGAAACCAACGATTCTGTCCAGAACTCTTCTCGCTTGTTGAGCGTTAACCAGGTTTTGATCAATATCTCTTGGATTTTCGATTGCTTTCAGGATCGCATTTTTGGTGATCTCGTGGAAAACAATTCGTTTTATGTTTTCAGGTTTTAATTTTAATTCATCTGCCAGATGCCATGCAATCGCTTCTCCTTCTCGGTCCTCATCGGAAGCCAGCCAGACCATCTCCGCACTTTTAACAGCGCTCTTCAGTTCTGCCACTAACTTTTTTTTATCAGCAGAAACTTCATAATCAGGCGTGAAATTGGAAAGATCAATTCCCATCCCTTTTTTAGGCAGATCACGAATGTGTCCGAAGCTGGATTTGACCTCGTAATCTTTACCTAAATATTTCTGAATCGTTTTTGCTTTTGCCGGAGACTCGACGATGACTAAATTTTTTGGCATTCTAAAAAAATTTTTGCAAAAGTAGGAGTTTTTTTATTACCAATCGATTTAAGAATTATTTCTATTGTCTATTCCTTATATATATTATTGATTTCAGAAAACCTCTTTTAACAAAACATTAACTTTTTTTCATTAAATTCGCAGACTCAATTTAAAAAAAATTGTTTTTAAATATTGAGAATGAACACGTTCGCAGAAATAAAAAACTTTAACCATATTTAAAACTGAATACAGCAGTTTAAATCAAAATGCATCGCTTTTTCATCTTTTTATATTATCTGATTGCCAAGAACCGGCTCATTTCCATTGCGGCAGCTTTGGGGATTCTCTTCATTTGCGGTTTTTTTGCTTCTAAAATTAATTTTGAAGAAGACATCAACCAGATTATTCCGAAAAACGACAAATCTGATTTGACGGCGAAAGTTCTGAAACAATTGAACTTTTCAGACAAAATTATTGTCATCATTGAGAGCAAATCGAAAGATGCTAATTTCCAGCTTTCAGAAACTGCTGATACTTTTTTACATAAAATCGAACCTTTACAACAATACATCGGTTCTGTTCAGGGAAAGGTAAATGACAACGAAATTTCTGAAACTTTTGATTTTGTGAATCAGAATCTGCCTTTATTTCTGGATGAAAACGATTATCAGGAAATTGAAAGAAAACTTAACAAAGACAGTATTGCAAAACAGCTAGAGAACAATTATGTGTCGCTGGTTTCGCCAACAAGTTTAGTCACCAAAGAATTTATCAAAAAAGATCCGCTCGGAATCACTTTTCTCGGAATCAAAAAACTCAATGCTTTAAATATCAGTAAGGATTTCAAGCTGGAAGACAATTACATTGTTACCAAAGACGGAAAAAACCTCCTGCTTTTCATCGATCCTAAAAATAAAAGCAACGACACGAAAAACAACGAAGTTTTCGTCAATCAGTTAAATGAAATTAAAGACAACCTCAACAAAGAATTCAAAGGAAAAACTGAAATCAGCTATTTTGGTTCGCCGGTAATTGCGGTTGCGAATGCCCAACAAATCAAGAAAGACATTCAGAATACGGTTATTATTTCGATGACGGTTCTGTTGATTTTGTTGATGTATTATTTCAGAAATTTCTTTACACCGCTGATTGTTTTTTTACCGACAGTTTTTGCCGTTTTCATTTCACTGATGATTTTATACTTTATTAAAGATAAAATCTCGGCAATTTCGCTCAGCGTCGGAGCAATTTTAATTGGAATTACCATCGATTATGCCCTTCATATTTTAACGCATTACAAGCACAACAACAATATTGAAGAGCTTTACAAGGAAATTACGCAACCGATTATTCTGAGCAGCGCAACTACGGCGGTTTCATTTTTGTGTTTGGTTTTTGTCCGTTCTGAAGCGTTGAAAGATCTTGGGCTTTTCGCTGCGATTACAGTTTTCCTGTCGTCTTTTACCGCTTTAATTATTGTTCCACAACTGTATCATCCGAAAGAAAAATCCGATAAAGTTAGCACGAATTTCATTGATAAAATCGGAAATTACCCTTACGAAAAGAACAAACCTTTGATTATCGGATGTTCTTTGTTGATTATTGCGTGTCTTTTTGGGTTCCGTCAAGTTGGTTTTAACGAAGACATTGGTGATTTAAATTACATTCCAAAAGATTTGAAAATCAGCGAAGCGAAACTTGAAAAATTATCAGACCTTACTTCAAAATCGATTTACACCATTTCTTATGGAAATTCGGAAAATGAAGCTTTGGCGAGAAATTCCCAGCTGAGCCGGTTTTTGGAAAAAGAAAAGCAGGAAGGAAAAATTCTGAGCTATAATTCGCTTGGAAATGTTGTTTTATCGAAAGAAGACCAACAAAAAAAGGTTGAAAAATGGAACCGGTTCTGGAATCAGAACAAAAAAAATCAGACAATCTCTGAATTGGTTCAAAATGGGAATAAATTCGGATTCAATGCTTCTGCTTTCGATAAGTTTAATGAAAATTTAAATAAATCCTACTCCACTTTAAGTTTAAGAGATTACGAAAAAATTAAAGCCCTTCAAATCTCAGAATTCCTAAGCAACGAAAATGGATTTTACACCGTCTCGAATGTGGTGAAAGTGGACGAAAAGAAACGCGATGCTTTCATCAAAGATGTTGAAAAAAATCACGATGCTTTGGCAATCGACCGCCAACAGATGAACGAGAACTTTTTAGGTTTGCTTAAAAATGATTTTAATACGCTAATCAATTACTCACTTTTAGCCATTATTCTTACGATTATTGTTTTCTTCAGAAATTTTGAATTGACGATCCTGACAATGTTTCCCATTGTTTTAACGGGAGTTGTGACTGCTGGAACTCTCTATTTCCTGGGATTGGAATTGAATATTTTCAGCACTGTTGTCTGTACTTTGGTTTTCGGAGTCGGAGATGATTTCAGCATTTTCCTCACGAAAGCAATGCAGAAAGAACATACAACTGGTAAAAACGAACTTCCAACATACAGAATTTCGATTATTTTGGCAGTTTTCACAACGATTTTATCCATCGGTTCTTTGATTTTTGCAAAACATCCTGCTTTACATTCTTTGGCTTTAGTCGCTTTAATCGGAATGTTTTCCGTGATTGTGATTACCTCAACCTTATATCCGTTTTGGTTTAGATTTTTAATTATCAACCGACAGAAAAAAGGTTTATCTCCAATTACTCTCAGACTGTTTTTGCACTCTGTTTTATCATTTCTTTATTATGGTTTGGGTGGATTATTTTTTTCTTTTTTCGGAACTATTTTTGTGAAGAATGCGAAAGGAAACACCTTGATTTTCATTAAAAAATTCATTGCAAAATACTTAGGTTCAGTTTTGTACACCAATCCTTTTGTTAAAAAAACTGTTATCAGAAATCCAAACGAAGACTTCGGCAAACCTTCTATTATTATTGCCAATCACACATCGTTTCTTGACACATTAGCGATGGCGATGACGACTCACAAAATCGTTTATCTTGTGAATGACTGGGTTTATGAATCACCAATTTTTGGAAAGTTAGTAAAGGCATTGGGTTTCTATCCCGTTTCTCAAGGCATTGAAAACGGAATGGAAAAGTTGAGAGAAAAAGTGAAAAATGGCTATTCTCTAATGGTTTTTCCGGAAGCGAAACGTTCTTATGACAACGACATCAAGAGATTTCATAAAGGTGCATTTTATCTTGCCGAG
Source organism: Epilithonimonas pallida (assembly GCF_900182975.1). Taxonomy (NCBI): domain Bacteria; kingdom Pseudomonadati; phylum Bacteroidota; class Flavobacteriia; order Flavobacteriales; family Weeksellaceae; genus Epilithonimonas; species Epilithonimonas pallida. The sequence continues at coordinate 56,457 of NZ_FXUO01000009.1, read as the reverse complement.
CAATTTGATCTGGACATTGTTCCAGTTTATATCCACGGCAATTCAGAAGTCCTGCCAAAAGGCGATTTCATAATCTATGACGGTGCAATCACAGTAAAAGTCGGAGACAGAATTAATAAGAATGATTTGAGTTTTGGAACAAATTATTCCGAAAGAACGAAGAAAATCAATGCATTATTCAGAGAAAAATTTTCTGAATTGAGAACTGAATTGGAAGATGAAAACTACTTCAGAAAGAAATTATTCTTAAGTTTCCTTTACAAAGAAAATGAAGTTGTAAAGGAAATCAAACGAGATTTTGAAGCTAATAAGTCGGTTTATTTTGAACTGAATCAATACATTGCAAAAGACACTGTTATTCTGCATATTGCAGATGATTATGGACAAAAAGATGTTTTACTGAGTCTTTATCATGCTAGCAGAAAAATTTTTAGTTTCATCGGCAATGAAGAAAACCGGGAAATTGCCGGACAGAATTATATTGTAAAAACCAGAAAAATCAGTTACATCAAAAATATTTCCGATGTCAACAAAAATATTGACGTGCTTTTGATTTCTGATGACCATTTTAGCTTTTCAAAAATCTCTGATCTACCAGAAACTGTTATATTGTTAAAAACAAAAGCGTTATTGTTCACTAATCAGAATTATTCCCTAATATTTGAATCAGACGCTATAAAAATTTACAAAAAAAATCAGAATAAAGGCTAAAAATCATAGTTTTGTATAAAACCATTTTTATTAATGTCTAAAAAAATTCTTGTCATATACTATTCGCAAACCGGGCAGCTGAAGGATATTGTGAAGAATATAGCTCAGCCGTTTGAGGAAAAAAAGGACGAATACAGTGTTACCTATTATAACATCCAGCTTAAAAAGGATTTTCCTTTTCCATGGCCAAGTGATGTGTTTTTCAATACATTTCCGGAGTCTTACCTTCAGATTCCAAGTGAAATCCTTCCACCACCGGAAGATGTTCTGAATCAAAAATTTGATCTCATCCTTTTCGGATATCAGGTTTGGTATTTGACGCCTTCGATTCCGATTATTTCGTTCCTGAAAAGTGGTTATGCAGAAAATATTTTGAAAGATACACCAGTCGTTACAATCTCTGGAACCAGGAATATGTGGATGCTTTCTCAGGAAAAACTGAAAGTCTATCTGCGTGATTTGAAGGCTCAATTAGTAGGAAATATCGCGTTGGTTGACAGACACGATAACTACACCAGCGTACTTACAATCCTACGTTGGCTAACAACCGGACAAAAAGAAAAATCCGGAATTTTACCTGCCGCGGGAATTTCTGACGAAGAAATTGCCGGTTCTGTAAAGTATGGTAAGATTATTGAAGGGCATTTGCGCGAAAATAGCTTAAAGGATCTTCAGCCCGATCTGGTAAAAAACGGAGCGGTAGAGATAAGACCTTTTTTGGTAAGAGTAGAAAAAGTCGGGAACAAAATTTTCACCGTCTGGTCGAATCTGATTATCAAGAAAAAAGAAAAGCGTCCTTTGCTGATAAAATTCTTTAAGGTATATTTGATGGCAGCGATCTGGATTATATCTCCGATCGTTTTAATATTTCATATATTATTAGCGCCATTATTATGGTTTAAGAGAAAAAAACAAAGAGAATATTTACAAGGAATTAATTTAAAATAAAAATGAGTAACGTTTATATCACCAAATCTTCTACATACTTACCAAATGAACCGATAGCCAATGATGATATGGAAACCTATCTTGGTTTGGTAAACAACACACCTTCCAAAGCAAGAGCTTTGATTTTGAGGAATAATCAAATCAAAACCAGATATTATGCGCTTGACAAAAATGGACAACCCACTCATACCAATGCTCAGATTACAGCTAATGCGATTAACGGGCTTTTTGATGAGAATTTCAAAAAAGAAGATATGGAACTGTTGTCTTGCGGAACAACGTCTGCAGACCAAATACAGCCGTCTCACGCATCAATGGTTCATGGTGAATTGGGTATGAACAAATCTGTGGAGATCAATACATCAATGGGACTTTGCAACTCCGGGATGAACGCGCTGAACTATGGTTTTCTTTCTGTAAAAGCAGGTGTAAAAAACAATGCGGTTTGTGTTGGTTCTGAGCGGTTTTCTTCTTGGATGACAGCGGACAAATTTGACCACGAAGCAGAAAACCTGAAACTATTGGAAGAGAGGCCAATTGTCGCTTTCAAAAGAGAATTTTTAAGATGGATGCTTTCTGACGGTGCTGGTGCATTTTTATTGGAAAACAAACCAAGAGAAAACCAAACATCATTGAGAATCGAGTGGATTGATTTTTATTCTTACGCTCACGAGATCGAGGCTTGTATGTATTCCGGGTGTGAAAAACAGGAAGACGGAAGTCTAAAATCCTGGGCAGATTATCCTTCTGATGAGTGGTTGAAGCAATCTATTTTTGCTTTGAAGCAAGACACAAAAATTCTGGATCAGTATATCCTTATAAAAGGTGCGCAGAGTTTGAGAGCTTCTTTTGACAAACATGAGCTGGATCCGGAATCTATAGATCACGTGTTAGCGCACATCTCTTCCGGTTATTTCAAAGAAGGATTGAAAGAAGAATTTGCCAATGTAGGATTAGACTTCCCGTGGGAAAAATGGTTCTATAATCTTTCCGAAGTTGGAAATATCGGTGCTGGATCCATCTTTATTGCTGTAGAACAATTGATGAATTCTGGAAAACTGAAAAAAGGAGAAAAAATCCTTCTTTGTGTTCCGGAAAGTGGACGATTCGCTTATTCTTGTGCATTATTGACTGTTTGTTAATGGAAATCAAGTTACCAAATTCTGACAAAGATTTCATAGAAAGTCTGATTCCTCAAAAGTTTCCTTTTGTAATGGTAAGCGGGCTTGTAGAATATTCGGAAAATCATTTGATTTCCGAATTTGTCATTAAAGAAGACAATATTTTTGTTAATGAAAACACATTTCAAACCTCTGGTTTGATTGAACACCAGGCGCAGAGTGTAGCTTTGCATACGGGTTACAAATATTTTCTTTTAGGAAAAGAATCTCCTACAGGTTACATCGGCGCTATCAAATCTTTTGAAGCCGAAAGTTTACCTCAAATCGGCGATGCATTGAAATCGGAAGTGACCATTATTAATGAAATGATGGGCGTAACACTGGTAGAAATCAGTACAAAAATCAATGATAAAGTGATTGCAAAATCGCAGATGAAAACCGTTGTGAAATAATAAAAAATAAACCACAAAAGTCAAGAAAGGAAAAGTAATTAATCTAAGTTCAAAAGAAGAATAGTTTTAAAGTGACAATCTTTTTTGAACTTTTAAAAAATAAAAATGGCAAAAACTTTTGTGACTTTTGTGGTTAAAATAAAATATGGAACCGAAGACTGAAAACTTAATCAATATCCACAACTTTTTGCCGCATCGCGAACCGATGCTGATGACGGATTATATTTTGGAATTGACGGAAGATAAAGTCATCACATCATTCAGAATTACTCAAGACAACATTTTTGTTCACAATAATGAATTTGTTGAAGCAGGTTTGATTGAAAATCTCGCGCAGACCTGTTCATCCATTCTCGGACAAAGTTTCTTCGAAAATCCTGATGCAGACACAAAAGTGATTGGTTTCATCACCAATATTAAGAAAATTGAAGTCTTTGCTTTACCGAAAGTGGGCGATAAGATCATTTCAAAAGCCTCTCTGATTTCTCAGTTTGAAAACATCTGCCATATCTTCTGCGAGACATTTAACAATGATGAATTGTTGATACGGGCTGAAATTAATTTGTTTATTCAAGAAGTAAAACACTAAGCCAATGAAAAAACAAGACCTTCCTCAGGACGAAAGTAATCTGAAGTCAGCCAACATGACCGAAGTGTTATATGTGACTGACGAAAACGATAATTACACCACAGCCAACAGCATCGGCTGGGACGCCAAAAAAGCAGCACTCGAAGAATCGATGGAGCTGATTCATGAAAGAATTGAAGAAGCGAAACAAGATGTTGCCAACAATAAAGTAAGCCCTATCATTTATTTCATGGAACTGAATAAAATGGACTTACAAGTTCTTGCAGCCTATGTCGGAATGTGGCAATGGCGGGTAAAAAGACATGCAAAACCAAAAATTTTTAAAACACTAAGCGAGTCCGTACTGAAAAAATACGCCGATGCTTTCGGAATTTCAGTGGATGAGCTAAAAAACTTTAACGGTAAGTAAATCAAACCTCATAGGTTTTTGAAACCTATGAGGTTTAGCAAAGTTATCCGCGATAAAAGAGATAAGAAAAAATGAAACTTAATTTTGAACACCATCAGACCGCACATTGCGAAAACGGTGTCGCCTCTAATTTACTATTAAACAAAGGGTTAAAACTCAGCGAACCCATGATTTTCGGAATCGGTTCCGGATTGTTCTTTGTGTATCTTCCTTTTTTAAAAGTGAATTTCGCTCCCGGTTTCAGTTATCGCCCGATGCCAGGTGCGATTTTCAGCAAAGCGGCAAAAAGACTGGGAATAAAAATTAAAAGAATCAAATTCTCAAATCCGGCAGAAGCCCAGAAAGCGCTGGAAAAAAATTTAGAAAATAATATCCCGACAGGACTTCAGGTCGGCGTTTTCAATCTCACTTATTTTCCTGAAGAATATAAATTCCACTTCAACGCTCACAACTTAGTTGTTTACGGAAAAGAAGACGGAAAATTTCTGATCAGTGATCCTGTGATGGATTACACAACGACGCTTACAGAAGCCGAACTGGAGAAAGTAAGATATGCAAAAGGCGCTCTTCCGCCGAAAGGTCATATGTACTACCCTACTTACATTCCCGAAAATGTAAATCTGGAAGAAGCGATCAAAAAAGGGATTAAAGATACCTGTAAAAATATGTTGGCTCCCGTTCCAATCATTGGAGTAAAAGCGATGCGATGGGTGGCCAAAAGCATTCCGAAATGGGCAGCCAAAAAGGGAACCAAAACAACCAATCATTATTTGGGACAACTGATCAGAATGCAGGAAGAAATCGGAACCGGAGGCGGTGGTTTCAGATTTATTTACGGAGCTTTCTTACAGGAAGCTGCGGTGATTCTTAAAAATGATGAGTTAAGAGAACTTTCCAAAGAAATTACAGCAATCGGTGATCTTTGGAGAGATTTTGCGGTGGATATTGCAAGAGTCTACAAAAACAGGAATTCGAAAAGCGATATTTACAACAAACTTTCGAAAACAATGCTTCATATCGCAGATCTGGAAGAAGCTTTCTATAAAAAACTGAGAAAAGCGATCTAAATGGAGAACTTTATTGAGATTAAAAATTTATATAAAAAATATAAAAATGCAGAAGAGTTTTCTGTAAATGATATTTCGTTGAATATTGATAAAGACGAAATCTACGGAATTCTCGGGCCCAACGGAGCGGGAAAAACAACATTGATTTCCATGCTTTCAGGTTTAATAAAACCAACATCAGGAAGCTTTAAAATCAATGGATTAACTCCTCAAAAAGATGGTTTTAAATTAAGACAAATCATCGGAATCGTTCCGCAAGAATACGCTTTGTATCCAACTTTGACCGCTAAAGAAAACTTAATGTTTTTTGGAAGTCTGTATGGCTTAAGTCACAAAAAATTAAGAAATGCTATTGATGAATCTTTGGAAATCATGGGTTTGTCAAAATTCGCAGATAAAAAAGTAGAACAGTTTTCAGGAGGGATGAAGCGTCGTTGCAACCTGATCGCGGGAACCCTTCATAATCCTAAAGTTTTATTCCTTGACGAACCAACTGTTGGTGTTGATGTTCAGTCAAAAAAAGCCATCATCGATCATCTTTTAGATCTGAATAAAAAAGGAACCTGTATCATTTATACATCTCATCACCTTTCAGAAGCAGAGGAATTCTGTACAAAAATTGCCATCATCGACCATGGAAAGATTCATGCGGTGGGAAGTCCTGAAGAATTGGTGAACAGAGTAACAAATGCCGAAAACTTAGAAGATGTTTTCATTTCATTAACCGGAAAAGAATTAAGAGATGTTGTTGTATAAACTGTGGAGAAGTTTCGTTAAGGAAATCCTTTTGCTGAAAAGAGATATCGGAGGAATCGTCATTATTTTTGTGATGCCTTTATTGTTGATTATCACGATTACCTTGATTCAGGATTCTACCTTTAAAAATCTGGAAGGCTCAAAAATTCCAATCATTTTCATTGATAACGACAAGTCAGAAGTTTCGAAAAACATAAAACAGGAGCTCGAAAGCAGCAAAACATTCGAATTGCTGACCAATTTTACGGAAAAATCCGCTCAGGATGCCGTTTTTGGCGGTGATTATCAAATGGCGATTGTCATCCCCGAAAATTTAACGAAAGATATTAATTCAAATATTGATTCTAAAGTTCAGACCATCATCAGTTCATTCGGTCTGGAAACGGATTCTTCCGCTGTGAAGAAAACGGTTTCAAAAGCGAAAGATATTCATTTATATTTCGATCCGGCAACCAATATCGGCTTCAAAAACAATGTAATGAATGCTGTGAACAAAATGGTTTTTGAGATCGAAAATAAAAAGATTTACAAAGCTTTCCAGGATCAGCTGGGAACGACAGAAAATTTGGAAGAAAATAAAAATTTGATCAGCTTTAAAGAAATCACCCCAAAAAAAGGCAACATGGATATCATGCCGAATTCCGTTCAGCACAACGTTCCGGCTTGGGCTTTATTTGCCATTTTCTTTATTGTGGTTCCTTTGTCTATTAATTTAGTTAAAGAAAAAAGTCAGGGAACAAGCGTGAGAGCGAGAATCAGTCCGACTCCTTATTTTATTCATATTTTAGGAAAAACATTTACGTATCTTATCATTTGTGTCATCCAGTTTTTATTGATGGTTGCAGTAGGAATTTACCTTTTCCCATATATGGATTTACCACAATTCGACGTCACAGGGAAGATGTTCCAGCTAATAATTGTAACTTTATTTGCAGGTTTGGCCGCAATAGGATTTGGTGTTTTATTGGGAACTGTTGCCGATACACAGGAACAGTCTGCGCCTTTTGGGGCAACTTCGGTTGTCGTTTTGGCGGCTGTCGGAGGAATCTGGGTTCCGGTATTTTTAATGCCTGAATTTATGCAGACCATCGCCAAATTCTCTCCTATGAATTGGGGATTAAATGCTTATTACGACATCATTTTAAGAAACAGCGGAATAGGCGGAATTGCGAAAGAAATCACTTTCTTATTTTTATTTTATGTAGCCATGGTCGCTATTTCATTATTTTACGAAAGAAAACAAAATGCAGTCTAAAGAAAATTTAACTTGTACAGAGGAAGTTCGCGTAAGGTTCAACGAAACAGACCCGTTGGGAATTGTCTGGCATGGACATTACATCGTGTATTTTGAAGACGGAAGAGAAGCTTTCGGAAGACAGCACGGTTTGACGTATCTTGATATTCAGAAAGCGGGTTACGTTACACCGATCGTAAAAAGTACCTGTGAACATTTTCTTCCTTTAAAATACGGGGAAACCTTTAAAATTGTAACCACTTTCGTGAATTCAACTTCAGCGAAATTGATTTACAGATACGAGCTTTTTAACGAAGACAATAAATTGGTCTGTTCGGGAGAAACCATTCAGGTTTTCCTGGATTCTGAGAATAATTTATGTTTGTATAATCCTGAGTTTTTTCAGGCCTGGAAAGATAAAATGGGATTATAATGAGGAAAGAAATTTACATCACAGATTACAACTGCGTCACGCCTTTAGGTTTTGATGTTTCTTCGAACTGGAATGCTCTTTTGGAAGGAAAATCCGGCGTCGCTTTACATAAAATCATAGAAAATCAGGAGCCTTTTTACGCTTCGATGATTGATTCCGAAAAACTGAACGAAGAATTTAATAGATTCTTCGACTCCGCTCAGAATAACAATTTGAGTTTTACAAGGCTTGAAAAAATGTTTTTGTTGAGTTTAAAACCTTTGGTTGAAAAACATCAGATTTCAGACGAAACGGCTTTTATTTTATCAACAACAAAAGGAAATATCAGTTTATTAAAAAACCAGAAGACTTTACCGGAAGGTATTTTTCTTTCCAGCTTAGCTCAAAAAATTGCTGACTTTTTCGGATTTAAAACAAAACCGATTGTTGTTTCTAACGCCTGTGTTTCTGGAGTAATGGCGATTGCTGTGGCCAAGAACATGATTCGGGCTGGAAAATATAAAGATGCTTTTGTCATTGCCGGAGACGAAATTTCTGAGTTTGTAATTTCGGGATTCAACTCTTTTCAGGCGATCGGAACAGAAATTTGTAAACCCTACGATAAAAATAGAGACGGAATCAATATTGGCGAAGCCGCGGCAGCAGTTTACATAACAGGCTGTCATTCTGACGAAGGAAGAATCTCACAAAACGAAAAATTTAGTTTTAAAATTTTAGGAGATTCAGCAATTAATGACGCAAACCATATTTCGGGACCATCAAGAACTGGTGACGGATTATTTTCAAGCATCAAAAATACAATAACAGAAGCTAATGTTTCGACAGAAAAAATTGATTTTATTTCTGCACACGGAACAGCGACAATATATAACGACGAAATGGAAGCCATCGCTTTCAACAGGATGGAATTACAAAATGTTCCTCTAAATAGCATGAAAGGCTAATACGGACATTGTTTGGGAGCATCAGGATTGTTGGAAAGCATCATTTCAATGGAATCTGCGTTGAGTAATATTTTAATTCCATCTAAAAATTTCGAAGAAACGGGGACTTCCCAACCTTTGAATATTATTAAAGAAAACCAACCTGCGGAAATTAAATATATTCTGAAAACGGCTTCAGGTTTTGGCGGGTGTAATGCAGCAATTGTTTTGGAGAAATGTTAAAATGAAAACGATGAAGAAAACAGACATTTGTACCATAGAAAAGTCAAAAATCATTCTCAACAACGAGATTATTTTTGAAACCCCAACTGAAAATTTTTCAGATTTTGCGAAAGAAGCTTATAAGAGTTTAGAATTAAATTATCCTAAATTTCATAAAATGGATAACTTAAGCAAACTCGCTTTTCTTGCTTCTGAAATGGTTTTAAAAGACGAAGATCATAACAGAACAGCTTTGGTTTTTGCCAACAGATCATCAAGTTTAGATACCGATTTTAAATATCAGGAAAGTATCAATTCCCTGGAAAATTATTTTCCGAGTCCTGCCGTTTTTGTGTATACTTTGCCTAATATTTGCGTGGGTGAAATCAGCATCAAACATAAAATGCAGACAGAGAATGCTTTTTTCGTTTTGGACGAATTTGATGAAAATTTTTTAAATGATTACGCAGCACAGATTTTACAATCGGGCAAGGCTGATAAAGTCTTGTGTGGCTGGGTAGAACTCTATCAGGAAAGTTATCAAGCTTTCGTATATTTGCTTACTTTGTAATTAACAATATAAAAATGTACCAGTTTACCAATCTTAAAATAATCTTATAATTATTGTTACATTGTTAAATTTATACATTGGTACATTATAAATGAAATTTATTTATGGAAAACTTAAGAGAAGAATTAAAGCACAAAATCATTGAAGTTCTTAATTTAGAAGACGTTGCAGTAGAAGAAATCAAAGATACAGATCCGTTATTCGGCGGAGGTCTTGGGTTGGATTCTATCGACGCGCTGGAATTGATCGTGCTTTTGGATAAAGAATACGGAATCAAATTAGCCGATCCCAAAAAAGGGAAAGAAATTTTTTCTTCGATCGACACAATGGCTAAATTCATTGAAGAAAACAGAACAAAATAAATTAATATACCAATGTATCCATGTAGCGGTCTAGCAATTGGTAAACTGTTACATTGATACATTGTTACATTATAAAATTAAGATGGGTCAAAAAATTGCCATAACAGGAATGGGCATCATTTCCGCTATTGGAAACAATGTGGAGGAAAATTTGAGTTCGTTAAAAACCGGAAAACACGGAATTTCAGACATTCAATTGTTTGAAACTCGTCATGTTGGAAATATCAAAACGGGCGAAATAAAATTGTCTAATAAAGAACTTGTTGAAAAACTTCTGTTAAATGAAGATAACAATGCTACAAGAACCTCTTTGTTAGGCATGGTTGCTGCAAAAGAAGCTGTAGAAAGTGCCAGAATTTCTGACATTAATGAATATAAAACCGGTCTGATTTCCTCAACCAGCGTTGGCGGAATGGACGTAACCGAAAAATATTTCTACACTTACGAAGACTTTCCTGAAAAGCAAAAATATATTGACGCACATGATGCAGGAAATTCATCGTTATTGATTGCAGATTATCTTGGCTTAAAAGGCATGGTTTCAACGATCAGTACGGCTTGTTCGTCTGCAGCCAATGCGATTATGATGGGCGCAAAATTGATTAAAAACGGTGTTTTGGATCGCGTGATTGTTGGCGGAACAGATTCTCTTTCAAAATTTACGTTGAATGGTTTCAATACGCTGATGATTCTGACAGATTCTTACAACACCCCTTTTGACAATGACAGAAAAGGTCTGAATCTGGGTGAAGCCGCCGCTTTCATCGTTTTGGAATCTGATGAAATCGTAAAAAAGGAAAATAAAAAAGTCTTAGGCTATCTTTCAGGATACGGAAATGCGAACGATGCGCATCACCAGACCGCTTCTTCGGAAAACGGACAAGGCGCTTATTTAGCCATGGAAAAAGCATTGAAAATTTCAGGCTTAGATAAAGAAAACATCGATTATATCAACGTTCATGGAACGGCAACTCCGAATAATGATTTATCTGAAGGCATTGCAATGATCCGAATTTTTGGAGAAAATAAAGTTCCGGAATTCAGTTCTACAAAAGCTTTTACGGGTCATACTTTAGCAGCGGCGGCGGTAATTGAAGCGGTATATTCGTTGTTGGCCATTCAAAACAATCTTATTTTCCCGAATCTGAATTTTAAAACAAAAATGGAAGAATTTGATTTAACGCCTGTAACGGAACTCAAAGAGAAAAATATTAACCACGTTCTTTCCAACTCGTTTGGTTTTGGAGGAAATTGTTCAACTTTAATTTTTTCAAAATCATGAGTGCAGTTTACATCAACAGTGCAGCCTGTATCTCAGTTCAGGACACATTAAATGAAAATTTTTTCCAAAATCTTAAGCCCGAAAATTCATCTCAGGTTTTAAAAGTGATCGAACCCAATTACAAGGAATTCATTCCGCCTGCAGCCAGCAGAAGAATGTCTAAAACCGTAAAAATGAGTTCCGTAGCTTCACAATATGCTTTAAAAGAAGCCCGAATCGAAAATCCTGACGCGATTATCGTCGGAACAGGAATGGGCTGTTCCCAGGATTCTGAAAAATTCCTGAAAAATGTATTGGATAACAATGAAGAGTTTCTGACTCCTACGTTTTTTATTCAGTCTACACACAATACGGTTGCGGGACAAATTGCGTTAGGTCTGCAATGTCACGCATACAATTTCACGTATGTCAACACATCTTCCTCGCTGGAATTTTCATTTTTAGACGCAAAATTACAGATCAATGATGGTGAAGCAGAGAACATTTTGGTTGGTTCCACAGACGAACAAACCGACCGAACCATGGAATTGTACAGATTAAACAAAACCATTAAAAAAGAAGAAAATCTTCCCGTTGATTATCTGAACTCGACAACAGACGGCGTTATTTGGGGAGAAGGGGCAAGTTTTTTTGTTTTAGGGAAAGATAAAACTGAAAATTCTTACGCTCAATTAAAAGATATTCAAATCAGCAACAGATTAGATTTAGAAGAAACTCAACAATTTATTGAAGATTTTTTAGCTAAAAATAATTTGAAAAATGATGAAATTGATGCTGTAATTTTAGGTTTCAGCGGAGATGCGAAATCGAATGTTTATTATGCAAAAGCAATGAATTTGTTTGAAAATTCGGCTTTGTTGTATTATAAACATTTGAGTGGCGAATTTAATACAGCAAGTGGTTTTTCGACATTTATGGCTTGTCATATTCTTAAAAATCAGGAAATTCCGGAAGTGATGATGATTAATTCGGTGAAGAAAGACAGAATTAAAAATATTTTGCTTTATAATCATTTGGGAGGAAATGACCATAGTTTGGTTTTGTTAGGGAAAGCTTAGTTTTTAACTCAAGTTTGTCATTCTGACGAAGGAAGAATCTCTATATTATATTTTAGATTCTTCATTTAGCTTTGCTCCATTCAGTTAGCTTTGCTCCATTCAGAATGACATTGCGCATATAAAATTGTGGATATTTTAAACCAAATCCAAAAACAATAAAGATGAAACATTACCCATTTATCCTATTTTATCTTTTCTGTAACGTTTTTATTTATGCGTTTCACGGAACTTTTTGGATGTATTTGTTTTGTTTTTTATTGTTTTCTGCAGTTGTTGTTTGGGGTTCTTTCGATATTGAACTGGGATATTTCGTTAACAGCATCACTCATAAAAGAACAAAGATCAAGGAAGTGGCTCTGACTTTTGATGATGGACCAACAGAATTCACACCAAAATTTTTAGATCTGTTGAAAGAAAATAACGTAAAAGCGACCTTTTTCTGCATCGGAAAACAGATTGAAAAATATCCCGAAACGTTCCAAAGAATTATTGCAGAAGGTCATAAGATTGGAAATCATACACTTTCACATTCCAACAAAACCGGATTTTTATCGACTTCAAAAATGGTTGAAGAGATTGAAAAATGCGATGAAGTGATGTTGAAAATCGGAAATTTAAAGACCAATTTATATCGACCACCTTTTGGAGTTACCAATCCGAATATTGCCAAAGCCATTAAAAAAACTCATAAAAAAAGCATCGGCTGGAATGTTCGTTCGTTAGATACGATTACAGAAGATGAGAAAAAAATTTACCGAAAAGTTACCAAAGGATTGAAAAAAGGAAGTATTATTCTTCTCCACGATACTTCGGAAAAAACGTACAATGTTTTGGTGGATTTATTAGTATTTTTGAAGGATAAAAATTATTCAACTTTTACAATTGATAATATTTTAACCACAAAAGAGACAAAAGCTTTTTAACATATTAGAATTTTAAGTTTAAATTGTAAGAAGAACACATAAGTCCTGAAAATCTTTGATTTTCATCTTTTGTAAACTCTATTTCTAAATATTTAAGTTAAAAAATAATCTTTTGTGACTTTTGTGGTTAAATTTAAAAACGTTAAACAATGATTAAAAATATTGCTCTCGGAGTATTCTTATTAGTTTCAAGCTTCTTTTTTGCTCAAAATACGGCGATGTCTGGAGCGGAAGCAAAAGCATTTGTAACTAAAGTTTCTTCGGAAACCAAAGAAATAAAAACCTTACAGGCAGATTTTACCCAAACCAAAAAAATGGATTTTTTGGATAAAAGCATCGTAACGTACGGAAAAATGTCTTTAAAAACTCCGAATATGCTGAGTTGGAAGTATACGAAACCTTATCAGTACAGTATTGTTTTCAAGGATAATAAAATTTTCATCAATGACCAGGGGAAAAAATCTTCGGTTGATGCGAAAAGCAAAACGTTTGAGAAGATCAATAAACTGATTGTCGGAAGTTCAAACGGACAAATGTTCAACGATCCCGAATTTTCTGTGACTTACTTAAAAAATGCGAATTTCAACATTGCAAAATTTACTCCGAAATCAGCTCAATTGCTGAAATACATTAAACAGATCGAATTGAGTTTTCCAAAAGGCCAATCAACGGTTTCGCAGGTGAATATGACGGAAGCTTCAGGTGACACGACGAATATTGTTTTTAAAAATACCAAGATCAATGCGCCGATTGCTGCTTCAGAATTCAGTTTATAGCCTGATTTTCTTACTGTTCGTTTCGTGTAAGACATACAAATTAACGAATGTAAAACCTGTTTCCAATTCTGAAAAAACAGTTGAGAATTTATATTTTTCTTCCAACGAAGATTATGTTTATAAATGTCAGATAGATATTTATAAAAATCATGTCAGCGGAATTTTGATATTAAAAAAAATTAACGAAACGACGCATCGTGTTGTTTTAACTTCAGATTTCGGAAATAAATTAATCGATTTTGAAATTTCGGATAATAATTTTAAGCTGAACTATGTTCTTCCTGATTTAGACAAAAAAATTGTCATCAACTTTTTAAAGAACGACTTTCAGCATCTTTTAAAAAGACAATATCCTGTGAATGAAAGTTTTGAAAACCAAAATTCTAAAATCTATCTTTCAAAAATTGATAAAAAAACATATTATTTATTCTTTAACAAAGAAAATGGTTTATTGAAACAAATCATTTACACGAAAAATAATAAGGAAAAAATCGATTTTACTTTTGATGCAAAAAAACATATCTTCGCGGATAGTATTGATCTTCAACACAAAGATTTCAAGATCAACATAAAACTATTTCAAATAACTGAAACAGAATAACATGCAGACCATTCTTACAGATTTTTATACTTTACAATCATACGAACAGGCAGAAAACGGAAGTTATATTGCCAACATTTCCCTTAATAAAGATCATGATATTTTCAAGGGACATTTCCCCGGAAATCCTGTTACTCCGGGAGTTTGCATGATGCAGATCGTAAAAGAACTTTCTGAGGAATTCACTGGTTCGCCTTTATTTTTAAAAACGGCATCCAACGTGAAATTTATGGCGATCATCAATCCGTTTGAAACACCGGACCTGAAACTGCAACTCGATATCACTCAGACCGAAGAAGAAGTGAAAGTAAAAAATACAACGTCTTTTGGCGAGACTATTGCATTAAAAATGTCAGTTAACTACCAAAAAACAGCAAAATGAAGCTAATTTTTTCATTTTTAACGGCTTTTATTCTTTTTTTCCAATCGGGTCTTGAATCTTTAAGGGAAAGCTATGCAAAGGCCAATTCGTCTAATGCAAATACGGAAGAATTCATCAATATTGCGGAAAAAACATCCGGATCAGACGCTGTAATTCAGGGCTATAAAGCTGCAGCCAAGATTATGGAAGCCAAAATTACCAAGAACAACAGAAAAGCTTTGGTGAAATCCGGCGCAACAAGTCTTGAAGCGATTATTAAAAGCAATCCGAACAATGCCGAACTGAGAGTGATCCGAATGAGTGTTCAGGAAAATATTCCTAAAATTGTAGGATATAATAAAAATCTGAAAGAAGATAAAACTTTTATTCTAAATAATTATTCTAAGCAAAATTCCGCACTGAAAACATACATCAGAAAATTCGCTATGCAGTCTAAAACGATGACCGCAGCAGAAAAAAATTCATTAAAATAACCGAATGACCCTGCCTGAAGTACAAAATGCAATCGCTGAAAAAAAGATCTGCGTTTTAATTCCTACTTACAATAATGAAAAAACTCTGAAAAGAGTGATCGACGGTGTTTTAGAATACACAGAAAATATCATTGTTGTCAACGATGGCTCTACCGATTCCACAAAGGAAATCTTAAACCAATATCCTCAAATCAATGTCATCAGTTTACCTGAGAACAGAGGAAAAGGAAACGGCTTGAAAATCGGCTTCAGAAAGGCAAAAAAATCAGGTTATAACTATGCAATAACGATAGATTCCGACGGACAGCATTATCCAGATGATATTCCTGTTTTTGTGGAAGCTTTGCTTAATGAAAATGAAGATGTTTTATTGATTGGAAACAGAAATATGTCTCAGGACGGAATTCCGAAGAAAAGCAGTTTTGGAAACCGTTTTTCTAATTTTTGGTTCTGGTTTGAGACAGGAATTAAGCTTGAAGATACGCAATCCGGTTATCGATTATACCCTTTACACAGAATTCCGAAAAAATATTTCACCCCAAAATTCGAGTTTGAGATTGAAATAATTGTGCGGACAGCATGGAGGCATGTTCATGTAAAGAATGTTCCGATAAAAGTTTTGTATGATCCTGCGGAAAGGGTTTCGCATTTCAGGCCTTTTAAAGATTTTACGAGGATCAGCATTCTCAATACTATCTTGGTAACCATCACTTTGCTTTATATTATTCCGCGAAACTTCGTGAATAATTTCAAAAAAAAAAGCTTTAAAAAGTTCATCAAAGAAGATGTTTTAGAAAGTGACGGAACCAACCGTAACAAAGCGTTTTCTATAGCTCTGGGTGTTTTTATAGGATTATCTCCGTTCTGGGGATTCCAAACCTTACTGGTAATTTCTTTAGCCGTTCTTTTTAAATTGAATAAAGTGTTGGCTTTTGTAGCTTCCAATGTGAGCTTACCTCCATTTATTCCTTTTATTATTGCTGCTTCATTGTTTTTAGGAGCTCCGTTTGTGAGTGGAAACAGTGATATTTTTAGTCAGGAATTAAATTTTGATCTTGTAAAGAATAATTTGCTACAATATGTAATCGGAAGTATGATCTTAGCAAGTATGGCTTCGGTTATTTCTGGTATCGCAACATTTTTGTTTTTGAACCGGGTAAGTCCGGAGATTAGCTAATTTTTCTCGTTATTGGATTCAAGGTTTCGGCGGCGGCTTTGCCGCCGCCGAAACAAAAAAACTACCTCAATTTCCTTAACGTTTTCTTCAAGTATCTTTCCACATTTTCTTTATCTGGAATGGTTGTAATCTCTTTAGTCAAAGCTTTTTCGAATTCCATTTTTGCTTTGGAATATTCTTTTTTATTAAAATAATATTTTCCGGATTGATAATACACCAGCCAAAAATCAGGATTCAAAGACTGGTAATAGAGCAGAAAATCATCCGTAAGCATTACGTCCTTATCATCAGTTGCATGATTCACTTCAGAGCTGGCAAATTTATACTCTTCATAGTTTTCAAATTCCTTAGAATCTACGAAAGGATCTTTTGCTATGTTTAAGTTTGATTTTGCAAACTCTCTGTTTTTCAATCTTTTATCCGAAAAAATTTCATTTAAATCATAGCAAACAAATTCTCCCAACTGGTACGGATTCGAAGAAACCCAAACCAGCTTTTTCTGAGGCGAAAAAATCACCGCATGATGCGCTAACAACTGATTGATTGCCTTTTCATTTCCATAGCCGATCTTTTCTCCATTCAAACCCGATTTATCTCTTAAGATTGCTGCCATTTTCTCAGGATTAAGCTTTTTATTTTCCTGTAAAAGTTCCTGTAATTTTTCATAACGGTACTCAGAATGGCTTTCTACAATATGTTTCTGATTCCTCTTGTCATTTTTGTAAGCATCCGACTGGAAATGATTCGTACAAAAAACACGGCTTGTATTTTCCACTTTGTACACTCCAAAATTGTTTGGAGAAACTTCAATAATCACCGCATTCTTATCATTCGCGCTTCCCACCAAAATCGATTCTGAAACGAAAACTTTCCGTTTTCTGGCAATGGCAATTGCTTCATCGATGTTTTTGGCATATTGTAAAATTTCTCTTGTTACCAGAGAAATTGGTGTTTTTGCCGTCAGCGGAATTTTAGATTTTCCTGCATTGATCGTCACCGTAATTCCTTCCTTATTCATCCCCGAAACGACACCTATCATTCCCGGCCAGCTTACGGACAGGTAAGGAATTCCTTCTTCCGGCTCTACAAATTCGATCAATTTATTTTTAGAAAAATCATCGCCTACATGAAAATCAAAATTCCTTCCGATCAGCAGGTCTCCATCTTCTGTATTTTCATTCCAGACCGCGAGAGAAGTACAGCCCACAACCATTAAATCCTGCATCGCGTGGCCAATATCATGGGCACCGTGCAAATACATACTTCTTAAAAATTTCGGAGCTATAAAATCATATTTATCTGATGAATATTGGGATAAACCGTATAATTCTGCCTGATAATCTTCACGAACGTTCAGGTACATTTTCCGGTTGTACCACTTTAGAAAACCGCGCAATAAATTTTGCTTAAACTTCGATGGTACAAAACCTTCTACTTTTGAAAAGAAAATCTCTTCCTGTTTCTGCATCAGATTTTGCGTCAAAGCTCCGTTATTGTAACCCAGTTGCAAAGGATTTCCTTTAATATACAATTCCCAAAGCTGTTGTTTATTTTTTGTTAAATAATTCTGATTAAAACTAAAAGTAGAGTCGTTGATCTTGTTAACTTTCGGAATTTCAAGCGAATATTGTTTTACATCGGGAATGTGTTTGATAGATTTTCTTATTCCGCAGGATGTGATGTTGAGAATCAATAAAAGGTAAAGTAAAACTCTCTTCATCAATTCTTATTTAAAACTTTCATTAATCTTTCGTCAATCACTTCTTTTCCAAGAATTTCCGAACATGTAACAAATGCGCCAATCGTAACACCAAGAATTCCATGCATGTTGATGCTTTGTCCCGTCAAGAACAAATTACTGATTTTGGTTTTTGGGGAGATGATCGTTTTCAAAGGATTGCCGGAATCTTTTACATAGCCGTACATATTTCCTTTGTAACCACCAATATAATCCCTGTAAGATAATGGCGATGAAGTATAAATCTCCACAATATGAGATCGCAGATGAGGATATTTTTTTTCTATTTCAGCAATGAATTGTTCAGCTTTTCTTTTCTTAAAATCCTCATATTCCTGTCCTCTTTCATGCTTGTCTGCAACTATATTAAAAGTCTTTTCCCATTCCCTAACCTCATCATAATCCATATAGGTAATAGCGGTAAGACTCTCTGCAAAATCAGGGTTATCTTTTGAAGAACAAGATGACAGCATATAACACTCCGGCCAGCTTTCCCTGGAATAGCTAGAGCCGTTCCAAACCTTATCTTCTGACTTGTAATGGTAATAGTTGTAATTAAAATGCTTGAAGGATTGAGGCTTCAAAACAATATAAATACTGAAACAAGAACTTGTGGGAACGAAGTCATTAACTCTATTGGTAAACGATTTTTTAAATCGATCCCGTCCCGCTAAATCTAATGTCGTTCTGATTTCTATATTTGATATGAATTTTTTCGAAAAAAATTCTTTTCCATTTTTTGTTTTTACGGATTTCAGCACATTATTGTCGTCGAAGATCATTTCTGTAACTTCTGAGTGTTTATAAACTTCTGCCCCGTGATTACGAAGTTCCTTGATGATCAGTTTTGAAATCTGACTTCCTCCATTAATGCATTTGTAAGAACTCTGAATGTAGGAGTTAACTGTTAATGCATGGACATAGAGTGGCGTTTTATGAGCAATCCCGGCATATAAAAAATTAGAACCGGATAAAACAGCCTGAAGTTTTTTATTAGAAGTAACAGATTCTATAAATTCCTGAGCATTGATGTAAAGAATATCATCGTTATATTTCCCTTCACCAACAAGATTGTATCGGGGAAACTCGTTACAAACGTTTTGGATCTCTTCTATGTATTTTTTCAAATTTTCTTTTTCATCCGGAAAAATTGCAGAGAGTTGCTCTACAAAATTATCGTAACCTTGGGAATGCGGATATTCTATCTCGTCATTATCAAAAGTAATCTTATCAAAACCGTTTTCATCCAGTTTTTTTAGGTTCAGTCCGTCCATTATTCCGAGATATGTGAAATATTGGTTAAGATTTTGCCCTTTGGAAAGTCCGCCCAAATAGTGGACACCTGTATCAAAAATCAGCTTGTTTCTGGAAAAAGTCTGCAGGTTACCACCATATTGGTTGTTTTTTTCTAACACACACACTTTCAGACCTTCTTTTGCCAAAACTAGAGCAGACACAAGACCTCCCAAACCGCTTCCGATAACAAGTATGTCGTATTCTTTTTCCAATTCCTAGAGAAGTGAGATGTTAGACTTTAGATGTTAAATAAAAAAATAAGCTTTAAACGTTGAATCACTCGCAGCCCGACTTGAGCGGAAATCCTTTTTGTTTTTTTGCTAAAAAATAAAAAGATTGGGAGCGGAAGGCGGATTAAGCTGCCATAAAAATATTGAAAATTAATCAATATCGTCCCAAAAGTCGAAGTAATTGAACCATTGGAGCGGATATTTTTTAATCATTGATTCAAGATTTTGGGTGTAGGAGTTTAAAAGTCCCTGCGAATCCCGTTTTTTAATGTTCTGAGCAACTCTTGCATATAAATGGTAATGCAGATTTTTTTCTTTCATAACATACACATACAGAACAGGAACGCTCAATCTGGATGCAATAAGAAAAGGGCCTGCCGGAAATCTGGCAGTCTTACCTAGCAATTCTGCTTCGAGAAATTTGGAGCCTTCGAAATAGCGGTCGCCTGTGAAGCAAATCAATTCGTTGTTGGACAAAGCCTGATTGATGTCAAAAATGTGGGACATATCATCCTTGACGTAAATAAATTTGATGTTACTTCTTTTTACCGCAATACTGTCCAGATATTCTTTGATGACTGTAACTTCCTGATCAGTTGTGACTAAGTTGATCTGCGCATCAAAATCTATATCTGCAAAAAAATGTTCTGCAATCTCAAAGTTGCCGATATGGGCACTGATCAAGACACCACCTTTTTTCTCGTTGAGAAGGCTTTTGAGATTTTCTATCCCGTCGAATTCATAAGTGAATCGGTTTCTTAAACCTACAGAAATAGCCGTTTTGTCAATCAATACTTTTCCAAAAACAAAGTAACTTTTGAAAACAGACAGCTTTGATTTCCAAAAACTATAACCTAATCTCCTTCGAAAATAATATGAAATATATTGATTGCTCTTCTTAAGAAACAAGAAGTAATAAGTTGCTACAAAATACAGCACAAAATATGAACTGTGGACGCCAAGATTTTTGATGCTCCAAACAAATATCCTGTAACCGAGTATCGTTCCTTTGGACTTGCCTTTCCACTTAGTCATGATGAATTACCAATTATCAGTAATATTGGTATATCTTTGAAATATTAGTTATGCTACTTTTTCAGAAATTTTGGTTTCTATCGTATCATAAAAATCATCAAAAGTAACGACCTTTTTAAAATCAGCTTCACCCAACTTTACACCAAAATTAGACTCAATTACAACAACCATATCGATATAATCCAAACTGTCCAAGCCCAACGTTTCCTTAAAATTGGCATCGTTGACGATATCATCGCGGTCCACTTCAAACTCATTGACAAGAAAATCATTAACAATTGTAACAATTTTTTCTCTTTCCATAATGTCTTTAAACAAATTTTTTAACAATTAGTGACGAATTGGTTCCTCCAAAACCAAAAGAATTCGACAAAAATACGTCAATTTTTTGATTTTTTGTTTCAGAGATTAAATTTATCTTTTTTGCATCTTCGTCCGGATTATCGAGATTGATATTTGGTGCAATAAAATTATTCTGCATCATCAGAACCGAATATATAATCTCACTTGCTCCAGCCATCCAGCATTCATGTCCCGTCATGGATTTGGTAGAGCTTACCGGAACTCCGTTACCGAAAATTTCATAAATCGCTTTTGCTTCGTTAGCATCGCCTAAAGGTGTAGATGTTGCGTGGGCATTGATATAATCAATATCTCCCGCCGTTAGCCCGGCTTGAGTCAGAGATCTTTCCATTGCCAAAGCCGGTCCGTCCACATTGGGTGTAGAAATATGTCCGCCATTGGATGAGAAACCATAACCAACAATTTCTGCAATGATATTTGCACCCCGCCGCTGTGCAGATTCCAAACTTTCAACAATCAAAGTTGCAGCGCCACCACTTGGAATCAATCCATCTCTTCCGGAATCAAATGGTCTTGAAGCTTTTGTAGGGTTATCTTCTCTCACAGAAAAAACGCCTAATCCGTCAAAGCTCGCCATCGAAAACTTGTTGGTTTCCTGCGCTCCTCCACAGACAACAGCATCTTGTAATCCATTCTTGATCAAAAGATAAGCTAATCCCAGAGAATGGGATCCGCTTGCACAAGCTGCACTGATTGTCAGATTAATTCCTCTTAATTTAAAAATTGTGGAAAGATTCATGGTTACAGTGGAATTCATTGATTTAAAAATTGCACCAGAACCCATCAATTGAGTATCTTTTTTTTCTCTAACGATGTCTGTAGCTTCTATAACTGCCTGTGAAACACTGTCGTTACCATATAAAATCCCGACTTCATTAGCGTCCAGGAATTCCTGTTCTATTCCGGCTTGTTTTAACGCATCAATTGTAGCCAGGTAAGCATATTCGCTTTCCTCGCCCATACTGATACGCTGTCTCCTGCTTAGAAGACTTTTAAGATCTGGCTTCGGAACGCGTCCCGTTAAACCGGACCTGTAACCAAATTCCTTTCTGTCCTGGTCCAGAACGATCCCGGATTTGCCATCATAGAGCGACTTCTTCACCTCTTCCAAAGAAGTCCCAATGCAGGAATAAATTCCCATCCCGGTAATCACAACTCTATTTTCCATTTTATCAAATTTAACAATGTATCAGTCTAATAATGTAACAATTTCAATATTAGTAAGCTGTTACACTGATATATTGGTACATTATTTAAGAATAAATTCCTCCATTAATATTAATCACTTCACCTGTAATGTAAGATGACTTCTTAGAAGCTAAAAATGCAACAAGATCAGCTACTTCTTCCGCCTCACCAAATCGGTTCGCCGGTATCATTGCTTTCAGTTCGTTCTCATCAAAGTCCTGCGTCATATCGGTTTTGATAAATCCCGGTGCGACAGCATTTACAGTTATATTCCGTTTAGCAATCTCTTGTGCCAAAGCTTTTGTTGCGCCAATTACCGCTGCTTTTGCGGCTGAATAATTAGTCTGTCCTGCTGTTCCTTTAACTCCGGAAACAGAAACCATATTGATGATTCTGCCATATTTATTACGCAACAATCTTTGGATAAAAAAATTAGTCACATTAAAAAACCCGTTCAAACTTGTATTGATAACATTGTTCCAGTCTTCGTGTTTCATCCACATAAACAATCCATCCTTTGTGATTCCTGCATTATTGACAATAACTTCAACCACAGAATCCGGATTTTTTTCCTGCCAATTATTTAAAACATTCTGGGTTTCTTCGGCATTACTTACATCAAATTTAAGAATTTCGCCTGTAGAACCCAACTCTTCAACACCTTGTAAAGTTTCCTCTGCCGCAGCCTGATTGGAAGTATAATTAATCAGAATATGATAATTTTTTTCCTCGGCCAATTTCAGACAAATAGCTCTGCCAATTCCTCTGGATCCTCCTGTTATGATTGCACATTTCATAATCTTCTGTATTAATGATATAAAGCTTCAGTTTTCATCAGATACTCCTTCACTTTTTGCAGATATGGATACATTACCATATCATCGGAAAAAGCAGGGATTATTTTTCTGATTTCGTCATACAATTCTTTAGTCGATGATGAAACTTTATCCTGGAACCCAAGATATTCAATTGCCTGAACAATCGTAATCAATTCAATCGATAATACTTCGAAAGCATTTTCTATAACTTTTCTGCAAATTACCGCAGCATTGGTTCCCATACTTACAATATCCTGATTGTCGTTATTATTCGGGATACTGTGGATATACATCGGATTAGACAACATTTGGCTTTCTGCCGTTGTAGAAGTTGCCGTGAACTGAACGCCCTGCATCCCGAAATTGAATCCTAATTTCCCCAGATTCACAAACGGTGGAAGTATTTCATTGATTTTAGAATTCAAAAGATAGTTCAGTTGTCTTTCTGCTAACATTGTCAGTTTCGTAACAACGATTTTAAGCTTATCCATCTCAAGAGAAATATAATCGCCGTGGAAGTTTCCGCCATGATAAACATGCTGATCTTCAACATTAATGATTGGATTATCATTGGCAGAATTAATTTCGTTTTCAAGAACAACTTCTGTATATTCCAAGGTGTCTAAAACCGGTCCTAAGATCTGCGGAACACATCTCAAAGAGTAATATTCCTGAACCTTATCTTTAAAAACTTTTTCCTGCTCTTCAAAACTTGTATAGAGATGGTCTTCTCTTTTCCTTATCAACTGGCTGTCAGAAAGATATTCACGCATTTTCTCCGCAACTTTTTGTTGTCCAACATGCCTTTTCGTTGCATTCAGAGATTCTGAAAAATGATCATCGTAAGCCTGAACAATCTCGTTGATCGCGCAAGATAATTTAATAGAAATTTCTGTTAACTGGCTGGCTTTATAAGCATTAACGATTCCGATTCCCGACATCACAGAAGTTCCGTTCATCAAAGCCAGACCTTCACGAATCTCTACTTTTATCGGTTCCAATCCTAGTTCTCCAAAAACATCTTTTGTTGATCTTCTTTCGTCTCTATAAAAAACCTCGCCTTCGCCAATAAGAACTAAAGCTAAATGCGCCAACTGAACCAGATCTCCACTTGCGCCAACACCTCCGTGTTCAAAAATAATCGGTGTAACATCTCTGTTAATTAATTCTTTAAGTAGATAAATAACCGAATCGTGAACACCGGAATGTCCTAATGATAAGACATTCAATCTTGCCAACATACAAGCCTTAACTTCATCTGCGGGTAACGGATTTCCGATACCTGAAGAATGACTTCTTATCAGATTATATTGTAACTGATGGGTATCGCTATCGTTGATTTTGAATTGCGCCATTGGTCCGAAACCCGTGTTCACACCGTATATGACTTTATTTTTTGAAAATTCTTTTAAAAACTGGAAACTTTTCTCTACTCTTTGCAGCAGCTCATTATCCAATTCTATCTTTTGGTTGCCAATGATTATCTTTTGAAAATCCTGAATGTTTAAATGGTCGTTAATTTTCATTAATTATGGTGATAAGAGACAAATTTGTAATATAATTCAATATTTGTCATTAATTTTGCGCAAAGATAAAAGTTTTATTAAACAAATGGGTAAAGAATTTGTTGATGTTCTTGTAATTGGAGCTGGTCCTTCTGGCTGCGTTTCTTCTGCATTTCTCAAAAAGAATAACATCAATGTAAAAGTTGTCGAGAAAACAAAATTTCCAAGACTGGTTGTTGGCGAAAGTCTGATTCCAAGAGTAATGGACCATTTTGATGAAGCCGGACTATTTCCTGCACTTGATAAAATGAGATTTGAAAAGAAATTGGGCGCACGTTTTATGCGAGGCGACGAGGTTTGCATTTTCGATTTCAGCAACAAATTTGGGGAAGGCTGGGACTGGACCTGGCAGGTTCCGAGAGCCGATTTTGACAATGCATTAGCCCAGGAAGTTATTAATAAAGGAATTGATCTTGAGTTTGAAACCGAAGTCGTCGGGATTGAATTCAATGGAACTGATTCTATTACAACTGTCAAAAATAAAAACGGAGAAACGAAGGAAATTCACGCTAAATTTGTGATTGATTCCAGTGGCTACGGACGGGTTTTACCGAAACTTTTAGATTTGGAAAAACCTTCGAAATTGTCTCCTCATTCTGCTATTTTTTCTCATGTTGATGACATCAACAGAGAGGAAGGTGTTGAAGGCACTTTGATTTCTTTTGACATCATTGAAACTGAAGTCTGGCTTTGGGTTATTCCTTTCTCAAATGGCAATACGAGTTTGGGAGTCGTTGGTCCGACTGAATATATCGAAAAGCTAATAGAAAACGGAGATGCAACAGTTGCTTTAAGAAAAGCGATTGCTCTTTCCGATTATTATGTAAAACGTTTTGGCGATGTGGAATTTCTTTTTGAACCCAAACATTTGAAAGATTATTCCTGTTCGGTAAAAAGTTTATTCGGAGACGGATTTGCTTTGACAGGAAATGCATCGGAATTCCTTGACCCGGTTTTTTCATCGGGAATGGCTTTCGCAACAGAATCCGGAATGCTAGCCGCAAAATTAGCCTTAAGACAAATAAATGGCGAAACTATTGATTGGCAAAAAGAATATTCGGATTATATTTTGTACGGTGTTAATGTTTTCACGACTTATGTAAAGGAATGGTACACCGGCAATCTCCAGGAATTATTTTTTCATCAGCCAGAAAATCCGGATGTCAAAAGAAAAATCTGCGCTGTCTTGGCGGGCTATGTTTGGAACAAGAAAAATCCTTTTGTAAGATTGCACGATTCTGCGATTGTCAATCTTGCCAATTATATCAAAACAGAAAAACAGGAACAACAATAAAAAAAGACCGCGATATGCGGTCTTTTTGTTTTTTAATAAATAATATTATTTTTTTCCTTTCTTGATATCTGCTGCCAATTCTTTTGCCAGTTTTGCGTAAGATTCAGAAATCCTGTATCCTGAGTTATAATCGTTTCCAAAAGCACCTCCGCCCGGAACATCGGAATAATCAACAGTTAAGAGAATCTTATCTGGATTAGCTTTATCAGATATTGTAATTGTAGTATTGATCTTAGAATCCTGTCGCCACGCACCCACATTGTATCCAGGATATATCCAAGTTGTTTTTACTGTCATTACATAAGGAGCTCCATTGTTTTTCCCAACCTGGATAGACGGTTCTCTTTTGTTAAAAGATTCGATAAATTTTGGTTCATAACGGTCTTCTCTGTCAGCAAACCAAGACTTTTTGAAATCATCATCTGTTCCTTTCTCTTCTCTTTTTTTCATTTTATCCTTAAGGAAATCCTCTTCAGTTTTGAATTTGTCAACCTTAAGATTAGAATAATCGAATGTTACATCATATAGTGTGATTCCCTTCAAGGCAGCGAAGCTACCTGATGTGACCTTCATTTTCTGAGCTGTTAAAAATGTTGAAACAGCTATCAATCCCAGTAAAAATAGTTTTTTCATAGTTGATTTGTTAAATATAATTTTTATGTTCGTAAATCTATAAAATTAATTGGTTTTCTACTGTTCGGATGATGAACTATTTTAAACAAAGTATCAAAATCGACAATCTCAATTTTCGGACTGACTCTCAATTTTGCACGGAAATGATCCCGAACTTCATTCACAAAATTTTCATCGTTATTTTCTGTACTCAACTTAATAATAATTTCATCCAAACCTATTTCACTGGAGTGGATCACAATCTGATAACAGGAAATTCCCGCAAAATCATTCAAAATATCATTCATCGCCGGCGGATAAAGCGTCGTTCCTTTGTATTTTATCATTTGCTGTTTTCTTCCGATAACAGGACTTAATCGCATTGTATTTCGGCCGCATTTACAAGGTTCGTAATGCGCTTTTACCAGATCTCCGGTTTTAAATCTCAACAACGGAAGCGCTTCAACCCCCAAAGTTGTAATCGTTAATTCACCGCTTTCTCCTTCTTTTACAGGATTCTCGTCTTCATCGAGGATTTCTGTAATGATCAATTCCGGATGATGATGTCCACCAACTTGAAATTCACATTCTGTAAAAGCCGTACTCATTTCCGTAGAAGCATAAGTTGAAAACAACTGAATATTCCATCTTTCCTTGATTTTTTGAGACAAAATATTATCTGTGAAATCCTGATTTTTTATACTTTCGCCAATGCATACCGCACCAACCACGCTTGAATTTTTATAATCTATACCATTTTTCTCAGCATAATCGATCATTTTCAATAGAAAAGACGGAACGGTTATCAGATATCTTGGCTTGTATCTAAAAATTGAATCCCATTGTAATTCAGGAATTCCCGGTCCCATTCTCACAACGCCTGCCCCGATTTTTCTGAGACCAAGCAAATAAGCTAAGCCGGCAATGAAGCGCTTATCGATCGTTGTAATCATTTGAACGACATCACCTTTGGAAATCCCTGCGCACGAAAGAGAAATTGCTTCGTTGTAGGCAATTCTTTCCATATCTTTTTCTGAAAGACCAAAAGTCACAGGGTCGCCTAAAGTTCCGGAAGTGGTACTGAAATCAACAATTTCGGTCATCGGAACACAAAAGAAATCATTATTATTTTGCTGAATATCATTCTTTTCCGTAGTAGGAATTTTGCGCAGATCTTCCAACGTATTGATATCATTAATATCGATATGATTTTCTTTGAATAATTTCTGATAAAATGGCGAATGATTTTGCAGGTAAATCAACAGTTCTTTCAATTTTGATTCCTGAAATTTTTTAATTTCTTCAGCCGTTGATTTCTCGATGATTGGGTACAGTTCCAAGTATGATGATTTTAAAGGACAAATTTATAAAACATAATATAATTTTATGATTCTGAAATTGAAGTTTTTAACATTCAGAAACGCCATAAAATATGCTTTAAAAATCGACAAAAATCACTAAATTCGCAAACTTAATCCACAAGAAACAGATTTGACACATTAAAAATGAGCAAGTTTACCGAATATAAAAATCTTAGCCTTACCGAAACTGCTAAAAACATTGCAGAATTCTGGAAAAATAACGACACTTTCAAAAAATCCGTAGAACTTCGTGAAGGACAGCCGGAGTTTGTTTTTTACGAAGGACCGCCTTCCGCCAACGGAATGCCGGGAATTCACCACGTTATGGCAAGAGCGATTAAGGATATTTTTTGCCGTTACCAGACGCAAAACGGGAAACAGGTTTTCCGTAAAGCCGGTTGGGACACACACGGACTTCCTGTAGAATTGGGTGTGGAAAAAGAATTGGGAATTACCAAAGAAGACATCGGTAAAAAAATAACAATCGAAGAATACAACGAAGCCTGTAAAAACGCTGTTATGCGTTACACAGATGTCTGGAACGATATGACCGAAAAAATCGGCTATTGGGTCGATATGGAAAATCCATATGTAACTTACAAACCAAAATATATGGAAACGGTTTGGTGGCTTTTGAAGCAGATGTATGACAAAGGTCTTATCTACAAAGGTTACACAATCCAGCCGTATTCTCCGAAAGCTGGAACTGGATTATCTTCTCACGAGGTTAATCAGCCTGGCGCTTACCGTGATGTGACGGACACGACTGTTGTAGCTCAGTTCAAAACTTTGCCGGAAACTCTGCCTTCATTTTTACAAGGTTTTGGTGATGTTCATTTCCTGGCTTGGACGACAACACCTTGGACTTTACCATCAAACACCGCTTTAACTGTCGGACCAAAAATCGATTATGTTTTAGTTAAGACTTTCAATCAATATACATTTGAGCCGATCAATATTGTTTTAGCTAAACCTTTGGTTGGAAAACAATTTGGAAAAAAATTCGTGGAAGGAACTGAGGAAGATTTCGCCAACTACACTTCAGAAAGCAAAACCATTCCTTATCAAATCTTAGCAGAATTCAAAGGTGCTGATCTGGTTGGAATTAAATACGAGCAACTTTTAGACTACGCGAAACCTTACCAAAATCCGGAGAATGCTTTTCGAGTAATTTCTGGAGACTTCGTAACAACGGAAGACGGAACGGGAATCGTTCACACAGCTCCGACTTTTGGTGCGGATGATGCTAAGGTAGCAAAAGAAGCTTCGCCGGAAGTTCCGCCAATGTTGGTTTTGGATTATAATGGAAATCCTGTTCCTTTGGTAGATTTGCAAGGTCGATTCTTATCGGTTGTTAATGATGAGATCTACGGTTTTGCAAATGAATATGTGAAGTCTGAATATCTTAATGATGACGAAAAAACTGCAGAATTTAACATTCAGAAAGAGAAATTAAAATCGATCATCTCGGATTTAAAAGTCTATCTATCCGTAGATGAGAGAATTGCACTTAAATTAAGAAAAGAAAACAAAGCTTTCAAAGTTGAAAAATATGTCCACAGTTATCCGCACAGTTGGAGAACCGATGAGCCATTGTTGTACTATCCGTTGGATTCTTGGTTCATCAAAGTAACTGATGTGAAAGACAGAATGTTCGATTTGAATGAAACAATCAACTGGAAACCAAAATCTACCGGTGAAGGCCGTTTCGGAAACTGGCTGAAAAATGCCAACGACTGGAATCTTTCCCGTTCAAGATATTGGGGAATTCCGTTACCGATTTGGAGAACAGATGACAAAAAAGAAGAAGTTTTAATCGGTTCTGTTGAGGAATTATACAACGAAATCGAAAAATCAATCAAAGCCGGTTTCCAAAAAGAAAATCCTTTCAAAGGTTTTGTGATTGGCGATATGTCTGAAGAAAACTATGCGAAAGTTGACCTTCATAAAAATATTGTTGACCAAATTACCTTGGTTTCAGCTTCGGGAAAACCGATGAAGCGCGAAAGCGATTTGATTGACGTATGGTTCGATTCGGGTTCGATGCCTTATGCGCAATTGCACTATCCTTTCGAAAATAAAGAACAAGTAGACAACAACAAAGCTTTCCCTGCAGATTTTATCGCGGAAGGCGTTGACCAGACGCGTGGCTGGTTCTATACTTTGCACGCAATTGCAACAACGGTTTTCGACTCAGTCGCTTATAAAAATGTAGTGTCGAATGGTTTGGTCTTAGACAAAAACGGACAAAAAATGTCTAAACGTTTGGGGAACGCTGTTGATCCGTTCGAAACGCTGGCGGTTTACGGACCAGATGCAACGCGTTGGTATATGATTTCGAACGCGAATCCTTGGGAAAACTTAAAATTCGATATTGAAGGAATTGACGAAGTGAGAAGAAAATTCTTCGGAACACTTTATAACACTTATTCTTTCTTCGCTTTGTATGCTAACGTTGACGGCTTCAAATATCTTGAAAGTAACGTAGAAAACCGTCCGGAAATTGATCGTTGGATTTTATCCGAATTAAACTTATTAATCAAAGAAGTAAAATCTTTCTACGAAGATTACGAACCGACCAAAGCTGCAAGAGCAATCAATACGTTTGTTAATGATAACTTGTCCAATTGGTACGTGAGACTATGCAGAAGACGTTTCTGGAAAGGTGATTATTCCGATGACAAAATTTCCGCTTATCAGACTTTATATACTTGTCTTGAAACTGTTGCTAAATTGTCTGCACCAATTGCACCATTCTTTATGGACCAATTGTTCCAGGATCTTAACAAAGTAACCGGAAGAGATTTGGTAAACTCTGTTCACCTGACGGATTTCCCTGTTGCAGATGAAAGTTTGATTGACCAGGATTTGGTTGAAAAAACACATTTGGCTCAGCAAATTACTTCGATGGTTTTTTCGTTAAGAAAAAAAGAAAATGTAAAAGTTCGTCAGCCACTTCAAAAAGTGATGATTCCTGTTTTGGATAAAAAGACAGAAGAGCAGATTCTGGCAGTTTCAGAACTCATCAAGCAAGAAGTGAATGTTAAGGAATTACAACTGATTAATGCAGAAGAAGCATCGCATCTTATTGTAAAACAGATCAAACCGAATTTCAAAACGCTGGGTGCGAGATTAGGAAAAGATATGAAAACGGTTGCTGGAGAGATTTCAAACTTTACTTCCGAACAGATTACTGAGTTGGAAAAATTAGGAAAAACAGAGGTTGCAGGCTACGAAATTACGATAGAAGATGTTGAAATTTCCACGAAAGATATCCCGGGCTGGACGGTTGCAAGCGAAGGCAAAACAACTGTGGCATTAGATTTGACGCTAACGGAGGAATTGAAGGCTGAAGGAATCGCAAGGGAGTTCATCAACAGGGTTCAAAACCTGAGAAAAGACAAAGATTTTGAATTAACGGACAGAATTTCAATTGAAATGGAAGAATCCTGCCCTTTCCGACAAGAATTTATTAACAATGATGCATATATTTCTGCAGAAGTATTGTCGGATAAAATAGAATTTGTAAATTCACTTTCAAATTATGAAGAAATAGAGATAGATGAAGAAAAATTCAAAGTAAAAATTGAGAAAATATAATCCATATTACTTTATTATTAAGGATTTGTTAATTGAATTTTTAACTGGATTATTTTCAAATTTTATCTTTATTCTTGCTGGTTGAAAAATGCGTGATAATAAAATAGAATAAAAGTTAAACAATAAATAACCGCTGGAAATGGCTGACGAAAAATTACGATATAGCGATGCTGAGCTTCAGGAATTCAAGAAACTGATTCAAGACAAAATCGCAAAAGCTGAAAACGACCTTGGTCTTATAAAAGAGAGTTTTATTAATAATCAAAATAACGGAACGGACGATACTTCGCCAACTTTCAAAGCTTTTGAAGAAGGCGCTGAAACACTGAGTAAAGAACAGAATGCTATTTTAGCTTCGAGACAGGAAAAGTTTGTGCGTGATTTGAAACACGCGCTCATCAGAATCGAGAACAAAACTTACGGTATCTGCAGAGTGACTGGAAAACTAATTCCAAAAGAAAGGCTCCAGGCTGTTCCGCATGCCACACTTAGCATTGAGGCTAAGAATATGCAAAGATAAATCACTGTTTATCAAAACACAAAGTCCGAATTTCTGATTCTAAAGATTGGAAATTGGGACTTTTTTCTTATAACAAAAATGACAATTCTAATTATTCTACTTCTGGTTGCAGCAGTCGGTTTTGCCGTAAGCAGAAATCAATCGGTAAAAAACATCTTCAAGCCCGGACAAAAATATTACTCCATTGATGATGAGTATAATGCCCAGCGAAAAGAAAGACAAGACGAGATTGATCGTCTTTTAAGCAAAATTGGAAAAAACGGCTTAAATGATCTGACACAAAAAGAACGCAAAAGACTGGACGAATTGTCCAAGAAATAAGTTATTTGAATTACATTTGCAAAACTCTTTTTGAAGGAAACAGATCTCAAAAATTTAATCAATGGAATCTATTATTGTACATCCAAAAAACTCTATGGAACTGACAGCGCTGAAAAGCGTATTGAAAGATATGGGCATTGAGTTTGAAAAATTTCACACCAGAAATCAATTTCATAATCAGAAAACGGTTCAAAAAATCAACGACAGAAAGGAGAAAAAAATTAATAAAAATCAAAAACCCAAAGGATTGTAATGAAAAAAATAGTACTCATCACTTTTCTTATTCTATTAATAGACCAGTTTTCTAAAATCTATGTTAAGACTCATTTTTATCTTGGAGAAAGCATCAACGTTTTCGGACTGAGCTGGTTCAAACTGACTTTCGTAGAAAATCCCGGGATGGCATATGGCCTGCACTTTGGCGGATTGT
This sequence comes from Epilithonimonas pallida, assembly GCF_900182975.1. Classification (NCBI taxonomy): domain Bacteria; kingdom Pseudomonadati; phylum Bacteroidota; class Flavobacteriia; order Flavobacteriales; family Weeksellaceae; genus Epilithonimonas; species Epilithonimonas pallida. Next base: position 23,616 of record NZ_FXUO01000009.1, on the reverse strand, counting down.
GGGGAAAATACACGTTAATTCTTTTGAGAATCGTCCTGGCAATCGGAATGGTTTTTCTGTTCAAAAAGTGGTTGAGAGAAGGCGCATCCAATTATCTGATCATTCCAATGGCGATGATATTTGCAGGCGCAATCGGCAATGTTTTTGACGGTATTTTCTACGGTGTTATTTTTGACAGCGGTACTTTTTATGATGCAGAATCCGGAAGATGGATCGATTACGGCGGAATTTCTAAACTAACACAATTTGGACACGGCTATTCTGATCTGATGAAAGGCTGTGTGGTAGATATGCTCCATTTTCCCCTGGTTGATACAACCTGGCCGGACTGGGTTCCAATCTTTGGAGGTAACAGGATTGAATTCTTTAAGTATATTTTTAATGTTGCGGACAGTTCTATTACGCTGGGTGCATTATTTTTGTATATCTTCAGAAAGAAAGCTTTCCCCAATGGATTGGATTTTTAACTATGAAACGATTCAAAAAAATATTATTTGCAGGACTGATTTTCTTCGGAATATCGGTTCTTTTTATTTTCTGGGCTAATTTCAAAATCGAAAATGAAACCGAAGACAAAGTTACCTCCGAATTGTCAGAACTTCCCAATGAAAAAGTCGGACTTCTTTTAGGAACCAGTAAAATACTGGCCAACGGAAACCCGAATCCTTATTTTTTTAACCGAATCGAGGCTACAGTTCAACTTTACAAATCCGGAAAAATTAAAAATATTATTGTAAGCGGTGATAACTCCCGAAAACATTACAACGAACCGGAAGACATGAAGAACGAGCTAATCAGATCCGGCATTCCAGCAGATAAGATTTACGAAGATTTCGCAGGTTTCAGAACTTTGGATTCGGTGGTGAGAGCCAAAGAAATTTTTGGACAGAAATCCTACATTATTGTTTCTCAGCAATTCCATAATGAACGTGCTGTTTTTCTTGCGCAAAAAAATGGCATAGAAGCCTTTGGTTATAATGCAAAAGACGTTAACCAATATGCAGGTTTTAAAACTAATGTCCGCGAAAAATTAGCAAGAGCAAAAGTGTTCTGGGATTTTTTATTTGGTGTGGAACCGAAGTTTGGAGGAGAAAGAATAGAAATCAAATAAATCCTTTCGTTTTTTTAAGTTGTCCAAACTTTTTATCTTTCTTATTTTTACAATCTGAAAAAATTATAATGTCAAGAATACTTACAGGTATACAAGCCACAGGTACGCCACATCTCGGAAACCTTTTGGGAGCCATTATTCCCGCAATCGAGTTATCAAAAAAAGCAGAGAACGAATCTTTTTTGTTTATTGCTAACCTGCATTCTTTAACCCAAATCAAAGATGCAAAAGAACTGAAACAGAACACTTACGAGATTGCTGCAGCCTGGCTTGCCTGCGGACTGGATACAGAAAAAACATTTTTCTACAGACAAAGTGACATCCCGGAAACTTGTGAATTATCATGGCATTTGTCGTGCTTTTTCCCTTACCAGAGACTGACTCTTGCTCATTCTTTCAAAGATAAAGCAGACCGATTACAGGATGTCAATGCCGGATTGTTTACTTATCCGATCCTGATGGCTGCTGATATTTTGTTATATGACGCAGAGATTGTTCCTGTGGGAAAAGACCAGCTGCAACACTTGGAAATAGCACGCGATGTAGCATCCAGATTCAATAATCAGATGGGTGAAGTTTTTGTTTTACCAAAAGCCGAACTGGAAGAAAATACGAAATATGTTCCGGGAATCGATGGACATAAAATGTCAAAATCCAGAGGAAATATTATTAATATTTTCTTGCCCGAAAAAGAATTAAAGAAACAAGTAATGTCCATCGAAACTGATTCTACACCTCTCGAAAACCCAAAAGATCCTGATACAGATAAAGTTTTTGCTATCTATTCATTAATTGCGACACCGGAACAGACAGAAGAATTGAGAGCCAAATACTTAGCCGGAAATTATGGTTACGGTCACGCCAAAAAAGAATTATTGGATTTGATTTTAACCAGATTTGAGAAGGAAAGAGAAACCTTCACTTATTATATGAATAATCTAAATGAATTGGAAGCAAAACTACAGGAAGGTGCTGAAAAAACCAGAGTTATCGCAACTCAAACGATAAAAAGAGTAAGAGAAAGTTTGGGAATATAATTTCAACTTTTAAAATGTAAAAAGCCTTTCGGATCTGAAAGGCTTTCTTTTTATAAATATTGTTTGATTTCCGATAGATGTTTGATGAATTTCAACCCTTCTTCCTGAGGATTTTCGTCCAAAACGTCAAAGAAAATAATATCAATCCCAAAATTCTGCGCGCCTTTGACATCGGCAATCCAATCATCTCCTATTAAAATACTTTCTTCTTTACTGGCTTTCGCAAGTTTTAATGAATATTCGAAAATTTCCGGTCGTGGCTTTCTGATGTTGACGGAATCTGCACTGGTAATGGTTTCGAAAAAACCGGAGATTCCGGAGAGAATACATTTCCGTTCAGTTACTTCCTGAAAACCGTTGGAAATAATGTGCATTTTATAGTTCTTAGATTTCAAATAGTTGAGCAGATCCAGTGCACCGTCAACCAACTCATTATATTTAAGGATTTCGTCCAGGAAATGATGTTCGAAGTAATCGGCGAGATTGACATCATCCACTCCAAAATTCAGGAACGTATCATAAAAACGGTGTTTTCTCAGATATTCCTTATCAATTTCACCGTCACGGATCTGTTCCCAAAGTTTTTCGTTGATGATATGATAGGTACTGTGAAATTCTTCAAAATCAATTTTATACTTCTCAGATATTTCCTGATTTTTAAATAATTCTTTGATGGTTAAATAAGCATTCTTGCGATGATCCCACAACGTATTATCGAGGTCAAAAAAAATGTGCCTTACGTTTTTCATAAGGCACAAATCTAGTCAATTTTTTTTGTCCACGTAGGAAAGCTCAGTCATAAAATTCAATTATTTAAAATCTAAAAATCTCAGTTTTTTGAAACTAAAACAATTTTTCTATTTTTAGTTTTTATCGGTTGAATATTTTTCGAATAATTCAACAGAAAATCGATGATTTCTTTTTTAGGCGTCAAAGCTTTTGTTGTTAAAGTGTCGTTTTTTTTCATAGGCAGGCTTTTACAACATAACGCCAAAAAAAAATGTTTATTATTATTTTGTCAAAATAATTTTATTTTCCTCCATGATTTTTCTCAGGTTGATCAAAGCATATCTCACTCTGCCCAGAGTTGTATTGATACTTGTATCTGTATGATCCGCAATCTCTTTGAAACTCAGACCATCAAAAAATCTCAGCTTGATTACCTCTTGCTGATTGTCAGGAAGCATTACCAGCATTTTTAGCAAATCCTCATTTATTTGATCTGCTATTAGTTTATCCTCAATATTGTTTTCCGGCTCCTTAATGATATCAAATATGGAGAATTCTTCATTATCAAAAGAAGTTTCCGAGATTTTGATATTTTTAGATTGCAGCCTGAAATGATCGATGATCAGATTATGTGCAATACGTTTTGCCCAAAGGATGAACTTGTTTTCTTCTTTGTAACGACCTTCTTTTAAGGTCACAATGATTTTAATAAAGGTATCCTGAAAGATATCGTTTGCCAAATCTTCATCCATCAACTTGTAGTAGATGAATGTGAAGAGATCTTTTTTGTGTCGGTTGATCAGTGTAGAAAGGGCCTTCTCATCGCCATTCTGATATTGGAAAATCAGTTTGCTGTCCGTTTGCGTTTTCATAACTATACTCTTAATTTGTGAACCCAACCATACACTCAGATACTGGTGTAACTGATTTGACAGGTTCGATTCTGTTATTATTTTTTAAGAGTAAATTTTTTCTATACGCAAGATTTTAAAGAGGTGTAAAAATAATAAAAAAGATCAAACAAAAAGTTAAAGGATTGTTAAATTTTCATTTTTCTTTAATTTGATTCAAAAAAAACCAGATAGTTAAATCAATTAAGTAAAACCAATGGGATATTTATTGTGAAATTGATATTAAGTCCTTTCAGCTCTTTTCCATTAATTCCGTCTTTATCTAAAGAAAATCCATAACCTCCGGTCAAATCTAAAATCCCGAAAAGACTAAAGCCGGCTTTTGGTGCAATATATTTATTAGTTGCTTCTGCTCCTAAAACAAAATAATGAGCGTGATAAAAATCCACGTTTTTCTGGAAATTCAATAAAATGTCAGCACTTACTTTAGGCATTATAGCAAATTTTTGATTCGATGAGCCCATCAAAGCAGAAACTCCTGTCCTGAAAACGACATCATCATTACTCAGAAAAAGTAGTTTTCCGCCGACTTCACCAAAACTTTGATTCTGATAAACATAACCTGCGGTCAACAGCTTATGAACGGTAAGCTGAGATTTTACAAGTCCACAAAAGGTAAAAAGCAAGACAACTGTATATATAATTGATTTCATTGATTAATTTTTTAACAGAATTATTTATTCCTGCACAAAAGTAGCAAAAGTGATGCAATGATTTAATAAAATAAAAAACTGCTTTACCCAAAGATAAAGCAGTTTCCAGATTTCTAAAATTCCGAATCTTACAACCCGAATTCTTTTTTGATATCCTCTACCCGATCCAGTTTCTCCCAAGTGAAAAACTCAAGATCTTTTAGAGTTAATTCGTTTTTCTGTCCTTTGTTAAAAGTTTTATCAGCTACATAATAATCTTTTCCCATATGTCCGTAAGCTGCAGTTTCTATATAGATAGGGTTTCTCAGCTTAAGATTTTTCTCAACAGCATAAGGTCTAAGGTCAAACAATTGCTGAACTCTTTTCGCCAATTCTCCATCATTGATATCCAGTTTTGAAGTGCCATAAGTATTAATATAAAGTCCACAAGGCTCTGCAACACCAATCGCATAAGAAACCTGAACCAAAACCTCATCTGCAACGCCTGCCGCAACTAAGTTTTTAGCAATGTGTCTTGTTGCATAAGCAGCACTTCTGTCCACTTTGGAAGGATCTTTTCCCGAGAAAGCACCACCTCCGTGAGCACCTTTTCCTCCGTAAGTATCAACGATGATTTTTCTTCCCGTCAAACCTGTATCGCCGTGAGGACCACCGATTACAAATTTTCCGGTTGGGTTGATATGATATTTGATATCGCCGTTGAACAATTCCTGGATTTCCGGCTTTTGTTTAGCCTTAACTTTAGGAATTAAAATTTCGATAATATCTTTTTTGATTTTAGCTAACATCGCTTCTTCACTTCCGAAATCGTCGTGCTGTGTAGAAACCACAATACTGTCGATTCTGATTGGCTTGTGATCGTCAGAATACTCGATAGTTACCTGAGATTTTGCATCCGGACGCAAGTAAGGAATTGCGTTTCCTTCTCTTCTTAGATCTGCTAATTCTTTTAGAATCTGATGCGCAAGATCCAAAGCCAAAGGCATATAATTTTCAGTTTCGTTGGTAGCATAACCGAACATCATCCCCTGATCTCCAGCTCCTTGAGCGTTTGCTCTGGCTTCGAAGTCGGTTTCGTCCAAAGTTCTGTCAACACCCTGATTGATATCCGGAGATTGTTCGTGGATTGCGGAAATTACACCACAAGAATCACCATTGAACATATATTCACTTTTCGTGTAACCAATTTTATTGATCACATCTCTCGCGATATGCTGTACATCAAGGTAAGCATCAGACTTCACTTCACCAGCCAAAACAACCTGACCAGTCGTAACCAATGTTTCACAAGCTACTTTTGAGTTTTTGTCATAAGCTAAGAAATGATCGATAAGCGCGTCAGAAATCTGATCAGCTACTTTATCAGGATGCCCTTCAGAAACTGATTCGGACGTAAATAAATAAGACATAAATAAATTCCTTTTATATTAATTTGTTTAAGGATAAACCACTGATTGTAAAAAGGAACTAAAAGAGAAAAATCTGTTTTAGCATTTTTTATTGAGGTTGCAATCAGTCAAAGTTCTCCTCCGTTTATTCAAAAATCGAGGGCAAATTTACAAAGTAATTCTTAAACTTCAAAATGAATTCCTATTAAACCAGTATGAATTTATTCAGGTTTTATGCTGACATAGTTTTCAGAATCCTTATAATAATTAAGTCTTTGTGACATCGATTCTCTGATTTCTGAAATCAGTTCATCAATAATTTTCTGTTTATAAGTCGGTTTATAATAGATGATGCTGATTTCTCTGAAAGGAAACGGTTTGATAAATCTGGAAACTTTTTGTTTTTGTTCTGTTGACAATTGCTCAACGCCCATTTCCGGAAGAATCGTGATACCACCTACCTTATCGACCATTTGGATTAATGTATTGATGTTGGAAGCTAAGAACTCCAAATTACTGGGTTTCAGAGAGTTTTCTTTTAAATGGCAAATATTTTCAAATTGTGTTCTCAAACAATTTCCTTCTTCCAAAAGCCAAACTTTGTCCACATCGATGTCATCAGGAACCACAAAACAATCCTTTTTTGAACCACTTTCCTGGCTTGCGGAGTACAACATCAGTTCCTCGTTGAAAAGAAAATCCTGGTAAAACTCATCAGCCGCAGAATATGGTGTAGAAATAATTCCTGCATCTAATTCTCCGGATTTCAAAGATTTGATGATACTTTCAGTTGTCATTTCTTTGATATTCAGTTCAATCTGGGGATTGTTTTGAAGGAAACTAAAAATCTCATTCGGGAGAATATAACTTGAAACGGTTGGGATAATTCCTAGATTCAACTTACCTGCAAGAATATTATTGAGAAAATTAGCCTTGTTCTTGAGTTCCATTACAGAATCAATGACTTTCTGAGCTTCTTTGATAATTTCCGCTCCGGCGTCTGTTGTTCTGATTGGGTGAGTTGTTCTGTCAAAAACCTTCACATCAAGCTCATCTTCAAATTTCTGAATCATTGCACTAAGTGTTGGCTGAGTAATGAAACACGCTTGCGCAGCTTTACCAAAATGTTTATATTTATCTACTGCAATCAGATATTCTAGTTGTTGGATATTCACGATTTCTAATTAATTTTATCTATTACAAATATACTTATTAATTTGTTTCATAAATAGGTTTTTTTATCGAATTTAGCATCACAATTAATGAATTAAATCATAAATCTGAAATATGGAAAATAAGAGAAAACTCACAAACGCTGTTGGCTCACCTTATTATGAGCATCAGGATTCGCAAACCGTAGGACCTAGAGGTCCGGTTTTGTTACAGGATTTTATACTTCAGGAGAACCTTGCTCATTTCGTAAGGGAAAGAATCCCGGAAAGAATTGTTCACGCCAAAGGTTCGGGTGCATACGGAACTTTTACGGTAACACACGATATCAGCCAATATACAAGAGCAAAACTGTTTTCCAAAGTCGGGAATTCCTGCAGGATGTTTGCGAGATTTTCTACAGTAGGCGGAGAAATGGGAAGTGCCGATACGGAAAGAGATCCCAGAGGATTTGCTTTGAAATTCTACACCGAAGACGGAAACTGGGATCTGGTTGGAAACAATACACCGGTTTTCTTTATTAAGGATGCAAAAAAATTTCCTGATTTTATCCATACTCAGAAACGTGTCCCGAAAACCAATTTGAAAAGCAAAACGATGATGTGGGATTTCTGGTCGTTGAATCCGGAATCACTTCATCAGGTTCTGATTCTGATGTCTGACAGAGGAACACCCTATGGTTACAGACATATGCACGGATTCGGGTCTCACACTTTTTCTATGATCAATGAAAATAATGAGAGAACCTGGGTCAAATTTCATTTCAAGACGCAACAGGGTATCAAGAATTTTTCTGATGCCGATGCAACCAAAATGAAAGGTGAAAACCCGGATTTTGCGCAGGAAGATTTAGTCAATGAAATAGAAGCCGGAAATTTCCCGAAATGGAAACTTTACATCCAGACTATGACAGAACAACAGGCAAAAGAATGGCGCTGGAATCCATTTGATGTGACTAAGGTCTGGTTTCAGGACGAATTCCCACTACAGGAAGTTGGCGTAATGGAACTGAATGAAGTTCCAAGAAACTACTTCGTTCACGTGGAGCAGTCGGCATTTGCACCAAGTCACTTAGTTGACGGCATCAGCTTTTCTCCGGACAAGATGCTTCAGGGCAGATTATTTTCTTATGCTGATGCGCATCGATACAGAGTTGGTGTGAACTCGCATCAGCTGGAAGTTAACAGATGCCCATTCGCTGTGAATAATTTCCAAAGAGGTGGTTTTATGGCAGACGATTCTAATTACGGTGACCAGCCGAATTATTATCCAAACAGCTTCAGTGATATAGAACCAACAGAATCATACAAATCTTTCGAATATGACCTGGACAACAATCATGTCGCCAACTTCAACAGGAATCAAAACGATGATGACCATTATACACAGCCGGGATTGTTCTATACAAAAGCTCTGAATCAGGAAGCGAGAACAGCTCTGGTCAACAACATCGTTGGCCATATGAGCGGAATTGACGGGCCAAAACGAGACGAGATCATCAACCGTCAGCTTTGTCATTTCTTCCGTGCTAATATAGAATTAGGAATGAGAGTAGCGCAAGGTCTTGGAGTTAACATCGATGCGAATGCAATGAACCACACTAAGTAGACTCAGAGATAAAAGACTGATAGAAAATAGATTTCATAGGAAACCTTTCGAATTTTTTTCGGAAGGTTTTTTTATTGATTATAAGTGAATTAATAATTATTTCTTTAAATTCGCTTCCCTTTTAATTTATCTATGAAGAAAACTTTATTCTCTTTAACATTTGCGTTATTATCAGTCCCATTTTTTGGGCAACAACAGAAAATTTCTTTTGAAACATCCGAAGGTTATAATCTGGGAACGGTTGTCGGACAAAAAGAATGGACCGTTAAAACCGATAATGTTCCGAACAATAACTTCAAAGTTGTTACCGGAAAGGCGACCGATGGCAACAATTCTGTGGAAGTCACCAGCACTAATAATTACACCGAAAACTTTACTTTCCTTTTCAAAAAAATCCCTGAATATAATAGACTTTCTGTTTCAGCAGACGTGAAAATGGAAAAATTGGACAGTTCCGATTACTATATGCTTTCCTTGTACTATAACAATAATGGCAATTATTCCTGGGCCGGCGGATTCAATTTTATGTACAGTGGTAAATTATATGCTGACAGTGATGTCAATTTTAAAGATCTTGGAAGCTGGGTTCCCGGAAAATGGTATAACCTGAGGATTGAGATCGATCATGTAACCGACAAAAACGTAAAATATTATCTTGACAATCAATTGGTTCACACCTCTGCTCTAGGACCAAAAGTTGTAAGAGCAAACGATTTGAATTTTGAATTCGATAATGATGGAAGCGGTTTTATTGTTGATAATATCATCATCAAGGACATGGATCAACTGGTAGTTTCAGAAGTTGCGAAAACTGAAATTAATGTATTTCCAAATCCAATTTCGGATTTTATTAATATCAAATCCAATCAAGCCATTAGATCTGTTAAATTATACAATGCTGCAGGATTATTGATTAAAACCGAAAACAGCAATTCATCAAAAATAGATATGTCTTCTTTTCCAAAAGGAAATTACTTGATTTCCATCGAAACTGAAACCGGAACTGAAACTAAAAAAATCATTAAGGAATAAGCACCATATTCTTCAAAACTTAAAAACGGTTACTGATCATTCGGTAACCGTTTTAATTTCCGAAAGCCGTTTTTTTTCTTTACTTTTGTAACTATGAGTCAAAGATGGATTTATAAACCCGAGCCTGATGAAGAAATTGTTGACGGACTGATTTCTTCGATTGGATTTGGAACTTTAGAATCCAAAATCCTGGTGATGCGTGAGATTGACAATTACCAAAAGGCACGCGAGTTCTTCAAACCAAACGGCACAGATATTCACAATCCTTTTCTGATGGCGGATATGCAAAAAGCGGTAGAACGCATTGCAACAGCAATAGAAAACGGCGAAAAAATACTGGTTTACGGCGACTATGACGTTGATGGAACAACAGCCGTTGCGCTGATGTATCTTTATCTCAGCAAGATTGTTGATAAAAAATACCTCGATTTTTATATCCCGGACAGAAATGTCGAAGGCTATGGCATTTCTGATGAAGGAATTTATTTTGCAAAAGACAACGGATTTTCATTGATTATTGCATTAGATTGCGGCATCAAATCGGTTGACAAAATCGACCTTGCCAATTCTGTTGGTGTCGATTTCATTATTTGTGACCACCACTTACCTGGGGAAAAGCTTCCGAATGCAGTCGCAGTTCTTGATCCTAAGAGAAAAGACTGCCGTTATCCTTATAAAGAATTAAGTGGTTGTGGTGTTGGCTTTAAACTTTGCCAGGGCCTTAACACCATTTATAAAATCCCGGAAAACGAATTATTCGAATTGACGGATCTTTTGGCTATCAGTATCGCTTCTGACATTGTTGCAATGACAGGCGAAAACCGTGTTTTGGCAATGCAAGGCCTTAAATTCCTTAGAAAAACAAGAAAATTTGGTTTAAGGCTTTTAATTCCTGAAGAGAAATTAGCGCACTTCGAAATCTCAAATATCGTTTTTGATATTGCCCCAAAAATCAATGCTGCAGGAAGAATCTCGCACGCCAAGGCTTCGGTGGAACTAATGATTTCTAATAATCTGAAACAAGCTCAGCAAATTGTTGATGAGATCATCAATCTGAATGATGAACGACGAGAGATGGATATCACCATCACACAATCGGCAATGACCCAGGTTTTGGAACTGCAGAAAACCGAACGTTTCTCTACCATCGTTTATGATCCGAGCTGGAACAAAGGTGTTATTGGTATTGTAGCTTCCCGTCTTATTGAAACTTACTACAAACCGACTTTGGTTTTTACCGAAGGGAATAATGGAGAATTGGTAGCGTCCGCAAGATCGGTTTCTGATTTTGACATTCATAAAGCTTTGGAGTTTTGTTCTGATCTTTTCATGAAATTCGGAGGACATCAGGCCGCAGCCGGACTTTCTATGGAAAAAGAATTCTTTGAAGAGTTTAAAGAACGTTTTGAAGATTTTGTAAAAAACAACATTCAGGATCATCAGAAAGAACCTTCTATCTATATTGACAGCATTGTGAAACCTGAAGATCTGAACCGCGAATTTTTTAATTTCCACAGAAAGCTAGCCCCTTTTGGTCCTCAGAATATGAAGCCTATTCTGGTTCTTAAAAATGTAAAAGTAAACGGTTATGTAAGGTTAATGGGAAAAGAAAGCTCACATCTGAAATTCAATATTCTGCAACCGACTACAGGAAGGAATATCGAATGTGTAGGCTTCCGATTCGGCGAGTTTGCAGAAGATTTTAAAACAAAAACATTTGATCTAGCATTCACCATCGAAGAAAATCATTGGAAAGGCAATGTTTCTCACTTTCTGAATATTAGAGATGTAAAGTTTCATGACTAAAAAAATATCCCGCCTCATTTCGAGACGGGATTTTATTTTACTCCTTAATGATTTTCTTTATTGAAACTCCTTTATTGGTTTTTATTTTCAGATAATAAATGCCTTTTGGAGAGTTAATATTTATTTTAGATTCTTTTGAAGGCAAATTATATAGTTGCTTCTGTATAATTCTTCCGGCCAAATCATAAACTTCAACAGTATTGATTTTTTCATTAGAAATAATGTTAATCAATCCTTTGGTTGGAATTGGGTAAACTTTCATCTCCGTATCATTAAGATTCCCAGCATCCAAAGTTGGTTGTTTCTGAACCATTTTATTGGCAAATATCAATCCTTCCGAACAGGACACAATTGCATTCACATCTATGGATTGTCTCAACAAATTGTTATTGGAATACAAAAATACTTTAATGTAATATCTTCCCGGAGACAAAGAGTAATTATTTACTTTTGGACTTCTGTTGTTCAACCAGCCTTTGAAACCATCATTCATCCATTGTGTTTTTGTGATTTCGGTTTCAGTCTCACTTCCGTCAGCATTTACTTTTACAAGATATGTCCAGTTTCTTACGAATGATAATGATCTTAGATTCAACTTAGCATCTGTTGCATTATCAGGAATTGTAAATTCTCTGCTCTTATAAGTATAATAACCTTCCAAATTGTTGAGAGTAATCCATTGGCTGTTCTGACCATTTGCAAGATCTGCATAGCTCCAGCCTGTGTAGGTATGTCTAACTTTAGGAGTAATTTCGATTCCATTGATATCATAACCTTTCCAGTCATCTTCATCTGCATCAATTGCTATGAAGTTATTTTCAGAATTTTTACCGGTTGACAAATCTGCGACATTTCCTCCAACGCTGAAAGTAATTGTCTGTGAAGAAGACGCTCCATTGGAATCAAAAACAGTCAATTTCGCTGTGTAATTTCCTGGTGTGTTATACGTAACCACAGGTTTTACATCTGTACTTGAACTGATTGATGGATTACCTAAAAACTCCCATTGATAACCTGCAATATTACCTGTACTAAGGCTTGCATCGAAGTTAATTGGATAATTATTTTGACTGAAATTGGATGCCGAATAATTGATTTTAGCAGCAAGAACATCACTTGCATTATAGATAGTTGTTACATAATCGTTGGTTTCAATCGGGGAATTATAATCAAAATAGATCTCTGCCACGTTATTAACTGTATCACCTTCGACAAGATCTGACTTGGATCTCATTTTTAACAACACATTGCCATGACCTCCGCTGTGCAATTTTATGTTTTTGAATGCGAATTCTACCTGGTTTCCAACGATTTTTGTATCAACACTTGCTGAAGCATTTTGCAATTGTAATGTATTAATATCGAATTCATTTGGATCCACTTCCATTTTCACTACAATATTCTCCGCCTCTGCATTTCCTGTGTTTTCAAAATTGATGACATAGTGCATATATTTTCCTACCGTTGATACAGGAACCGTTTCTCCTTCCAAACAAACAATATCATTGGGATCAAAAGAGTTAACGACAGTATGATTGAAACTAAAAAGATTGTCTTCCGGCGTGATGTCTGTATTAGTTGGCGTAATCTGCGCATTAAAAGCCAGTACATCTCCCATATTCACAGGATTAGTTGAATCCGTTGGTGTATTGATCTTAAATGTAATTTCCGAAGCGGTGTTAGCAAATGGTTTCAGGTCAGTATAACTAAACTCTATCGATCCGTTGCTCAATATAGAATAAGGTAAAGAACTGCTCTGGAAAGTCATCTTATTGGAATCGTAATTCAGAATTACTTTTCCGGATAAAGTCGTGTTTCCCTTGTTTCTCCATACCAAATTGTAAACAGCATCGAACCCTGGTCTTGCACTGGTCAGCGGTGCAATTACTACTTCCGCATCATTCTGGCTTCCGTTAGCTGTTACACAAATATCCTGAGTAAAGACATTATTGTTATTGTCCGCAAAAGTGGTAGAAAAATTAGCTGGAGATACCGTAAACAGGGTTGGGTTTTCTGCAAGTGCAACTATATTAAAATTACCTGCTTGTGTATAAAACTCATATTTCCCATCATTTTGGACAAAAGTTTCGCCAGAATTAGTTCCATCATTAATCTTTAATTTCAGATATTCGAATGGGTTATCCGTAGAATCACAGCCGTTGTTATCAGTATCAATTTTTGCTGTTCCTGAAATAGTATTGTAATTTCCGCCTGGTGTGAATGAGCAGTAAGAGTTGACGTTAGCATTTATTCCTGCCAGTGCTAAATTTGTTTTTATTTCTTCAATTTCAGAATCATCAGCACAGATGTATTTGAGATTTGTAGTAGAGAAAGAACCTTCATATTCAATATACTGCTGTTTTCCATTCTTGATGAAAAGTGACTGCAAGTCTGGATTATTCATAACAGCAATGACTTCTAATTTTTTATTTTGAGAAAAATCTAAAATTGAAAATTTTGAATCCGGACAATATATCATTTTGAGATTTTCAAGTGAAGACACATCTATTGTTGATAATTTGCTACTACCAATATTAAGATTTTCAATTTTAGGAGTATTTACAAAAATCAAAGTTTCCAGATTATTTCCACCAACACTCAAGTTTTTCAAATTGGAACAATTTTTAATATTCAAATCTTTTAGTTCAGTTTCGTCTGCTACTATTGCCGTAATAGAAGAGCAATTTTCAAAATTAAGCTTTTCAATAGCTGTGTCAGAACCAGGAGCGGGCTGAAATAAAAATTGTTTTAGAGAACTACAATTTTTAAAATTTGCATCAACTAACCCAGATTGTTTATCTAATATAACATATTCTAATGAAGTACAATTTTCCGCATTCAAATGATGCATAAAATCAGTAGAAAAATCAGGTTGAGGATCTGCTCCAAAACTAAAGCCTACACTTGCAGAAAGTGTTTCTAAAGATTGCATTCCACTGATATCCAAATCAGAGATGGGTTGGTTATTTAAACTCAGATTTTTCAGAAACGCATTATTTTTAACCGTAAGATTCTTCAAAGATCCAAATGCATTAACAAATGGACTCGTTGAGTAATTAAAATAATCAAGATTTAATACTTCCAAATTGGTTGCTGCTGTGGCATCAAAAGAGTCTCCTTTAAATCTTTGGACAGAAATATTTTTTAGATTGGGAACTTGGCCTAGATCCATAGCATTGCAGGCATATAAATCTATCACACTCAGCAAGGGACAATTGATAGCTTGTAACGCTTGCAAAAACCACGAGCTACATTTTATTGTTACAAGACTCGAACAATTATTAGCAATAACTGTACTTACACCAGAATGATTACCTGTTGAATTATTGCTATCTAAATCTAAGTCTGTTAGCATTGGACAATCACTGACATCAATTGTACCAATCTGCAAAGGATTAAAGGAAGAAAAATTTCCTTTTATTGAAACCGATTTCAGCTGATTACATTGACTAAGATTGATATTGCTAAATTTAATATTAGAAATATAAACCGACTTAAGATTGGTATGATTACTGAGAATCAGTTCATCAGATGGATCAAAATAAGGACTGACACTTGTTAGTGTGATATACTCCAGCAAATCAGCATTCTGAATCTTATCCAAAAATAAATTATTCGCAGAAACACCATAACTCAAGCTAAGGTTTTTGAGCTGTGGGATAATGTTGCCGTCCGCAAGCTCGATACCTGAAAGATTGAGCGACTCGAGATTAGGAAGATTAGCCAGGGATACTTTTGCAGGGTCAGAATTATAAAAAATTACAGAAAATTTCTTCAAATGAGCCAAGCCAGAGATATCTAATCCTGCTAATGGAACTGCTATTCTATGCAAACTAATTGTTGTTGCATTTGAAAAACTATTAATTCCCTGATAATCCATAATGGGATCCAACTCATTGAAATCTGGTTCTTGATATCCTCCTCCAAAATCAATCATTTTTGGTAATAACAAGATTTCACTTACAGATTCTGCTTCAGTAATACTAATCTCCCCATCTCCGTCGGCATCTATAGCAAAATAATTACCACTTAGATTCTTTGCAATAGTATTACCAGAAGAAGAGGACAGTAATACAGCCTTAAAATTCGCATCCGGGAAATTGATGTTTTGTGATCTGATTCCCAAAGAAAAGAGAATCATCATTATCAAGAATAATTTTGTTTTCATCATTTGTGCTTTCAGGGTTTAAATTTACTTTTTATCATTACATTATGTTTGTTACATTTAGAATTCGGAAGGTTTGGGTTAGAATTACAACCTTCCGATAACTTCCTGTAATCGTTCTTTTTTCCTTTGAGAAACAGGCACTTGTGTATTATCAGACATTATTACAAATCCGCCATCTTTTTTGATATAAGATTTCAGTTCATTCAGATTGATGAGATGTGACTGGTGAATCCGTTCAAAACCCTGATCAGATAACAATTCCTCATATTCTTTCAATGTTTTGGAAATCAGGACTGTCTTGTGATTTTTGAAATGGAATTTGGTGTAGTTATCAACAGACTCACAGCGGATAATATCCTTAATCTCAAACAAATGAATTCCATCCGACGTTGACAAGGCAATTTTTTTGAAACTATCTGCTTTCTTCGAGATATTTTCCAACAGAAGTTCTATCGTTTTATTTTCAGAACTGTTATCTGTAATATTTTTAATTTTCCGGATGACACTTTGTAATTCTTCCGGGTCAATCGGTTTCAGAAGAAAATCTAAAGCACTGAAACGAAACGCTTTTATAGCAAATTTTTCGTGCGCTGTTACAAAAACAATATGAGAAGAGATTTTTCCATACTTTTTGTTGAGCCGTTCCAGAATGTCAAAGCCGGAACCATCGTTCATCATAATATCCAGAAAAACAATATTAGGGTTAATTTCTTCGATCAATTTAGTTCCGGTTTTCACGCTGTCAGCTTCGCCTAAAATATTGATTTCAGGAGCATAAAGAGCCAGCATTGCCTTCATCCCATTTCGGAGATTATCATCATCGTCTATTAAAACAGCTGTTATCATTTTTCTATAAATTCTAATGGTAATTTTATCAAAACCTGAGTTCCCAAAATCTTCTCGTTATCTCTAAGTTCTGTGATACTCAGTTCTATTTTTTTATTTTCCAGTTGCTCCAACGTTTCCAATCGCTTTTTAGAAATTTCCATTGCCATAGACTTATGAGCGTTGACAAATGTTTCTTTATTTTTCTTCGATTGTTCTATTCCGACACCATTATCTGTGATGATGCAAATCAGCTGATCCTCAATTTGACGGAAAATAATATTGATGAAACCTTTATCTTCTAAAGGAACTACACCGTGGATAATTGCATTTTCTACATAAGGCTGCAGAAGCAAAGAAGGAATCGCAGTATCATCTTCGATATTGGATTCTTTGGAAATGTTAAAATCGAATTTGTTATTAAACCGCAATTGCTCCAGTTCAAGATAATTTTGAAGTGCTTCGATTTCTTTATCTAGAGTAATACTGGATTCTTTCGAAAATTCCAACGTCAGTCTCATCAATTTCGAAAACTTCGCCAGATAACGAATCGCTTCATCTTTTCCGTTTTGAATCACAAATGCCGAGATTGCTGCCAGACAATTAAAAACAAAATGAGGATTCATCTGCAGATGCAGCGCTTTATGTTCAAACTCTGTCAGTTGTTTTTGTAGAAGCAAGGTTTTTTGCTTTTCCTTATTTCTGTAAAAAAGAAACAATCCGAGTAAAAGTAACCCGATTATTAGAACCGTAAAAATCCATTTCAGCCTTTCCCTGCTTGCATTTTCTCTTTTTTCCAACTGCTGTTTTTCATATTGAAAATTGAGTTCCGTTTTTAGACGTTGCTGCTCATTTTTAACAGCGTCAAATTTTTCTTTCTCGATATCATAATTCTTAAGATGATACAGAGCCAACTTCTGATCTTCTTTTTGATCATAGATTTGAGAAAGTAATTTTTCGGCGTTCATTCGGGCTTCTGTCAAATCCAGTTCTTTAGCAAGTTCAAGACTTTTGTTGGAAAACTGGAGTGACTTTTCAAGTTCTTTCTCATCAAAATAAATCTGAGCCAGAAACATATAAGTGTCAGATAACCCAAACTTATCGTCAACCGATAAAAATTCTTCTTCCGCTTTTTGAAGACTATTTTTAGCTTCTTTTTTCTGATTTTTACGAATGTAATACTGAGAATAACTGTTATAAAGTTCTCCTAAACCACGCGGATTCTCATTTTCCTGGTAAGATTTTAGACTCTCGTCAAAATACTTTTTCGCCTGCTCCAGCTTATTCTGAAACAAATAAATCAATCCAATGTTAGAAGCACTTGCAGCAAAAGTTTCTGGGTTAATTTTCCTGGAAGTCTGGTTAGCTTTCAGAAAATATTCTAATGCTTTTTCTTGATCATCAATAGACTTATAAATAACTCCAATATTGTTATAAAGCTTTGAAGTCTGGAGATTATTTTTGTTTTCTTCATAGATTTTCAAAGCCTGGAAATCATTTTCCAACGCCGCAGCATAATTGTTCTGTTGAGAATAAACAACGCCTTTGCTTCCAAACGTTTTGGCTAATGTTTCCTTGATTTCTTTTTTTTCAGAATTGATTTTTAAAAGAATCTTTTCCGATGAATCAAAATTCTGTAAGGCCTTTTTATAATCACCATAAATCAAAAATGAAACACCAATATTCTGATAAGCAACTGATTGCTGATAAATATTTTTATTTTTCCTGGAGTTTGTAAGTGCCAACAATGCAAATTTCTGCATCTGCTCAGGATCCGAATGTTTATAAGCATCCGAAATCTGATTTTGTAAAGCCGCAATATGGTTTGGATTTTTTTCTTTTTTAAGAACCGTCAATAGAGAATCCACCGCAGATTGCGCAGAAATCAAGATGACAGAAATGATCATCAGAAAAAGTAGAATTTTTCTCATCAATTATGTTTGTTGCAAAAATAATCATAAATTATTGACTATTAAATGACCAATGAGAAAATTAATGATTTGACTTAGAATTCGATTTCAATTATAATTTTCTAAATTTGAAAAGTAAAAACGACTATTCTATCTTGGAAAAACGCAAAAAAATCGGTCTATTTTTCGGCTCATTCAACCCGATTCATATTGGACATCTGATTCTCGGGAATTATATTTTGGAGAATTCTGATATGGAAGAATTGTGGTTTGTGGTGAGTCCGCAAAATCCATTCAAGGATAAAAAATCTTTGCTGAAAGATCACAATCGATTGGACATGGTTCAACTGGCCATCAAAAGTTATCCGAAAATGCGTGCTTCCAATGTAGAGTTTTCTTTGCCAACACCAAGTTACACGATTGATACATTAACTTATCTTCAGGAAAAATATCCGGATTATTCTTTCTCTTTGATAATGGGTGAAGACAATCTTGGAAGCCTTCATAAATGGAAAAACTATGAATTGCTCTTAAAAAATCACCAGATCATTGTTTATCCCAGAATTTTCGGAGAAGACAAAAAAGACACGGACTATTTGCAACACGAGAGT
This sequence comes from Epilithonimonas pallida, assembly GCF_900182975.1. NCBI lineage: Bacteria > Pseudomonadati > Bacteroidota > Flavobacteriia > Flavobacteriales > Weeksellaceae > Epilithonimonas > Epilithonimonas pallida. The sequence continues at coordinate 4,657 of NZ_FXUO01000009.1, read as the reverse complement.
ATTTCACTCATCAAAGCACCTGTTATAGAGCTTTCTGCAACGGAAATCCGAAATATGATTAAGGAGGGTAAAAATGTGCGGCCGATGCTTCCACCAGAGGTTTTTGAATATCTTGACGGTTCTTCATTTTATAAATAATTTTGAATGAAAAGCGCTCTTCTTCTCTCTGTTTTTTCAATATTTCAAACATTACTTTTTGCTCAAAACAAAGAGCTTATTAAAATAAACTGTGATTCAATTTTTGGTAAAAAAGGTTATCTCGTTTCTTTGGAATTTGACCCGAAAGATGAAAGCCAATTCAATGTACTCTTTACTTTTTCAAAAAAAATCAACGGAAAGAAAAAAATTATTCATCAGGAAAAGTTGTACAGTCAATTTCAAAATGTCGAGTTTACTGATTTCAATGGGGATGGAATCAAAGATATTCTAATTGAAAATACTGCAGATGTTAGGAGTAATGAGACTTACCATCTTTTTATTGTCGATTTCAAGAATCAGAAACTAAGGAAAATAGAAGGCTTCGAGAAAATCAAAAATCCAAATTACCTGGAGAAATATAACCTCATCGATTGTCTTGTGATGTCTGGCAGAAACTGGACGCGTTTTTATAAAATCGAAGGCGATAAAATCAAAGATTTTGGCTATATTGTAGAAGACGGCGAAGATGACAATGGGAAAGACTTGGAATACGATAAAAATTACAACCTGACTTTATCAAAAATCCTGAAATCTGAAAAAGTAAAAAGATGAACTTTATAGAAAAATATTACTCAAAATATCCGGAAGAAAAACTTATCAATTGGTTTAAGCAGATTTGTTTTGCAGAAGCTATTTCGTGGCTTTTATTATTTTCCGCCATGATTTGGATTCGGGTTGAGCCGGAAAATATTTTCGCCATTATTTACATCAGTACTATTGGGAGTATCCATGGACTTTTTTTCACACTTTATCTTATCTTTCTTCCCGCGATTAGAAAAATATACGATTGGGATGATGAGGATTTTATCTTTGCATTGATGGGTGCTTTCTTCCCTTTCGCAACGATTTGGGTTGATAAAAAGTTAGCCCGAAAAAATCGGGTTGAGTGACGAATAGCAACTAAAAATAATCTAAAATTCATTCACCACAAAAGTCACAAAAGGAGTGAATTAAATTTAAATTCACATTGATATAAAGAGCAAAAAAAGGAGATGTTTAATAAAAACTGATTTGTACTTTTTATAAGCAGAAAGATAAAAATCTCATGTGACTTTTGTGGTTAAAAAACTAAATCATAATAACTTTAAAATATGAAAATCACGTTCTTCTCTTCCAAACCCTACGACAAAGAATTTTTTGATAAAGCGAATAAAAAATTCAATTTTGAGCTAGATTATTTTGAGACCCATCTTGGTCCGCACGTTCTTAATCTTATCGAAAATACCGACGCAGTTTGTGCCTTTGTGAATGACAAGCTTGATGCTGAAGTTCTAGAGTTTCTGGCAAAAAAAGGTGTTAAATATGTTGCGATGCGATGTGCAGGTTTCAACAATGTGGATTTGGAAGCCGCTAAACGTCTTGGTTTGAGAGTCAGCCGGGTTCCGGCTTATTCTCCCGAAGCCGTTGCAGAACACGCAATGGCAATGATTCTTACGCTTAACAGAAAAACTCATAAAGCTTATAACAGAGTTCGTGAACAGAATTTTGCCCTGAATGGATTGATGGGTTTCAATCTTTATCAGAAGACAATCGGCGTTATCGGTACCGGAAATATTGGTGCTGCTTTTGCAAAAATTGCGAAAGGATTTGGAGCAAGAGTTTTAGCTTATGATATTACAGAAAATCAAGAACTTAAAGACCTCGGAATCGAATATGTTTCGCAACAACAATTACTTTCCGAATCTGATATCGTTTCACTTCATTGTCCACTAATGGAAGCTACCCATCATTTGATCAATGAAAATTCTATCCAAAAAATGAAACCAGATGTGATGCTAATCAACACTAGTCGTGGTGGACTAATCGATACAAAAGCTGTTATCAATGGTTTGAAATCCAAACATATCGGTTACCTCGGCATCGATGTCTATGAACAGGAAGACAAACTATTTTTCCGGGATCTTTCTCATACGATTATTGAGGATGATACAATCCAGCGTCTGATGAGTTTCCCAAACGTTTTAGTAACTGCACATCAGGCTTTTTTCACTCAGGAAGCGCTTGAACAAATTGCAAATTCAACTTTATCAAGTCTTTCCCATTTTGAAAAGAAAGAAGAATTTGAAAATCCAAATGCCATTTTAATCTGACAAAAATTCAGATTTTGAATGCTTAACAATCAAGCCTTTGCACATTTTGCAAAGGTTTTTTTATATTTTTTTGATAAATGATGTAATAAATCATTATCAAAAATTGTCTTAATAATAAATCAACCAAAAAATTTTATCTCTGAAAATCAATAGATTAAAAACAATAAACAATTTTATTTACTACTTTGTATTGCATAATACTTAAAATAATACATATCTTTGCAATGTAAATTATTATAAACTACAAACTACTTTACTAAAACCAAGTATTATGAAAGCCAAAATCCTAATTGCAGTTATTTTTTTCTCAGGAATGATTTCTGCGCAACAGACCCAGAAAAAAACGGAAGAGACAAAAACGATAGAAGAAGTGAAACTTAGCAAGAAAGTTTTCGTGAAAAAATCCGACAGGTTTGTTTACGATGTGGCTTCCTCTCCTGTTGCAAAGGGAACCAATTCTTTCAATCTTCTTCAGCAGACGCCAATGTTGTCCAGCACAGACGGAAAAACTTTCAAAATAATGGGAAAGTCCAACGTGGTTTTTTACATCAATGGCAAAAGAACGCTGATGGATGCAGAAGCCATTACGGAAATGCTAAAAAATACGCCATCCGAAAACATCCAAAGAATCGAGGTCGTAACTGTTCCTGGAAGTGAGTTCCAAGTGGAAGCAAATGAAGGCGTCATCAACATCGTAATGAAAAAAAGCAAAACGAATGGCTACAACGGAACTTTGAAAATGAACAACAGCCAGACTTTCTATAATAATCCCTCGTCCGGAATTGCGTTTAATGCAAGACAAAACAAATGGTCGTTCAGCACCAACTTCAATATGGGAAGCTGGAGAGAAAGAGAAAAATATACGTTGACCAACGGAAATGACACTTTCCAGAATAATTCTTTCGGAACAATGGATGACCCGAACAAAAACTACGGCGGAAGTGTGAATATCGATTATGAAATCAACAAAAAACAAAGTCTTGGTTTCAGCTACAATATGCGCTACAACAAGAGCTTCGGGTCTGTTTTGGATATGACGAATTTTGAAAACGGCGTGTTGTCCAACAGAACAATTAACCAGGAAGATGCGCAGACCAGAAATCATAACTTCAACCTGAATTATGAAATCAAAACTGATACGCTGGGCAGTAAATTGAGTTCAAACGTTTCCTATTTATGGTTCAACAGGGACAAAGTGAGTCTGGGCGAATCTTTCCCACTAAAACCTAATGGTTCTTACAGCGCATTCCAGCAGGCTGTTCCTCAAATCATCAACAATTACGCTGCAAATATCGATTATATTAAAAAATTCAAGAATGAAAGTACGTTTGCTATCGGAAGCAGCTATAACTACACCAACACAGACAGCGATACAAGACAAAATGATTTTAACGGAACACAATTCGTGACCAATAACACGCTTTCCAATCACTTTATCTATAAAGAAAATATCATCGGCGCTTATGCGACTTTCGAGAAAAAATTCTCTGACAAATTCTCAGGAAAAATCGGAACAAGATTCGAAGCCACATTGAGCACAGGTGATGTTGTAGGAAAATCCGACATCGGTTTTGAAAGAAATTATAACAATCTTTTGCCTTACGCCACATTGAACTATGCCATCAATGAAAACAACAACATCAGTTACAGCTTTTCCAGCCGGGTGAGAAGACCTGGATTTGGACAACTGAATCCTTCCAGAACGTACTTTACACCGACCAATTATATTCAGAACAATCCTTTTATGCAGGCTTCCAAGAATTATAATCAGGAAATCAACTACATGTATAAGAATGCATTTTATGCGAATGTAAGTTTCAATTATGCTGAAAATGCTTATGGACAATTGCCTTTGCAAGGAGTTGAAACAAAACTTGTAAGAGACGAAAATGGAAATCCTACATATGATGCAGACGGAAATCCAATAAAAATCACATCCGAATTCCTAAGATACATCAGAACCAATTATGGCAACAATAAGCAGATTGGATTGACTCTAGGGATGAACAAAGGGTGGTTTGGCGATATCTGGACAACCAACTACTCCGCCAACTTCGAGTATGCGACTTTCAAAGGTGGTGTAACAAATGACCCAACTTCGCAACTACTTCCAGGAGACACAGAAACATTAGAGCCATTCATTATCGATGTGAAAACCTTGAACACTTTCTTCCAGGCCAACAATATGATAAGATTATCTCCGAAAAAAGACTGGTATCTGGGCGTTAATTACTGGCTGATGCCGACAAGAGAAGTGGAAATGGGAAAACTTTACACACAATAGCTAAGTTTTCGTTGCGTGCGAAGCACGAACAATGAAAACCCTGTTGAACGGAAGCTTCGGGAGCTTTTTTCAACATTATGGGTTT
>NZ_FXUO01000008.1:0-193779 GCF_900182975.1 Epilithonimonas pallida | reverse complement strand
CTTTTTATTACAGCAAATTTTTTGAAATGTTTTTTTTAACCTGCTCCTAAAAACATATTAACCAAACCATCACTATATTACTGCTCTCCTGCGCTACCAATTCTCTCATTTTGGTTCTGCAAATGTATGGTGAATATGTAACAACTTGCAAATCGAATTAACAATAAATTTATAATTGTGTAAAACTTGCTTAATTAAACTACTGTGGTAGAAGGTTCTAAAGACATTTTAAAGTTATCCACATTATGTTAAATAGATTACTATATCGTGAAATATTATTATGAACATGCATGTGCGGCAGGGATAGCAGCGGTTATCCTTTTGCTTTTTTTGTGGAACGGTCGCTCTGGTTGAATGTGTCATCAACTTCTATATTATAATAGTATGGTGAAACTATGACCTGAAAAAGCAAAAGATATGAGCGAATAGCCCGGTGACAAAATAGCCCGGGAAATGGTTTGGCTTTTGGCAGCCGCCCAAATTTGCTTTTAGAATCTTAATGGGGTGTTGATATCTATTGATGATAAGATATCTGGAAATTAAATCCGGTTTTGAAATTTTTCATACCTATTATATATATAGTATGAAAATGATAATCCTACTGTGTCTGCGACTGCATCTAAAACTTCGAGCGAACGGCCAAGCTTCATAATGTCTTGTAAAATCTCCGTTAGTAATGCGTAAGAAACAAGTATGAGAAAAAAATATAAGAATATGGTTTTGGGAAATCTTGACTTATAAAAAAATCCTAAAAGAAAGAAAATGGTAAAATGGATGAGCTTGTCCAAATGAGGGAACATAAAGGCATATTCTTTATTTTCCAAACCCGGACGCAACAGCATATAAGTAAGAAATGCCCAATAAATGGGCAATATAATCTTACTGTATTTTGTTATGATATTATCCAACAACTTCCTGGTATTCTTCTGCGGATAACAAGATTGATAGATCTGCTGAATCTGAGACTTTCAATTTGATGATCCAACCTTTTCCATAAGGATCGGTATTCAGTAATTCCGGTTGATCTTCCAGGTCTGCGTTAACTTCTAAAACTGTACCTGCTACCGGAAGATAAAGGTCGGAAACGGTTTTAACCGCTTCTACACTTCCGAATACATCGCCTTCGTTTAGATCTTCGTCAACAGTGTCAACATCTACGAATACGATATCTCCCAGTTCTCCCTGGGCATAATCTGTAATCCCGATAGTTGCTGTATCGCCTTCTACTTTGATCCACTCGTGGTCTTTGGTGTACTTTAGTTCTGATGGTGTGTTCATTTTCTTTGATTAGGTTTTGGCAAATTTAATTATATAATTAGGATATAACAATAGAATAAAAATAAATTACAAAAAAAGAGTAAACAAATTGTTTACTCTTTTTGATTATTAATTAGCTCCTCCAAAAGTCAGCGTTGCTGTAATACCAGCTCTGATTGTTGATAATGGGAATGCTGTTGAAATCTTGTACTTCGTCATCATCTGATCGTAGAAAAATTTCAGGTTCAAATTCTGTGACATATTATAATCTGCCGATAACTTGAGACTGAAAATCTTTTGTCCTCCTGTTACCTGAGAATCGTCTATCAAGATATTGGTAAGTGTTGTCTTGCTATCTCTCATTGATAGATCCGCTCTCATATTAAGGTCGCTCTTAATATCTCTTCCTTTCCCTTTATAATTAATTCTTATCTTGAGGTCTTTCAGTATATATCCGTAACCTACTACAAATTCATTTCCTAATTCTTCGGTGAGAGTTGTATTAACCAACCCTAAAAGGTAAGTTCTATCTCTATTGTAGTTGAAACGGAACTGCATATTGTTTCTCATTGTTACATCAAAACCAATAAGTGGTGAGAAAGATTCTACATATCCAACCTGTGTAAATGTATAAGGATTATATCTATTACCATTGGAATCATAGGCTGTACTTGGATCTCTCAAATCCCTGTTAAAATAATCTACACTTGATTGGATACCTGACATTGTAAATGTAGATACATAAGAATGTAAAACATCAAACTTGGAGAACTGACTATTGATTATCGGTAAATTTCTAAGTCCAGAATAAACCAATTTCCAGTTTGGTAAAGGAATTCCGGCTTTTGTAGGATTGCCCAGCTTTTTCGGAGACTTACCTTCAATTGCTGCCTTGAATGCAGGAATCAAAATATAAGAGTTACTTCTGGAATAACCTGCAGTGTAGCCTTCTACATCCCTGATCCCTTCATATTGCTGAGAGATGGCTAAAGCATTATCCTTTATAGCCTGATAAATAGCAGCTCCGTCTTTGAAAGCTGTATTGAATGACCAGGAAGTATTGGAATAAGTAATCAACTCCGTTCCAAAAGCATCTCTATAGCCACGATAATTATTTTCTACAACATTATATCCACCTTGAACATAGTTTCTACTATAGTTTTGTAAAACATTGAAATCAATTCTAAGATCATTGGCCGGCATAAGTTGTAGATCTCCGGTAATGCTCCTATTATTGAGTTCAGAATAAGCATCATTCATTAATTTAGAATTGGAAACCCAGCCATTTTCAATCACTGTTCTTCTGATATCCGCCTGAGATCCCAATAAGAATCCAATTGTTGGACCTCCTAATGTTTGACCATAACCATAGAAGTTAGGTGCAGACAATAATCCAGGTAATACAATACCGTTATTCTCATTATAATTAAAATTGAACTGTTTAAATGAAGTCAATGCATAAGCCGCGGCCTGAAGTGGTGACAACTTATTCTTGAATTTATAATTCTTGAATTTGAATCTGCTATTTTTCTTGGTAAATGCAGTATTGTATACGTTCCCAAGAGAATCTATCTCCTGACGACGCTTCTGCAATTTTTCATTGATCTTTCTAAAATAATTAAACTTAGATAAGAACTTAGGAATATCAACAGTTGATGTTGCAACAATTGCATTAGTGTTCTGCGATATATTACCAAGATTTTCGTAAGTTTTGGTATCATCGTTATAAAAATTCCTAACTGCGGTTGATCTTGCATTCCAGTTGTATTGGAATTGATAGCTTAACTCCGCATTGATAAAATCAAGATAAGGGAAATATTCAAAAGGCAGCCTGTAATTCAGTTGCGCTCTGTGGTTATACAACACCGGACGGCCGGCTCTGAAAGGATTACTGAAAATAGAACGGTTTGTCATGGAATTAACATCCATTTGGTCATTCAATGTTTTCGTTTCGGAATTAATTTCCAACTTCAAAGACTTGGTGAAATTAAACCCTAAACTATACTGCCAGCCAAAGAAGAAGTTTCTGTTTCGGATTGTTTCGAAATCCGAGCCTCCGTTTCCTGAAAGCAGTGCATCAACATTTCTATATTCCAGCTCATTATAATTTCTATCCAAAATTGTTCTGAAAGACAAACGTGTCGGAACCGGATTGAAATTGAATTCTTTTGCCCATCTCAGGTATTTATATGATTTGGCAGTATCGCTGATCATTTTGTCAAAAGGTTTCAAAACGTATGGCTTGAAGGTGTAATTATACTCTACATAACCTTTCAGATATTGTTTATAATTACGTTTTGTATAGATGTCACGATAAAAATCATCATTATAGATTGCCGTCACATTCAGGTTTTCTACGTCATAGAACTTTGCCTTTTTATTTGGGTTCATTCTTTCCTTTCTCATATTCACCACACCAATGCTTCTTTGCTGTGTATAAGTACGAACCACTTTTTTCAATTCATCCTGGTTTGGAGCTTTTTTAAGTTCCACATCATTATCCAAAGGATTATATTTTGGATCAGTGATGGTTTGGGTGTAGGAATAATTTAAAGGAATTTTCATTCCTGCCTTTTCCGGCAAAAACTTATCTACATTAACCGTTGTATTGATACTGAATGCTGAGTTCTCATCCTGAGATCTTTCAGAAGGCTTAGAATCAATTGCACCAAATCCAATAGAAGCATAAGATGCATTGGCGTTAACCATTGCAAAATCACCAAGGTTAAAGTTCAGACTTGCATTACCTGCATAGCCACCTTTGTTTTCTATCTCTGACAGGCGTATCTCATTGACCCAAAGAACTAAATCTTTTTCAGTAGCCTTTATACCTTTTGCCGAAGCAACTTCGTTACGTACTCCAATCATAATCGTGGTAACGTTACCAATACTTGGACGGCCTTTTACATAGATTTTTTTGTCACTTTCGTTATTTCCATAATCAAGATACAAATATCTTTCATCAAATTTAACCGCATTCGGATTTGATCTCATCAGCTCATCTCTTTTTAATTTTGCATTAACAAAATTCTCTACTTCAAGATCAACATTGTTTTCAGTCGGCCAAATATCCAGCTGAGAAGTGGCATTCTTTGCAGTATATTTCAAAGATGCTTCATATTCATAATAGTTATCTGTGGCATCACTACCGAAACGTATAAAGAACTTAGCATCGTGGTCAAGCTCGCTGCTGTTAGACGTTGTAGTGTTTGTCTGATTTTCTGCGTGTACAAATAACTGTAGCTTTTTATAACGGCGCATATCCAGACTTGTATTCTTGAAAACACCTTTAGATGTTCTAAGCTTAGTCGCTTTCATATACAAGGAAGATTCGTTCTGTCTTTGCGCACCAGAGTTTCCACTAAGAACCTGTCTGTCAATTCCAGGAGGCAACACATAAGGTGGCGTTCCTAATGCATTTTCTTCCAGGTTTACACTTCCTATATCAAAGTTGTTATTGTCTTCTGGCTGTGTACCTTCATTTTCACCGGTTCCGCTGGAAGCAATATTTTTAGTATATTTTCTCCAATCTGATCTTACTAAATCAAATGATCCGAATCTCAGGGTTGATGTCTGGTCAAAACCTCTCATTAATAGTCTTGCAAATCTTACATTATTAAGAATAGACGGATCAGAACCTTCCACCACTTTTGTCCCGTTAGCACCATCATAATTGGCAACCGGAATTCTGTACAAATACCATTTTACTTTGCCAGCCTGTCCGTTTTCAAACTTAACATCCACTTCCTTGATGTCAACAATTTTGCTGTCAGGCGCGCCAAGTGTCATCGCAGCAGGAGATAGATCAATGGTATATTGATTATAATTTTCTGTCTGATCAAGGTTATAATCTCTATTAAGATCCTCGGCATCAGGTGTCTGAGTTGCAACTTCCAGAGTATTGGATGCTGAGTTGCCTTCCGGTCCTCTGAAATATTTGTAACGCTCTGTCAAAGAAGATGCAAGATCTCCTTGGAATTGATTCGATAAATAGAAAACAAAATTATCCGAAGCAGGATCCAGCTCATTAGTAACCGGATTCACAAAATTGACTCCAAATTTTTGCTGCTCCTGTGTTCCATTAAGACCGTCATAACCTAAATCCTGTTGTGTTCTCTCGTCTCCTTCAGATGAAAAAGCATAAAGGATAGGGAACTGGCTCGGCTGTGTCCCCCAATTGGTTGTAGAGGTATTGGTCTGTGTTGTTGCTGTCGGCAATCCATTTTCGAATTGCAGCTTACCATCTTTAAGAACATCTTCAGAAACATTTCCTAATTGAAGTAACAATTTTGGATCGGTTCCCAGATTGTTTCCATCTGCCCGCGGATCCATTAACCAAAATTCGACATAATCAATATTAGATGTTATAAAGTTGGTTACAGAAATAGGTCTCATCAATCCAGCCCATCTTTGCGATGTAGCCTCATTAGCGGGATTAACGTTATAAGGTCCTCTTTCCTGCGGATAGTAAGTGATATCGAAAGTATTCAGCAGGGTTTGTTCACCCGCAACATAATCACGGTTATTGTAAAGTTCTTTCATCTGAACTCTTCTGGACGCGTGATTGGATAATCTCTGAGCATTAATCCCATTGGGAGCAGCTCCTCCAACTCCGTAAAATCTTGGGTCAATTGTATACCATGACAATAATCCTCTGCCATTTCCACTATTCAAGTTATCATTATCTACGGATGTTGGGAATATCGGGTCATTAAGATTTTTCTCCGGACGCGACGCCAGACTCCACATTGCCGGTTCTTTCAAAGAAATTTTAGAAGTGGTCTGTTCAAAATCATCAATGTAAGACTGATCATTAATTCCTTTACTCTGTCCCGGAATCAGATACGCACCCTCAGCTTTGAAGTTAAGGTTAGAAGGCGCTTCTGTATTTACAAACGGGATTTTGTCCGTTAATCTTGTCAGGAATGGCAATTCGTTATTGTACATCATATTGAAGCCAGCCATTGTATTGCTAACGGCTTCCTGACCATAGTTCACTTTTTGGGTCAAAGGACGCTCTGTATAGTTAACAACAGTAGCTCCTAATGTAAAGTGCTCATTAAACTTCCTCTCGAGATTCAACCCCCAAAAGCTTTTTCTTTGGGTATTGAATGTTAACTGATTTTCTAAAGAAATATTAATAGCCTGGCCAGATTGTTTTATCGTTTCATTAATGATATTAACAGTTCCCAGCATATAGTCCACCGTATAATCGACACCTTCAACCAGCTGAGCACCATTAGCCGTTACTTTTACAGAGCCTTGCGGAACGTTGATCGCACCAAGAGATATTCCCTGTCCCTGAGTTCCTTTATAACGTCCTTCGATTGTATATCGCAATGGAATTTCCGAAGGGATTGTTTTCTGTTTATCGTAGATATCATTAAAAACATATGGCGTCTTGTCAGGAATATTTAGAATACTTTCCAGATAACTACCAAAAGGTTCAGTTTTGGTAAATATGATTTTCCCATTTTCTGCATCAACGGTAATTCCCTTAACAAAATCAAAAATACCATCGCCTTTCGTTCCGTCTGCATTTGTCTGTAGGTCATTATTTGCATTTAGACGATCCAGATTAAAGAGTCTTAACAAGTTGGCATCGGCCGGCATTCCATTATTGAATGAAACACCCGGCAAATAATTAACTTTTCCACCAGAGTTCGGATCTTTGAAATTAATATTCAATAAGAAATCCTGAGCCTGAATTTGATTAGTGTTAAGAGAATAAATATTTTTCATCATCAATTCCCACATTGGAGATGTAGGTCTTGTTGCTGAATTTGATTTTAAAAGTTTCGTAACAAGTACAGCATTCTCTTCAGAGAATTCACCAACTTTATATACAGTGCTAGATCCGTTAATCGTATATGAATAAGAAACTGCTAAAAATTGTTCATTATTCAATCTCTGATTCAATGATATATAACCTAATTGTGTATTGAATTTATATTCCGAAGTTGTCAGCTTTCTTGCCTTTGCATTCGTCATAAAATGTTCTCCGGCAACAAATGGCTCCGGCGAACCTTGAGAATTAGGAAAGGACCTACCATTTAAAGTGCTATATGCAGTATTGATATCTCGCGTAGTTCCTAATGCGGTAGAAACTTGTGCGTATAAATTATTAAGACCATTATTAGGTGTTACTCCCTGAGCATCGCCCAAGTCTCTGATGCCCACAATTGGTTTCTGGGATTCCAGATTAGCTCCACCCTGATCAAGCACCCAAACTTCGATTCTTGTAATATTAATCCTTGAGCTGATTAAAGGATAATTTTCTAAAGACTTATCATAATTATCCAGGAAATAATGTCCCATAAAATAATGCTGATTATCCTCATAATCAAAAGCATTAACTTTAAAAGTACTCATAGTTCCGCCACCTTGTGCAACTATGGTTTTCGCTTCACCCTGCTGTTGTGAAAACACCAAGGTTCCGGTTGTTTTACCCAACTGGAATTCTGTTTTGAGACCAAATAATGATTGAGAACCCCTGATCAAACTTGTAGAAAGCGGCATGCTGATATTACCAACTTCTACTCTTTTGATAATCTTGTCTTCGGGATCCTGTCCTTTTTCATTCAGACCTTTGGACTGGAGATCTTTCCAGGAACCTTTTGCCTGCCAAACCATATTCATCCGGTTTTCAAAAGCAAAACCACTTTGAGTATCGTAATTAGCTTTCAGTTGAAGGTTCTCACCCACTTTTCCGGTAATTCCCAACTGAATCCTTTGCTGGATGTTAATCGCAAAACTGGTTCTGTTTTGTGGAAGAATCAATGGGTTATCAATCTTCTGATAAAGGCCTCCTAAATCAAATGAGGCAAATCCCTGAGGAATCAATTCAATTTTATTACTGCCAAAAATATTTTCGAACATTTTATTTTTGATCGTAATGGCTGGAATCAGGCCTTTTTTCTTAGCATCGGTCTGATCTTTCCTTCTTCCAAGATCATTTAAAAGTGATTTCTCTTCGTAATAGGCACGAAGATTGTTTTGCATCACATAGTTTTTGTATTCTTCGAATGTCATCGCAATCGGAGCTCCAACTACAGAGTTCCCGATTTTTGGATACAGGTAATACATTCCCGTTTTGATATCATAAAAAGCATCATAACGGATAGGATCACCAAGACTGAAATCCGTCCTGCCGGTTACCAGTGTATCGGCTGGTTTTTCCTGTGCATATGCATTTATAAAACCGACAAATAATAAAAAAAGGAGCGTTAATTTATAAAGGTAAATATTTTTCTTCACTTATATTTTTTTAAGAAACTGATGATAAAAATTCATCAACTGTTAAATATTTTTTAAAATCTCTTTCACTAATTCTTCTACAGAAACTTCAGGATTTTGCTTCAGAATTCTATCAGCAATTTTTTCACTCACTTTTCTGGAAATCCCTAAAACTTCTAATGCAGATAACGCTTCATTTTTGTTTTTATTGTCTGCAAAATTAGAAAGTTTCTCTTCCGAATTCCCGAAACCACCAACTTTATCGCGTAAATCAATGATGATTCTTTCTGCTGTTTTAGCACCAATCCCTTTCACTTTCTGGATGAGTCCGCTATTGCCGGAAAGTATTGCATTAGCAGCCTCTGACAAACTGAGCGAAGATAACAATATTAATGCAGAAACAGGCCCAACACCATTAACACTTATTAACAGATTGAACATCTCTTTTTCCTGCTTTGTAAAAAAGCCAAAAAGCAGATGAGCGTCTTCACGAATGATCTGCTGAATGTATAGCAAAACTTCCGATCCTTGCATCAGATTTTGTGATGTCTGCAGACTGATACCAACATAATATCCAATCCCGCTAACATCAATCACAGCAAATGTTGGTGTTAGCTCCTGAACAATTCCTTTGAGTGAATAAATCATCGAATTAAAAAAATTAGGGTTTTGCGAAGATATAAATTAAGTTAAAAACAAAAGCCATCTTAACACGTTAAAATGGCTTTTACTTTATATTATAGATAAATAATCCTATTTTTTATCTTTCATCTGTGCATCAAGGACTGCAATCGTTGCAAGATTTACAATTTCGTCTACACTTGATCTCATTTGTAGAACGTGAACCGGTTGGTCTAGTCCCATCAAGATTGGTCCAATGGTTTGAGCCGCTTTCATTCCTCTGATAATCTTGTAAGAAAGGTTTGCACTTTCAAGATTTGGAAAAACCAAAACATTGGCCGGATTGGTTCCTAATTTTGAAAATGGATAATCCGCCAGGTGGTCGCTATTCAAAGCGAAATCAGGCTGAATCTCACCATCCACTACCATTTTCGGATATTTCTCGTGAAGGATTTTTACCGCAGCAGCCACTTTTTTAGACGTATCCGCTTTGGCTGAAAAATTCTCAAATCCTAACATCGCCAACCTTGGCTCGATAGCAAAAGATTTTACTGTGAATTCTGCCATTCTTGCAATTTCTACAAGATCTTCCGTGGAAGGATTTTTATTAATTGATGTATCTGCAAAGAACAATGGTTTCTTTTCTGTCAAGATCATCATCATTGCGGCAACCTTATTAACACCCGGTTTTTTATCGATGATTTCTAAAATCGGTTTCAGAACCGATGCATAACTTTTAGAAAAACCAACAATCAAAGCATCCGTATCGCCGTGTTCCAGCATCAATGGTCCAAAATAATCACGCTGTCTGACATGTCTTTTTGCTTTGTATTCATTGATACCTTTTCGGTTTCTCTTATCCCAAAGTGTCTTCCTGTATTTTTTACGGGTTTCTTTTTGCTCATCATCGTTTGGATCGATAATCGGAATGTCTAACGTGATTCCGTATTCTTCCATTTTTTCTTTGATAAGCCTTTTGCTTCCTAATAAGCTTGGATAAGCGATTCCTTCTTCCTGTAGAATCTGTGCTGCTTTCAGGATATTATATTCTTCTCCATTACCAAGCGTTACTCTCTTCGGATTTGCCTTTGCACGGTTCTGCATCATTCTTACGAGCTTCTCATCACGACCCATTCTGTCAAGAAGCTGATTTTCATATGCTTCGAAATCTTCAATCTGCTTGCCGGCGATTCCACTTTCCATTGCTGCTTTTGCAACGGCGATAGAAACTTTGGTAATCAATCTGTTATCAAAAGGTTTTGGAATGAAATATTCTTTTCCGAAACTGATGTTACTTACATTATAAGCCAACTTCACCATTTCCGGAACCGGCTCTTTTGCAATTTCTGCCAAGGCATGAACTGCTGCTAATTTCATCGCTTCATTGATTCCTCTTGCCTGAACATCCAAAGCTCCTCGGAATATGTAAGGGAAACCAAGAACATTATTCACCTGATTAGGATAATCACTTCTTCCGGTTGCCATTATCACATCTTCTCTTGTTGCGATTGCCAAATCATAACTGATTTCCGGGTCCGGATTTGCCAGGGCAAAAACGATTGGATCATTTGCCATAGAAAGTAACATCTCTGCGGACATTACATTTCCTTTCGACAATCCCACGAAAACATCTGCGCCTTTTACCGCATCTTCCAAAGTCGAAATATCAGTCTGAGCAATGAAGTCTAATTTCTCAGGTGTAAGATTTTCTCTTTTGTGATTGATGACACCTTTGCTGTCACACATCAAAATATTTTTCGGATCAAGACCAAGCGAAATGTACAATTTGGCACAGGCAACCGCTGCCGCCCCAGCTCCATTGATTACCATTTTTACTTCCCCGATTTTTTTCCCTGCAATTTCCAAAGCATTAATCAAAGCAGCTGCAGAAATAATCGCCGTTCCGTGTTGGTCATCGTGCATCAATGGGATATCTAACTCTTCTTTCAATCTTTGCTCGATGTAGAAAGCTTCCGGTGCTTTGATATCTTCCAGATTGATTCCTCCGAAAGTCGGTGCGATGGCTTTTACGGTTTCAATGAACTTATCGGGATCTTTTTCATTGATTTCAATATCAAAAACATTGATTCCTGCAAAGATTTTAAAAAGCAAACCTTTTCCTTCCATCACCGGCTTAGATGCTTCCGGACCGATATCTCCTAATCCTAAAACAGCTGTACCGTTGGAAATTACGGCTACCAAATTTCCTTTGGATGTATATTCGTAAACGCTTTGCGGATCATCGTGGATTGCCATACAAGGTACAGCAACCCCTGGCGAATAAGCCAAAGACAAATCTCTTTGCGAAGAATGTGGTTTGGAAGGAATTACCTCGATTTTACCCTTCGGTTCCTGACGGTGATAATCTAAAGCTGCTTTATCAAAAGCGTTTTGGTCTCTTGAATTTTTTGACATTGTTGATTTACTTTTGTTGTGCTTCTATATTATTATAGACTCACGGGTTTTTATTTTTTCTTTGCGTAAGGGCGGAGGGCATTGTTGGAGCTCTTTTTTGTTTTTGTTGAAAAGGCAGTTCGAGCGCCTCAGGATGACAAAAAACAAAAAAAGCGACTGCCCGCAGACCGGCCCGCTTGTTTTGGCGGCTGACTCAGCCTGGCAAAACAAAGGGATACGCCCTAATTATGATTGCAAAGTTAAAGCTTTGGAATGATATAGTCACGATGATAATTGACCAGACTTTCTATTGGCTTCTGTACAACTGTCCCGATTCTGAAGTGAAAATCTGACGCCGCTGCCCGTAAGGAATCTTCGAAAAAGTAGGCAATGGATCCAATGAAATTGATCTCACAATCCCGACATTCTTCGTACGGCATCACCTGAAACTCAAGGAAATTCTTGAGTTCTTTGTAAATGAAATTCTGAAAATACGGATGGTTTTTTCTATCTACAATGAACCTTGTAAAATCTGCCATATAAGCATTCGCTCTGGGATTATGATACATATTTTTCAATAATTCATCAATATTCAGCTGATAAATCTCAGTAAATTGCTGATGCAAATCCGGTGGCAGTTTCTTCATAAAATAATGACGAACGAGCTGCTTTCCTAATGCACTTCCACTGCCTTCGTCCCCGATCAGGAATCCTAAAGACGGTAATTCGGTTTTGACATTTTTGCCATCGAAATAACAAGCATTGGAACCTGTTCCGAGAATGCAGACAATTGCAGGAACGCCTCTGTAAGCGGCATATGCTGCTGCGAGAAGATCTTCTTTGACGTGAATCTGAGCATTGGTAAAAACCTTTTGGATCTCCCGCTCAACGATCAGCTTTTTTTCTGCTGTTCCACAACCTGAACCATAAAAAAAGATATTTTCCAGATAATCCTGAAACTTTGTAAGAGCTTGATTTTTTTCTAATTCGGGAGCAATTAATTCTGCTTTTATGATATTCGGATTGAAACCTACCGTTTCTGTTTTCAGTACTTCTGTACCGTCGTTTTCAAGAATGACCCAGTCGCATTTTGTAGATCCTCCGTCAACAATAGCAATCATATAAATATGTATTTAGAATGCTAAAATAATATTTTTTCGGGAAGGTTTTGAATTGATTTTTAATTATTGATCTTTATCTTCTATCAACCAGTCTTCTATCTCGTCCTCCAGATAAGTTGTTTGTAGTTTGATGGCATTGATGAAGTCATCCGGGATACTTTCTGTAGTCTCGTTGCTTTCGAGATCCCAGAGCTCATCAGACATTGTTTCATACTCAGAATAGATTCTTTTGAATCTGGAACTGCTTTTTTCCAACTCTTCGATCTTTTTTTGCTGAGGCAAAAATTTTCTGTAAGGTCTGTTAGAATTTTTCATTTGATTAATATTTGTGGTTTGGGTGTTTGTGTTTAGCGAAAAAATTTCCTGACCAATTATTATTAGTCAGGCTAACTTTACTCTCAACTGGAATTATTTGCATTATTTTCAACAAGAAAACCTTTGTGCAAACAATTTTTCAATCAAATCTCATTTTCTTTTACAATAAAATAAATGTAGGAATATTTCTAATACAAAAAAATTATTTAACGATTATTTTAAAACATTTAACAATTCCTATAAATTTGCAAACGAAATGAAACAATTAATTCTACATCAGAAGCAAGTTATATTCTTTATCATAGCCGGCGGACTAAGTGCTATTATAGAAATCGGCAGCTTTAAGCTTTTCAGCGTTTATCTTCCAAAAGTCTTTTTTTGGGAGTATAATCTGTATGGAATTAAATATCCGTTTAGCAATATCCTGTCTACGAGCTGCGGAATTATTACTAATTATTTTTTAAGTATTTGGTTTGTGTTTGAAAGAGGAAAACATTCTAAGAGAAAAGAGTTTGTTTATTTTATCCTTGTTTCTGTGGTTTCTACTTTTATAAGCTTGTTTTTGTTCCAGATATTATATCACTTTGTCTTCAAAGAAGTGATAGATCTGGGAATCTATGTACTTTCTCCGGAAATGATGAGTAAGATCTCTGCCATACTTCTCGTCTCGATGCTGAATTATTCTATAAAGAAAAAAGTTATTTTTAACGGATAAAAACTTATTTTTGGTCTGATTAATTTTTATTAGACATTAATGAGAACATTACTGGTGTATGTTTGGCGATTTTGGATGGTGATTCTGGGCACTGTTCTTACATTAATATTTTTTATTCCTGTTTATATTTTATCGATCCGGCAGAAGGATTACAAATTCTGCTATTTTTTTATCCGTCACTGGGCTATCGGGATGTTCTACGGAATGGGTTTCCGATACAAAATGATTTCTAAAACTGGTAAAAAAATTGATAAGTCGCAGCCCTATGTTATCATATCCAATCACACTTCTATCATGGATGTTATGCTGCCCTGTATTCTTTTCCCTAATCATCCGCTGTGTTATGTCGGAAAAAAAGAGCTGGAAAAAATCCCAATCTTTGGAACCGTTTATAAAAGGGTTTGTGTAATGGTGGACAGAAATAGTGCAAGAAGCCGTGCTGATGTTTACCGAAGATGTGCTGAAAGAATGCAGCAAGGTCACAGTGTTGTTATTTTTCCTGAAGGCGGTGTCCCAGATGATACAAGTATTGTTCTGGATCAATTCAAAGACGGCGCTTTTATTTTGGCAACTAAACATCAATTTCCTATTGCGGTTTTCAGTTTCAAAGGTTTGAAGGAGATGTTCCCTTTTGATAATAAAAAAGGATATCCCGGAGTTGTGAAAGTTTTCTTCAATGATATTCTAACACCAGACTTATCATTAAAAGAGCTCAAAGAAAAAGCTTTTGACGAAATCCAATTGTCTCTGATAGAGAAAATAAAATAATTTATCCAACGAATAATACTTTTCACTACATTTGTTTAAAAATATTAACTTAAAATTAACAAACAATTAATACATGACACCACAGAAAACCAATTGGGGACAGTTTATTCCTCTAGTTACAGTTTTTTTCTTTTGGGGATTTGTTGCCGCAAGTAACGACATCCTGATTCCCGTTTTTAAGGAAGCTTTTCACCTCACTCAAAGCCAAAGTCAATTGGTATCTGTTGCTTTTTATGTTGCATATACAGTAGGTTCTCTTATTTATATGTTTATTTCTAAAGGTATTAGACAAGACCTTATTAACAAGATTGGTTACAAAAACGGATTGATTTTAGGATTATTGATTTCTGCTTTTGGAACCTTATTATTCTATCCAGCCGCAAATACCGGTTCATTTACATTAATGATATCAGGATTATTCATTGTCGGATTGGGATTCTCCCTTCAACAGATCGTAGCTAACCCACTGGCGATTGAAATTGGACCTTCAGAAACAGGGGCTCAAAGATTAACAATGGCAGGCGGAATTAACAATCTAGGGACAACAATCGGACCTCTGATCGTATCTTTTGCAATTTTTGGCTCTGCTACTACGGCCAATACAACTGCTAGTATAGAAAGTGTAAAGATTCCTTATTTGATTTTAGGTGGCGCTTTTGTTCTTGTTGCATTGTTATTGAAATTTTCATCCCTGCCTCAAAAGACTGAAGTGAGCACCGAAAATACAGAGTATACCACTCCAGGAGAGCACAGGACTTCAGCCCTTAAATATCCACAACTAGTTCTGGGAATGATTGCAATCTTCGTTTATGTTGGTGTAGAAGTTTCTACTGCAAGCAATCTTCCTGCATATATGGAAAAATCGTTAGGATTCTCAACAAAAGATGTTGCTCCCTATGTTTCTCTTTACTGGGCTAGTTTGATGATTGGCAGATGGACGGGATCAGTGGAAGCTTTTGATATTTCGGGAGGATTCAAAAAAATATTGAGATTCCTAGCTCCGTACCTGGCATTTGGAGTTTTTCTATTGGTTAATGCTATTGCACAACATGACTTGAGGCCTTTCTATATCTATCCGCTCATTATCCTGGTAATGATCATTGCAGATGTTCTCAGCAAAGGAAATCCGGCAAGAATGCTATTGCTTTTCTCATTAGCCGGAATTCTCGCAACAATATTAGGAATGACAACAGAAGGTATGGTTTCTGTGTATGCATTCACAAGTGTCGGCTTATTCTGTAGTACGCTTTGGCCGTGTATTTTTGCGCTGGCTGTTAATGGATTAGGAAAACATACTAATGAAGGCAGCAGTATGCTAATTATGATGATTATGGGTGGAGGAATCGTGAGCTGGCTGCAAGGTTACATTGCTGATCTTACTTCTATCCATTCAAGTTATATTGTTGGTGTGATTTGTTTTGCTTATCTTGCATTCTATGCAGTAAGAGTTACCCAAATTTTAAAATCACAAGGAATTAACCTTGAAAAAGAAAAAATATCCGGTGGTGGTCACTAATAAAAATATCTTTTTAAAAAATAAAAATTGGGCAATCGTTTTGGTTGCCCAATTTTTATTTTTTTACATATTATCAAAACTTGATTTTGCAGTTAATTTTTTTTCAAAGCTTTTTGAATGGAAAAAGAGTTTACACATTGCCATATTTTCAAAATTCAATTTTTCTTTTGGAGATTTAGTCTATATTTTAATTACCATAATATTGATCTATTTAGTGTGGGGTTTAATCAAAAACAGAAATTCAAAATTCCTGAAATACATTCTTATTTCCTTCAACATATTCTATTTTATGTATCAATGTTTCTGGGGGATGCTTTATTTCCAGACACCAATTATAAATAAACTCCAAAAGAGAAAAATATCAGATTACGAAGTCAAAAATCTAACCCTTAAATATCTTGAGTTGTGTAAAAAAACACGGGAAAAGGTATCAGAAAATAAAAATGGTGTTTTTATAATCAGAGATATCCGGCAATTAAAACTTGAGATCTTAAAACAACAAAAAAACTTGCCGCAAAACATTAGCATAAAAAAGCCGGTTACAGACTTATCCGTTAAGCCAAGTTTATTCGATTCTTTTATGAACAAAACAGGAATCCTGGGCTATTATAATCCATTTACAGCGGAATCACAATACAATCCAAATATTCCGGCTACACAACTTCCATTTACTCTGGCTCATGAGATGTCACACCAGCTTGGTTATGCCAGAGAACAGGAAGCCAGTTTTATAGCTTATCTATACTCAAAAAAAACAAATAATGCGGATTTACAATATAGCGCTCAGCTATATATCTTAAAAAGTCTCTTAAGATCGATCGCCAAAAATGACAAACCTTTTGCAGAATCTATCATTGGGAAATATTCTGTTAAGATGAAGAAAGACCGGGAAAATGAAGTAGTTTTTGCTGAAAAAAATACAGGCTTAATAAGTGATTTTTTTGGTGCAACCAATGATCTGTTTTTAAAAACAAATCAACAAGACGGGCAGGTAAGCTATTCTTATTTTATCAATCTGTTGCTTCTATATGAGCTATAAAAAGAAAAAGAATCGTACAGTAAGTACGATTCTAAAAACACAAATGATGAAAAAAAATTTATTGCTCCTGAGTGATTGTCTCAAAAGCACCGTAAAAGTACAACATTTGAATTTACCCTCCAAATATTTTAAGC
This sequence comes from Epilithonimonas pallida, assembly GCF_900182975.1. Lineage (NCBI taxonomy): Bacteria > Pseudomonadati > Bacteroidota > Flavobacteriia > Flavobacteriales > Weeksellaceae > Epilithonimonas > Epilithonimonas pallida. Next base: position 176,663 of record NZ_FXUO01000008.1, on the reverse strand, counting down.
ACATATTTAAAAAAAGCAGAACATATTAATAATCAAAATATTAAATGTTTTAAAATTATTATGATTAGAGACTTCTCTTAATTTTATCGACCTTGTCCCAACAGGCCATTATATTAGTTAAAAATCTGATTAACCATCTGATCATTAAAAGGCTATTTTTCAAATAATAAGATGCATAAGAATCTGGAGCATTCCCTTAATTTTGAATAACCTAAAATATATGACGCAGATATATTACAGAGAAATATATATTTTTTTGGTTGTTTTATTAAAAAACTTACCCTAAAAAATAATAGACTTTTTTTAATTATTAGAAATAAAAATCCGCAAATGTCTATACATTTACGGATTTTCTAGTAGCGAAGACGGGAATTGAACCCGTGACCTCAGGGTTATGAATCCTGCGCTCTAACCATCTGAGCTACCTCGCCATTTTTGTGGTGCAAATATAAGGATATTTTACATTCCCACAAACTTTTAATTAACTTTTAAATAATCTAAAACATCAGCTACATGATTGGGTTTGCTAATGATTTTATTATCAGCATCTAATATGAAATAAGTTGGCGTTGCGGAAATATTATAAGTATCTCCATATGAGCTATACCAGCCTTTCCCTTCAGAATCACTTATCCAGGGATATATATTGGCTTTACTCTTAAATTCATCAAGATTGCTATCTAGCGATAAACCAACAACCTCAATGTTTTGTGCTTTTAATTTAGCATACTTTTCCAAAAGTTTTGGTAATTCTGCTTCACAATGAGAACAAGTGGAAGACCAGAATACAACAATTTTTTTATTACTTTTTACATCGTACAAAGACTTGGCTTTGGTATGTATAGGATTTACAAATACATTATTGGGCATCTTAGCACCAATTTCTGTATTATTATTCGATTTCAGGGTTGATGCAAGCCTGTCATTGATTGTACATTTAAGATTATTGCCTTCTGCAAGATATTTTTGTTTCAGCTTATCCATATTATAGGTGTTGAAAATATCAATAAGCTCAGAAAGTATAGTTTGTCCTCGTGGTGTTTCAAGATTAACAGCAGCTAATAATTTGTCGACTCCTTCTTCTACATTGGATTTAGAAACATTCAAATAGTTTATTAAGGACGGTTTTAAAATCAGTGATGTCTCCAGGTATTCTCCAGATTTTGAGTAAAAATCAATATAATCCTGAGGTTTCAGCTCAGTTGCTTTTTCCTGTACAGAATATTTTTGATTTTTGTGATAATAATCTAGAAAGGGATGAGTCTCGTAGAGTAACTGATCGTTTTTCGAAAGCAAATTAATTTCCTTCTCAAGCGATTTATAAAAATCTTCCGTCGGTCTGTAATAATCTTTAATCTGGATCAGAGCCGGCAGTATTAATTCCTGTTTTTTTTGCTGGTCAATCTCATTCCCAAATAATTGATTTGTCTGATCATTAAAAACTACATTCGAGAACTTATTTTTACTATCCAGATCAACTTTGAAATCGATATTTTTATTTTCTGAAACCAAATTTACTGAAGAATTCGTCTTCTGAAAAAATGCTCTCATCATTCCTGTATACTTTTTATCAACTTTGAACACAGCTTTATTATTTGTGACCTTAGCTTTAGAATATAAAATCTCCTTAGATCCGTTAAAACCATATAGATACATATCAGAATCAGACAAATATGAAGGGATTTCCACAGTAACACTGAACTGTGGAAATGCATATGCAGATAATAAAATACTGCTTATAAATAATGTTTTTTTCATAGAGTAAAAATAAAAAAACTCACTTAAAAGTGAGTTTTAAAATATTAAAAAATTTTATTGTAAGGCTTTTTGCTTTTGTTTCATTACAAAAATTATAGTCATTGCAATTGCAATTAAAAACAAAATAAAAGTATAGCTATCTATTGGAGAAGCAGGGTAAGCTCCAATATCTCCGGATTCAGGATTCTCGGGTGGTGGTGGTACAGATTGAGCAAATCCGAATATACTCATCAGTAAAAACAAGAAACGGTATACCCTTTTTAATAAAAAATTAATCATCATTAGTTATTTTTGTGTTTAATTAACAATTTTTTTAGTTACAACCTCTCCTTTATCAGAAATAGCTCTAACCAAGAACATACTTTTTGCTTGATAATTCAAAGGAACAGTATAATCTGAGCCAGTAGATATTTGTGATTTGGTGTTCAATAACTGTCCTGTTGCAGAATACACCTCAACAGTTGCTTTATTCCAATTTTTAGCAAATCTTACAACCCACTGAGAATCTTTCTTAGCTATTATTGTTTGAGAATTATTAACGTTCCCAGTTCCTAATGTTGCACCTTCCGGCAGTTCATAATATAAACCTAAAACTTTAGCACCACTCATAGAAAGGCTATCACCATCTACAATCTTTATAAACTGACCCTGAGAATTCTTTAGATAAAAGCTATTTCCATCACTTAGCCCTTCCGGAACTCTATTACCTTTTTCATAAACCTCAAACTTCAGATAATATGGAGTTCCAACATCACTTATATAAAGAGGAATTTCTTTAGACTTGTAAGCAACTTCATTAGCTTCGTTAATATAAAGTTTTCCGGAAAGATTAATATCTTCACCTCCTGTTAAAGTCTCTTCTTTAGTATAAACAAAAGCATTATCTCCATTATAAGCTTGTAAACTTGTATTGCCGGGACTGTTCCCGGTAACAGCAGAAGGAGAAATTGCATAGTATGTTCTTCCTATTTCCAAGCTGTCTGTATCATACATTATAACCGCTACCTGCTTTACAATTTTGTCTGTAGGAATATCAGCGTCATCAAAAATCTTACTTGTAGGATTGGTTGTTTGCGTTGTATTATCTCTTGAAGTAGATGCAAAACGTCTTAATAAAGTATAATTAATTGCAGATGCGGCATTGTTTCCATTGTCAGCGGAAAGTTTAACCATGAACTCACCCATAGGCTTAATCACTAGACGGTTACCGCTAATATCTCCAGCTTGAAATACACCGGAACTTGCAACCATAACAACAGTTCTCCCCGCAGTACCATTGGCTGATCCGCTTGTATTTTCAGTTGGATAGCCGGTTCCTGATCCTCTTGTCCAGGTTAAACCCGAGGTATAATAGGCGATACCCTGTAAATTAGGTATAGCATTACCATCAGAGTTTGTAGATTCTGACTGACCAATATATCTTAAATCAATATTTGTTAAAAAGGGATTTGCAACCTGATAAAGGTTCTTACCGTAACTAGCATCCCAGCCTCCTGCATTTCCAGTCTTTGATTGAAAGGGATCATCTAAATAGCTGTAATATCTTTCACCATAATAATTAGTAGCAGATCCATTATAACCAAAGCTAATTCCACTGGATGCTCCTGTAAGAGAATAAGATTGATTTCCGCTAACATCAGAAACCGGAGTTCCCGCAAACGTAGTAACCACCGAAGCTGCCGCAGCATCCCAAACAACTGTTCCGGAAGAATTTCTTCTCGGTATGATGTAATAATCCAGTGGAGTACCTACATACGTTGTTGACAATGCGGAACTAGCCGCCGCTATCTGATCAAATCTTGCTCTGGCATTATTCCATCTGAATACAGAACTAGGATTAAAACGTCCTGCAGAATTATTAGCACCATTAGTCACATTAAGATAACTTCCTCCTGTGTTTCCTGGACTATTAGCCAAATTAGCCACCAGATCTGAAATCGGGTAGTTATAAAAAGGCAAAGCAAGCTGCTGCTTAGCTGTAGAGCCGCTATTGGCATCTGCTCTGTATTCTTTATTAACTTTACCTGTAATATTAGTCTGAGGAATACCCGCAATATAAAGCTGTCCGTAACTTGTAGCACCGTTGAACTTCAAATTAACATTTGATGTAGATGCGATATTAAGCTGATCAGTAGAAGCAGCATTAATCATGATATTTCCGGAATTGTTTACTATAGCTGTACCGGCGGTTTGTAACCCACCACCGTTGTATACCAAAGTTTGACTCTGAACAGTAACTAATGCTGAATTTCCAACATAAGTAAGAACCTGGGAAAAAGCAATACTATTGAATAGTATTAATTTGATAATAAATAATTTTCGTATCATTGTGTGTATATGTGTTTGTGTGTTCTTCTTGCAAAGATATTAATTTTTTAGATATTCGTATAAAATATCTAATTAATTAAAGATTTTATAATATTGAGTCTATTTTTACGTATTGGTTATTTTCAATATCAAACATATAATCTTCCAATACTTTTTCAGTTGTCCCTCGCAGACCTCTTGCTCCAAGTCCTTTATTCATAGTGTCTTCCACGATTTCTTCAATAGCTTGATCTGTAAATTCGAGAGTGACATTATCCATCTTGAACAATTCGGTAAACTGATTAATGATAGAATTTTTAGGTTCTTTCATAATTCTTACAAGCGTCTCTTTTGTCAACTTATCGAGATAAGTAATGATAGGAAATCTCCCTAAAAGTTCAGGTATCAACCCAAAACTCTTCAAATCGATCGCATTGATCTGACTTAAAATGTAATCTTCTTCATTGGTTTTATTGATTTTGTCTGCGGAAAAACCAATGGCTTGCTTGTTAAGTCTTCTTTCAATAATTTCTTTCATCCCGTCAAAAGCACCTCCAGCAATGAACAAAATATTCTGGGTATTAACCTGAATATACTTCTGATCCGGATGTTTACGTCCGCCTTGAGGCGGAACGTTCACAATGCTTCCTTCCAGCAATTTCAACAAACCTTGCTGAACACCTTCTCCCGAAACATCTCTTGTGATACTCGGATTATCAGATTTTCTGGCAATCTTATCAATCTCATCAATAAAAACAATTCCTCTCTCGGCTTTTTCTACATCATAATCAGCAACCATCAACAATCTCGAAAGGATACTTTCCACATCTTCACCCACATAACCTGCTTCTGTAAGGATTGTCGCATCTACAATACAGAATGGAACATTCAGTTGTTTTGCAATCGTTTTTGCCAGCAATGTTTTTCCTGTTCCGGTCTCACCGATCATTATGATGTTGGATTTCTCAATCTCAACTTCACGGTTTTCATCCTGAGCATGTAATAATCTTTTGTAATGATTATAAACCGCTATCGACAATTGTTTTTTTGCCTGATCCTGACCAATCACATATTCATCAAGAAAAGCTTTTATTTCTCTCGGCTTTTTAAGTTCTTCCAGAGATTCCGCCATAGATGCAGAATCCGAAGTTTTATTAACACTATCTTTTACAATGGCATGTGCCTGTTCTATACAGTTTTCACATATAAATCCATTTTGCCCGGAAATCAGTATTTGTACTTCACTCTTTTTCCTTCCGCAAAATGAACATTGATTTGGATTCATAATTTTCTCTAAGTTCTAAATTAAAAAAAGAAGCTCAAGACTTCTTTTATGCTTTTATTATGGATTCCTGAATTTCCTTATACTCTTCGGGTGTAAAAATCAGCCTAGCATTTTTAAAATTAAGGTCGTCCATACTGTTAAGTGGTATCAAATGTATATGAGCATGTGGCACTTCCAAACCGACAACAGCCACTCCTACTCTTTTGCAAGGGATAGCTTTCTTGATTTGCTTTGCAATGTCCTGTGTAAAAGCCCAAAGTTCTTTGTAATCTTCAGAATCTAAATCGAAGATAAGGTCGGTTTCCTTTTTCGGAACAACCAGCGTGTGACCTTTTACCAAAGGCATCGCATCCAGAAAAGCGATGTGTTTTTCGTCCTCGGCAATTTTATAACTAGGAATTTCTCCGTTGATGATTTTAGAAAAAATAGTGCTCATAATTTTTTTAATATTGATTTTAATTTCAGCAATTTTTAAACCAACATCTCTATTTTTATTTTATAAAGAAATTTCTAAAACTTCAAAAGAAAGCTTATTTCCATTAGGCAATACGATATCGGCTGTTTCACCAACAGATTTGCCCAAAAGTCCTTTCGCAATAGGCGTGTTAACAGAGATCTTACCAGATTTCAGATCACTCTCATTATCAGGAACCAAAGTGAATTTTTGCTCCCCTTTTGTCACATTGTTCTTCAATCTTACAGTTGTAAGGATAGATACTTTGCTCAGATCAAGCTGGCTTCCGTCAATGATTTTGGATGTAGAAATAATATCTTTCAATTTAGAGATTCTCATCTCCAACATCCCCTGCGCTTCTTTAGCTGCATCGTATTCTGCATTTTCAGACAGATCCCCTTTATCTCTTGCTTCAGCAATCTGCTGCGTTATTTTTGGTCTTTCGATCGTTTCTAATTGTTCCAGTTCGGCTTTCATTTTGTCCAAACCTTCTTTGGTCACGTAGTTCATAACAATAAAATTTATCGTTTGTATAAAAAAATAATCCGACCTTTGCCGGATACTAATTTGTCTCGAATTGAGTTTACAAATATATAATTTATTTTTGAAATGAAAACCAAAAAAATCGCATCGCTATTCGCATTATTTTTGATTATCAGTGTTTTAAACATTAATAATTCTTGTAGCGAAAGAAATGAAACCGTAAGCTGTTTTCCTAATTCCACGATTGCTGTACAACTTAACCTGACTTTACCGCTTTATTACAAGTTACAAACCGTTGGATCCTGGGTTTACGTGAATGAAGTTGGAGCGGGAACCAGAGGACTGATCGTGGTAAGAACAACAAGTGGATTCAAAGTTTATGATAGAAATGCACCACATATCTGTCCGGATACAGATACAACTCTTGAGGTCAAAAATGACACTTCCATTTATTGTCCGAAAGATGGCTCACAATGGATTCTAATCACGGGACAACCTACGGATAACAGCGTTGCCAAAATAGCACCAAAAACCTACGGATATAATTTTGATTCTAATACTAATATTTTATCAATTTATAATTAAAGATGAGAGTGGTAATCCAACGCGTTTCTGAAGCAAGCGTAAAAGTTGACAACCAAATTGTTGGAGAAATTGGAAAAGGATTGATGCTTCTGATCGGTGTTGATGAAAATGATGAAAACGCAGATGCAGACTGGCTTGTCAAGAAAATTCTTGATGTACGGGTTTTTTCCGATGAAGAAGGAAAAATGAATCATTCTGTGAAAGACATTAATGGCGAAATCCTTTGCATCAGCCAATTCACTCTGATTTCTGATTATAAAAAAGGCAATCGCCCTTCCTATATCAAAGCTGCCAAACCTGATAAAGCCATTCCACTGTTTGAATATTTTAAAGATGAAATAAAAAAATCCGGACTGAAAACCGAAAGCGGCATTTTTGGTGCGGACATGAAAGTGTCATTGATTAATGATGGTCCGGTGACATTAGTTTTTGACAGCAAGACAAAATTATAAAGGAGCAATATTTGCTCCTTTACTTTTAATCGACCTCGTATTCAAGTTTTATGGTAATGCTTGCTTCTTTTTCCTTGGAAGTGGTATTGTAAGTTCCGCCGTAGGAATAATCTTCGTTGGAATTTGGTGCCGTAATCTGAATTACGCCCATTGTTGCTTTTTTCAGATTTCCGAGACTGCTTCCCGCATTTTCAGCAATTTTCTCCGCTCTTTCTTTCGCATCTTTTGTAGCGTTAGCAATCATTTCTTGCTTTACATCAGACAACTTGGTGTAGAAATATTGCGGTGAAGAAGATGTGAACTCTATTCCACGATTGATGATTTCGGTAATGTTTCTGGAAATATTTTCAATTTTTGAAACTTCTTTGGATTGGATAGAAACACTTTGGGTCAAATTATATCCTGAAAATTCTCCCTGCTGATAATTCCCGTTGGAATCCGTATAGCTTCGGAATTGTTTCTGAATATCAACCGCAGAAAAAACCATTTCATTTTGTTTCACACCTTTGGAAAGAAGATAATCAGAGATCACATTTCTGTCAATTGCCAAAGCATCATAAGCCGATTTCAGCTCAAAATTATTCTTGGAAAAGCTTCCTGACCAGGTAATAAGGTCTGATGTAAATTTTTTGGAACCAAGTCCGGTCACAGAAACGGTATTTTCAGATTTGTTTCTATTTTTGATGGCGCTGCCAAGCAATCCAGCAGCAATAATAAAACCTAATGCAGCAATTCCAACTGCAATATAATTCTTCATAAAATTTTGTATTTGAGTTTTTTGCATCAAACTTGATACCAAATTTTAAGATTTCATTAACATTTTTTATCTAATTGAACCCTCTTCAGAGTTTAAAATTCTGAAGGGTTGATTAGCTTTCTTTATTGAAATATCGATTTTTCAAATTCCAGACTCACGCCTTTCATTTCGCCCGGCATTGGCGGAACTGTTTTGGTTAATTTGATTTTGATAAAAGTGATTTGTGGAAACTGGTTTTCGATTTTGTTAATGATTCTTCCAATCACGTGTTCCAAAAGTTCGGAACGGATTGCCATTTCCTGATGGATGATTTCGCTGACCTCAGCATAATTGATGGTATCTTCAAGATTATCCGACTGTGATGCTTTTTCTAAATCTGCGTGTAATTCGGTATTGATGATATAATTATTTCCAATCAAAGCTTCTTCCGGCAAAACACCGTGATAGGCGTAGATTTTTATGTCTTCTAATAGGATTTTTGATTTCATTCTTTAAAAATAGAAAAATATTTTGAACGCAAAGTACACAAAGATTTTTTAGCATTAATTGAAAATATTTTAAGGTTCGCAAAGGCGCTTCGCTCAGCAAAAGAAAGTTATATTTTAAATATAACGTTTGTCATTCCGGAGGAATCTCTTCAGTTTAGATTCTTACAGAATGACAAAGATTCTGGTAAACTCTTATTTATTCTGAAGGTTTCTTTCGTGCAAAGATGCAATAGGGATAGTAGTGGAAATCCTTTTTTGCTTGGACTTCTAGTCTTTTGTATGACAAATGTTGATGCAAAAAAGATTGCAACGGATAGCCCGACCCGAGCGGATGCCTTTCGAGAGCCTCAGAATGACAAGCGTTGGCGAGGGGATTGCCCAAATCATTCTACAAAAAAACCTCATCTGAAAAGACAAGGTTTGTAATTTTATTTGATGCTTTTGGAAAGTTCTAGCATGGCTTCAATCGGTTTGAGTGCTTTGAGACGGATTTCCTCATTCATTATGATTTCCGGAAGTTCATATTTCATACACAGATATAGCTTTTCCAGCGTGTTTCTCTTCATAAAGAAACATTCTGAGCAGTTGCAGCTCTCGTCGAAAACCAAAGCGGGAATCAAAGATTTGTGTGGCGCGCGTTTTCTCATCTCGTGAAGGATGCCTTCTTCAGTCGCAATGATAAACTCTTGGCAATCATCTTGTTCTACATAATTCAAAAGCGCGGACGTTGAACCTATGAAATGTGCCAGTTCTAAAACCGGCGTTTCGCTTTCCGGATGAGCGATTAGTTTTGCATTCGGGTGATCTGCTAACTGCTTTGCGATACGCTCCATAGAAAATGCTTCGTGCACGATGCAGCTCCCGTCCCAAAGAATCATATCACGACCTGTTTTCTTGCTGAGATATCTTCCTAAGTTTTTATCCGGCGCAAAAATAATCGGTCGGTCTTTGGGTAAAGCATTAATGATCTGTTCTGCGTTGGAGCTCGTTACAATAATGTCCGAAGCCGCTTTGGTTTCCGCATTACAGTTGATATAAGTTGCTACCAGTGCATCTGGATATTGCTCACGCATTTTGTTGAGACCTTCCGCCGAACAGCCGTCTGCCAAAGAACAACCTGCCAATGTATCGGGAAGAACCACTTTTTTGGTTGGATTAAGGATTTTCGCCGCTTCCGCCATAAAGTGTACGCCACAAAAAGCGATCATATCCGCATCGGTTTCCTTTGCCTGTCTTGCCAATTGTAAAGAATCGCCAAGGAAATCAGCGATATCCTGAATCGGACCCGGCTGATAATAATGCGCCAGAATAACGGCATTTTTTTCTTTTTTAAGGTCAAGAATGGCTTTCACAAGGTCATCGCCTGTCGGAATCGCAAATTCTTTGAGGTCAAGAAACCCTTTTACGGGCATATTATTGATTGCAATGTCTAATGTATTTTCCATTACGTGTTTTTCAAATTTTTATTCGTTGATAAAGTTATTAATAATTTTCTCGACTTCCACTTTTGCCTCGTTCAAATCTGTATTAACAATAATTTTATCGAAATGTTTTTGATAAGTCATTTCCTCGCCTGCTTTTTCCACTCGGGTTTTGATGGTTTCTGCGCAGTCGGTATTTCTTTTTATCAATCTCTGTTCCAACTCGGCGATGCTTGGTGGCATTACGAAAATCGATAATGCTTTGTCACCGAAAATCTCTTTTAGTCGGATTCCGCCTTTAACATCAACATCAAAAATCACGATTTTTCCTTCTTTCCAGATTCTTTCTACTTCGGATTTCAGCGTGCCGTAATATTTGTCGGTATAAACTTCCTCGAATTCTACAAATTCATCTTTGGATATTTTGGTCCTGAATTCTTCCGGTGTCAAGAAGTAATAATCTACTGCGTGTTTTTCTTCACCGCGCGGTTGTCTTGTGGTGGCAGAAATTGAAAAGCTTAATTGAGGAACTACTGAAAGTCCGTGTTTGACCAACGTTGTTTTTCCACTTCCAGACGGCGCGGAGAATATGATGACTTTTTCTTTCAAAATTTGATTTTTAAAATTCTATGTTAAATTGTTTTCTGATAATAAGAAATCGAAAACAATAAAAAATATGTCGCTCCTACGGAGCTTTATCGTTTAAATTAAACTTTTTTCTACAAACATTTCGCTTCTACGAAGCTATTCTAATTCAACTTTTCCTGAAACAAATTCGTTCCAGTATTGCTGTTCTATTTGATCTTCCGGCGACAAATTTTCTATTAATTTACCTGATTGTCCAACAGGCGAATAAAAATACCAATGCCAAGTCGGGCTATATTTTATGAATAAATGATTCCCTCCAAATTCATCATTTTTATAAATTCCAAAAAAGAATCTGAAAATTACCAAAACTATGATAAAAGTAAAAGCTTCTCTTTCAATTCTACAAAATATTCAGCGTTTGCTCTTTTATTTTTTCGAGGTCATCTTTCATCTCGACCACCAATTTCTGAATCTCAGAATGATTGGCTTTTGAACCTAAAGTATTAATTTCTCTTCCCATTTCCTGCGCAATGAAACCCAATTTTTTCCCATTAAAATCTTCGTTCCTCATCACTTCGAGATAATATTTGATGTGCTGGGAAAGACGAACTTTTTCTTCAGAAATATCCAATTTTTCAACAAAATAAACCATCTCCTGGTAATATCTTGTCTCATCAATATTCTCAAAATTCTTAAGCGCAGCCTGATATCTGTCTTTGATCGGCTGGATCCTTTCTTCTTCGTATTGAGCAACCTGATTGAGATTATATTCTATGTTCTGAACGATTTTTTCTATTTCGACAGCCAGATTATTTCCTTCCGTTTGTCTGAACTCAATAAATTTAGAAATAGAATTCTCTACAGTTTCCAAAAGAGTTTTCCACTCGTTCTCTTCCAAATCGGAGTTTTTTGTAGACAAAGCATCCGGCATTCTGACCGCCATTTTCAGCAATTCGAACTCAGGCGCATCAGAACCAACCTCTCTCAACTGATTCATATAATTTTTGACAACATCCTGATTGATTTTGACATCATTATTATCCTCAAGACTTTCGCAGTTGATGTAACAATCTACTTTCCCTCTGAGGATTTTATCATTCAGTAATTTTCTGATATCAAATTCTTTTTCTTTGTATCTCAACGGAATTTTAACATTCAGGTCAAAGTTCTTGCTATTCAAAGATTTGATATCGATTGTAATTTTTTTTCCTTCATAAACAGTCTCAGCGCGGCCGAAACCTGTCATAGATAATATCATACGATTCTATATAAGAATGCAAAGATAATTAATTTTGATTCTCCGGATTCAATTTCCTTTTTGAATTAAAAACACAATCAGAATTCGAAGTATTTCCTTATTTTTGCCTCCTATGAAAAGATGGTATCTCTACCCTTTTTCCTTGGGTTATCATCTCGGCACTTCTGTTAGAAACCGGATGTATGATTGGGGAATTTTTTCTTCTTCGAAATTCAGAACACCAATAATTGGTGTCGGAAACCTGTCGGTTGGAGGCAGTGGAAAATCACCGATGGTAATGTATCTGGCAGATTATCTTTCACGTTCGTTCCGGACCGGAGTCCTGTCAAGAGGTTATGGCAGGATTACAAAAGGTTATAAAATCGTGAATTACGAAAGTAATTACAAATTGGTTGGTGATGAGCCAATGCAATTGTTCGAGCGATTCCGAAACCGTTTTGTAATCGGTGTATGTGAGGACCGTGTTTTTGGTGCAAAAAAAATAATTTCCGATATGGATCTGGACGTGTTGATTTTGGATGACAGCTACCAGCATCGCGCCATAAAACCCGGGATGAACCTTTTATTAACGGATTATAACGATCCTTTTTTCAAAGATTTTGTACTGCCGGCTGGTGACCTTCGCGAGAGCAGAAGAGGAAAAAGCCGTGCCGACATCATTATGGTAACGAAATGTCCCGATGATCTGACGGAAGAAAAGAAGCAATACTATATCTCAAGAATACGACCGCAACATTACCAGAAAGTATTTTTCTCATCCATTGCCTACGACGAGAATATCCTCGGAATCAATAAAATGATGCCTGTTAAAAATCTGGATTATTATGATGTTCTACTGATTACAGGAATTGCAAATCCTTCCCAGCTTTTGAAAGAGATGTCAAAATACAATCAAAAAGTTAAACATCTCCAGTTCAAGGATCATCACAACTTTACCGACGATGACATCAAAAAAATCACTGCAGAATACAAAAAACTGGGCGAATACAAGGTTATTCTAACCACTGAAAAAGATTATGTCCGCCTAAAAACTTTTGATTATCTTAGGGACAAAATCTATTACTGGCCTATCAACGTAGAGATTGACAAGCGAGAAGACTTTAACAAAATCATTCAGAATTATGTTAGAAAAGTTTAAAGAAACTGCGGAATTCATCAAGAATATCATCTCAGAAGTACCTGATTTTGCAATTGTTCTCGGTTCCGGACTTAGTAAACTCCAGTATGAGGTAGAAGCGATTCATACTTTAGACTACAAAGACATTCCCAATTTCCCTCAAACTACAGTTGTGGGTCACGGTGGAAAATTGATCTACGGAATTCTCGAGGGTAAAAAAGTTTTGATGATGAGCGGACGTTTTCATTATTATGAGGGTCATTCTATCGAAACTGTTACTTTTCCTTTCAGAGTTTTCCATTTGTTAGGAATCAAAAATTTGATTCTCTCCAATGCTGCCGGTGGTGTAAATCCCAATTTCAAAGTAGCTGATGTAATGATTCTGACAGACCATATCAATATGATGCCGGAACATCCGTTGAGAGGAAGAAATATTGACGAATTAGGGCCTCGTTTCGTGGATATGAGCGAACCTTACAATCGTAAGATGATTGCGATTGCTAAATCGATTGCTAAACAAGAAAACATTGACCTAAAAGAAGGTGTCTATGTCGCTTTGACAGGACCAACTTTTGAAACACCAGCAGAATACGGAATGGTAAGAGCCATTGGTGGTGATGCCGTTGGTATGAGTACCGTTCCGGAAGTTATTGTTGCAAAACATCAGGGAATGGATTGTTTCTGTCTTTCGATTATTACTGATTTAGGCGGTCCTGAAATTTCGTTTGCAGTGTCTCACGAAGAAGTTTTAGAAGCTGCCAACAAAGCTATGCCCAGCGTCATTAAGGTCGTAAAAGGACTCATAAAAAATTACAATTAAATATAAAAAACCTCAGAAATTCTGAGGTTTTTTGTTAATTCTTGATTATTTTCTCGTAACTCTTCGAACCGTCTGATTTTTCAAATTCGATGAAATAAACACCTTTTGTTAATTGTGAAACATCGATTGTTGCAGCAGATTTCTGAGACAGAACTTGCTTCCCTGTAGAATCGTAAATTTTCAGAGAATTCGCTTTGTCAGAGTTGCTGAGATTCAAAACATCTTTTACAGGATTTGGGTAAACACCAATTTTCTTTGCAGAAGAATTAGTCTCATCAACAGCGATCAAAGTTGGTGAAAACGTAAGTGTCGCATAATCTTTATTTCCTGCTCCGTGATAAGCTAAACTCGTAGAAGTTCCTTTACCGTAGAATATCGGAAGAGTACCTGATGAATTGGTGAAAGCAAAATCACCAGCGCCACCCGCAAGTGTCCTTCTGACAACCAGAGTTCTTGTGCCGGAAGCTACTGTATTGGAAAGTTCTGTCCAGTTTTGCGCAGCATCTGCAGACGGTGTTACTCCAACTCCATTGAAAGTGTAATCTCTATTTGCAGAACTGTTATAAATAAATCCGTCGGCTCCAGCTTTCATCCCTTCATCACTAAAACCAATTCCCAACCAGCTGGTACTGCTTCCTGTGAGTGTCATTGTAACATTTGTAGCATCAACATCAATTTTAACACTCATTGCAGTTGTCGGTAAACTTACAGTCCCCGTAGAATACTGTGAAAAAAGCATCCCGCTAACCAATAGCGGTATGCCTAAAAGTAGATTTTTTTTTGCCATAAATTATAGTTTTAGAAGATTGATCATTTCATTATTATTAGATTTCACAGCATATTCAAATGCTGAGATTCCCAACGAATCTTTTAAAGTCCTGTCCGCTTTATTTTGCAAAAGGATTTTTACAAGTTCGAGATTTCCTCTTTTCACAGCCCACAAAAGAGGCGTATTTCCAAAAGAGTCCTGAATATTAGGGTCAGCATTTTTGGACAGCATTTTTTCTACAAGCTCTTTATTATAATTGATACATAATGAAGACAGCGCTGTTCCTTCGGGACTTACATAATTCAAATCTTTGACATTGTCAATCAGATATTTTGCGACTTCTGTATTACCTCTGTAGCAAGCTAAAATCAAGGGCGTGAAGCCTCTTTCATTTTTAGAATTAATGATATCCGGATTTTGACTCACTAAGGTTTTCATTTCGTCAAGAGTCCCATTTCGGGCAATATCAAAAACGTTTTTGGTTTGAGAAAAACCTAATCCAAAAATCATTAATGCAATTATTGTAAAATATTGTTTCATTATTTCTGGAGTAAAAAGTTATAATTGACATTAACATTTTCCGCCACTTTTGCTGCCACCATTTTTGGAATTTTCACTTTATAATCTGCAGTTTTAACAACAAATTTTCCCTGAACAATTACTTTATCATCTTTCAGATAAACATTAGCGGTTGATTGAACAGAGTTGTCAACACCATGAAAATTCAATGTTCCGGAAATGGTATAAGCTTTTGGTTTTGAGGACAGATCGTTTTTATTAAAATTCAGGATTTTACCTTTGAAACTTGTCTTTGGATACTTCGCAGATTCAGCATAATTTTCATTAAAATGTTCTTGCATCAGACTGACTTTAAAATTAAATCCATTAACCATTGCAAGCGAGGCAATATCTCCGGTATCAGCATTCAGGATTGCTGTCGAATTGTTATTCTCAGCATAAACGTCCTCAAATAACGGAACCGAAGCTTCGAAAGTAATCTTACCTGTCTTGGTGGAATATTTTTGGGCAAAAGCAAAATTCGTTACTAGAATTAAGCTTGTTAAAAAAACTAAAGCTTTCATTTTTTCTTTTTTATATTAATTAGTTTTCAGGCAAACCGTCTGCTTTCCATTTGATAATCATATTGATATTATCCTGAGAAAGTGAACCGCCCTGGGGCATTTTCAAAGGATCTCCATTGGCTCTTTGGATCCTGTCCAGGATATTGTCAATAGAATTTTTTACTGCTGTATAATCCGTCAAAGGGAAATAGGGATTAGAACCTGTTGCGGAATGACAAATCACACAATTATTATCCATTATTGCCTTCACATTTTTGTTGTAAGTAACGGTTTCTGTAATTGGTTTTACATCAGAGATCTCTTCATAAGTTTTTGTATCGCAACTCATTAATACTAGAAATCCCAAAACCGGAACGAATAATTTTATTGTATTTTTCATAATCAGCATTTAAAAAACTCTGTAAAGATTAAATCCAAAGAAGAAATGTCCTTTTCCCCAATCACCTGTCGCATTGCTTATATAACCTGTTTCCGTGTTAGCCTGGGAATTACTGAAGACCAGCTGAAAAACGTGTCCGCCCGTATCAATGTCCATTCCCACAGATAAAGGATTTTTATAGAAATTCTTATTCTCGAAGTTGTAGAAATATTCCGCATTGACAGAAACCCGTTTCGATATCTTGTATCTTCCTCCCAGACCTGTCGAGAAGAGATTTTTGGCATCAATCGTTGGCTCGATCAGATTTCTGTGAATATAAGTTGGCGTTAACTGCAAAGTCAGATTTTCCGTGAATCTTCTGGAAATTAATAATTGAGATAAGTAGGCAAATCTGTCTGTGAATTCGAGTTTTGGGTAATCATCTTTTTTAAGTTCCGAATTGATATCCAGAACATTGTAGCCGACAATATCAAACAGTGACTCTTTTTCCTGTTTGAAGAGTCTGTATTTTGCACCAAACTCATAAGTTTTTTGGTAAGTATGTCTGGAAGCGCTCAAAGCAAGCCAATCTCTTAATCCATAGATTATGCCTAATTTCGTAGTCGCATTGTCAAGTCCGAAGAAATTTTTGAAACCATCACTTACATCTCCAAACCTGTGGGAGATATCAAGATAGAATTCTTTTCTTGCAGGTAATTTTGTAGATTGTGCCGTGACAACCTGCAATGCTTTGAAACTGGGAGAATAAGGCTCTTCCGTTTTGACAGTATCGATTTCTTTTAACAGATCGTCCTGTGCGTAAGAGAAAATCAGAATGAATAAAGAGATAAATGATAGAAGTTTTGACATATAACCTTTTTATTCAAAATTATGACCTCTTCACAAAAAAAAACGGTGACTAAAGTCACCGCTTTTCAATTATTTCTATTCCTGATGGGCTTTGTGTAATCAATCCTTCTTTTTCAAATTTTTTCAGAATACGGCTGACCACCTCTCTTGCAGTACCCAATTCGTCAGCAATCTTCTTGTGGGAAACCTTTACGGCATCAGTTCCACTTCTTCTGATCCTTTCGTGGAGATATTCCAACACCCTGTGATCCAGCTTTTGGAAAACAATTTTATTGATAGTTTCCATCATGAATTTATATCTTGAATCATACTCCAGGAAGAATATTTGATTCAGTTGAGGATAGATTTGAAGCCAAGTAAGGAATTGCGGAACAGGAAGCAGCAGAATATCAGATTTTTCTTCCGAGATAGCATATATTCGGCTCACCTTATCTGTAAAAATTGTGGAAAACGTCATGATGCAACTCTCTCCTGGAGATATGTAATAGTAAACGAGCTCTTTCCCGTCATTCAAATTATACACCTTGACCGAACCTTTTATAAGTATGGGAATAAATTTTACCTTATCACCTTCAGCAATCAATTCCTGTTTAGCACTAACAGAAGTAAAAATCCCATACTCCTTGAGTTCCTGATAAAAACCGTTATCAAAATTTTCAAACTTACTTTTAATGAAATCCGAATTGACCATTAATTATTTTTATTCAAAATTAAATATATTTTAACAATATCAGTTAAATTCAAAAATATTTTTACAATACCTTACGGATTAAATATTTCATCATCAAGTCTTATAAACATTATATTTCGGTATTATTCATTAACTTCGTTCATCTAAAAAATTAAAAAATGAAGAGGATATTAGTTTACATCTTACTATTTGTATTCCAATTTGGGTTTTCTCAGGAAGTTCCAAAAGTTCTGAAAACCAAATTTTCCAAAGAAGCTTTAGCACAAAAATTACAGGACAAAAATGGCAAAGAGATATCGATCAAGGATATTCTTCAACAGCACAAAGGAAAGGTTTTGGTTCTTGATTTCTGGGCAGGCTGGTGCAAAGATTGTCTGAAAGCATTTCCAAAAGCCAAAGAATTAGAAGCTCAAAATCCAGATATCGATTTTGTTTTCCTTTCGTTAGAACGTTCAAAAGAAGGTTTTGATAAAAGCCTTGATAAATTCGAGATGAATGACAAAGAAAACTATTGGTTTGCTTCCGGCTGGAAAAACAATTTCAATAATTATGTAGATCTCAACTGGATCCCGAGATATATTGTGGTGGATCAAAAATCGAATATCGCCAAATATTATGCGATTTCTCCGGAAGACCCGGAACTCCAATCCACCATAGATAGGCTTACAAAATAACAATTGACATTCCCGAATATTTTTCGGGATTTTTTTTGTCTAAATTTGTAATAACTACAAAAGGTGCAAAAACTTACTTTTAAATTTAAAATAATCAAAATATTCTTTTGTGTCTTTTGTGGTAAAATATTATTCTAAATTCCAATGCAATCGCAACGCAAAATCATTCACGTAGATATGGACGCATTTTATGCTTCTGTGGAGCAACTCGACAATCCTGGTTTGCGTGGAAAAGCTATTGCTGTTGGCGGGGGACATCGTGGTGTGGTCGCAGCCGCAAGTTATGAAGCCAGGAAATTTGGGGTGCGTTCTGCGATGCCGAGTAAAACTGCCAAAGAAAAATGTCCGCATCTCATTTTTGTGAAACCCAGATTCCAGCGTTATAAAGAAATCTCCAACAAAATCCGGAACATCTTCCACGAATATACGGATTTGGTTGAACCACTTTCTTTGGATGAAGCTTACCTTGATGTTACTGAAAATAAAAAAGGAATCGAATCTGCCAACGACATTGCCAGAGAAATCCGAAAACGCATTTTCGAAGAAACTGGACTGACCGCTTCTGCAGGGATTTCTATTAATAAATTTTTAGCCAAAGTCGCATCTGATATCAATAAACCGAATGGTCAGAAAACCATTCATCCCACAAAAATTAATGAATTTCTGGATAATCTTCCTATTGAAAAATTTTACGGTGTCGGAAAAGTGACGGCCAACAAAATGCACACGCTACACATCTTCAAAGGTGCTGATCTGAAAGCTAAAACCCTTGAACAACTTGAAGGTCTTTTCGGGAAATCCGGACGGTATTATTATAATGTAGTTAGAGGAATCCACAATGGAGAAGTCAAACCCAACCGAATTCAAAAAAGTGTTGCTGTTGAAAGAACGTTTTGGGATGACATCAATGAAGATGATGAAATTGATGAAAAACTGAAATCCCTGAGCCAGGAACTGGAAGAACGTCTCGGAAGAAAAGAAATCCAGGGAAAAACCCTGACACTTAAAATCAAATACAAGGATTTTTCACTTTATACAAGAAGTAAGACTCAGGATTTGTATTTTGAAAATGCAGATAAATTCTATAAAACCGCTAAACAACTTTGGGAGCTGAGACCTTTTGACAAAGCGATTCGTTTGCTTGGGCTATCACTTTCCAATCTTAATACAGAAGAAAAAAAGCAGGTTTCCGTTCAGCTAAAAATTCCATTTATGGAGTTTGATGATTAGGCAACTAATAAAAAGTTCATTTTATGTTAAGTTTGGATATATGACAAATCTTTAACATAGCGAAGCGCGCCCCGACTTGAGTGGAGCTCTTTTTCTTTTTTTGCTAAAAAAGAAAAAAGCGGGAACGGAGGCGGATAAAGGCGCCCAAATCTTAATCCAGAAAATTTCTCTTGGCTTGATATTTTCATAACATGAAACATCAAATCAAACAATCTGAAAAAATCTACAATCTTATGAACGGGACTATGATTCAGTTTTTCCATTGGTATACCGATGGTGATTCTTTCCTTTGGAAACATACCAAAGATTCTGCACAATATCTTTCAGACTTAGGAATTACAGCAATTTGGCTTCCGCCGGCTTATAAGGCGATCAATGGCGGATTCGGTGTCGGATATGGACCTTATGATCTTTTTGATTTGGGAGAATTTGATCAGAAAGGAACCGTTGCTACAAAATACGGAACGAAAGACGACTACCTGGAAGCCATCAAATCTTTGAAAGAAAAAAATATCCAGGTCATAGTTGATGTAGTTCTGAACCACAAAGCAGGCGGTGATGAACTGGAGAAATTCCAGGTCGTGAAAGTAGATTACAATGACCGCAACAAAGTAATCTCCGATGTAATGGAAATTGAATCCTATACCAAATTTACTTTTCCGGGCAGGCAGAAAAAATATTCGGATTTTGAATGGAATTTCACATGCTTTACAGGTGTTGATTATGCTGAAGGACAGGAAGACGGTATTTTCAGAATCATCAATGATTATGGTGATAACTGGGATGATATCCTGGATAATGAAATGGGCAACTATGATTTCCTCATGTATAATGATATCGAACACCGTAACCCTTTTGTACGAGAAGAACTGAATCACTGGGCAAAGTGGTATCATGAGCAAACTGATTTTGATGGCGTAAGATTAGATGCCGTTAAGCATATCTCTCCTGACTTTTACAAAGAATGGCTTACGCTTTTACGTTCCAATACCGGTAAAGACATCTTTGCAGTCGGAGAATATTGGGCGCCTGGAGAATTACCACTTTTGGAAGCCTACATAGATTCTACAGAAGGCTGTATGAGCTTATTCGATTCTTCTTTGCATCATAACCTGCATAATGCGTCTAAAAATCCGGATTATGATTTGAGAGAAATTTTCAATGAAACGTTGGTAGCTTCTCATCCGGACAAAGCAGTAACCGTTGTAGATAATCACGACACACAGCCGCTTCAGGCTTTGGAAGCACCCGTTGAAACCTGGTTCAAACCGATCGCCTATGCTTTGATTTTGTTGAGAAAAGATGGCTATCCTTGTGTTTTTTATCCGGATCTGTACGGCACAAGTTACAAAGACCACGGAAAAGATGGCAATGAATATGAAATCTTCCTGGACAAAGTGGATGCGATTGAAGAACTCATCAGAGCCCGAAAAGATTTTGCTTATGGTGAGCAAAGGGATTATTTTGACGACCCACATTGCATCGGCTGGACTCGTGAAGGTGATGATGAACATCCGAGTTGTGCGGTTGTTTTGAGTAACAAAGATGCGAATCAAAAATCGATGGAGATAGGAAAACGGTATGCAGGAAAAACGTTTTATGATTTTACCGGGCATTTGCAAGACAAAGTCACGATTGATGAAAATGGTTGGGCCAATTTTCTTTGTCCTGCCGGGAATGTGAGTGTTTGGGTTGCGGAGTGATTTTGAATCTGAAATATTTCTATATTTGAAAAATGTCTACCGAATTACAATACAAACTCATCAAGTCAGACCAGTTGCTGACTGATTTTGTTTATTGTTATTCATCATTAGAAAATTTGTCAGGATTTAATGAAGGTGTGATTATTCCGAATGGGAAAATTGATTTGCTATTTTGTAAAACAACCGGCAATCAATTCCAGATTATTTTAATGGGTTTGGAAACGAAGCCCAAACCAATGCCCAAAAGAAAAATTGACACTTTTTTCGCTATCAGTTTTAATCCGTTAGCTTTGGAATATATTCTTCATCAATCCATTTCGGAATTGGTAGATAGCGGAAAAGAATTACCTGACAATTTCTGGGACTTTAGTATTAGTGATTTAGATAATTTTGAATTGTTTTGTAAAAAAGCCAACCAGAAAATCCAATCACTTTTACCGAAAGAAATTGACGAGAGGAAAAGGAAATTATTCAATTTAATTTTTGAAACCGACGGAGAAATCAGCGTCAAAGAACTCGCTGAAAAAATAGTCTGGAACGAACGACAAATCAATCGCTACTTTAATAAGCAATTGGGAATCTCGTTAAAATATTATTGTAAAATATTACGTTTTCAGGCGTCGCTTCATCATATCAAAGACGGTAATCTTTTTCCTCAGCTCAATTTTGCCGACCAATCTCATTTCATCAAAGAAATCAAAAAACTTTCAGGCGTTTCACCAAAAGAATTGTTCAAAAATCAAAACGACCGATTTTTACAATTTTTGGTTTATCACACCCAATAACTTTGCAGCATAAAATTTAAAATTATGCTAATTAATAATCAATCAATTGCCATTGTTGGCGGCGGTCCCGGTGGATTGACTTTGGCCCGTCTTTTACAATTGAAAGGTGCTGATGTGAAAGTTTATGAAAGAGACTTCGATAAAAATGCACGTGTTCAAGGTTCGCCTTTGGATTTGCACGACGATTCAGGTTTAGCCGCAATCAGAAAAGCGGAATTGCTGGAAGAATTCAAACAAAATTTTCTTCCCGGCGCCGATAAAAAAATGATAATGAACGAGCAGGCAAAAATATTCTTCAGTGATCACGAAACTAAAGTTGAGGAAAACTTCGGTCACAAACATTTCCGTCCGGAGATTGACCGTGGAACTCTAAGACAAATATTATTGGAATCTTTACAGCCAGAAACCGTTGTTTGGAATAGCCATTTTGTTTCGATGGAAAAAGAAAATAAAGGTTGGAGATTGCATTTCAAAAACGGCTCATCAACTTATGCAGATATTGTTATCGCATCCGATGGCGCGAATTCCAAAATCCGTCCCTACATAACTGATATCAAAGCTTTCTATTCCGGCGTGACAATGCTGGAAGGGAATATCTACAATGCAAAAGAAACTGCACCGAATATCAACACTCTGTTGAAAGGCGGAAAAATAATGGCTTTCGGAAATAAGAAAAATCTGTTGATGGGACAGAAAGGGAGTGGTGATATCGGTTTCTATGCAAGTTTTAAATCCGATGAAAACTGGGCTTCAGCGAATGGATTGGACTATTCTGATAAAACACAAATTCTGGAATGGTTCAAAACCAATTACCCTGAATGGAATCATATCTGGTGTGAATTGTTTGAAAGTGCTGAAACACCTTTCGTTCCAAGACCAATCTATTGCGTTCCGTTTGACCAGACCTGGAAAACTCTTCCAAACCTCACGCTGATTGGAGATGCCGCTCACGTAATGCCTCCTTTTGCAGGTGAAGGCGCAAATATGGCAATGCTGGATGCATTGGATCTGAGCGAATGTCTGACTTCCGGAATGTACAATTCTTTAACGGAAGCCATTTCGGTTTACGAAAAGAATATGCAGAAAAGAGCCTCGATTGCAGCTAAAGAATCTCTTGAAAATGGTGAACTGATGCATTCTGAAAATGCTTTAGCAACAATGCTGGAGTTTTTTAATGGGCATTGAGAAAAACATTTTGTATAAATAATTATATTTGATTTGAAATGAATCAACAATAGTTATGAAAACAATAATGTTATTTTGTCTGCTTATCGGAAGTTTTTTCCAGGCTCAAACACACAGATATATTTATGAATTACAATTAAAAATGGATTCTACTGAAAATGAGTATCAAAAATTCTATATGATATTGGATATTAATAAAAACGAAACCAAATTTTATGGAAGAAATCTTTTGATTGCCGATTCCTTAAATAAAAAATTTGGAAACATGGATAATAAACACGTCGATATGACGGGACAGATCGTCAAGAGAAAAAACGGCTCTTCCGAAAACGAAAATTTCATTAATATCAAATTTGATTATTATTCTTATAAAACTACCGATATCATTAATTGGAAAATTGAAAATGAGACCAAGAAATATAATGATTATAATCTTCAGAAAGCAACAGCTGATTTTGGAGGGCGGCATTGGATTGCCTGGTTCAACAAGGATATTCCTTTTAATGAAGGACCTTATAAATTTCGAGGATTACCGGGTTTGATTTTTGAGATTCAGGATGATAAAAATAACTTTATCTATAAGCTTGTTAAAAATCAAAGCTTTCCCGACAATTTCGCAACAGATGATTTTCTGGAATCGAATTTTGGAAACAAAGCTGTTGTTATCAATGAAAAACAGAAGAAAAAGTTACTAATGGATTTTTACAATGATCCTTTTTCTTTTGAAAGAACCAATTTGAAAAGCAGTCCAAACCTGAATATTAATATCGGAGGAAAGCAAATCAGCAATATCGAAGAACTGAATGCACAGGTAAAAAATCTGCAGGCCATTATAAGAAAATACAACAATCCTGTTGAGGTTGATAAGGCTATAAAGTATAAGTAATTACTATACAAACCTCCCGAAATTTCTCGGGAGGTTGTTTTATATATTAAAATTTAAATTCTTCTTAGGCGCCGTAAGGAATCCAGATATTTTTAATTTCTGTAGCGTGACGCAAGAATTCTTCACCTTCGCCCTGAGCGTTATCCAACCAATTTCTATATTTTCCGAAATTTAGCCAGGTGCGTTTCATACTGTCTGCAGCCAAAAACTCGATGTCTTTGCAGCCTTCTTTCGTTCCGAAATACCAGATTCCGTCGATATTATAATGCTTCGCCATTTCTTTTGCCAACTCATCTTTGTGGCCGGTAACGATATTTACTGTTCCGCCAGGAACATCGGATGTTTCCAGAATCTGATAAAAATCCGTTGCCGAGAAAGGATGTTTTTCAGAAGGAATCACAACTACATTATTTCCCATTGCAATTGCAGGAATTACCGTTGAAATGAATCCAAGCAAAGGATTTTCGTCCGGGCAAACAATTCCCATCACACCTACGGCTTCCGGCATTGCCAGCGTCACCATTCTCTGAACGGTTGAATGCGCCTGCCCATCATATTTATCTGCAAAAGCCGCGTAAGTATAAATTCTTTCAATCGATTTTTCCACTTCTTCCTCAGCAGATTCCAGAGATTGATTGGTCATTTCCATAATTCTCTCCGCAAATTCTTCCGAACGGATGGCCAGATTTTCAGCAATATAATATAAAACCTGCGCTCTTGCATGGCCTGTCATTCCTGCCCATGATTTTTCTGCATGAGCCGCTTCTACCGCATTCCGGATATCTTTTCTGTTTCCTTCGGAAACTTCGCCGATATATTCGCCAAAAGCGTTTGTGACATTTAAACTGTAACCGCCGTCAGGACGGGCTTGTTTTCCGCCGATATATAATTTGGAAGTTCTGTCAATATCTTCCAGAATAGATTTTAATTTTTTCTCCGATTTTGTTTTTACTGCTTTTGGCACAATTGGTTTGGAAGAAAATTCATCTTCGATCTTCAGCTTAACATATTCGTATAAGCCTTCTTTTCCGCCTTCTCTTCCAAATCCCGACTCGCGATAACCGCCAAATCCGGCAGAAGCATCCATTTGATTGGTACAATTAATCCAGACCATACCAGCTTTGATCTTCGGAGCCACATCCAATGCCAGATTGATATTTTCCGTCCATACACTTGCTGCTAAACCATATCTCGAATTGTTCGCCAAAGCTACAGCTTCGTTATGAGAACGGAAAGTCATTGCTACAAGAACAGGCCCGAAAATCTCTTCCTGGGCAATTGTTGCTGAAGTGGAAACATCGGTAAATAAAGTTGGCGGATAGAAGAATCCGTTTTTAGGAACTGCATTTTTTGCCTGATAGATTTCACAGCCTTCACTGATACCGAGTTTCACCAGTTTATCAATGGTTTTGAATTGTGCTTCATCCACAATGGCACCCATATCAATTGCTTTGTCCATTGGATTTCCGACACGAAGGTTTGACATCCTGTCTTTTAGTTTTGCATAGAATTTTTCAGCAATGCTTTCTTGAACCAATAATCTTGAACCGGCGCAACAAACCTGACCTTGATTAAACCAAATCGCATCCACAATGCCTTCGATCGCAGAATCGATGTCCGCATCTTCAAAAACGATGAACGGTGATTTCCCTCCTAATTCCAGAGAGATTTTTTTACCGCTTCCGGCAATTTCTCTTCTGATGATTTTCCCAACATTCGTAGAACCTGTAAATGCCACCTTGTTGACATCTTTATGATTGACCAAAGCTGTTCCTGCAACTGTTCCTTTTCCTGTAACGATATTGAAAACACCCTTCGGAAGTCCGACTTTCTCACAGATTTCCGCAAATAGCAATGCCGTTAAAGAAGTATATTCAGCCGGTTTCAGAACAACTGTATTTCCCATTGCCAAAGCTGGAGCTACTTTCCAGGCGAGCATCATCAATGGAAAATTCCAAGGAATGATTTGCCCGATAACACCAACTTCTTTGTAATCCCTCAGTTCGGTATCCCTCAGTTTCGCCCAACCTGCGTGGTGATAAAAATGTCTTACGACGATTGGGATATCAATATCTCTTGTTTCGCGGATTGGTTTTCCATTATCTAAAGTTTCCAAAACTGCAAACAATCTGGAATGTTTCTGGATTTGTCTCGCGATTGCGTACAGATATTTTGCACGTTCGAAACCGCTAAGAGCAGCCCATTTTGGTAAAGCTTCTTTTGCCGCTTTTACCGCTTTGTCCACATCCTTTTCATCAGCTTCTGCAAATTTTGCAAGCAGCTCTTTGTTGGCAGGATTGTGAGACTCCATATATTGTTTGGAACTTGGCTTTGTCCATTCTCCGTTAATGAATAAATCGAAAGTTCTGTTGTGAGATTCCAGATAATCAACAGCCGGAGCTGCACTTTCCGGAGCGGGACCGTAAACCATGGTGTCGAATATTTCTTTTATTTCCATCTGTTATATGATTGATGAATGATAGTTGATGATTGATTTCAAAATCCTGAACCCAAAATTTTGAATATTGATTGTGATTAGGCCATCGGATGTCTAAATCCTGCAGAATAACTTCCGGTAACATAATGTTCTAACTGCCTTTCAATATCTCCAAGCAATGAACTTGCTCCGAAACGGAAGAGTTCCGGATTCAGCCATTCGTCGCCCAATTCTTCTTTTATTAGAATGAGATAATCTAAAGCCTGTTTTGCTTTCTGAATACCACCAGCCGGTTTATACCCCACTTTAACACCTGTCAATTGATAATAATCCCTGATACAACGGATCATGACCAGGCTCACAGCCAATGTTGCATTCACAGATTCTTTGCCTGTAGAAGTTTTGATGAAGTCGGAACCGGCCATCATCGCCACCCAGCTTGCTTTAGCCACTTTGGTATATGTCGGGATTTCTCCGGTTGCCAGTATGGTTTTCATATGTGCATCACCGCAAGCCTGCCTGCAAAGTTTCACTTCATCGTACAGTTCCTTCCATTTGCTTTCCAAAACCAGGTCTCTGGAAATCACAATATCGATTTCCGTAGCTCCGGCAGCAACGGATCTTTTGATTTCGGCAATTTTTTCTTCGATTGAATTCTTACCTGCAGGAAAACCTGTAGAAACCGCAGCAATAGGAATATCGCTGCCTTCCAGAGCTTCTTTTGCGTAAGAAATCAAATTGTGATAAACACAAACTGCTCCTGTCGTCAAATTAGTATTTGCCATTCCAAGCTTTTCCAGTATATCGTGACGAACGGGATTTCTTGCCTTTTCACAAAGACGAAGAACATTACCACGCGTGTCATCTCCGGCTAGTGTTGTCAAATCTATCATGGTGATCGCTTTTAAAAGCCAGGCCGCCTGATATTCTTTTTTAACGCTTCTTCTTCCCGGAAGTGAGTTTACACGTCGGTCAATTGCACTTCTATTGATGTTGATTTCATCAAAATACTTCTCATTATAAGGGATACCCTCGTTTCTTTCCAAAGTATGGGAAGATCTATTTTGGATTCCGTTTTTTTCCAGAACTTTTGTCATAGAAATTGATTTTAAATTAAATCTCAATACGAAACTGAGAGAGTGGTAAATTTAATAATTATCTACAAATGTTTTATATCTATTAAAATTATTTTTGAACTATTCCAAAAACAAAAAACACATCCCGTAGAATGTGTTATTGTATATTTTTAATTTCCTGAGTTACACTTTCAGCTGCCTGTTGATGCTTTGTTCCAGAGAGATAAAGGTTTCTGTTCTGGTAACACCTTTCAGCTTCTGGATCTTGTTAAGAATCTGCATCAGATGGTCATTGTCTTTACAAAGCACTTTTAAAAATATGGTGTAATTCCCCGTGGTGTAATGGGCTTCTACAACTTCATTTACCAAGTTCAGATTTTTGATTGCATCTTGATAATGGCTTGGCTGCTCCAAGAAAACGCCGATATAAGAAACGACTTTATAGCCTATTTTTCTTGGATTAAGGAACGAAATAGAGTTTTCTATAACACCTGCCTGTTCTAATTTTTTGATTCTTTGATGAACTGCCGTGGTAGAAATCCCAACATGTTTGGAGATATGTGCAAGAGAAGTTTTAGCATTATCCATTAACATATAAATAATCTCTTTATCAACTCCGTCTAGATGGTAACCTGATTCGGATGCACTCTTCATAATATTTAGTTATTGATTTTTGTTGCAATTTAAAACAAACATTTAATTAATCAAAATAACATATTGATTTAAAATCAAATATATCACATATCAGAATTATGATTAATGAAAAATAAAATGTTTATTATTTTTTACTTGGTCGTAAATTTATAGAAATTTATGTGAACTATAAAAATATATTACATATTATTTTACAAAATAACACAAATATCAGTTAAGAGAATCAATCTCAATTAGAACCATACCGTTAATTTTCAGTTAAAATAAAATTAACAAAACAATTATACCAGCTATTAAAATAAATAATTTAACCCCTGTAAATCAATTAATTAATTATAAAAATATCATAAAATCAAAAATACATGTTGTATTCTGAAAAAAGTCTATATTTATGAACTTATATATAGACTTATGAAAATTTTTTACAATCTGATTGCATTTTTCATTGCAATCTCAACATTTGCGCAGCAACAGACCGTGACCTATTCGATCAGTCCTGCTGCTTTTAATGAAGATGAATCGATTACCATTACTTTTAATGGAAGTAGCATCAACGAATCTACGTGGGGTGTTTCAAACAATGCTTTGTATCTCTGGTCCTGGTCATATGATATTAATGACGCCAATAGCCAGGATTGTCCTACCAATGGGACTTGGGCTTCATCCAATGAGGCAAACAGATTGACTTATAATTCCGGTAATGATACTTACACCATTACCTTTGTTCCAAAAACATTTTACAACAGAACTGGTCTTGGAAGAATCGGTTTTCTTTTGAAAACTAAAACAGGTAACGGGCAATCTCAGGACATCTACTCCGAAGTCGGGAAATTCCAATTTGCAACGACTACACCCAAGAATGGATCTGTGAATTTCATTGCTTCCGGAAACAATTACCCTATTTCTTACAGCACATCTTTACCTGCAAATTTTGTAGTGAAGGCTAATGGAAACACCATATATACGGCAAACAATGTTTCATCTATGTTTACTGCGTATAATATTACAACTGATAATCAAATTGAATTAACTGCAACAAGCGTTGCGGATGGTACTGTTTTGACATCCAAATTTTCTATATCACCAACTCCAACTGTGCAAACTGCAGCAATACCTTCATACATGAGACAAGGTATCAGCTATGATCCTAATGATCCTACAAAAGTTGGATTGGCTTTATACGCGCCTTTCAAAAGTTATGTGCATGTCATCGGAAGTTTTAATAATTGGCAGGTTTCTTCCAATTATCTGATGAAAAGAGATGCAACTAAT
The DNA here is from genome assembly GCF_900182975.1 of Epilithonimonas pallida. NCBI lineage: Bacteria > Pseudomonadati > Bacteroidota > Flavobacteriia > Flavobacteriales > Weeksellaceae > Epilithonimonas > Epilithonimonas pallida. The sequence continues at coordinate 147,218 of NZ_FXUO01000008.1, read as the reverse complement.
TCCAATCTTTATTGGTTAGAAATTACAGGACTGACACCACAGCAGATTTATACTTTCCAGTACAGAGCAAGTGACGGCGTAAAAGTTGCCGATCCATATTCAACATTAGTTTTGTCTCCTGATGATGATCCTTGGATTTCTGCCAACACGTATCCGGGACTACCTGCTTATCCCGCAGGACAGCAATACGATGTATCTGTGATCCAAACAGCAAAACCAGCATATAACTGGACTGTAACTAATTTCCAAAAACCTGCAAAACAAAATCTTATTGTTTACGAAGCCCTGGTAAGAGATTTCACCGCTGAGCAAAACTGGCAGTCTATGATTAACAAAATCCCTTACATCAAAGGATTGAATGTTAATGCCATAGAGTTAATGCCGGTAATGGAATTTGACGGAAATAATTCCTGGGGATATAACCCGGGATTCCATTTAGCTTTGGACAAAGCTTACGGAACACCTGAGAAATTTAAGGAATTCATTGACAAATGCCACCAAAATGGTATAGCAGTAATTCTGGACGTTGCCCTAAATCATGCTACCGGGAGATCTCCATTAGAAAGACTTTGGTCCACAAGTACAACAGGAGGATATGGTGATGTCGCATCCAATAACCCTTATTTCAATCAGATTGCTAAGCATGCCTATAGCGTATTCTATGATTTCAACCATTCAAAAGCTGAAACAAGATATTATGTAAACAGAGTTCTTGAGCAATGGATATCAGAATATAAAATTGACGGATTCCGTTGGGACCTTACAAAAGGATTCACTCAAAACTGTACACCTTCGGATGAAGCTTGTACCGGCGCTTATCAACAAGACAGAGTTGATGTATTGAAATTATATTCAGATTATCAATGGTCTTATGATCCAACATCATATGTTATTTTTGAGCATTTGGGAACAGATGCAGAAGAGCAACAATGGGCAAACTACCGTGTTAATGAAGGAAAGGGTGTAATGATGTGGGACAACCTAACAGGACCTTTTGGTCAAAACACCATGGGTTACGATTCTAATAGCAACTTCAACAGAATCGATTTTGAAAATCATGGATTCTCAGAAAGAAGAAATGTCGCTTATGGAGAAAGTCATGATGAAGAGCGTTTGATGTATAAAAATCTTACTTACGGTAATGGCAGTGTAAAAACATTAGCAACTGCTCTTGAGAGACAAAAAGCATTTGGTGCCGTTTTTTTTACAGTTCCCGGTCCTAAGATGCTTTGGCAATTTGGAGAGTTGGGTTACGAATTCAGTATCAACAGATGTGAGAACGGAACCATTAGCAACGATTGCAGAACTTCTCCAAAACCTGTAGCCTTTACTTTAGGCTATGATACAGACGCCAGCAGAAAAGCAATCTACGACACTTGGTCAAAAATCTTAGCAATCCGATTATCAAGCCAGGTTTTTGACACAACAACCTTCACAGTAGAATCAGGAAATCTTTTACCTAGAATCTATGTTTGGAATGATGCCTTGCCTGCAAGTTCTTTGAAAAACGTAGTGGTAGTTGCTAACTTTACAACAACAGCTCAAACTGTAACACCTAATTTCCCTTATGCCGGAAACTGGTACAATCTAATGGACAATTCTTCTATGAATGCCAATGGCTCTACAACAGTAGTTCTTCAACCGGGAGAATTTAGGATCTATGGAAATCAAACCGCTTTGGCAACGGACGAAACGAAGATTGATGCGAATAAAACATCATTGCAAATCGTTCAGAATCCTGCAACAGACGGATTATTGAAAATCAGATACAACAAAGCTAAAAACGGGCAAATCAACATCTATGACCTTAATGGTAAAATGGTAAAATCTTTCGGACTAAAATCCGCTAAAGGAGACGAAACATTCTCTGTAAACGGCATCGGAACAGGAAATTACTTAGTACAACTAAAGTCTGATGAAGGTTTGGCAGTTTCTAAGTTAATCATCAAATAAGACAAAATAAATTTTCAAATCAAATGAAAACGCCTCAGCTAGCCGAGGCGTTTTTTGTTTTTTATTTTTCAGAAAGTGCTTTTAGTTTTCCAAGACCTTCCGAGAACGACTTGTTCATCTGCCAGGTCATTAGCGGTTTCATTGGTTTGAAAAGTGTTTCAATTTCATAATCAATTGTCCAGGTTACTTTAGTTCCGGAACCTTCAGAAGCCAAAAGCAAATCCGAAGTCGCATTATCATCCATTGGTTTGATAAAATGCATTTTTGTGGCGACTTTTTCGTTTGGGACAATTGCTGTGATCTCCTGTTCGCCTTCACCAACATCATCATTTCCTTTCCAATGGTAGCCATCGCCCACTTCACCAGGCTTTCCTTTGTAAGTTACTGTCAAATTCGGATCCATTTTCATCCAGGGATTCCAAGTGTTGAAAGCTTTCATAGAATTCACATTTTGCCACACTTTCTCTTTCGGCGCATTGATAACGAGAGATTGTTCGTTATGGCATTTACTGTCAAAAAACAACATTGCAATCACGCAATAAACAATGATTATTGCCACGATGACACTAATAATTTTTAGAAATTTCTTCATAATAAGTTAGTTTTAAGTTTAAAACAAATCTAAAAAGAATTTGAACACAAAAACTTTTTCTAGGATAATATTTATTGGGGCGCCTTTATCCGCCTTCCACTCCCGCTATTTTTTTATTGCAAAGAAAGTTAGTCCGACAATAGAAATTTCGGACATTGCAATAAAAAAATGAGCTCCGTTCAAGTCGGGGCGCAATTTTGTCATACTTTCAACTTTAGGTACTAAATTTGTCAATTACGACACACACAAAATCATTTATAATTTATCATTAATAATTCATCTTTATGAATCCACTTTTAGAAAAATTCAACACCAAGTACACCTCATCGCCTTTCGAGGAAATCAAAGAAGAACATTATCTGCCAGCTTTCCAGGAATTAGTCAAAACTTCTGAAAAAGAAATTGATGAAATAACAAATAATTCAGAAGAGCCGACTTTCGAAAATACAATTGAAGCAATGGCTTTTTCAGGAGAACAATTGGACAGAGTTTCCAATATTTTCTTTAATATCAATTCTGCTGAAACCAATGATGAGATTCAGAAAATCGCTCAGGAAGTTTCGCCACTTTTGACAGAATTCTCTTCCAAAATCTCTCAAAATGAAAAACTGTTTGAAAGAATCAAAAACGTTTACGACCAGAAAAACGCTTTAACTTTAAACGAAGAACAGGAAATGTTACTCAACGAAACTTACAAAGGTTTTGTAAGAAGCGGTGCATTGCTCAATAAAGAAGATAAAAAGAAACTGGAGAAAATCAATATGGATTTGTCTATCAAGTCGCTTCAATTTGGACAAAATGCTTTAGCTTCAACCAACGCTTACTTTAAACACATTACAGATAAAGACGAACTGAAAGGAATTCCGGAAGCGATTCTTCAGCAATACGAAGAAGATGCAAAGGAAAAAGATTTGGAAGGTTATGTGATTACTTTGCAATACCCAAGCTATCTTCCGGCAATGACTTACGCTGAAAATCGTGAATTGAGAAAAGAATTAGCTTTAGCAAACGGAAAAAAATCCTTTGACGGTGGCGAATTTGACAATCAGAATTTGATTAAAGAAATTGTAAAACTTCGTCAGGAAAAAGCAGAATTGCTTGGTTATAAAAATTATGCTGATTTTGTTCTTGAGGAAAGAATGGCACAATCGCCGGCAAAAGTTTTTGAATTTTTGAATGAACTTCTTGAAAAAGCAACACCTTACGCTCAAAAAGAAATCGAAGAATTAAAATCTTTGGCAAAAGCTGATGGAATCGATGACATCCAAAGCTACGACCACACTTTCTACGCAGAAAAATTAAGAAAACAAAAATTTGATATTGATGATGAAGAACTGAAACCTTATTTTCAATTGGAAAAAGTTCAGGAAGCCGTTTTTGTATTAGCCGGAAAATTATTCGGATTAGAGTTTAAAGAAATTACCGATGTTCAGAAATATCATCAGGATGTGAAAACTTACGAAATCACAGAAAACGGAAATTATAAAGCTCTACTCTACGCTGATTATCACCCGAGAAAAGGGAAACGTGCCGGCGCCTGGATGACGAGTTATAAAAATCAATACAAACAAAATGGAGAAAATTCCCGTCCGCATATTTCGGTCGTTTGCAACTTTACAAAACCGACCAAAGACACCCCAAGTTTGCTGACTTTTCAGGAAGTAACCACCTTGTTCCACGAGTTCGGACACGCACTTCATGGTGTTTTAGCAGACACGCAATACCCGAATCTTTCAGGAACTTCGGTTAAATGGGATTTTGTAGAATTGCCTTCCCAATTTCTGGAAAACTATTGCTATGAACCAGAATTCTTAAAAACCTTCGCAAAACATTATCAAACCGGAGAAATTCTTCCAACCGAAAAAATCGAGAAGTTATCTCAAAGCAAATCCTTTATGGAAGGTTATCAGACTTTGAGACAGCTTGGATTTGGGTTATTGGATATGGCTTACCATACAGAAGTTGGAGCGTTGGAGAATAAGACTGTGAAAGCGTTTGAAGTGGAGAAAACTGCGGCAACTAATCTTTATCCGAGCAGTCCGGAAACTGCAGCAAGTCCAAGTTTCTCGCATATTTTCCAAGGCGGTTATTCGGCGGGTTATTATTCTTACAAATGGGCTGAGGTTTTGGATGCGGATGCTTTCCAGTATTTCAAAGAAAATGGAATTTTTAATCCTGATATTTCGGCGAAATATAAAGTTCTTCTTTCTTCTGGTGGAACTAAAAATCCAATGGAATTGTACAAAAATTTCCGTGGAAGAGAACCTAAAGTTGAGAGCTTACTGAAAAGAGCTTTTGGATAAGTTTTAGTGTTCGAGAGTTTTAGAATATTAGCATTTAACCCTTTCAGAGTTTTAAATTGACTTGTGTAATCTTCGATTTCTGAAAGGGTTTTTAAATCAATCAATTAAATTTAGAAAATGAATTGTCCTTGCTGTTCCGGAAAGCCCTACGAAGATTGTTGTCAGCCTTATCATCTGAAAGAGAAATTTGCTCCAACAGCAGAAGCTTTGATGCGTTCAAGATTTTCTGCATTTGCTATCCCAAACGGCGACTATCTTTGGGAAACGACTTCTCCGAACAAAAGACAATTCCATAACAAAAAGGATTTGCAGGAATGGGGTGAAATCAATGAATGGACGAAGCTGGAAATTGTCGATAAACCTTCAATTAATAAAGTAGAGTTCAAAGCTTTTTATAATGATGAAGAAGGAAATCCTCAGGTTCATCACGAGTTGTCACAATTCAAAATGATTCAGAATCGCTGGTTTTATGTGACTGGGGAATTTTTGGATTAATTTTATGAAGAGGCTTCGAGAGCCTCAGCCTGACAAATGTAAAAACTCTGTCACACTGAGGTTCTCGAAGTGTTTTTATAAATTTTGTTTTTTCTTTTGTCTCAAAACGTAGAGGTACAAACTCTCCACTTTTGCCCTTGCCCAAGGTGTTTTGCGAAGAAATTTGAGAGAAGAACTGACACTTGGATTTTCGCCGGTGAAACATTTGATGTTGATTTGTTTTCCCAATTCGCCGTAACCTTTGTAATATTCTAGTAATTCTTCCAGAATTGCATCCAATCTTTTTCCGTGCAAAGGGTCTTTCGAAGTGTTTTCCATTTTGTAAAATTATTGATTTTATTATTTCAAAAACCACAAAAGACACATAAGTTTTAGTTTATAAAAAATACTGCTGACTTTCATTTGCTTATTTCATTTGTGACTTTTTGTGGTTAAAAAAGAAATTTCTCTATTGTCATTTCATATATTTGATAATCAAATTTAGAAATATGAAATCTATAGCATTTGCCTTATTATTATTTTCAACAATGTCATACGCTCAAGACTTTGCCAATTTTGGCAGATACCAGAAACAAAACCAAGAAGTTCTTTCTCAAAATATTGCTCCAAATTCTGTCTTGATGGGCGATTCTATCACAGAAGGTTGGTTTGCTACAGACCCGGGATTTTTCACAAAAAATAATTTTGTAGGACGAGGAATCAGCGGACAAGTGACTTCGCAAATGCTTTTGAGATTCCGGGAAGATGTGATCAAACTGAAACCTAAACGTGTGATTATTCTTGCCGGAACTAATGATATTGCAGAAAATCAAGGTCTGATTTCTTTGGATAAAGTGTTCGGAAATATTGTTTCTATGGCAGAATTGGCAAAAGCTAATAACATCAAAGTGATTCTTTGCTCCGTTCTGCCCGCTTACGATTTCCCTTGGAGAAAAGATATGCAGCCTGCTGATAAAGTCATTGCATTGAATAAAATGATAAAAGATTATGCGCAGAGAAATCATATCACTTACGTGGACTACCATTCTGTTTTAAAGGATGAGAAAAATGGTTTGCCTAAAGAAATTGCTGAGGACGGAATCCATCCCAACAAATTAGGTTATGAGAAAATGGAAGCAATCCTGATGAAGAATTTAAAATAATGAACTTAGACGAACTAAAATATCCTGTCGGAAAATTCATCAAACCGGAGTCGATTACTAAAGAAATCATCGATTCTGCTATTTCTGAAATCGAAAACTTTCCGAGTCTTGTTAAAACCGAAATCCAAAATCTCACCGAACAAAATTTACGATTGAGATACAGACCAGAAGGCTGGACCATTGCTCAAGTGGTTCATCATTGCGCCGACAGTCATATCAACAGTTATATGAGATTCAAATTAGCATTGACGGAAAATGTTCCGACCATCAAACCTTATGAGGAAGGTCTTTGGGCAGAGTTGCCGGACAATCAGCTTTCGCCTTTGGTTTCTTTACATCTTTTGGAAGCTTTGCACACAAGATGGGTTTATCTTTTGAAAACTTTGAGTGAAGAAGATTTGAATAAAGAATTCATTCATCCAGAACAATCACAAAAGATTTCGCTCAAAGAAAATATCTTGATTTACGGCTGGCATTGTCAGCATCATTTGGCGCATATAAAGCAAGCAAAGGAGTTGAGGTTTTGATTTAAATCCAATGGAACATTCTTGAGACTAAAAAAAGGAAATATCTATGGCTTATTTTGAGTCTTATTCCATTTATATTTTGGAGTATTCTACTAACTTTATGATTTAATTTTATGAAAAAAATAAAAACTATAAAATCTACACTGATTATTTTTAGTATTATTGTTTTTATTATTTCTTTATTTCAACCAGCATTTTTTATTGATAGAGAAGACTCTGATGCCTATTCGAATTCTCTTTTTCTATTAGCTCTTGGATGGATGAGCTTTTTGGGTGGCGGATTCGTTCCATTCATCATTTGGTTAGCCAATCCTATTTATATAATTTCTATCTTTTTAATAAGTAAATCTTTTAAGTTTGGAATTATCACTAGTTTATGGTCAATATTTCTTGCTATAATTTTCGCCAATTTAAATTCGATTTTAACCAGCGAATCTGGCTCAGATTCAAAAATTACCTATTTAGGCTTAGGCTATTATTTATGGATAAGTAGTTTTGTTATATTGTTTATTTCTTCAGTTATTAATTTAAAGTATTTTAATAAATAATATTCCTCTCGAAAAGTGTATTTTTAGCCAAAATTTTTTCAGTGATGATTTACGGAATAGACCAATTTAAATATCAGGATATTTTAGAGATTTTAAAAAATCCTTCCAAAGCCAAGCTCAATAAAAAATCAAAAGACCAGATCATAAAATCGCAACAGAATGTCAGAAAAATTGTGGAGTCTGACAGAACGGTTTATGGCATCAATACAGGATTTGGACCGCTTTGCGATGTTAAAATTTCAGAAGAAGAAACAGCTCAACTTCAACATAACCTGATTATTTCGCATGCTGTTGGCGTCGGAAAACCGATTCATAAAGACATTTCCAAAATAATGATGATTTCCAAAGTCCACGCTTTGTCGAAAGGTTATTCGGGCGTTTCTTTGGACGTTATCGAGCGATTGATTCTGATGTTGGAACTGGACATTATTCCGGTTGTTCCTGAACAAGGTTCTGTTGGTGCATCCGGAGATTTGGCACCGTTGGCCCATTTAGTTTTACCGCTTTTGGGATTAGGGCAGGTTTGGGAAAATGATAAAACTGTTGAAACGGCTAAAGTTTTGAAAAAACATAAACTTCAACCGTTAAAATTAGGACCTAAAGAAGGTTTGGGATTGATTAATGGAACTCAGTTTATTTTGGCTCATGCAATTACAGGTCTTGCAAAATTCGAATATCTTTTGGATTTAGCTGATTTGACCGCCGCAATGAGTCTTGAAGCTTATCGTGGCTCATCAAGTCCGTTCAAGAAAGAATTGCACGAGATTCGTCCGTTTGATGGAAGCCAAAAAGTGGCAGAAAGAATGCGAAATTTCCTTAAAGATTCAGACAATCTAAAGTCTCACGAATTCTGTGACAGAGTCCAGGATCCTTATTCTATGCGTTGTGTTCCGCAGGTTCACGGCGCCAGCAGAAATGCCTTTGAACATCTGAAGCAAATGGCCGAAACGGAACTGAATTCTGTAACCGACAATCCTATTGTTTTAAGCGCAGAAGAATCAATTTCCGGCGGTAATTTCCACGGACAATTGATGGCTTTGCCTTTGGATTATGCTTCGTTGGCAGCCGCAGAATTAGGAAATATTTCTGACAGAAGAAGCTATCTTTTACTAGAAGGGAAATATGGCTTACCGAAATTGTTAGTAGAAAGCTCTGGTCTTAATTCTGGTTTCATGATTCCGCAATATACCAGCGCAGCATTGGTTACAGAGAACAAAACGCTTTGTTTCCCGGCTTCTGCAGATTCTATACCGACAAGTTTAGGTCAGGAAGACCACGTTTCTATGGGAAGTATTTCCGGTCGAAAATTCAATCAGATTTTAGGAAATCTTGAGAATATTTTAGCGATTGAGCTGATGTTTGCTGCTCAAGGTCTGGAATTCAGACGACCTGCAAAATGTTCTAAAATTGTTGAGAAAAATTATGAGTTAATTCGTTCCGTTGTCCCAAAACTGGAAAACGACCGATTGATTGGCGAAGATATTTTGAAAATTGCAGAGTTGATTAGAAAAAGGGAATTTGTGGTGAATTAAATCTCAGCAGACAAAGTCTTCGACTCTGCTCAGACTGACAATTTTAAAAATAAATGTTAGTAATAAAGATGTCGTGCTGAGCAGAGTCGAAGCATTTTTACTTAATATAATAACATTGCTAATGCAAACCCTCAGAACAACTTCCGAAAACCCAGATTTCCAAAAATTAGTAAAACAATTGGATGCTTATCTTGCCGTTATGGATGGTGATGAACACGACTTCTATCATCAATACAACAAAATCGATTTACTGAAACATTGCATTGTGATTTATGATAATGATGAAGCCGTTGCTTGTGGCGCTATCAAAGAATTGGATTCAAAATCTATGGAAATCAAAAGAATGTTCACGCTTCCCGAAAAACGTGGAAAAGGTTTAGCTTCAGCTATTTTAAAGGAATTAGAAATTTGGTCTAAAGAATTAGGTTATAAAAAAACAGTTCTTGAAACAGGAAAAAGACAAATCGAAGCCGTTGCACTTTACAACAAATGTGGTTACAAAATCATTCCGAATTACGGTCAGTATATTGGTGTTGACAATAGTGTTTGTTTTGAGAAAGAACTATAAATTTTATCGCAAAGGCGCAAAATGGATCTTTTCTCATTCTGCTTTAAGTCGCCAAGAATTAATTTTCGTATTATGTTTTGCGACTTAAAAAGATTACATTGATTCAGTTTTTGTTCCTTTGCGTTATCAATCAATTCCCGAACTGATAATCCAAAGGTAATATTTTAGACACATTCTGCTGGGAAAAACTCTCTTCCAAAATCAGCAAATCCGGTTCCGAACAAATACCTTCCGGAAAAATCTCAAATTCTGCAGCTTCGGGATGAATTAATGACGATTGCGAAACAGCATTGGCCGATTTGATGAAGTCACCTTTCTTGATTTCGTAATAATACTTCTGATAATTGACCATCAGTAAGTCATCAAAATCAAGGAAAAGTTTGCCATCTTTACGTTTCGTGAAATCAGATTCTTTGATTTTCGTCTTTAGAATTGCTAAGACGAATGGAGAATTTTTATTTTTTCGCTGTGAGATTCCTTCCAACTCCGGCGATAGATTTACATTCATCACTTTTTGAGTTCTTACAAAACTGAAATAATCTTCCAGTTTTTGTAATTCAGCTTCAGTTGGATATTTTGGATTTGGGATTCGTTTGGCGTGGTTGACGATAAAACCTTCCTTTTCTAATTCATTATTATAAAGACTTCTGAAAAAATGCATCAAACTACCTTGGTAAGCATTCATCCGGTTGAGAATAACATTTTTCTTATTGCTGGTTTCTTTGAAAAAAGAAGTTCCTAAATAACTATTGGTTTTGTTTTTAAAGTCCGCTTCAAAATTGATGAGATTATATTGAATGTTATAACCCAGATTTTTATTTTCAATAATTAAAGTTTGCGGTGCTTTGACTCTTAGAAACTGATTCTTCTTATCGTAAGAAAACTTAAGCGTTCTTTGATTTTTGATGGTAACTCCTTCTCTATCAAATCCAATAAATTTATCCAGAAAGTAATTGATAAAATCTTTGTAAGCCTTTTCTGTGTAAGGAATAATTACGACTTCTTCTATCTCTTTAACAGGATTGATAATCACTTTGACCGATTTTCCAATAGCTTGATTCAACGGAAAAATGCTCGTTTCATAATTATCTTTCTGAAAAATCAGATTTCCGCTTTTCTGTCCTTGGGCATCTAATTGAAAACTTCCGTCATTGGTAGAAACAGTCGAGAGTTTGGTTCCGTCGAGATAAACATTAACGTTAGAAATTACACTTCCATTTTCAGTTTGAATTTTACCGAAAATAGTTTGAGAATAAACGATTGAAAATCCGAAAAATAAAAAGAGAAAGAAAAGCTTTTTCACAGTTATTGAATTTGACTTCTAATTTAGGAATAAAAAAAGATTTTGCCTCTCGGCAAAACCTTTCTAAAAACACAAATGAGTTGGAATTAACCAATTCTTATAGATGTCATACTCAATGAGCCACCAATTAGCGAGTCATTGAATAATGATAGTTCTTCTGATTTTTCTTTCAGTCCGAGATTATAAATCATTGGCAGAAAATGGTCTGGTGTCGGAACAGCATATTGCAAAAACGAACCTTGTTTTTGATAATCAATGAGTTTCTGAAAATCCCCGTCCAAGAGCCAATTGTTGGTCTTTTCCCTGGCTTCTATCGCCCAATCCCAGCCTGCTCCAATAGTATCGATATTTTTCCAATCAATCAAACGAAGATTATGGACAATGTTTCCGCTTCCGATAATCAGGATTCCTTTCTCACGAAGTCTGGATAATTTTTTTGCCAAATCAAAATGATATTGAGGCGGTTTTGTGTAATCTATACTCAACTGGATAACAGGAATATCCGCATCAGGATAAAGATGTCTGAGAACCGACCAGGCACCGTGGTCTAATCCCCAATTATGGTCTTCTTCCACCAAAACCGGAGCGAGTAGTTCCGTAGTTTCTTTAGCCAATTCGGGACTTCCTTTTGCCGGGTACTGTACGTCGAACAGTTCTTTTGGGAAACCGTAAAAATCGTGAATCGTTTTCGGCATATCCATCGCCGTGACGAAAGTTCCGTTCGTAAACCAATGCGCAGAAATACAAATGATTGCATTGGGTTTCGGGATTTCTTTACTGATATTCCTGAATCCCTGAACAAAAATATTCTCTTCGATAGCGTTCATCGGAGAACCGTGTCCTAAAAACAGAACCGGCATTTTTTCTGTGGTTCGGAAGTTGTCAGATATTTTTGAAAGGTCGTTGAGGTTCATATTTTTTTGTAAAAAGTAAAATGTATTAATGTAAAAAGTATTTTATTTTCTCGCAGATTTGGCTGATTGAGCTGTTCTTTTCACACTTAGGTTGATTGTTTTAAACCACAAAAGTCACATAAGGACAATTAAGTTTTTAAATCTCCGATTTTTTTGGCAAATGTTGTTTTTATATTGAATCTGCAGCCCGGCCTGAGTGGAGCTCTTTTTCTTTTTTATCAAAAAAGAAAAAAGCGGGAACGGAGGACGGATAAAGCTGCCCTAATAATTATTCTCAAAATCAAAAAAAGTATAAACAAAGCGAACTCTGTTTATACTTTAAAAAACTCAAACTATAAATACTATTGTATTCTTTTATTGTTTTACAAACTGCAATTCGCCTGCAATTTTAACTTCTTCGCTCACCATTACTCCGCCTGTTTCCAAAGCCGCGTTCCAAGTTAAACCGAAGTCACTTCTTTTGATTTTTCCTTCGAAAGAGAATCCTGCTTTCGTGTTTCCCCAAGGGTCAGAGTTGATTCCTCCGAAATCTACGTCCAAAGTCACTGGTTTCGTAACGCCGTTAATAGTGAGGTTTCCTGTAACATCACCGTTAAGAGTTGAAGCTTCAAAAGTGATTTTCGGGTTAGCTTCTGCATTGAAGAAATCAGCAGATTTCAAATGCGTATCTCTGTCCGCGTTATTAGTGAAGATAGAATCTGTATCAATGAAAGCTGAAACTTTTGCGTTCGCAAATGTATCGTCTTCTGCATCGATTTCTGCGTTGAAAGTCGTGAATTCACCTTTTACGTTAGAAATCATCAAGTGTTTTACTTTGAAAGTGATCTCGCTATGTGTTGGGTCTAATAACCATTTAGTTGCCATAATTTTTAATATTTTGTTGTTAATTATGATGCAAATTTAGGCCGACCAGGTTTCCCTCACATTGATGTAAGTTAAGAATTTGAATTGTGATAAAAATTTTGGGCAGCCCGTCAGATTTCCCAATGCTTATGCCGACGCAAAATCTGCCGGCCGGGCTATCCACTCCTATCTTTTTCGGACACTCCGCTTCGCTCCGTGTCCAAAAAAGGATATCCGCTACTATCCCTGCTGCGGGCGACGTCTCCGATTCACCATTTCTCGGTCAGATATTTCCAGTAGCGCTTCGGAACATGCTGAATGTGAAGCTTTGTATTTTTCCTTTCTTTAATATTGGTTTTCGTAAAATAGCTTTGCCAGAGCTTCTGGTATTTTTTTTCTTCGTCGTGGAATTTTTCCTGATACTGGTTTAAATCTAATTTTTCATCGGGATAAAAAAAGTCGCAGTTTTCCAAATCGTAGAACAATCCGTAATGTCTTCGCAGGTCATAAATCATCCATTTTTGGTCGGCATATCGGTCTTTGAAATGTTTCCGAATCAATGGCAATACATTAAAATCCGGGTCAATCTTCGCAAAATAAATATCATCCTGCATTTTTTCGAACCTTATAAAAGCGGTCATCCTGTGTCTTTCCCGACTGACGGATTTGCAGATTTTAGCAATTTTCAGAATATCATCGTTGGCAAAATTTTGAAGAATGTTTTCGTTTGGATGTTTGATGGATTGTTTTACGGCAGAAAAAATCAATTGTTCTAATTCTAAATCTTCGGAAAGATAAACTCTAAGCAAATCATTAATTCCAGACTTTCCAATGTTTTTTTCTAATTTATTGAGAACTCTTTCCGATTTTTCCTGTTGGGTAACAACTTCGTGAATCTCCGCAAACATATTTTCCTGCTGGAAATTTTCTCTGTTTCTGATTTCCGCATCCTGATAACGATATTCAAACACTTCGAATATCGCAGTGAAAAGTCCGTCGAAAGTTCCGTCGTAGAGAAGTGTTGTCATTTTTGAGTTGGAGAGTTTGAGAATTTGAGAGTTACAAATTCAAGGTAATATTTGTCATTCCGGAGGAATCTAGATTTATTTTAAATTTTATAACAAACAAGTTTCAATTCATTCTCATCAAGTTCTAAATAAAACTCGCCGACTTCTTTTATTAATGTAAAAATTCTGTCTAAATCTTGATTTGTCTGCGAATCAATAACTTTAGGAAAAATGAGATATTCTATTTCTCGATATTCGAGCCAATCATTAAATGAATTGTTTCCTTCAAAGCCTGTTTGCCAATAATCAAATTCAAAAATACTTCCATTATCTAGATACAATTCTCCAATCTTATCATTCTGAACTTTTTTGAAGAGAATCTTTTTGATTTCATCGGCATTATCAACAATCTGCTCAATCAACTTAATCCATTTTGAGTTAGACATCAATGGTTGTGAGAATTTTGAGATTGCACTATCAATTTCCTTTGTTTTTTGTTCGTCGTAACGTAAAGCTTTTTTTGTTCTCATTTAGTTATTGATTTTGGTAGTTATAATCTGTCAAAAGTCTTTCCAAAGCTTTATCAGAAGCTAAAGTTTATTAAATTTACATTCTGGAACAGTTTTCCAAATTTACGACAGAATATATTTAAAACAGAAAATCATATAATGAATTCAGTAATCATAAAGCCAAAAAATGAGATTCTGAAAAACTATGTTCAGTATTTTCTGTTCTTCGAAAAGACCAATCACGATTTTTTAACGTACACCACTTTTCCCAACAGCAATCTTTGTCTCGCCATTTATAAGGAAAATAAAATTTCTTATGACAATCAAAATAATTTGTGCGAAGTGAACGTTGGAAGAGCTTTTACAAGTCGATTTTATGGTTTTCATAAAAAGCCTTTTCAGGTCAATATTGATTCTTTGCTTAGTCAGATTTGTATTATTTTTCAGCCTTCTGCGTTAAGAGCGTTTACCAAAGAATCTTACGACGAACTGATGTTTTCCGATTCTGTTTTTGATGAAATATTCTCTTCGGATAAAAATATTCTAGAAAAAATATTCGAGATAGATGATTTTTCTAAACGAGCCAATGAACTGGAAATTCTGCTTCTTAAAAAATTAAATGATTCTGTTTCAGATACAATGAAAGAAGCCTTGATGCTCATTAATCAAAATAATTCGATTAGTATCAATGAACTATCCAAAAGTCTTAAAATCAGTGAAGCAACATTGTTCCGACTTTTCAAAAATAATCTGGGACAAAATCCAAAATCTTACCTTAAAACATTACGATTTCGAAATGTGTTGAATGACCTTTCTCAATCCAAAAATTCTTTGACGACGGTTGCTTATCAGAATCTGTTTTATGACCAAGCGCACTTCATCAAAGATTTCAAAATGTTTTCAGGCTTTTCACCAAAAAAATTAGTGGAGAAAATCTCAGTTAATCAAAAAGATTTGACCTGGATTTACAATAAAGATTAAAATTGAATGATTTTTACAATTTTTGAAACTCAGAAATGATTTCTTTTGCTGAAAATTTTATCAATGAAAACCAAAGTCTTTTTATTTTTCACACTTTCTTTATTTTTCGGTTTCGCTAATGCACAAAATAAATGCAACTGTACTGAGACTTTGCAAAAAATAATTTCAAAAATTGAGACTGAATATCCCGGCTTTGATGTCAAAACCAAAGACAATTTATTATACAATAATGTAAAAGAAAATGCACTAAAAGCTTCCGCTGAATCTAAATCTGACGATAATTGTCTGGAAGTACTGAAAAACTATACAGGATTCTTCAAGGACA
Source organism: Epilithonimonas pallida (assembly GCF_900182975.1). Taxonomy (NCBI): domain Bacteria; kingdom Pseudomonadati; phylum Bacteroidota; class Flavobacteriia; order Flavobacteriales; family Weeksellaceae; genus Epilithonimonas; species Epilithonimonas pallida. Next base: position 131,676 of record NZ_FXUO01000008.1, on the reverse strand, counting down.
GGCATATTTGGGTTCTTCCAAATGGAAATTCAGCACCACAAATTGCTAATCATATTTCCTCAAAAAACATATCGAAAGCTCTTAATATTAATCTTGAAAAATTCAGAAACAAGGTTCAAAATCAGAAAAACAGCTTCGAAGGAATTTGGAAAGATGACAGTTATGAGATTGGAATCAAAAGACTAAATGAAAAAGAATTTGTTGGCTTCATCATAAAAGCAGACCCAAAATTTTGGAAACCAAATGAAGTAAAATTCAGATTATTCGTAGATGGAACTTATGAATATTATATGCAAGACCATTCCTCGCAAAAAGGGACTTACAAAATGATAGACAATAGTCTTTTGTATTTCGACGATATCAGGTCTGCATTTACAAAAAGCTTTCCTCAATCTATTCTAAATGAAGAAGAGATTGAAGATAGGATTAACGAAATCAATGGTTTTTACATCAAAAAACTGACTCCCAAAACCACAATCATCAAAATGCAGTATTTCAGTTATATGTTTGTAAATACGATTGAAAAAATGATTGAAAAGAATAAAACTTTATTGGAAAATTCGGAATTTTTAATCATCGATGTGAGAGATAATGGTGGCGGAACAGATAATGCTTATCAGAAAATCCTGCCTTATCTTGTAACCAATCCTATCCGAAATGTAGGTGTAGAATATCTGGCTTCTCCGACATTGATTAGCACTACAGAAAATTATATGCAAGGTCTGAAAAAGGATTCCATAAAAAACAAAAGTGAAATCATTGACTTGGAAAAGAGAATCGAAATCCTAAAAGCGAATCTTGGAAAATATGTAAATCATAATCAAAGCAAAGTCAATATAAGTTCGATTTCTCCTGCTGTTAAAAGTCCTGCTCAGATTGTCGTTTTAGCTAATAATCATACAGGAAGTGCGGCCGAAAATTTTCTTTTAAATGCGAAACAAAGTAAAAAAGTTAAACTTTTGGGCATTCCCTCTTCAGGAGTCTTGGATTATGCGAACGCAATGTTTTTTGATTATGGTTGCAATAATTACAAACTTCTGATGCCGACTTATCGTTCGTTCAGGTTACCCAATTATCCTATTGACAATATTGGAGTTCAGCCTGATGTTTATCTTGATGAAAGCGTTGAAGATTGGGTAAAGTTTGCAGTTGATTATTTGGAAAATTAAAACAGAGTCAACTGCTGAGAAAACTGATTCTGAAATTTTGACTGACTGCCACTGAGAATTAATTTTCTCAAATTCAAATCAGTTAAGTGTTTCAGAAACGGATTTCCATATGTAAAATCAATAAAATATTTAGCACGGTTGACCGCTGCTCCGAGTTTTTTAAGGTGGTCAATTGTCAAAACCTGAAATTGTCTTGCGCTTAAAATTTTCTGTGCTGTTTTTACTCCAATTCCCGGAATCCTTAGAATCATTTTATAATCAGCGGTTTGAAGATTAACAGGAAATTGGTCGAGATGCCGCAACGCCCAACTTAATTTTGGGTCAACTTCTAAATCTAAAAAAGGCATATTGAAATCTAAAATTTCATCCGCTTTGAAGCCATAAAATCGCATCAGCCAATCTGATTGATACAAACGGTTTTCTCTCAAAACAGGAACTTCGGCCGTAATAGCAGGTAAGCGATTGTCGACAGTTACAGGAATATAACCTGAGTAATAAACCCGTTTCATTCCGTAGTTTTTATAAAAATGATCAGCCACTTTGATGATTTGTAAGTCATTTTCGTTGGTTGCGCCCACAATCATTTGAGTTGATTGCCCGGCTGGAGCAAATTTCGGGGTGCTTCTGATGATCTTCTTCTCATCTTTATATTGTTGAATTCCTTTCTGAACAATCCGCATCGGCTGAAGCATATCTTCGCGATTTTTATCAGGAGCCAATAATTTCAATCCTGATTCAGTTGGAATTTCTAAGTTTACGGAAAGTCTATCAGCGTAAAGTGCGGCTTCATTCATCAAATCGTCACTCGCTCCGGGAATTGATTTCAAATGAATATAGCCGTTGAAATTATGTTCGGTTCTCAGCTTTTTTGCCACCCGAATCAGGCGTTCCATTGTCGTGTCCGCATCTTTGAAAATTCCGGAACTCAGAAATAAGCCTTCAATATAATTCCTACGATAAAAACTGATGGTCAAATCAACCACTTCCTCAACTGTAAAAGCAGCACGTTTGATGTCATTCGACTTTCTGGAAACGCAATAGATGCAATCGTAAATGCAATAATTGGTCAGAAGAATTTTGAGAAGTGAGACACATCGTCCGTCTTCCGTATAAGTATGACAAATTCCGCTTGCTGAGCTGTCACCCAAACCACCATTATTTTTTCTTTTTCCACCACTGGAAGAACACGAGACATCATACTTGGCAGCATCTGCAAGTATTTCGAGCTTTTCTTTGATGCGGTCGAAATTCATATTATTTTATGTTTGATACATTGTTTGTTATTAGCAAAATTAAGTCAGAAATTGAGAAAAATCAGAACTTTTAAAGCAAACTTATCCACATATTTCCAAAGCAAAATTAGTATATTTACGGACAATAAATGTATGCTATGAATCATAAACCGATAGAAGGTTTTTCTAAATTAACCAAGCAGGGAAAAATAGACTGGCTCGTAAATGAGTATCTTGAAGGAAACGAAGAATATCAAAATATATTAAATCAATATTGGAACGAAAATGCTGATTTGCAGAAACTTCACGATGAATTTTCTGAAAATACCATTTCCAATTTCTACATGCCTTACGGAATTGCTCCGAACTTTTTAATTGACGGAAAGTTATTCGCTCTTCCAATGGCTGTTGAAGAAAGTTCGGTTGTTGCAGCGGCTTCCAAAGCAGCAAAATTCTGGATCGATAAAGGTGGTTTTAAAACAACGATCATTAACAACGAAAAATTAGGTCATACCCACTTTATTTTTAATGTTGAGCCTCATAAACTGCTTCATTTTTTCAACTTTAATTTAAAGAAGAAACTAATTGAGGCTACCAACGACATTACTGCGAATATGAGAAATCGGGGTGGCGGAATCTTAGATATAAAATTAGTCGACAAAACTTCCGAAATGCCGAATTATTATCAGTTGAAAGCAAGTTTTGATACGGTAGATTCGATGGGCGCTAATTTCATTAATTCCTGTCTGGAACAGTTCGGGAAAACATTGAAACAGGAAGTTGCGATTAGTGAAGATTTTTCACAGGAAGAGAAGAATTCTTTACAGATTGTGATGAATATCCTTTCGAACTTTACACCGGATTGTATCGTAAGAGCTGAGGTTTCTTGCAAGATAGAAGATTTAAAAGATGACAGCGGAATTCCCAATGAAGAGTTTGCCTGGAAATTCAAGCAGGCAGTAACCATTGCTGAGATTGAGCCTTTCCGTGCTACCACTCACAATAAAGGAATTATGAACGGAGTAGATGCTGTTGTAATTGCTACAGGGAACGATTTTAGAGCAACAGAAGCTTGTGCGCACGCTTATGCGGCAAGAAACGGAAAATATTCTTCTTTAACACATTGTACAATCGACAATGGAATTTTCAGATTCTGGATTGATCTTCCGATTTCTGTTGGTGTTGTAGGTGGTTTAACGAATCTTCATCCGTTGGTTAAATTCTCTTTAGCATTGCTTGGAAAACCTTCTGCGCAGGAATTGATGAGTATTTTAGCGGTTTCAGGGTTGGCTCAGAATTTTGGAGCACTGCGTTCTTTAATCACCACCGGAATTCAGAAAGGTCATATGAAAATGCACTTATTGAATATCTTAAACCAGTTAGGCGCGACAGAAGAAGAAAAGCAGCATTTTGTGACGTATTTCAAAGATAAAACGGTGAGTCATCATGAAGTGATCAATGAGTTTAACAGAATGAGAGGTCAGTAATGTTCGGAATTATTGTGGCGGCTTTTATGCTGGTTTTCGGAATTTTTCTGAAACTGACGAAAAATCCGGGCTTTGCTCAAAATAAAAAATTCGCGTGGATTTTCATTGCTATTGGAGCAATATCATTAATATTCAAGATTTTAAATTATAAATGAAAACAATTACGTTGATCTTTGGTGCTGCTTACGGAACGCTTTCTGTAATTTTGGGCGCTTTCGGAGCGCACGCTTTAAAGAAAATATTGTCTGTGGAAAGACTGGAAAGTTTTGAAACAGGGGTAAGATATCAAATGTATGCTGCATTTTTCCTATTAATTGTAGGCTACATTTTAAAGTTTGAGACCAAAACAGAAAACTGGATTTCCTGGCTGATGATTTTCGGGACGATGCTGTTTTCTTTCAGTATCTATGGATTAAGCATGCAGGATTATTTGGGAGCCAACCTCAAGTTTTTAGGACCGATCACTCCGCTTGGAGGATTATTAATGATTCTAAGCTGGGGAATGTTGATTTTTTATTTTGCGAAGACAAAGTTTTAATCTGAAATACATGTTTTTCATTTTTGGAATCAAAACCAAATTGGTAGGGCAACAACAGCGTAAAGTCCTGAAAAGTGGTTTTATGATGAACGCAATCGTATCGGTTTATAAAAATTATTTTGAGTTGTTTTTCATCCCGATATTTCCATTCAGTAAAAAGTACAGTATCTATATTCCACATTCCGACGAGTATTTTGAAACCAATTATTTCTCATCAGAAATGCCGAAAGAATATCTGGATATTTGTAAGGAAGTTGGCAAAACATACTGACGAGGCAGCAACCATATGAATAATGATTGTAAGATCCGGAATAAACTCTCCAAATCATAATAATGATAGCGACTTTACCGGCTATAAAAACTACTGACAAGTGTCACACTCAGATTATTTTGAAAACTGATTTCAATCAGACAATTATATAATGTAATTCGTCACTTTTTCTTAAATTTGTCAATCTTATAAAATTTAAAAATTAATCAAAACATATTATGAATCTTCACGAGTATCAATCAAAAGAGATTTTAGCAAAATACGGGGTTAATATCCAACGTGGTTTTGTTGCAAACAACGTAGATGAGGCAGTTGCTGCTGCTGAAAAACTAACTGCTGAAACCGGTGCACAAGGTTGGGTTGTAAAAGCTCAGATCCACGCTGGCGGACGTGGTAAAGGTGGCGGTGTTAAGTTCTCTCCGAATATGGACAAACTTAAAGAAAATGCCGGCAACATTATCGGAATGCAGTTGGTAACTCCACAAACTTCTGCTGAAGGTAAAAAAGTAAACTCTGTTTTGATAGCTGAAGATGTATATTATCCTGGAGAATCTGAAACTAAAGAATTTTATGTTTCTATTCTTCTGGACAGAGCTCTTGGAAAAAATACAGTAGTATATTCGACCGAAGGTGGTATGGATATCGAGCATGTTGCTGAAGTAACTCCGCACCTGATCCACAAAGAAGTGATTGATGCAGCTTATGGTCTTCAGCCTTTCCAGGCTAGAAAAATCGCTTTCAATCTAGGTCTTTCGGGTAATGCTTTTAAGGAATTTACAAAATTCATCACGTCATTATATAATGCGTATATAGGAATTGATGCTTCTCTTTTTGAGATCAATCCTGTTTTGAAAACTTCTGATGACAAAATCATTGCTGTAGATGCAAAAGTAACTCTGGATGACAACTCGTTGTTCCGTCATAAAGATCTTGCTGCCCTAAGAGATACAAGAGAAGAGGATCCATTGGATGTTGAAGCTGGTGAAGCCGGTCTTAACTTCGTGAAGTTAGACGGGAATGTTGCTTGTATGGTAAATGGGGCTGGTCTTGCAATGGCAACGATGGATATCATCAAATTATCCGGTGGAAATCCTGCTAACTTCCTGGATGTTGGTGGAACTGCTGATGCACAAAGAGTTCAGACTGCTTTCGGAATCATCCTTAGAGATCCGAACGTAAAAGCTATCCTAATCAACATCTTCGGCGGAATCGTAAGATGTGACAGAGTTGCTCAGGGTGTTGTTGACGCTTACAATGCTATGGGAAGTCTTCCTGTTCCGTTGATCGTTAGATTACAGGGAACTAATGCTGTTGAAGCTAAACAATTAATTGATGAAGCCGGATTACCGATCCATTCCGCAATCACTCTTGAAGAAGCGGCAAATAAAGTAAAAGAAGTTTTAGCTTAAGACTAAGATTTTAAAATAAAAAAGCCGATCCAATGGATCGGCTTTTTTATTATTGTTGCGTTGTTTTATTTTCAGAAAGATTCTCAGTATTAGTAATATTTATGCTTGTTGGGGTTACAAGACTAATACCTTCTTCTGCAAGTCTTTCATTGATTTTCATAATTGCCTGGCTCTTCAGCTGTCCAAAGTCGGCACCTATTTCCAGCCAAAAATTAACCTGCATTGTAAACATTCCCTGCTTTGCAGATGTGAAAATAACATTAACTGAATCGGTTTTGTCTACATGCTCCAAAGATTTTATCTCATCAAGAACAGCCTGCTTGGCCTTGGTAATATCTTCACCAATAGGGATCTCAAAATCCATGATGATTCTTCGCTGAGGAGAAGCCGTAATGTTAAAGAATGGCGCATTAAAAATAACCTGATTGGGTATATAAACTTTTTTACCATCGTCAGTAATCAGTTTTGTGGTCAATAATCCAATATCCTGAACTGTTCCAGAATTCCCTCCAATTGTCACATAGTCACCAATTTTAAACGATTTATCAATACCAACCAGCATTCCGGAAAACATACTTGATACCAAATCCTTCAATGCAACCCCGGCAATTACCCCAGCAACACCCAAACTTCCTAAGAACTTGAGAAAAAACCCACTGAATCCCATAATCTCCAAAGCTATAAAGGTCCCCATGAGAATGATTAAGAATTTGAACACCGTAATCAGTGTAACTACAGAATCATTTTTGGTTTTTGGAAAAAGGTTGTGAAATAATTTTACAGACCAGCGACTGAGATATGTACTTGTAGTAAGGAAAAATAAAAATACTAAAATCCCAACAACCAATCTTGGCGTTAATTCAGCAAAACTAATATACCATCTTTGCAATACTGCATAAACTGTATGTAAATATTCCATAATCGTTTCTTTTAATAAAAAAACCGACCTAAAGCCGGTTATATTTATCTATCAAATATAGTTATTATTTCATTTCATTAGCAATTCTCTTAGCATGAGAAGTAGGCAAATAAATACTAAATCCTACATTGAAAGTAATTGCTGAATTAAGTCCTTCGTTTCCAAAGCCTGCTTGTCCTACATACTTCACAAGACCTTCTACACCTATATTTGGAGTAATAAAATAAGAATAACCAGGACCAACCCCAAAATCCAATCCGGTAGTAGAATTGCCATTTTCTACAGATGCGCCACCGACACCTACATTACCCTCAAAAAACCAACGTCCATGGTTAAGAAGATTATCAACACCTGCCTCACCCGGAGATATAAAATAACGTCCCAAAGCACCTACCCCATAATCAAATCTTGATGGTGAACCACTTGTTGTCTTACTAAATCCTAAATTAACATAACCACCTAATGCAACATTATCTTTTATAAAATATGCCGCTTTTGGTTGTAAAGCAATGTTATAACCACCTCCTGTATTAAGACCGAAGTTACTTGAAATTAAGCTACTTCCAACCATCCAATTACCTTCTTGTATCTGAGCATTTGCAGTCGAGAATAATCCTCCTATGGCTACAATTGCTCCAAAAAATATTTTTTTCATATGTTTAAATTTTTCGTTTAAAATTATATTTTTAACATTTTACAAACGCTATGCCATTCAGGAAAAAGCCTTTGTAAAACAGTCAGAAATATGTGGTTTTGAAAATTTAATAAGAAATAAAATATTTAAAAATAAAATCATTTCATCATTAAAATAAAAAAGCCAATCTTTTCAGATCGGCTTCAGTTTATAATTTGAAATTGTTATTATAGAATAACCTTCTTGGTTGTAGTACCTTTTTCAGAGGTTATCTTTAAGATATAAACACCTTTTACAAAGCCTACGGTACTTAATTTAACTTCTTTCGATTTGTTTCCTGACAGTGAAGCAATCAGCTTACCTGAAGCATCGAACACATCTACCGCAGTAATATTCTCTTTGGTATCAATAACGATCAATTCTGATTCATCCTTGATTACACTAACAGTTCCAACATTTTTGCCGGCAGTTTCGAAGGAGGATAAATCCTGATAAATGATTTCAAATCTGGTTTCATCAATTCCTTTGCTCGCTGCAAACCTGTATGAGCCTTGTTCTGTTAGATTAACAATCTGGTTCAGTTTCTTATCTTTTAAATAAACAGCCTGTCCACTATTGAATAATCCTTCTTTCTCTCCTAATGTAATGGTGTAATCTCCTGTTTCATAATATTTGGTTCCAAGAGTTACAATGTCATTAGTATTCAACGGATATCTTCTGCCTTGTATCGCTAACTTGGCGGAACCATTAATAGAATAAAAAGCATCTGAACCCAGAACTATAAGATCCGCATCATACAATCTTTCGTATCCGTCTGTTGCTCCAGGAACATAAGAAACTAATATTGTATTATTGATATTCGAAGGGGATTTCAGATTCAACCAAAATCTGTCTTTAGAAGCTTTCTGATCTTGTTGCTTATTAAAGAAGATACTTGACGGACTATAACTTCTCATTGAGTTATTGAATTGCAGCGGCTGATTATTTGATCCCGCCATACTTTGAACTAAGAATCCTTGTCCAACTTTTATATATTGTGTTGGGATTGGTGAAGATACTCCGTCCTGAAATGTTGATGGCACTCCACCACTTCTGTTGTAGATAGCATAATTGGATCCTGCATAATCAGACCCTTGTTGTCCCGGGATATATTGCTGATTTGTCCAGAAGAAAGCTGTTCCATATATCAATGAACTATTTGCATCATAAAGCGCATCAAAATCCAGATTAGATGGATAAGGGTTCCCCACCAAGTTAAATCCGTGATCGGCATTGGTCCACTTTAGGTTCTGATAAGCTAAGTTTCCATTGTTAGGTAAGCCTGTAAAAGTAAATGTGTAAGGCGCCGGACTATTAAAATCTGCATTATAACTATCTTTTCCTCTGATAGCATATCCCTGACCTATTCTAAAAGTATAGGCATCATTAAGTCCTGTTATTACAAAATAATCATTAGATTCATTATAGATATAAAATCTGTTCTTAGGCGTTCCCCCAACAAGACCTCCATCTGAGAATGAGTACAAATTCTGATTAGAAACCGGCGAACTCCAAAAAGTATAATGCATCTTTGCCATATTGGCAACCCTGTTCACCGTAATACTACCCGTATTGGTAAGCTCGGAGCTTTGCATAAGATTAGCATTGCTTTCTACAACAAACTTATCCGGTGTATTATTATTGATATACTGATCTGCAGTAACTACAGTGTTTGGACTAACAGTTAATGAGCCATTATTGGATATCGTAAGATTTTTAGCGATAAAAGAACCATCAGTACTGGTTACATAAGGTTCATATATATATGTATTTTGATTAGCGTTCGGTATTCCATTTGACCAGCTAATTACATTGTCTTTTTCTCTCCATACAGTTTTATTTACCAATACAGATGCTATTCCCACGGTAGTACCATTAGGGCAAACATCGTCTGCTACAGAAGTCAGTGTAAAATTACTATTAACTTCGGGAGAAACTGTTAATGTATATGGTGAACTAGTAATCCCTGTAACTGTTTGAGGGTTGATACCATTTGCAGAATAAGTTATTGACCATGGTGCTGTTCCTGTAAGTGCAACTTGGAGATTTACAGAACCAGGCTCAGTATCAATGGTTCCTCCACCTGTCAATGTTGCTGTCGGTGCCGTTTTTGTAGTAACTGAGATTGTTTTTGTATCTGTAAATGTACCAAAAGAATTAGTATAAGTTCCGACAGCTGTATAGGTTGCATTTTGTGAAGGGTTTGCAGTTACTGATGCTCCTGCAGTTTGGGTAAGATTACCACCTTCTGTGCTAGTCCAGGTATAACTGAATGGAGCTGAACTCTGGGCCGTTAATATAACAGGAGTATTAGGACATACATTTTCACTGTTGGATGACAATACAAAAGAATGGCCTAAAACAAATTTATCTATAAACAGAGGCTTCCCCGACTGATTAATAATTCTCAGCTTAATATTATCACTAAAATCATTAATGTTAACAGTAAATGTATTAACTACAAATGTTGGAGTTGTTGTAATACTTAATTGTTGTACATCTTGCCACGCTCCCTCATTGATGCTTTTTTGAAGAGTAAATTTGGTTAATTCTGTATAGTTTACATTAGCAGCTCTGACAGCAGCCACAATATATACACTTTTTGCTCCTCCTTTAGCAATATTTGGTGTCGTTAACGATCCATAATCTGTAGATGTTGATGAGGATGGCAATCTTAGTTCAACAAATCCTGGCAAGGTTATCCCATTACCTGCAGTTGGATAAACAGCGGCTTTCGTCATATTCCAGACTCCGGCAGTGGTTGTCTGACTATAATTCCCATATTCATACCTGAATGTCCATTTATTAAATTCTTCCGCAATCTGTGCATTTGTGACATTACTAAAAAATAGAATAAGTAATCCCAAATATCTAAAAAATATATTTTTTACCATAACCATAATTTTGAGCAAAGTTAGTAATTATTTAATTTTTTCATATAAAGTTCTTTTATTTCTTCCCATACAAGTTTATTGCCAAATTTTTGCACACTTATACGGGAATTTTTTATCAATTTTTCAAGAAAAGCCGGATTTTTATAAATCTCACACATCGCTTCTAGTAATTGTAGTTCATTTTTAACATCAACAATCATCCCATTAATGTGTTTATTAATTATTTCATTACTACCACTTATATCGGTGACAATAGCAGGAACGTTCATTGCTAATGATTGCAATACCACATTCGGAAATCCTTCTCTATAACTAGGAAAAACAAATATATCAGAAATTGCAAAATAAGGTCGAACATCTTTTTGAAATCCCACAGAAATTATATTTGAATTTTCTTCAATACTTCTTTTTGTTTCAGTCAAAATCGGATCAAGTTCTTCTTCAAAGGGGCCTACCAAAAGTAATTTGATATTATCAACTTCTGAATTAAGTTGGTTAAAAGCCCTCACTAATTCATTTATTCCTTTATCTCTTACTAGACGACCTACAAACAGAAAAACAAAATCATCTTCTTTTATAGACAAAGCTGTCTTTAAAGTTTGTTTTTCTGAATAAGATATTACATCCGGATCAAAAAAATCAAGATCGATCCCATTAACATTACCATTAGCAATAATTTTCAAAGGTTTATCTGTAATATTAAATTTTATAAGATCATTCATAACACCCTTACCTTCTGGAAAAATATCAGTAGCGCAATAACATAAAATCCTATCCATTATTATCAACAGTTTTTGCATTATTCCAGTTTTATATGGAAAAACAAGTCCCGTGAATGTATGTATACGTACGGGAACTCCCGCTAACTTTCCTGCTAACATTGACAAAAGTCCCGCTTTGGGTGTAATTGAATGTATTAGTTCTGGTTTTACCTTTCTGAAATAAGTGTATAGCTTTATAAGAGATACAAGATCTTTAAATGGTGATATTTGACGTTGCATCTCTATTACATGGATATTTACGTCTTCTCGTTTTTGCACTTCCTTTAAATCAATACCGCTTCCGGAAACAGCAGTAATTTCAAAATATCGATTTAAAAATTTTAATTGCCCTTTTAATAATATATTAAGAGAACTCGGAACAGTAGATATTCGAAGAATCTTTGGCATATCATTTATTTCTTATAAAGATAAAATGTTATAATTATTTGTATTGTAAATTATAAAATCAAATTATACGTAAACTTCCAATCAAGTTGAGTATAAATAACATTATAGTACGTGGAAGTGATCCTGTTTTATGATAATAAGGAAACAACCCATTTTCTTTCAGCTGCGTTAATAATTCTTTTTTCTGTAATTTATCCAATCCGTTTCCTTTTAAGATCATCCATAAAATACCTGTTACAAAAAATGCTACTTTTTTCTTAATGGTATTTTCAGAATTGCTGTCAATATAGAATGCTGCAAGATTTTTGATTCTGTTTGTCACTAGAATAGAATCTTTGATAAACTTGAGCAGATAGGCTGAGGTTCTTTTATTTCTGGTTATAGATGAAGCATTTTGTAAATATGCTACCGCAATAAGATCGATTGCCATAACATTAGAAGCTTTTGCAAAAACCTCAACATTAAAAGGAGCGTCTTCAATATAAACCCTTTCAATAAATAAAATATTTTGTCTAATCAGGAATTCTCTGTTATAAATCTTGTTACACGCAGAATTAGCAAAGTTGATTATATTGACATAATGTTCTCCTGTATATATATTATTATTTGTTGTGTTAATAAAAATCTCGTCTATTTGTTTATATTCTTCATCAACTCTGATGGCTCCAAATTCTAATACATCCAGTTGTTTTTCATAGGCTAATTCTAATAAATTACGAAATGTATTCTTCAGAATATAATCATCAGAATCCAAAAAGAAAATATAGTCACCTTCAGCATTTTCCAATCCCGTATTTCTTGCGCCTCCCAGACCTTTATTTTTTTGAGAGATAATTTTTATTATTGAATCCGGATGTCTAGTTTTAATTTCTTTAACCACCGTAATACTATTATCAGGCGATTCGTCATCAACAACTATAATTTCGTATTTATACTTTCCCCAGTTATCGTCGATAATGGACATCATTGCTTTTCCTATATACTTTTCCACATTGTAAACGGGAATGATAAAACTAATGTTCATTATTTTATAAATTTTTAATTTTTTGTATAAACTGAATCCCTTTTGCTAGACTATAAACCCCAAGAACTGATTCTCTTTTTGCGAATCCGTAAAAAAGTTTCCAATGAAGAGGCAGAAGGCTTATTTCGAGTTGATTTATAGCATTTTTGTATAGCGGAGTTGACAATATTATTTTTAAATTTTTAAATTTTTCATTAATTGATTGTTCATTTCCGACTTCTGTTAACGTTAATCCCAGCAAGGAAATTGCTATTCTATTCTTTAATGCTGTGTGAAACTCATTATTCTTTCCTATGATCAAAGTCGACAGGATTTCAAATTTATTGAGCCATTTTTTATACAATCCTATTTTTGATTTACTTGTAAAGGATTGGATATTATCCTTTCGATAATGGTAAAAAGGTTCATCCATGATCAATACTTTGTCACATTGTTCTAAGATTTCAAAATTAAAAAGTCCATCTTCCCAAGTACCTATTTTAGTTACGTCAACAAATTTTTTACCTTTTATTTTGTCGGATTTGTACAATTTTCCCCAAACAGTAACTAATGCATCAAGATTTCCAATATTTTTGATCTCATCTTGAACAGGCCCCAAAATTCTTCTCTGAAGATATGATGCAGAAAAAACACCGTTGATTCCTAATTTTCTGGGAAGACTGATATTCTTGAAGTCTCTGAAATAAGAAAAACAAATAATATCATAATCTATTTGTTTCTTCATAAGAAAGTCTATACAATCGGTTTCTAACCAATCATCACTATCTACAAACAAGATATATTCTCCAGAAGAAATTTCAACGCCCGAACTCCGGCTATCAGAAAGTCCTTTATTAGACTGATTAATTAATATTATTCTACTATCTAACTTTATATATTTTTCTAAAATCAATTGAGTTTCATCACTTGATCCGTCATTTATACAAATGATTTCTAAATTTTTATAAGTCTGATTAATAATACTCTCTATACACTGTGAGATGTACTTTTCAACATTATAACAAGGTATTATTATACTTACTTTATGATTCATTATAAAATTATCCTTTTAAAAACATGAGATAGGTGAACAAGTAATACAACATCAATATTATCCCAAAAGTTTTATATTGATCTTTCCAAATTTTATATCTGAACATAGGATAAGAGATAATCGGAGCCATCATAAACCAAGACAAATAAGCAAAACGATTACTATAATTAGCGGTTATAACCAATACCCAAAATGCATTGGCTATGGTAAAAATCCCATACAAGTGATTATAAAATCTATCCGAAATTTTCTTTACGAAAATATAATAGTACCCACTAATTATTCCAAACGAACTGTAAAATAAAAAATCCCATCTAAAGCCCGTTGAAGAAAATGATCCTTCAACTTTTTGACCTTCCATGTAACCTGTAGTTCTATCGGAAAACCCTAAGTGATTAAAAAATATTTCTTGCCAGATCTTGCTACCAGCTAATGACAGTGGGATTGCTGCCAACCAGATATAAAGATACATCTTAGGATTTTTATATATCCCAGATAATACAAAGGCCATTACAGGAATAATAAGAGAGCTATGAATCATGAATGCTAATATAAAAAAGCAATACATGAGTATTTTTCTATTATTATAAAAACACAATGCCAATATGAAAACTGATGTTGCAACACCATTTCGTATCCCATTTGTACCATATGCCCAAAAGGAAAAGGATCCTATCAGCATGAAAAATGAATAAAACCAGTATCTTCCGAAGTAGATTTTCGAAAAAAAGTAACAGGGCAATATGTAAATCAGAGCAACAATAAAAAAGAAAAACTCAACCGACATTATCTTTGAACAGAAAAGCATAAAATAGTTGAATGCATAGTCATTGTCTATACTGAGATTGGTTCCTTGTTGCATCATTTCATAGGCCTGAGCATATATCTTCATATCAACAAAGATCCCATCGATAGGACGAAAACCTATATATAAAACTAGGAGTATGGCAATAAAATATCCAAATACATTAAAAAATAAAACACTCCTATTATCTGCAACATCAAATGACATCCCATGCAATAGTATCATAATTGCAATAATCATCAAAGCATGATAATAAAAAGGTCCGTATTGAAGTATTGGGATAAGATCAGACATATAATTTAGTTCAGATTATTATATATTTTTTCTATTATTTTTACAGAGCCATGTATATCAAATCCTGTCTCATAAAATCTCGGTATAATATTATCCTTATTAACAACTTGTGTTCTGATTGTAAGAATTTTCTTTACCCATGTATCAATATCTAATTCAGCAAAGTGGATCAAATTTAATCCTAAATCAACTTCTTTAGAAATATTTTCAGATATCAAAGCCGGTAATCCTGTAGATTGAGATTCTACCAAAACAACCGGAAATCCTTCAAAAAGTGATGGCATTATCATTATATCAGCTCCTGCCATTAATAGTGGTATATCGGTTCTGAGTCCTAACATCAGGACTTGTTCCTGGAGGTTATTGATTTTAATCTCATTCTCAATATTTTCTGAGAGTTCTCCTCTCCCAACAAAAAACATTTTAAAATTAACTCCCTTTTCCTTTAATTTTTTAGCAATCTGGATAGAGAAAGTATGATTTTTAACCTCGAGCATTCTTCCTATCTGTACAATTTTGAGAGTATCTTTTTGTGTACAAAAGTTTTCATTGATATAATCAGAATTTTCTGTTCCAATTTTATAGAATAATTGACTGTCTATTGCATTTGGTAATATCAAAACCTCTTGCAAAGATTTCTTTACAAAAAGACATTTTGCAGCTTCTTCTCCACAGGCAATTTTATAAGTAGAATATGTATCGATTATTTTTTTTGAGAGTGTTTTATATATTTTAGAAATTAAGAAACCTCTTGCCTGATCATCCGTATTGTGAGAATGAGATATTCTAAAGGGCACTTTAGCTCGTTTGGCAGCCAAAATATGAAACGCATTACTGAAAAGAGTATGTGCATGGACTATTTTATATTCTTTATTAGCCTTAAGAAATCTTTCAAGTGACAATAGTCGTTTAAAGGGATTAGCTTCTATTATTGGGATGATTTTCCCGCCTAATGCATTAATTTCATCATCATAATCACCTTTATCATTAGTAAATACAACAAAATCGAATTGGTACTTATCTCTATTAATATTACGATAGAGATTCATAAGCATTGTTTCGGCACCTGCTCTATCCATTTTTCCAATGATGTGTAAAATCCTTTCCATTAACGCAATTTGAGAAATAAATCTGAAATAAAACCAAAACTATATACTTTCAGAAAAAGTAAAATTCTATGATGTATAGACAATTCTTTACAGAAAGGTATTCTCGAGTTAACTTCCTTAAAATCTTTTTTGTTATCTATACTTTTTCTATTGAGATAAGCCAATAACTTATAATAAATCTTCAAAAAACTTAAATCAAATGAAGTATTTTTATTTTCGAATTCTTTTTCTAATTGTAATATCACCTTCTTTATGCTTTGTAAAGAATTTTCTGACAAAGAACTTGTAATAGATCCTGCATGTTGAATATACTTATAAACCACCTTATTTAATACAATAACTCTTGGTTTTCTTAATAATATCTGAACAAGAATTAACTTATCCTCCATGTAATTTACCGATTCGTCAAATTTCAAATCTTCATAAAATTCTTTTCTAATAAGCTTATTCCAAAGTCCTCCATGTATTTTGTTTGTAATAAGACCTTCTATTATTCTATCCGAAGCCGTATTATAATTTTGAAGTTCCAGATTCTCTACATCTCCAGTCTTAACAATATAATCTCCAATAACAATATCTGCATTATCAATTATTGCATCATACATATTCATAATTGCATCAGAAGGTATGATGTCATCTGAATCATAATGGATGATATACTTTCCTTTTGCTTTTTCAAGCCCGACATTTCTTGCTGAAGCCACACCTTTTTTAATATTAAAATGTAAATTAAATCGAGTATCTTTTTCACAAAAACGACTAACTGCATTTGCTGTATCATCTATAGAATGATCATCAATTATAATCACTTCGAAGTTTTCAAAAGTCTGTTGCTTCAAATACTCCAAGGTTTGCTCGATATATCTGGCGCCGTTATAAACAGGCATGATTATAGAAACTTCAGGCACGTTTAACATCCAATGACTTATTTAAAAATGTTATTGCATCTTGTTGTAAAGCGGCCATTTTATGATTAACAGATGTCCAGTCTATTTGTTTCTTTATAACTTCAATATCAAGGTTATTGATATCAACCAAACGATCCTGAAGATCAAACAATTCCAATAGAGATATGAATCTGGCCATTCCTCTTTCTTTATTGCCAATTGCTATAAATGGTTTATTAAATATAATTGAAAAAACACATCCATGAAAAGAGTCAGCAATAACATAATCCGCATCATCAAATGATCTCAACCACTGCAATAAGGAAGGAAAAACATAATCCCCTTTCTTATCATTAAAATTCTTATCAAATGTTTTAGGCATTACTTCGAAAGCTTTCCCGTCAGTAACATCTTCTACTTTCTCTATAAATTTTTTTATATTTTCATTCTGATCCAAAATATATGTAAATATGGTCCCTTTACTTTCATAAGTAGAGTTTTTTGAAATCAGAGTTTGGTAATCTTTTACATTTAAAAGCATTGTGGGATCAATGAGTTGAACTGCGTCTACAAAATCAAGCTTGTTTTTTACCAAGTCCACACCACTGTTTTCTCTGACAGATACTGCATCAAATCTCTTTATTAATTCCTTACAGATATTTTCTTCCTGATCGTTGTAAAGCCAATTATCCGTCCCGAAAGATGCCGCATATGATATTTTGAGCTGTTTATCTTTAGCAAATTTCAAAAAATAATTAGCAATATCAGGAGTATAATTTGGTCTCCAGACCTGATCACTTCCTACTATAATAGCATCTAGTAGCTCTGTTTCTCTTTTCAGTGATGCATCATCAGTTACTTTGCGAGTCTTATTCTCAAAATTATTTCTAATAAAATCTAATGTGTTGACAGATATGTAAGTATTTTCAGAAATATTAGGATAATAAGGCGCATTCTCAAGCTTGAGTATTCTGTGTTTGATAAATCTCAAAAAATTATTCTTTAAAATATCAAAATCAGTTTGATGATGATGATAGTCTATAAGACTCACTGCATGCCCCAAGTTGGTTAATGTTTCTTGTAGTGCATAAGCCTGAATAATTCCACCATAATTATTCCACAAAGGCAATGTTAATATTCCGATCTTCATCTTAATTTGATATAATTGACAAAAGTAGCCCTTGTGATACTTCTGACCTACCTTTTATTTTTGAATATTTGTTAATATAAATAGTATCTCCCGAATTATTTTCTACGAAAAAGCCTGTATCTATAGAATTTTTCAGCGCGATATTAAGCTCTTTTTTAACATCGATTCCCATTACTGATGCAGAGTAGTATAGCATTATGGTAGCAGAAGCATCTATCGAATTATCATCGGAATGAGAAAAAAATTGAGGCCAATAATTATCTATTCTCAGATCTAAAAGCTTACTGTAATACTGATCAAAAGTATCTTTTAAATCCACATTATTTTTTCCCGCATAAGCAAGACCTATCATCAGCCATGCGATTCCCCGAGACCAGTTATTGGATCCTAATTTTAAATTATTATTAAGATCAAAGGCATGACAAGGAAATTCATTGTTGCATGTTGTAAGTTTTATATAATATGACAGCTGATCATGCGCTTCTTTTTGTATAAGAATATTATTCGAAATTTTAGAATATTCTGTAAGAAATGGAACTATCATTCCTAAAGTATCTATAAATAAAACATCTGAGTTTTTCCTGTATAGATATATATCTTTTTCATTTTTAAAATTTTGAATCTCTTGATAAATACGATCTGCAGCAATACGATAGATGTTGTTTTTTGTTAGATCAAACATCTTAATAAATACCACTCCAAATAAAGATTGATCAATTTTATCAAACAAAAATTTTAAATTCCCGGAAGAATCAACATATTTTTCTTTCAGGATTTTATCCACATCTTCATAAAAGTCCTCATGAGAAGACAAATCTAAAATCCCAATCATCAAAAAGGCTTTAGGGAAATTATAGTAAGTATAATCTTGGAATTTTTTATCCCCTTTCAATTTTGTTTTTAGTTTTGCTAGGTCAGTATATAGATTATCTTCTTCATAAAATGACATAAAAGATTTTGTAGAATATAACATCTCTAAGGCAGCTTTTGTCAAACTTTCTTTAAGATCAAGGATATTGTTATATTTTATCGTTTTTACTTTCTGAAACTTTTTTTTGAATAGAGGTTTAATAATAACGATTATAAGTAAAACAATAATAATTAGTAAAAAAAATACCATTATTTCAATAAGTTATTTAATTTGATAATTCTAAAATGCAAATTTAATATAATCGTCAACAAAAAGGCTTGATTGTAAAAAACTAATTTTTGAATTATATAGAAAAAAGGTGAAGAGTCTTTTTTTAATCGATAGTTTTCCCTATATTTTTTTATTTCCGGTTTGGAGAGAATTTGCAAAATTGATTTATACTTCTCAGAAAAGCTCAATCCATTATTAATTTTACCTTCTTCATAAACAGATTTTCCAGCAACTCGGAAGTATTGGTATAATTCTTCTTCTTCCGTAATTTCATGATATTTTCGGACAATATCAAAGTATGCTTTTTTAGTATCTTTAACCTGTTTATAGTAGTTCTTGAAATATTTTTGAGTGACGCTGGAATCACTTTCTTTATTATAGTTGTAAGTATAACTGTTAATAAAATCTATTTTTTTGCAAACAAGTGCATACTGTAAAACAAAAATAAAATCCTCGCCATTTTTCAAATTAATGTTAAATCTTATATTATTGTCATCAATAATAGATTTTTTAAAAAGCTTAGCAAATGGCGTATTCTCTAAAATAAAATCATTCCCGTTAAAAAAATCTTCCGGAACAAAAGATTCTGATTGGATTAACCTTTCAACAAACGGTTTGTTATTCGTTTTGCTGTTATTTTTTTGATTAACGACATTCGATATTATAAGATCAGTATATGTTGTTTGATAAAAAGAAACAAAGCTTGACAGATAATTAGGTTCTACCCAGTCATCCGAGTCAATGAAACAAATAAATTCTCCATTGGCTACTTCTAATCCTTTATTCCTTGCGTTACTAACTCCTCCATTGGGCTGATCTATTACTCTTATCCTTGAATCCTGATTAGCATAATGCTTACAAATATCCAAAGAATTATCTGTGGATCCGTCATTCACTAATATTAATTCAAAAGTGTTGAAATCTTGTACAAGAATTGATTCTATGCATCTTTTGAGATATAAAGAAACATTATAAACCGGTACAATTAGCGATATCACCATAACAGAATGATTTATAATTTATCAGTTAAAATCTCCAGATAGAATCTAAATCTATTCTTTATTTTTTGAGGAATATCCTTGATCGTAGTTTTAGTTTCCTTGATATAATTTTCAAACAAATTTTCTTTTAATTCTATTCTATATCTTTCAAATATCTCCTGGAGTATTGGATAGGATACTAACCTTTGAGAATATCCATCAACGAATTCTGAGTTATAATAATTATATCGTGCAAAATGATAAAATACCAACGGGATGCTATCATTTATAAAATAACGATTCCCATTTCTGGAAATCTCACGTTCCTTCAGATTCCAAAATGCTACATTGTATCCAAGATGATCCAGAATATGCAGCTCTTTATTAAAATACAAAGTTGCCAAATCAAGCCAAGTCTGGTCGTATAGAATACCTTTTTTTTCATCCTGAACACAATATTCGAAGAGCATCCGTTTCCACCAATTAAGAAACTCATTACCAGCTTTTGTATTTTTCACAGCAAAAAAACCGGCATTAAAAATCCCATATTTTCTTGTAAAAGCATTAAAAATAACTTCTCTGGAATCCTTTACAACTTTATAATTATGCCCAGTCAATATAATTGAGCTTTCTTCTGTATCAAAAATGCCTGTTATTGTGTCTAATTTATCGAAAACTTTAGTATCCGCATCTAAATAAATTACTGATTCTGCGGAAGAATCCTTTATCAATTGCTCAGCAAAATACGGTTTCAGAGCGCAAGCCATAGAAAGATTACTGTACCTTTCTCTCATACTGTCATATTCTTTTAGATCTAATTTATTTTTATCATAAATATTATAATCTAAAAACACCGGATCTTTGATATTTTTTTGGTCATCAAAGAGACATATGTAAAATGGTATATCGGGATTATGTAAAATAAAACTATCCGCTAAAGTCTTTGCAACAGGCAGGTAAGCTATATTAACTAGAGTAAAAGCAATAGATTTCATTTTTATTTTTTTATTGTTCTAATTAATCCTGCAAACAACTTATTATCAAGGATTTTCCTTTTAACCATGATATCGATGGCCTTTTTATCAAATCCTGTTGAAAAAGCCATTTTTATAATATAAAAAAAGCTGAGCTTATCGGCTTTATAATCTAAAAAATTGAGTTTTATAATAGATGCTTGTTTGCTACTTAACTGGTGCTTGGAAACGAATAAGGAATGTGTTTCTAACAGTTTATCTTTCAGCTTATTTGTTATTCTATCCGTTCTGTCATTATGATCCCAAATATAGGTAGCAACGGGTATTTTCTTTGCTTGACCTCCTGATTTTAATAATCTGTACCAACAATCGTAATCTTGCCACATTTTAAAATCTGCATCAAAGCCTCCTATCTTCTGTAAAACAGATGTCCTAGTGAAAACCTGATTACCAATCAAATTACTATAAATAAGATCATCTTTCGTAATATATCTTAATTGAGGATTATCGTCTTTTGAAAATTTATCATTTGCAGCAATTATTTTATAAGCACACAGTGCTTTAACCTCATTTTCTGTCCAATTCTCCAAAAATTTGGCAAGTCTATCCTCGGTGAACATGTCATCATCGTCCAAACCGGTAATGAATTCCCCGGAAGCGGAGAAAATAGCTTCGTTGCGGGAAATACAGGCTCCTTTGGACTCAGTATGATGTATGACTTTAATCTTGGAATTTTCCAAGGAAAGTTGATCCAGATATTTTTTTGTACCATCTGTAGAGGCATCATTTACAATAATAAGTTCCCAATTATCATAAGTTTGACCCAGTACTGATGCAACAGAACGCTTTAGAAGTTCTAATCGATTTTTTGTAGGAATATAAATTGTGATTTTATCTGCCATCATTTAGCTTCTGTATTTTTCTTTATCTCTGGTATATAAAATGTATGCATGCAAAGCTGAAACCAAGAGTTTATTTTTTAAACTTAATGACGGGTTTCTTTGACCAGTTTCTGTTATGTATTTGAAGCAAAAATTTTTTAAATAAAATAACATTAGATGCAATGATGAATATTGTTTTCCTGCATTTGATGCTTTTCTCAATCCTTTCCCTACCCGTT
Organism: Epilithonimonas pallida; assembly: GCF_900182975.1. NCBI lineage: Bacteria > Pseudomonadati > Bacteroidota > Flavobacteriia > Flavobacteriales > Weeksellaceae > Epilithonimonas > Epilithonimonas pallida. The sequence goes on along the minus strand of NZ_FXUO01000008.1, from coordinate 109,398 downwards.
TCATTTTTCTGACTAATTCTTCCACTGTCGATCTTGTAGGATGATTAATCAATACATCTGGAGAATATACAATGCTAAATCCTTTCTTTGTTGAGTTCAAGCCCCATTTCAAATCGCCTCCGGATTCAAGTTCTTCATCGAAATAATTATTATCCAGCACCTCCATTCTAACAAAAAGATTTCCTGTAACAGCAAATCCTCCTTCAACATAATCTTTCTGTGGAAATGCATAAGTTTCATCATATAGATCTGCTATAGAAACATTCTTGTTTGGATAAAACATTTTAATCTTTCCGCCAATTCTATCTACTTCGGGTCTGGTTTCAAAAATTTCCACAGCATTTTTGATCCAGTTTTTATCCGGGATACAATCAGAATCTGTAAAACCTATATATTTACCTTTTGCTACCGTTAAAGCTTTGTTTCGTGCAGCGTACGATCCCGTTTTCTTCTCATCCAGAAAAGTGACGTTCTTATTCAGGAAAGCAAAGTTTTGATTAAAACTATCATTCGGATCATTATTAACGACTAGAATTTCAAATTGTTCCTGATCGTAAGATTGAGAATATAATGCATCTAGACATAATTTCAACCTATCCCAATCCTTATATGTTGGGATTATCACACTTACTAATATTGACTTATCTTCCATGAGTTATTTTAGGATTCAAAAAGAATATCTGAAAAATTATCAATATCTTTTAATTCGTTTTCAAATATAAACTTGTTCTTTCTTATTTTTTCTATGGTCCAATTCCACCATTTGAGGTCAAGCAATTGATTAATTTTCTCATCTGGAAAACGGTATTTAATGATTTTTGCAGGAGAACCAGCAACAATTGCATAATCAGGAACATCTTTATTTACCAAACTATTGGCCGCAATTACGGCACCGTTACCAATAGTAACACCGCCTAGTATTACGCAGCTTGCTCCAATCCAAACATCGTTCTTGATAATTACACCACCATTACTTATTTGTTCATTTTCCCACTCTTCATTAAATATGTTTTTACCTATGTAATAACTTGTTAATTTATTATGATTATGATTGAATGTCTGTATAGAAACATTTCTTGCTATTGAACAAAACTTCCCTATTTCTATTGGAAATTTATCTGTCGATATTAAACTAATATTTGGACCCCAGACAGATGAAAAATCATCAACTTTCACCTCTCCCATTATTTTACACATGGATATTTTGCATCCGTCTCCAATTTGTAACTTTCCAAAGACCTGACTATTTTCTATATAAGAATTGTCTCCTACAATTGTTTTGCTTTTAACAACAGTATCAGAGATTTCCGATGAAAATCCGATAGATAGATTGTCTTTGATAATACTATTTATAATCTTAGATTTTCCTTTTGAATCAATTTTTGAAAAAATCTGGCTTCCTTTTATTACAAGCCTTTTTGTATTAACCGTGTTAGGAAAAATAAGATTTTGATTTTCTATAAATCTTAAAAATTTTTGTTTAATTCTATAATTTAAAAGTTTAAAAAATGTCATAATTACAAGCATTTAAGAATTGTAGAATAACTGTCAATAAAGGCATATTTCTGCTCCTTTATTTTATTTTCGTAAGAATTATAACCTTCTTCACCAAAGATAATAACTTTTTTACCAAATTTTTCTGCTTCTAAAGCGGTTCCGGAGAATGATGTAATAAGAGTAGACACTTGCTTAAAAACATCATACAAATCATTATTATTTGCTTCTTCTATAAAAATTTTATCCGTTATTTTTGCCTTTAATGCTAATAATTTTTCTTTATCCTGTGGATATCTTGGATGTAAACGAAAATACCAATTATATTTCTCATCTTCTAAAATAAAATCTTCTAGGAAGTATGGAATCCACTGCCCCTGCAGACAAACAAGGATATTATTTTCAACATCATCTTTTGTTTTCTCTGCATGCTCTGCATTATGACTTAAATATTTATTTCCAACCACTTCAACTTGAGGAATATATTTTTCTCCAGAAAAGTTGTTTAAAATGATGTTTTTATCTGTTTCTTCCCATACATAAAATATTTGTGGAAAATGGAAGAATATCTCGTCTGGATTTTTCCACTTTGCATAACCAAAATGAGTATCTGTAATAGAACTATGTTGATACTCTATCGTTGTTATTTTAAGAGCATTGGCCGCATAAAGTAATGAATTGGTCAGACTGCTGTAATAACAGTAGCAAAAAATTTTCTCGGGATTGAGAACTTTAAGAAATTTTTCAAATGCCCTGCTGTGAGTTACAAAATAATTAAGCTTGAAAATTAAATCCTCATGTAGAATAGTACTCTCTTTTTGTATGTTTCTTTTAAACTCAGTTATAGTCTCATTTGCAACATTGGAGATTTCATTTCTATAAAAAGGATATTTGAAATCATAATTATAATATTCGAATAACGCAGAAAGAAGATTTTCTATGTTACTTTTTGCTTTTTTATCAAAATATAAAAGATATCCTTTATCATCTTTATCATAAAAAGGATGAAGATAAGGATTATATTCTTTACCACTGACATTGTGAGAATAACTGCCAAAATAAAGTGTTTTTCCTGCTAAGCTGTCATTTAATTCTTGACTTAATTTTTTAATCTTAAAAAACAGCTTTAGCTTTATTCTCGCAGTATTGATGTAATATTTTAAAATCGAAAATTTATCATTTTTTTTGATGTCATCAGAATTTGTTTTATCTGCATTTATCTTTCCGCCAAAAATAAAATGAAGAAAAAAGCCTGTCTGAATTTTTACTATAAACCAAGGATTGACTTTATCAATCTCATATTCTACAGAAGATAATTTTTCATACATCTTTTGCAAAATATCTACATATTCTTTTCTTGATTGAAACATTTCTTGCCTATAATTGGTAAAACTTAATTTGAGTAGCAATTATTTTGATAAATCATCCACAATTTTAGCTAACTCCTCTTTACCAATGACATACTCGACAAATTCTCTAAATGCACCTTCTCCACCTTGTTTTGCGGTAACAAAATCAACCTTATCTTTAATATAAAAGGCTGCATTAGCTGGTGCACAAGAAAACCCCACTGCATTCAAAAGCTGTATATCACCAAGATCATCTCCAATATAAGCGACATCGGAGAGACTAATATTTAGTTTTTCACATATTTCTTTTGCTGCAGAAAGTTTATCATTAATACCTTGATAAAGGAAATCGATTTTAAGCTTTTGGGCTCTTCTTTCTACAATCTTTGTGTTTTCTCCTGTTATGATTCCTACAGGAATATTTAACTTTTTACAGAAAAGAATACCTGCACTATCACTGGTATTGAATTTTTTCCATTCACTTCCAGTTTGGTCATAATACATCCCGCCATCTGTCCAAACGCCGTCAATATCTGTTAAAACAAGTTTTGGTAAGTTCATCCTTAAAAAATTTTAGAATTTTCCGGGTAAGATTTATCAACAAAAACATTAGCACCAATTACTGAATTATCGCCAATAATAATGTCACCAACGATTACTGTTCCCGGATAGATTGTTACACCATTGCCTATTGTAGGACGACCGCCATTTTTATCACCTAAAGTAATATTATGATGCATTAATACATCATTTCCAATTTTAGTTCTGGCTCCTATAATAGTTCCGACACCATGATTCATTTTAAAATTATTCCCAATTTCTGCAGAGTAATAGATTTCAATTCCAGTATGAGAGAATGCCAATGATGAAAATTCCTGAGCATTTTTATGATCCCCATTCAAAAAGCAGAAACGAGCAATTCTATAAAAAAATGTCGCTAATAATGCCGGAAAATATTTTATTTTCTTAACATTAAATTCTTCACTGTAATATCTCTGATAATCTCCTTGGAATTTATTTATAATTGATTCCCAATCATTAGGTTTAATCGATTCAACATCAGGAGAAAAAATGGATTTTTCTTTAAAGAATATAATTTCATCTTTAATTGAATCAATCATTTTTGATGACATTTGGATAAATAATTTCGTTTGCAGCTATATCAGTTAGCAAAGTCTTGCCTACAATTTCTTCACGACTAGACCATTTGAAACCATCTCCAGGAGAAAGCAGATGTAGATATTCTTCTCTTACAATATCACCAGCTTTAAGATCTTTGTTAGTTGCGATAGATCTTTCCAGTTTTACTTTTGCAGCCATTACTGCAGGTTCGATATAAAGATCCTCTGTCCCGAATGACATTTCCAAAACTCTGATGTCTCTCACCATTCTATTAACGCCATCTGGTCCAAGAGATCCTGCCTGGTCCGTTCCTTTCATTCTTCTGTCCAGCGTGATGTGTTTTTCAATAATCTCGGCTCCCATTGCTACTGCATTTACAGGAGTCGAAATACCTATAGTATGATCAGAAAATCCGATTTTATATTCCGGATAATTTTTCTGAAGGTATTTTATTGTATTTAGATTAACATTCTGTGGTTTTGTAGGATATTCTGAAACACAGTGTAAAATAGATATCTCATTGTGGTATTTTGTAATCACTTCCAATGCTTCATCTAACTCTTTTTTTCCAGCCATTCCTGTAGAAACAATAATCGGGATTTTTGTTTCTGCCATTGCAGCTAGTAAGGGTAAATTTGTAAGATCGCGGCTAGCAACCTTCAGTCTGTCTGGTGTGAACAATTTTAGAAGCGATAAACATCCTATGGCACATAGAGTTTCAACAAAATCAAATCCATATAATTTGGCATGCTTATAACATTCGAAATGTTCTTCGTCATCAAGTTCAAGAAATTCTCTATGCTCGCCATATGTTCTTCCAAAAGAGTTAGGATTATCATAGATTTTGTTCATTTGAGAATCTGACAGCTCTGCATTTAGATCTCTTTTTGTCAGCTTAACAGCGTCCATTTTAGGAAGATCCAGACCAAATAGTTCTTCTTTTACAGGTCTGGCTACCATTTCTATAAGGAGCTTTGCGAGATCCAGTGATCCATTATGATTCTGCCCTATTTCTCCAATAATATACGTATTGTTCTGCATCTTATTTTGTATTATTAATTATGATTTGCTCCATACTTTCTTTTAACTTTTGGTTTGAAAGTATATAATTTCCAATCTCAAAAAAATTAGTTTTCGAAATGTTTTTAAATTCTTTTTCAATCAATTGAGTGTTTTCATAATCTTCGGGCGTATCTATAGTAAGTCTTATGTTATTATATTTTGAAAATTCATTTGTAATATCCACAAAATGGATTTTAAAGCTCTCGGGGTTATTATAAATCCCAAAAGTTACATGTTCACTATAACTTGGATCGCTAAAATTATCTCTTAAAAATCTGAGTGCATCCAAACTAACCAGTTCTGCAAAAATACCAATGTGGGATAAAACGGTCGGTTTATTATTTAAAACAAAAGACCAATAATCATGATCTGGATTTTGTTCAAAATTAGCAATTAATTTCTGTAAAATATCTGTATCTAAGAATGGATTATCAGACGTAATTCTGATGATTTTATCAATTCCAAAGAATTCTGCAGATTCTATATATCTTTCCAGAACATTACTTTCACTACCTCTATAATATTTATAATTGTTCTTCTCCAGATAATCAACAAGCTCATCATCAGAGGGAGATGTAGTAGTTGCAATTATCACAGGAATATTCAGAGGTAATAACTTGTCTACAAGAAAAGAAAGTATCGTCTTTGACTGGAAAGGCTTGAGAATTTTTGCAGGTAGTCTTGTAGATCCTAATCTAGCTTGAATAATAATTCCTAACATATTTAAAGTCCTTGTAGTTGTGCCATTCTTCGGAAATAATCCGATTTTGATTTGAGCTCATCAAAATTACCGCTTATTTCCAGATCTCCGTTGTTCATCAAAAATATCTTATCCGCTTCTCTAATAGTGGATAGTCTGTGTGCAATAGAAATAATTGTTATTTTACCTTTGAGAGAGTCTATACTTTGTTTGATTTCTGCTTCCGTTTCTGAGTCGAGTGCTGATGTAGCTTCATCCATTATTAATATTTGAACATCACGGAATAATTCTCTTGCAATAGAAATGCGCTGCTTTTGTCCACCTGAGATGTTCATCCCGTTATATCCTAAAAGTTCATTATAGCCATTCGGTAGATTGTTTATAAAATCATAAATACTACACAGCTTGGCAACATGAAAAAACTTGTTGATATTTTCTTCCGTACGATCTGCCCAAAAAGTTATGTTGTCAAAAATATCCGCATTGAATATTGTCGGCTCCTGAGAAATATATCCAATCTTATTTTTAAAATCAAATCTATTAATTGTCGTAAAATCAATTCCATTTACAAGATATTGACCCGTGTCATATTTCAATAATCCACTTAGGATATTAACTAAAGTAGATTTACCAGAGCCGCTTTCTCCAACTAATGCAACTGATTGGTTTTTTACAATTTCGACATTAATATCATTTAATATTTTACGGTCACCAAATGAGACTGATAAATTCTTGAGTTCAATCTTATTTATTTCTGTTAAACCCGATTTTCCAATTTCAGGTTCGGCATTCTTTTTAAGATATATTTGATAATCTTTTATATTCTCAATCGAACCGGTAGTTGCCAAATAATTATTCCAAGACCCTTGCATACTCATGAGATACGCCATAGCTCTATAAAATAACATCAGAATAATCATAATTGAACTTAATGCTACTCCTACTACTGTCACCTGAAAACCAATTATTACACAAACTAATGTGATCATAATAGGCTCTCTCATTGCAGATAATCTGGCTTGTAATCTACCTACTAAGATATTCTTATCAATCATTTGGTAAAGAATATTCAGCATACGATCAGTAAAAAAAATATTTCTACCTGTAGCTTTTAAATATTTAAAATTATTAACATTCTCAATTACAATGCCTCCATATTGATGATTATTCTTATTGAGTTCTCTGGATAATTTTTTCGTTTTGACATAAAATCTGTTATAGATTTGATTCGTTAAAAATCCGCCAACTAATATTAATATTGAAAATTTCCAATCTATAAAAAAAGCCATACATAAGTATATAAAAACAACCATGCCAGATTTTATACTTTCTATATACTGAGCACATGCTTGAGCCATTTGACTTGACTCTCCAATCAAAGAACTTTGCAGCCTTCCAATATCAGTTGAGATGAATTCTTTATACGATAAGTCCCGGAGTCCAAAAATTAAATCTACCCGAATTTTTTTCACAAAACTTTGAAGCGTAAGTGTTTGAAAAAACTGTGTGAAATAAAAAAAAACCGCTTTTAATAAAAAGATAATGATAATTAACACAAGCATATTTATCACATTGACTTCCAAATGGATAAACTTGAAAAAAACGGAGACTATATGAATAAGCTTATTATCTCCTTTAACACTATTGACCCCATCTGCAACCTGGATTAATGGAACAAACATCGTAAGACCTACACCATCAAGCAATGCCATTATAAAATTGCAAAATAGCATAACCCATAATCTTAAACCAATATATTGATAAAAAAAATAAAGAGTTTTAAAACGTAAAGCTAAAATTGTTTTGAGATTATTCAAAATAAGAAATAATTATTTTCTATTAAAAAGCTTTCTAAGTCTATTTGTTGGTTTGGTGTATGAATAGTAACCATAGCCATATTTGTAGCCATATTTAGAATACTCAGGTTTTACAGCATTAAGTGCAAAAACCATATTATCTATCTGATTATCTCTTCTGAAATTTTGTGCAAATGATATCATCTCATTATCTGAAAATTCCGATTTAACAGTATATAAAACCAAATCGGCGATATCAATTAAATGCATGGAATCACTTACGAGCATTACAGGCGCAGAATCCATGATAATATAATCATATTCTTTTTTAAGACTATCGATCATGTCATCAAATTTTTTCATGTCCAAAAGATCATTTGGATTAGGAGCTTTTGCTCCACTAAATAAGACATCTAATCTACTATCTAAACCCGAATTACTTATAAATTCATGTACATCCGTTTTTCCCGAAACCAAATAGTCTGTGAGTCCTTTTTTATTTCTGTTGATAAAACGATGTAACTGAGGATTTCTGATATCGGCTCCAATTAATAATACTTTTCCACTGCCTGACAAGCTCAATGCTGTATTGACTGAAACTGTTGTTTTACCCTCTCCTTTTACAGAAGAGGTTACTAATATCACCCCCCCTTCATTAATCTCTTTAGCCCTAAGAATAAATTTAATATTAGAAATTAGAATTCTAAAAGATTCTGCAAAAATAGTAAAATCATTTTTTTCAATCAATGTTTTACCACTATCATCAAAAGGAATTTCAGCAATTACCGGTATATGTGGCGCCAACGATTCAATATCTTCTTTTGAACGAATTTTAGTATCCAGAACCCTAACAATAAAAAGAATAATCAGAGGAAAAAGTAACCCCATAATAAGGGAAGCTGTTTTGATTTGATTATAGTTTGGATTTACTACACCTACCGTATATGCAGGGTTTACCACCTTAGCTTTTGGAGCTGTAACTGCAAGGGTGATTGCATTTTCTTCTCGCTTTTGTAAAAGATATAAATATAATGATTCCTTGAGGTTTCTTTGACGCTCAATATTCCTAAAAATTTTTTCTTGTGTTGGATATTTATATATCGCCGCCTTATCTTCACCCATTTCAAAATTGGTCTGTCCCAATTTTCTTTGCAGTTGTTCACGACTTTCCTGTATGTTTTTTCTAATAGAAACTAATAATTCTGCTAATTGAATGTCAAATGCTTTAATTGTAGGATTGACTACTGTTGCTTGTTTCAGCGTTCTTTTCTTTGTTAAAAGCAGTTCATTATATTGAGTCAGCAAAGACTCTGTGGCACCCGGTAAACCCAGGCCAGTAGGAAACAATTGTTCTTTTCCGCTATTGACCATATCGGAAATAGCATTTAAAACCTCTAATTGTACAGATTGATTAAAGATATTTTCAACATTACCACTAAGGCGGTTCACTGCAATACCAGCTTGTACATCAAGGTCTGTAATTTTATTTGTTTTTTTGAAGTTTTCTTTTTCCCCTTCTATTTTTTCTAAGTCAACAGATATAAGGCCTAATCTGTTATCAATGAAATCCTCAGTATTTTGTGCTTCAATATTTTTGTCATTGATACCATCAATATTATACTGTCTGGAAAGTTCATTGAGAATATCTTCGGATTTTTGAGGTATAGGGCCTGTTAATGTCAGGTCCATCAATAGGCCTGATGGGGTTTTTACTACTATTCCTCCTTCTAATTCTTTTACAAGAACTGTTTCACTTTTAAAAACAACTTTAACTTTATCCGGGGATTTATCTTTGATTTTTTCAATTATTACTGTTCCAAAAGGCAAAGAAGCGGGATATCCATAACGGAACAAATTATTATCAGATAATAATGCACCCTCTGTTAATCTGTATGTTTTATTATCTACAGGTTCTAATATATAAGATGCCGAATAAAAATTCTTTTTTTCGTTAATAATACGACCTGTATAAGGAGAATAATTATATAGCTCTACTTCTCTAATTTTACCTTTGATAAAAAAACTTACTCCAAGATTTAGGTTTTTGACTACTTTGTTTAGTATGGGTTTTGAAACAATAATAGCCGCTTCACCTTGTAATTCATTATCTCCGCTAATTCCCATACCTAAGCTCTTAAGATCCCCTAAGGCACCTTTACCTGATTTAGATTCTTGAAATAACAGTGTTGTCTTTGAAAGAAATTTTGGTTGGGTATATTTAAGATAAAAATAAGCCCCCAAATAAAAGATAACTAGGCTCAAAATAATCCATGGCCAATATTTCAAAAAACGAAAAATTTCTTTTTTGAAGCTTATTTTTTTGTTTGAACCTAAGTCCTGATCTAACAAATCCATTAATTTGTAACTCGAATTAAAAATAATCCCAAACTAATTCCTACTGCTAATAATTGTAAAAATAAAGCTCTATTTGGGTTAGTTGTATTTGCGGCAATCTGCTTGTTACGATCCGGCTCTACATATAAGATATCATTCTGTTGCAGGTAATAATATGGCGAATTAACAATATTAGCCTCAGAAAAATCAAGATGTATTACTGTATCTTTTTTGGTTTCTTCAGAAAATCTCAATAATTTAACATTGGTTCTATCTGCGGATGGATTCATATCTCCTGCTAAAGCCAAAGCTTGAAATAAATTGAGTTTTTCATTATTACTTGTCTTTTGCCCCGGAGTTTGAACTTCTCCTAAAACGCTAATACTAAAATTAGTCAATCTGATATCTACCAATGGGTCCGTAAGATATGTTTTCAATCTTTCTTCTAAATCTTCTTTTAGTTGTTTTTTAGTCATCCCTAAGCAATAAACCCTTCCTAAAACCGGCATCTTTATATAGCCATCTGGAGAGACAATGTACGAGCCAGTTCCATCTTTATCCGACTTATCAGGATCATTGGTAGATGGCATTGTATTGATATTGAAAGGTTTTATTGCTAATTCATCAAAAGCAGATATAGATATTGTAAGCGCATCGCCCTCCTTTATCTTTAATCCCTGATACCTAGCCTGACTTACTTCTTGATCAAAGTTATGATTGCTCATATAGATCATATTTTTTTTAGGCTGACAAGAACAAACTAAAAAAACCAGAAGTAATAAAAATATTTTTTTCTTCATTCTTTCATTCTGTAAGAATAAGAAATCCTACAGTCTATAATTCTAACGTTAATATGTTTCTCCTAAATAATAGTTAACGCCAATACCTAAAAATCTATTATATGTAGCGGTTTTAGTATAATCAGGATATATCTTTGAAAGTCCTCTGTCAAATCTTATAAAAGCCTCAAGCTTATCATTAACTCTTGCCCCAACTTTAACAGAAACACCATAACTGAATTTCTTTATTTTTTGACCTAATCCAAATTTATACGGATCATAACCCGTAAACACAGCTTCTTTCACAGCATCATCTTCTTTTGTGTTTTCAGACACTAAAAATTCGAATTTTGGGCCTGCCATAATATATATATCCCCTTTGTAACCATGATTTTTCAGAAAATATTTAATATACAAAGGGACTCCAACATAAACATTACTATACTTTTGATAATCTACTTTATCTTCATTCCAATCTCCCTTCTCACCAATTGTAAAAACTTCTAATTGTGGTGTAAAATATAACCAAGCAGAATCATAAATATCATTTGTCACTAACGAAAAATCTGCAAAAACGCCTAAACTCCCTCCAAAATCACCTTTTGAAACACCATGGATACCCGCTATTGAACCTTTGTGAACACTGCCAGTAACTCCATACTTAATTGATTGTGCGTTTGCAAATCCAAATAATACTAATGAATATATAATAGCTAATTTTTTCATGAACTTTGTTTGATCAAATTTGGGACGAAATTAAGAATTTTTTATTTATTATTCAGAAATATTTACATTCTTTGAAAAATTTCAATATTAATTTAAGTTAATCTTTGATTATCTGACTCAGTATTAACATCTAGAATAGCATCATATTCGAAACCTCTGGACAAAAGATATTGGATTGTTTTACTTTTTTTCTGATACTCTTTTAAGCCTTTTTGCCTTGAAAAATATTCCTGATAAATCTTTCGTATCATTTTTTCATAGTCATCAGCTTCAATCTCATCCATACATTTGGAAATTAATTTTTCAGTAATTTTCTTTTGCCTGAGATTGATTTTGATTTTATTCCTTCCCCAGTGTTTGATGTAGAATTTTCCTCTTATATAACTTCGGGTAAAGCGCTCTTCATTAAGGTAATTTTCCCTAATGAGGTACAGAAATATTTCATCCTTAGCTTCAGGGATTAATACAAATTCTTTCATTTTTTGCTCAACCTCATAATGACATCTGTCCTGATAAACACAATAGTTGACCAGCTTTAATTTGATCTCATCAAAAGTGAACGACTTCTTTTCCATTGTTATAAAAAAAGAATGAACCCGAAAGCTCATCTTCTTATCAATAATTATATTTTCTATTAATAGTTGAAAAGCTTTTTTCCTTCCATCAATTCATTAACTTTCTTTTTAACAGAAGCTAATCTATCTTCGTTCTTGATATCATCCACGACTTCAGAAATTAAACCTGCAATCGTTCCCATATCACTTTCTTTCAGGCCTCTTGTAGTAATTGCTGCTGTTCCAAGACGAATCCCTGAAGTTGTGAAAGGCGATTTATCATCAAAAGGAACCATATTCTTGTTACAAGTAATGTCAGCCTTTACTAATGCTTTTTCAGTTTCTTTTCCGTTAACGTTTTTGTTTCTCAAATCAATCAACATCAAGTGGTTATCCGTTCCGCCACTTACGATTTCGAAGCCTAAGTCTATCATCGATTTTGCTAAAGCCTGGGCATTAGCTTTTACCTGCTTAGCATAAACTTCGAATTTAGAATCGATGGCTTCCGCAAACGCAACAGCTTTAGCACCAATTACGTGTTCCAATGGACCACCTTGGATTCCTGGGAAAACGGCACCATCCAAAACAGCACTCATTAACTTGGTTTCCCCTTTTGGCGTTTTATGTCCATAAGTATTTTCAAAATCCTCGCCCATCATAATCATTCCTCCTCTTGGACCTCTCAATGTTTTGTGGGTCGTCGTTGTCACCACGTGGCAATGCTCGAATGGACTATTCAATAGACCTTTAGCAACCAATCCTGCCGGATGTGCAATATCAGCCCAAAGCGTTGCTCCAATTTCATCAGCAACTTCGCGGAATTTAGCATAATCCAAATCTCTGGAATAAGCAGAAAATCCTGCAATCAGCATTTTTGGCTTTTCTCTTAGAGCTACATCTCTCATTTGGTCATAATCAATCAGGCCTGTTTCTTTCTGAACACCATAAGAACAAACCTGATATTGGATTCCTGAGAAATTAACCGCAGAACCGTGTGTCAAATGGCCGCCCATAGACAAATCCATTCCCATCACTTTATCGCCCGGTTTAAGGACTGAAAGATAAATTGCTGCATTGGCCTGAGATCCAGAATGTGGCTGAACGTTCACATAATCAACCCCGAACAATTCTTTTGCTCTGTCGATTGCCAATTGCTCTACCTCATCCACCACTTCGCATCCGCCGTAATATCTACGTCCGGGATAACCTTCTGCATATTTATTGGTAAGCACACTTCCCATTGCTTTCATCACATTCTCGGAAACAAAATTCTCCGATGCAATTAGTTCAATTCCGTGGGTTTGTCTTTGTCTTTCTTTTTCAATTAGTTCGAAAATCGGGTCTTGCATTTCTTAGATTTATTTTTCCCAAAAGTAAGAAATTCCCAAGATATTTTTATAACTTTAAATGATTAACCTTATCCATTATGAAATCTAAGAAGAAATATAAAAAAGAACTCTTAAAATCTCTGAAACACCTGGAAGCTGCAGAAAGTGCTTCCCTAAGAGTAATGACAAACCTGATGCTTCTTAAGGAAATGAAAGAAAACAATATTAAGTTCAAAAAAGGTGATGTATTTTCTTTCGAGGATGACATTTTCGATTATAGCGAGGACAAAAACGTCCGCATCCTTGCAAAGCTTCGTAAAAAAACAATGAAAGCGATGCAAAAGTTAGTTGAAAATAATCAATTTAAAGATAAAGAGCTGAAGTTTTTGGCTTAAATTTTCCCGTAAAAAATTCTCTGAATTTTGCCATCTCTCTAATTTAGAGAAATTACAATATAAACAATTCCTTTCAACGCGAAAGGAATTTTATTTAAAATAATGTCGGCTGTTCAGAAGCCATTGTCGGAATATGTATATCTGTCCCGAATTCCTTGTTGACATTTTCTATAAAATAAGCTGACAATAATGGCGATGCCTTTTCTACATTTTGATGAACAAAGAAATAAAGATTCTGCAAACCTTCTTTTTTCCAGACTTTGATTCTCTCCAACCAATCATCCAATCTTGCATAATCGCTTTCAGCATTAGCTCCGACATAACGCACAAATGCATTAGGCGTTGTCAGCCGCATATGAAGCATATCCCGCCGCCCTGCTGTATCTACGATGATATTGGTGATTTGATTCATTTCAAATAATTCACAAACAGTATTGAACACTTCTTCGTCGGTGAACCATTCTGTATTTCTCAATTCGATGGCTAATGGAACTTCTTTTGGCCAATCCTGAACAAATTTTTCCAAACGGTCGTAATCTTTAGGTTTGAAATTATCGTGTAGCTGAAGAAAAACCATTCCTAGTTTATCATCAAAATTAAGAACTGCCGAAGCGAATTGTGTTACAACATCCGTAACATTCAATAATCTTCGGAAGTGTGAAACGGTATTGGTAATCTTCGGAAAGAATTTGAAATCCTTTGGCGTTTTTTCTTTCCAGGTCTGGACTTGTTCGGCTGTTGGCATTCCGTAGAAAGTCGCATTCAATTCAATCGAGTTAAATTGAGTTGCGTAATAAGTCAATTCGTCTTTTGTTCCTTTTGGATAAAAACCTTTGAGGTCGGTTTTGTTCCACTTGGCGCAACCGATAGAGATATTATCCAGACCTTTTTTATTCTGCTCGAGAATGAATTTGGTTTGAGGATGATCTTTTGGCAAAGTAAAATCGATTTGTGACGGGTCAGCAACTTGTCCGAATTTCATAGGAGTTCAAAGTTTTTAGTTGGAGGCTTAAAGTTAACAAAAAAACCGTAGAAAATCCTACGGTTTTGATTATCAATTATTAGTTTCTACTATTTAAGCTTCACAAGCAGAGCAAGTCACAAAGTTGACCATTAATTCTTTCGAAACCGAAGAACTTCTTTGGTAATACAATGTTTTAACTCCTTTTTTCCAAGCCTCGATCATTACAAAGTTAACGTCTTTCACTGGCATTGTAGAAGGAATCTGCAAGTTAAGCGACTGAGCCTGATCAATATATTGTTGTCTTTGAGCAGCCTGAGACACGATTTCCATTGGAGAAATCTCTCTGAATGTTTTGAATACCGCTTTCTCATCGTCTGTCAATCCTTCAAGGTGCTGAACAGAACCGTGGTTCAACATAATTGTTCTCCAGGTTTCTTCGTTATCGAGACCTTTTTCGTCTAGCAATTTTGCCAGATATTTGTTCTTACGCATAAAGTTTCCTTTTGCTAAACCTGCTTTGTAGTAGTTGGAAGCAAAAGGCTCAATCCCAGGAGACGTTTGTCCAAGGATTGCTGAACTTGAAGTTGTCGGCGCAACAGCCAATAAAGTCGTGTTTCTCAAACCGTAACCTTTCAGCATATCAGGCTCACCATAAATGTTTGCCAATTCTTTGGAAGCAATTTCAGCCTGTTCCTTGATATGACGGAATGCTCTTGCATTGAACTGAGTGGCCTGGAAGCTCTCAAACGGAATCATATTTTTCTGTAAATAAGAATGATATCCTAAAACTCCTAAACCTAAAGCTCTGTGACGCATTGCAAAGTTTCTGGCTGATGTCAGGTAATAATTTCCTTCAGTTTTCTCGATGAATTCTGATAGAACCGCATCCAGGAAATAGATGGCTAATTTCACAGCATTCGTATCTTTCCACTCATCGTATAATTCAAGGTTCATTGATGATAAACAGCAGATGAAAGATTCATTAGCTGTTGAAGGCAACATAATCTCTGAACAAAGATTACTAGCGTTAACCATCAATCCTGCATCTTTATAAACCTGAGGTTTGTTTCTGTTCACGTTATCTGTAAAGAAAATATATGGCAAACCTTTTTGCTGACGGCTTTCTAAAACTCTTGCCCAGATTTTTCTCTTTTCAACATCGCCATCAATCATATCCTGCATCCAGTAATCCGGAACGCAAACACCTGTGAATAAATTCTGGATTGGGCTTCCGATATCTTTGATACTCAAAAATTCTTCGATATCTCCGTGATCAATGTCAAGATAAGCTGCGAAAGCTCCTCTTCTCACACCACCCTGAGAAACCACATCCATCGCTGTATCATATAATTTCATAAAAGAAACCGCTCCGGAAGATTTTCCGTTATCTGTAACCGCCGTTCCTCTATTTCTCAATTCCCCGAAGTAACCTGAAGTTCCTCCACCGATTTTCGTCTGCATAATCACTTCACCCAATTTGTGAGTAATGCCTTCGATATTATCAGGAATATGAACGTTGAAACAAGATATCGGTAAACCACGCTGTGTTCCCATATTAGCCCAAACCGGAGAAGAAAAACTGATCCAGCCCTTCACAATCATCTCTTTGAAAGCCGGTTGCAATTCCGGTTTGTAAAGACGTTTTGCTGCTGCAGTTGTAATTCTGTCGATTGCGCCTTCTACAGTTTCCCCTTTCAGAAGGTAACCTCTGTTAAGCATTTGCTCAGACTCTTCGTTGAGCCACCAGATATCTATATTCTCGTCCATCATAACTTTATTATTTTGCTTGCTAATTTTCTTTTTAAATTTACTGAATTAGTTCAAAAGTATCTTCCTGCTCCGTTCCAATTCTCCAATTTTTACTTTGTTGATGTGTGTAAAAGTCACATCATTATTAATCTCTTCAAACTGCTTTGCTTTTTTGATGCAATAATCAATTTTGTAGGCTACGGACATACATATTCTATGTCCTCGTGTCAAACCCATTCCCATATAAATGTATTCTCCTAATTGGAAATTGTCTGACTTGCTGTGCTCAATTTCTGAAATAATGTCTGAGTTCATATTGATTTAAATTTAGTTGATGACTAATATTTAAATAAAACCAAGCGACTCAGACTAATATTTGGTTTTATCACATAAAAAAGAAAACTCCAAGAATCTGTAAACTATTTCTTAAAATTTTCTTTTTTCACAACCCTTTCAGAGTTCTGAACTATGAAAGGGTTTCTATTCAGTTTGTCATTCCGGAGGAATCTAAACTAAGCTGTCAAGATTCCTCCGGAATGACAATATTATGTTCTTGTCGTATACTTAATTTATTCAAAACTAGTCGTCAAAAAACTTCCATATTCCGACATCTGACTTCCAACAAAAATCTAAAACAAATCGTTCGCCGTGATCGACTTGTCGTGTTTTGTATAATCTACCGGACGTTTTGCGAAGAAATCATCTAAAGAGTTGGCAAAAACTTCCTCTTCAAACCAAACCATTGGTCTGTAATCTTCCGGCGTCACGTTGTATCTCGTTTTCATTCCGATTTTCTTCAAAGAGTCGTCCACTCTGTATTTCATAAAATCCAAAAGATTTTTCTTGGAAACGTGTTCGATTTCGCCTAGTTCAAAAATCCAATCCAGGATATCGGATTCCATTTCAATAGACTCATCAACTAAGTCATAAATCGATTCGATATCGTCATCAGTCAGTAAATTAGGTTGCTCTTCTCTGATTTTATTAATCAAATAGATTCCTCCGTTAGCATGTATTTGTTCATCTACAGACGTCCACGCGATGATGTTGGAAACGTTTTTCATATAGCCTTTGAATCTTGTGAAAGACAAAATGATAGCAAACTGGCTGAACAGGGACACATTTTCTATCAAGATACTGAAAAGCAACAATGATGAAACGTAAGATTTCGGATCCTGGGAATTGGCATTTTTCAAGACTTTTCCCAAATAATCGATTCTGTTTTTTACCGCTGGAATGTCAATTACATTCAGGAACTCATCGTTATAACCCAACACTTCCAACAATCTGGAATAAGCCTCGGAGTGACGGAATTCGCATTCCGCAAATGTTGCTCCCAAACCATTCAGTTCCGGTTTTGGAAGATGGTGATAGAGATTCCCCCAAAATGTTTTTACGTTAACCTCGATCTGAGCAATTGCCAAAAGCGCATGCTTCACAGCATTTTTCTCGTGTGGCTCCAACTGAGAATGGAAATCTTGAACATCCGCTGTGAAATCCACTTCCGAATGCACCCAATAGGACTTGTTGATAGCTTCTATAAATTGTAAAACTTCCGGATATTCAAACGGTTTATAACTTATTCTTTTATCAAAAATCCCCATAGTTTAATGCTTTAATGTTTCTTTATAAGAGTAATCACCGGTAGGATATAGGAAATCAGCACTTTAAAATCTATTGCTTTTTCTCCCAAAGCGGTAACACAAAAATAGAAATTGAATACAACAAATGAAAGAGCGAAAGCCCGAAAAATGTCAAAAAACTGACAATCATCGGCTAAAGTTTTCCACATTATGTTAAAAGTCCTATGAATAGGGATTTTATGAGGGAAAGCAAGTTCTTACGGCTATTAAAAGGCAAAATTCAATTTAAACATTTTACATAAAAACCATTGTTAAAAGTGTTTTAATATTAAACAAATAAAATTTTAAAATCTTTGCTTCTTCGCAATGATTATAAAATGATTAAAATTTTTAACCTTCCGACTGTTTCTTGGAAAAGTTGTGAGTTTTGATATATTCTGAGAAAGCCATTTTAAGTTTTGAATCGATCGCAGCCTTGTCAAAGTTCTTTCTATAGTTCTTTGCCAAATTATAAGCCTGGTCTGCATAGGCTAGAAAAATATCGAAATCGTACTCGTCTAAGCCATATTGTGTATAATAGCCTAAATCAATAGCAGATTTTACCCGTTTGTAGAACTCTTGGGTTTCGCTATAATCGGCAGTTGTTTTGGGAGATGATGTTGCTTTTCCTAGAAGTCCACCAATCGCACCGGCTAATTTCATCAAATTGACTTGTCCGGCTGCAAAATCCGGTTGTTTGAAAGCGGAAGGCGTTGAAGCTTTTGGAACGACTTCATTGAGGGGTGTTCTCATATAATTGTTCATTGCGCTGTTGAGTGCAACAACTTTTGGTGGCGGATTGAGTCTTGTAACGTCTTTTTTCAAGATTCCGGTTGGCTTGAATGACAGCCTGACTTCTTCTATCTCTTGCGGAATGGTTGTTAATTTTACGTCTAAACTCTTTGAGAAACTCCCGGATGTTAATAAAATCAAACTTCGTTCATAACCTTGCCTGGATATTCTCAATTCATCCGAAGGTTTGGCTGCAATGGCGAAATTCCCCATATTGTCAGACATCACAATCTGATCTGTTCTGAGGTTATGAATGCTGGCGAAAGGCAGCTTGTCTCCACTCTCGTTGGTAATATTTCCCAAAATATAGTCTGACTGGGAAAAGATTCTTATCGAGAATAATGTGATGAGAAGAAATAATAATTTAATTTTCACAGAATTAAGTTTGTACAAAATTAGCTTTAATCAGCTCTGATATTGTGATGAAAGGGTTTTGAAAGAGATAGTTTAACCGACTTTAACCTGTTTTGGGAATTTTTTAGAAATTGAAAGTTTTGATTTGTTAAAATTATTTTGAGAATGGTTTTGAATGCTGATGCTTTAAACGCAAAGTACGCAAAGGTTTCTTTTATCATTGTTGAAATATTTTTAAGGTTTGCAAAGGCGCTTTGCTCAGCTATTTTATCACTCGTTGATTTTGGGGGATTTTGCTGATTTTCTTTTATCTCAAAAGGTTCTAATGATTGACAAAGTTTGTTTTTTGCGAAGCGCGTGAGGGATAGTAGTGGAAATCCTTTTGGGGATTTTGCAAAATCCCCAAAAGATTGCAACGGACAGCCCGACCCGAGCGGCTGGTACGTTTTGGCGAGGGTCACGCCCAAATATAAATGATAAATAACGTGATTTTGTTGGACTGTTTTTTTTGCGTAAATTTGTTGTCTTATCTTAAAAATTGGGGTTGACTGGTTTCGACAGCAAGACCAATGGGTAAGTAAGCATGCAGAGAACCGTAGCGCGATCTCTTAAATCCCTTGCTACAACATTTTAACTGGCAACGAAGAGTTCGCTCTTGCAGCTTAATAATCGAAGTTTAGTAGATTCAAGCGTTTCCCGAAGATTTCAGTAAGGAAGCAAGATATCTCACCAATGTTCTGTTCTGCGACGTTGGATCCTGGGATATAGGAATGCGGAAATAAGGTTTTGGATGCTTTGACCAAAACTCGAAAATTTTAGAAGCTAAGGTTTAGGTTGGGTGTTTGCTCTCTGCCTGAGCTCGAAAATCAATAGCAAAATAAGCATGTAGAAAGCTTGCGTATTGCTTGTTTGGACGAGGGTTCGAATCCCTCCAACTCCACCAAAAGCACTCTTCAAATGAAGGGTGTTTTTATTTTTATTAATCGATTCTTGATCTTCCTAATTTTTTACTATTCTATGATAAGACTTCCGAAAGTAATCACAAAAATCAAGTATTCTAATAAATAATTTTATTTCAAAATCATTTACATAAATCGAATAATAAATTTTATATTCACGGTCTTAAAAAAAATTCATAAAAATGAGTGTTCACATTAGTGCTAAAAAAGGAGAAATCGCAAAGACGGTTTTGATGCCCGGCGATCCACTTAGAGCAAAATATATTGCTGATAATTTTTTGACAGACGCCAAATTGGTCAGTCAAACAAGAAACATCTATTTCTACACAGGAAATTATAAAGGTAAAGAAATTACTGTTGGTGCGAGCGGAATGGGATTTCCAAGTATCGGAATTTACTCTTTCGAATTGTTTACCGAGTATGAAGTTGAAACGATCATTAGAATCGGAACTTGTGGTGCTTATTCTACAGATTTAAAATTATTCGATATCCTGAATGTAGAAAAGGCAGCGAGTGAAAGTACTTACGCAAAATTTGCCTGGGGAATTGAAGAAGATGCCATTTCTAACCAAGGAAGTGTTTTTGATAAAATCAATGAAACAGCAAAAGAATTAGGTTTGGAAGCTAAAGCAACCAACATCCACTCCAGCGATATTTTCTACAGAAAAGACCCTGCTGTTCCGGAAATAGCCGTAAGACACAATTGTCCTGCCGTAGAAATGGAAGCTTTTGCGCTTTTTGCTAATGCACAACATTTGGGTAAAAATGCAGCAACAATCTTAACGGTTTCTGACATTATCCCAACTCACGAGCAAATCTCAGCCGACCAAAGAGAAAAAGCATTGAGAACTATGATGGAACTATCACTTGAAACAGCTATTAAATTTTAATCTGCTGCATTTTAAAATAAAAAAAGCTTCTGATAATTCAGAAGCTTTTTATGGTTTTATAGTCAAACGATTATTTCTTGATTACTTTTACAGTATTACTCTCTATATCAGAAACGACTTTCAGAACATAAGTTCCATTCACCAATTGGCTCATATCTAATGAAGCATTCTTGGTATTGTTATTCAGGTTAAATTTCTGAATCAATTGTCCGGCTGAGTTGTAAATTTCTACATTTTTCAGATTTGTATTATTCTTATTCTGAATTGTCACAAATCCTGAAGTCGGATTAGGGTACACGTTGATTCCATTCTGCTTCTGAACATCTTCAACAGCTAATGTACTACAGTTGTAAACATAAATTTCATCCAGATACCAACCTTCTATTCCGTTACAGCCATCCGTTCCAAATTCGAATCTAAATTTGATTTTAGAACCGGAAGTCACACCGATTTTAGAAAGATCTATCACACTTTGTCCCCAGCTTCCTCCAAGTGATCCGCCATCTGTTCCTGTAAAAGCTCTCTGTCCTTTCAGTGGATTATCACTTTGAGCAGTTCCGTCTAATGCACTATTATAAGCATTTTGTGTGAAAGCCGTAACTGGCAATAATGTCCATGCACCTCCATTTAAGCTGTATTTGATATTTCCACCGTCCCAGGTAGCTTCTGTGGCAATATAATGATTGAAAGCCATTTCGTATTTCCCGGTAGTAAAGGCAGGAAACGTAATTGTCGGGCTTTCCAGACGAAGAATTCCATTTTGCAAATCCGTATTGCAATCGCCATTAATTGGATCTATTGCAAATATAGCCTTACCGGCTCTTGATTTTGGTAAATTACCTTTAACTGTCCAATCTCTCGCCTCCCAAGTAGCAGGCTTTGTAGGAACATTAGAAACTGTCCAGTTTCCTAGACCATTTTCCCAATCTTCCTTGAACAAAGGATTAGAAGTCGCACTTGCACAAAGATCTGGAACAGCTTTTAAAATTGGTTGATAATTACATTGAGTTGCAGGAGATGACCTCAGTTGTACCGCCAAAATTCCGTTTTTAATATTCTGAATATCTGCCGAAGTGAAAGACTTCCCGCTTAATCCTGCTGGATTAGCTGTAGTTGATAATCCTTGTAAATTAATTCCGATCAGGTCATTTGCGGAAGCTTCCAGTGCATCAGCAAAGTTTGCAAAATCACTAGTAGCCGTAAGATATGTTGTCTGTGCTTTCCACCAAAGATGAGCTGCTTTTATGAAACCAATTCCTGTAATAGTGTAGCCATTGTAAGTTCCTCCATCTACAAGCAATGCATATAAATGATTTGTCGGCCCAGAATTGGTGTGAACCCCTCCACTATCCGCTGTTCCACAGTAATAATAACTAGGATCCAATACTTTTGAAGGTTGACTGTTACAGTTTGGATTCCACATATCACGGATAGCGCCGCCAAAAGCTGTTGCATCCTCGCCCATTTTCCAACGAAGAGAACCCGAGCATGAAGCCGTTGTTCTTACACTTAGATTTTCTCCTTCATCCATATAATTGTTTAGTAAATCAATGGTTTCCCCCCAAACATCGGAATAAGACTCGTTAAGAGCGCCAGACTGATACTGATAAATCAATCCACTTGTATATTCTGTATAAGCATGTCCCCATTCATGAGCAATCACGTCATCTGTTGCAGTTCCGTCACAATATCCTGCATATGTTCCATTCCATCTTGCATTCGGGCAAGATATTGTCGGGTCATTGTTAACCGTAATCATTGTATGGTCTGCCGAGTCATAAGACACATATCCGAAAGCATTTTTGAAGAAATTATAAACATGTTCCGATGTTGTTACTTCATTCTGCTGCCAGCTGCTTAAAGTCCCCGGAAAAGCATCACCTTCTTTCCACTTCAGGTTAGAAGAATTGGTATTGGTTTCATACAACTTTCTGTCGATTGGATGAATCCCTGTAAATTGCTCTACCAGTTCTCCTGTATGAGCATCAATAAAAAGAAATTCTCTTACATCTTTTTTATTTGTAACTTCCACTTCATAAGCTAAATAAGAAGTAACAACGCCTCCCTGAGCCAAGTATTTCGGAAAAATCAAAAGATTGGTTTTTGCAGCTTCCAGAGCTGTACCAGATTTATTTAGATCTTGTTTTGTGACTAAGTTCTTAGCAATATTACCAGCATCAGCCGCCGATATATCTGGTGTAGAATTTACTTTGATGTTAGAAATTGTATTCCCGTTAACAGAGGTCAATTGTTCTTTTCCATTAAAATGGAATTTCAAAATGCCGTCATAAACCGGAACTCCCTGATATTGTTGCCTGTAAGTAACATTCTTTAATCCATAATTATCTGTTTTTTCTTCTACAAAGACCAGATCATTTACAGATTTCAGATTAAAAGCTTTGAAATTCTCTGCTAAAAATTCTGTTATTTTCGCTTTTGCACCTGCAGATTTTAGTTGAAGTGCATCAGAGTTTTCAAAACGAATAAAATTTGGATTAAGAGTGCTGTTGCTTATCGTAACACTAGCATGCGTTTCTTTTTTAAGCTTGGTCAATTCTTTGGATTCTTGTGCAAATCCACAAGTATATGCCAAAACAATTGCCAGAGATAGAGTTTTCTTCATTTTTAAATTTAATTGTTAGCAAATATAAATAATATTACGCTCATTATTATCAACAAAAATAAAGAAACTAAAGAAACATTATTAAAAACTCAATCCGGAAATATTCATTTGCAATTGTGCTTTTGTATCAATAACGACGGTTATATATTTCTCTGATAATAAAAACTGTGTCGGTTTAAGATCAAGAACATTTCCCTTTAACCTGATGCCTTTTACATATTCTTTATTAAAGTTTTCTGTAAGGCTTTTTTTAGATGCATTTTCGATGTCCAGCAATGGGATGCCATAATCTTTTTCAATCATTCTCCTGATCTTACCTTCGAAGAGAACAGTCAAAGCTTTCTGGAAGAAATTTTTGGTTTTGAGATTAAAATCGTTGACATTCAGCTTTATTTTGTGTTCTTCTGCGCTGTAATAGGGTTGGCCTTTGATGAAAGCTGTCCCATTGACTTCACCGCTTGTATGCGCTTCTATGACAACATTGTCTTTTTCCTTATATACCGATATTTCGGTAATTTTCACCTTTTTTTCTTCACTGCTCATCGGGAATTCTTTATCCTGAAATTGCTGTCTTGCAAGTCTCGTTGCTTCATCAAAACTGATGTTTGCAGTGGTTTGCAAGTTAAAAACGTTTTGAAGATTTGGGTTTAAAGTAAAATTTGGAACTGTATTGACGTCTCTTGTTGCTAAAGGAATCTGCCCAACAAAGGTTTCCGAATATAAGTCAATCCCAATGGTTGTTTTGATTTTGTCCTGGAAAACCTGAAGCGGCGCCATGTAAGTATTTTGCGGTGTAATCTTCAACCATGTATTGTATTCTTCCGAAACATTGATCGGCTTTGAGAACTGGTTCCAAGCCATTACCAAATAAGGCTGAAGATTGAATTTCGTTTTAATCTGCTGATCAATAATTGTTGTGAATTTTCCTTGCTGCTCTTTCAAAGTTGATTCTATAAAAGATGCAATCGGGATTTTCACTTTACCATAATCCAAAACCGGTTTCTGAGTCCAGACAAATCCTGCGGTTGTTGTTTTTGTATCGAGTTTCCAATCTTGTGTTGCTGTAAGACTGGTTATGAAATTCATTATCAGATTAAAATTCGTGTCTTTGTACATATAATAGCCCAAAGTCCCATAACCTTTCTCTGCCCATATTTTCAAAGGGACCGAGATCATCAGACGATTGTTGGTTAGAGCTTTTATATTGATGTTATTCTGTTTTTCAACTTTTATTTTGAATTGATCATTATTGTTATCCGTGTAAGATTGATCCTCATACAAAACACCTTTTATGGATTGATTAACAAGGCTGTTGATCTCCGAAATCGGGAGCGAAACAGGAAGCGTGATGTTGGATTTGATTTTTGGTAAAGTATAGACCGGATTTTCTATTTGAGAAAAAGCGATGCAACTTACCAGCAAAAAATATATCGATGCGAACTTTCGAATGAGATTCATAAATGTTTTTAATAAATTCTTAAACGCAAAATTAATGGTTTTATTGATGTTAAAAATAAAGAGAGTAAGGAAATCCTACTCCCTTTTGTTGATTTTTCATTAGTATTTAAACCAAAAAAACGGCCTTCTGCAAGCCCGATGAATAGGCCATTTGAGACAATGCCTAAAAACACACGTGTCTTTTCACTAAAACTCTCGTGTGTTTTTAGAAGAACACACAAGAGTTTTTTATATTGCAAATTAAAACTTAGTAAAAATGATTGCTACACCGCCACTTCTAGCCAGATCAACGGAGAGAATAGTTTTGCTGTTCACTTCTTTTTCTTCGATAATTATCGGATAAGGATTCTTTTCATAATCCGCATCTTTGCCATCTCTGAAAATCTTCGCCTTATATTTCTTCCCAGCATCCAGAAACCTCAAATCCAGTTTTACAGTTCTTGCATCTTTGTTGGTAATGCTGCCTAAAAACCAGTTTTCAGACGCTTTATCTTTTCTTGCAATGGTTACAAACTCCCCGATTTTTGCATCCGGAACAACAGTTTTGCTCCAGTCTGTCGGACAATTTGTAATGAACTCAAAAGCAGGATTGTTTTCATAATTTTCAATCATATCAGACGCCATCTGCAAAGGGCTGTAAATAACAACTGATAAGGCTAATTGTTTTGCCAGAGTTGTATGAACTTTCGTATTCGGCAAAACCGGATTGGTGAAATTGAAAGTTCCCGGCGTGAAATCAGTCGGCCCGGCTAAACCCCTTGTAAATGGAATAATTGTCGTATGTTCCGGCGGATTTCCACCATCTTTTGACCAAGCATCCCATTCCTGTCCGCGAACGCCTTCCTGTGTCATAAGATTCGGTAACGTTCTTTGTAAACCGGTTGGCATTACAGGTTCGTGATTATCAATCATGATTTTGTGTTTAGCTGCTTCTTCAATTACTTTCCTGTAATGACGAACACCATACTGACTGCTGTGGAGCTGTTTGCCGTCTAATTTTCCACCAACGTAACCTGTTTTCACAATATCAACACCATATTTTTTGTAATAAGCAAATGCATCACTCATTTGATTTTCATAATTAATGGTGTTACCAGCCGTTTCGTGATGACCTATCAAAGTAACATTTTTGGACTTAGCATAATCCGTGATTTTTTTGATATCAAAATCCGGGTAAGGTTCAGAGAATTGGAAATCTTTCCAGTCTTCCCAACCTTTGTTCCAGCCTTCTACAAGAACTCCTGAGAAATTATGTTTAGCAGCAAAGTCAATATATCGCAGTACATTTTCGGTTTTCGCACCGTGATTTGGTCCAGCTTTCCATGTGTATTTTTCCATATGGATTGCCCACCAAATCCCTATGTATCTTCCCGGCTTAATCCAAGAAACATCACCCAATTTGTTCGGTTCATTAAGATTCAGCATCAATCTTGAAAGCATTAGATCTCCGGCAGATTTCGCAATGATCACTGTTCGCCAAGGTGTTGTTGAAGGTGCTTTTGCAAAGACTTTTTCGCCGGTTGCCCAAGGTGTAAGATAAGCCTTTAGTTTTGTTGATTTCTTATCTCCGGCAAGATTCATTGATGCATAATCTGTTAGATTAGCCTGATGAACAGTGAGGAATAATCCATTCTTAGTTTCCATTGTCAAAGGTGTTGCAACTGTATCGAGTTTCGAGATCGGATTCGATTTGTACAAACCTTCATAGAATGCTGTATTATAAGGAATCGACCAGGTTTTATGGTCATCAGCAAAATTGAATTCCGTCAGTTCATCCATAATGATAAATTCTTTCAGATTCTTTTGCTCAGGAAATTCGTACCTGAAACCAAACCCATCATCAAAAACTCTGAAATTAATTACAAGCTCTCTTGTCAATTTTGAGTTTTCTTTGACCGAAACTTTCATTTCATTATAATGATTTCTCACATTGATTTCTTCGCCCCAAGGTTGCTGCCAGGTTTCATCAAACTTAGAGTGTGAAATATTTTTGATTGAAAAGTTATCCTTAAAGGAATTCCCTTTCAGTTCAAATCCGAGATAAGATTCATTAAGGATAGATTTTGCGTCTTTAGAAACTTTGTAAAACACTTTGCCTTGATTGGTCCCAACCTCTAACGTAATGGTTCCATCGGGAGATTTGACAATGTTCTTAAGATTTTGTGCAACAATTGTTGGTGATAGTCCAAACAATATGATGAAAACAGTTAAGATTTTTAGAAAATCTATACGCTTTATTTTCATTGATATTATTTTTAAGGTTATATATCTACAAAAGTAAGCTATTGAAATTGTCTCAACAAAAAAAACCGATGTCGCTGATTTGTAAGTCGTGATCAATTATAATTCACCAACATATCTGGAACACCTTTTATGATTCTCAGCATTTTAGATAGCCTTTTTTCTAATTTCTACTATTCTGGTTATCTGCAATACTATTTCAAACTTTATTTTTCTATATTATTTATAAAAAATAGTATTGAAATTCAATACTATTTTTATTTACCAACTTGTTTGGAACATTACCATACAAACAAAAAAACCACCTCGATTGAGGTGGTTTTATATTTAAAAACTTAGAATTCTTATTCTTCAGTTTTTTCTTCTGTAGCAGTTTCTGCAGCCGGAGTTTCTTCCACTTTAGCTTCAGTAGCTTCAACAACAGGAGCAGCTTCTTTTTTAGGAGCAGCAGTAGATCTTCTACTTCTTCTGGTTGTTTTCTTCTCAGCTTCGTTTGGATTGTAGATATCGTTGAAATCTACCAACTCGATAAGCGCAGTATCAGCAGCATCACCAGGTCTGAAACCAGTTTTGATGATTCTTGTGTAACCACCGTTTCTTTCAGCGATTTTAGGAGCTACAGTTCTGAACAATTCAGTAACCGCTTCTTTACTTTGTAGGTAAGAGAAAACGATTCTTCTA
This sequence comes from Epilithonimonas pallida, assembly GCF_900182975.1. Lineage (NCBI taxonomy): Bacteria > Pseudomonadati > Bacteroidota > Flavobacteriia > Flavobacteriales > Weeksellaceae > Epilithonimonas > Epilithonimonas pallida. The sequence continues at coordinate 81,426 of NZ_FXUO01000008.1, read as the reverse complement.
TTGTGAGTTGTATCTTCTTTAGCCTTCGTCAGGATTGGTTCCACGTAAACTCTTAAAGCTTTCGCTTTAGCAACAGTAGTGTTGATTCTTTTATGTTCAATCAGGGAACAAGCCATATTAGAAAGCATTGCTTTTCTGTGTGGTGCAGTTCTACCTAAGTGATTTATCTTTTTTCCGTGTCTCATTTTGAGGATTATTTATCAGCGTCTAACTTATATTTTGCAACATCAAACCCGAAATTTAGTCCTTTTGAATGAACCAATTCTTCAAGTTCTGTTAAAGATTTTTTACCAAAATTTCTGAATTTCATCAAATCAGACTTACTAAAAGAAACCAATTCTCCAAGCGTTTCTACTTCAGCCGCTTTCAGACAGTTAAGGGCTCTTACAGAAAGATCCATATCTGCCAATTTTGACTTAAGTAATTGTCTTGTATGAAGTGTTTCCTCGTCGTATTGGATGGATGCCTTTACAGCCTCTGTTTCAAGAGTGATTCTTTCATCAGAGAACAACATAAAGTGGTAGATCAAGATCTTAGAAGCTTCTGTTAAAGCATTCTGAGGTGTGATTGATCCATCAGTTTCGATATCCAATACTAGTTTTTCGTAGTCTGTTTTTTGCTCTACACGGTAATTTTCTATACTGTACTGAACTTTCTTGATAGGTGTGAAGATAGAGTCAATAGCAATAGTCCCGACAGGAGCATTGTTTGATTTGTTCTGATCGCTCGGAACATATCCTCTTCCTTTTTCAATGTTGAAAGTAATTTCAAACGTTACATCTTTAGCCAAAGTAGCGATTACCAATTCTGGGTTGAGAACTTCGAAGTTCACGATAGAACCTCCAAGATCTCCAGCAGTCACCACATCCTTTCCGGATACTTTTGCAGTTACCTGCTCGTTTCCTGGATTTTCAGTTTTAGCTTTAAGACGAAGCTGTTTAAGATTAAGAATGATTTCCGTTACATCTTCAATCACTCCCGGTATAGTTGAAAATTCGTGCTCTACGCCTTCTATTTTGATAGATGAAATAGCATATCCTTCCAGAGAAGATAATAAAACTCTTCTCAATGCATTACCGATTGTAAGCCCGAAACCTGGTTCCAAAGGTCTGAATTCGAATTGTCCTTTAAAATCTGTAGAGTTTAACAGGATTACTTTATCGGGTTTTATAAATGTTAAAATTGCCATAGTCTGGTTGAGCAAAAATTTGAAAAAATTATTATTTAGAGTATAATTCGACGATTAACTGTTCTTTGATGTCCTCAGGAATTTGGATTCTCTCAGGAGCACTTACAAAAGTACCAGTTTTTTTCTCGTCATTGAATTGTAACCACTCATAATTTGCTTTAGAAGCCAAAGCGTTAGAGATTACTTCAAGAGATTTTGATTTCTCTCTCACAGCAATTTCGTCACCAGCTTTTAACAAATAAGAAGGGATGTTTACCAGTTCTCCGTTCACAGTGATGTGTCTGTGAGAAACAAGTTGTCTAGCTGCAGATCTGGTTTTAGCAAAACCTAATCTGTAAACTACGTTATCCAATCTTGATTCGCAAAGTTGCAATAGAACTTCCCCTGTTACACCTTTGCTTCTGTGAGCTTTATCGAAAAGGTTAGCAAATTGTCTTTCAAGGATACCATAAGTGTACTTAGCCTTTTGCTTTTCAGCCAGCTGAGTAGCGTATTCTGATTTCTTCGCACCTCTTCTTTTGTTAGGACCGTGTTGTCCTGGTGGTTGATTTTTTCTTTTTTCGAAGTTTTTATCGTCTCCGTAAATTGCCTGACCAAATTTTCTAGCAATTTTAGTTTTAGGTCCAATATATCTTGCCATTGTAATTAAGATTTGAGGATTAAAAGATTAAACTCTTCTTCTTTTTGGAGGTCTGCATCCGTTGTGTGGCATAGGTGTCACGTCAACGATTTCGCTTACTTCAATCCCAGAATTGTGAATAGATCTGATCGCAGATTCTCTACCTGCACCCGGACCTTTTACAAATACTTTTACTCTTCTAAGACCTGCTTCGTGAGCTACAGCTGAACAGTTTTCAGCAGCCATTTGAGCAGCAAAAGGAGTGTTCTTTTTAGAACCTCTGAATCCCATTTTACCGGCAGATGCCCAAGAGATAACCTCTCCGTTTTTATTTGTTAAAGAAATGATGATGTTATTGAAAGAAGCCTGAATATGCGCTTCACCAATAGCTTCAACTTTTACTTTTCTTTTTTTAACAACTTTAGTTTGTTTTGCCATAATTAATTCTAACGATTATTTACTTGCCTTTTTCTTGTTAGCAACAGTTTTTCTCTTTCCTTTACGGGTTCTAGAATTGTTTTTCGTTCTTTGGCCTCTTAAAGGTAATCCCAGTCTGTGACGTATTCCTCGTTGGCATCCTATGTCCATCAATCGCTTGATGTTCAATTGCACTTCAGATCTAAGCTCTCCTTCAACTTTTACGTTTTCGGTGATGTAAGTTCTGATTGCTGCCAATTCATCGTCATTCCATTCGTTGACTTTCTTGTCTTCGCTGATTCCAGCGCTTTTCAAAATTTCTGAAGCTGTGCTCTTACCGATACCGTAGATATAAGTAAGTCCTATAACGCCTCTTTTGTTCTTTGGTAAATCAATACCTGAAATTCTCGCCATAATTTAATCGGTTCTTAACCTTGTCTTTGTTTAAATTTAGGGTTTTTCTTGTTAATTACGAACAGAACGCCTTTTCGTCTAACGATCTTGCAGTCTGCACTTCTTTTTTTGATAGATGCTCTAACCTTCATTTTGTTATTTTTAATATCTAAAAGTTATTCTCCCTTTAGTCAAGTCATAAGGAGAGAGTTCGAGTCTTACCTTGTCTCCGGGTAAGAGTTTTATATAATGCATTCTCATTTTACCAGAAATATGGGCAATCAATACGTGCCCATTTTCTAGCTCTACACGGAATTGTGCGTTGGAAAGTGCTTCCGTAATCACTCCGTCTTGTTCTATATGTTTCTGTTTTGCCATTTATATTATTAATAGTTTGATGATCTTGATAATTTAGATTGCATCAACCCGTCATAATGATGGTTCAGCAGATACGTATTAATTTGCTGAACAGTATCTAAGATAACGCCCACCATAATTAATAACGATGTACCCCCAAAAAACAGGGCAAATCTATCTGTCTGAACAAATGCTCCGTGCACTATTGCCGGAAGGACTGCAAAGATAGATAAAAAAATTGCACCCGGCAAGGTTATTTTGGATAAAATATCATCCAGATAATCTGCCGTTTCTTTTCCAGGTCTTACTTTCGGGATCAATCCACCATTACGCTTCAAATCATCAGCCATCTGATTAACCGGAATAGTAATTGCCGTATAGAAAAATGAGAAAATTATAATTAATAATGCAAACAATACATTGTACTGCCAGCTAAAAACATTTTTGAATCCTGCCAAAAATGTATTAGATTCATCAACTTTGGTTAGTAATCCGGGTACAAACATCAATGCCTGAGCAAAGATGATCGGCATAACTCCTGCTGCATTTACTTTCAATGGGATCCATTGTCTGGCGCCTTCCATCAGGTTTCTGCTTACACCACCTCTTGCCTGAGCTCTACTCACATATTGGATTGGAATTTTTCTAACAGCTACGGATAGAATAATTGCCAATAAAACAACTAATAACCAAAATACAACTTCAACCAAAATCATAATGCTTCCTAAACCACCTTTACCATTCTGTGTAATAACTTCTTGATAAAAAGCTGTTGGAAGATCCGCAAGGATACCCACCATAATTAAGATCGAGATACCATTACCAATACCTTTGTCAGTAATCTTTTCTCCTAACCACATTGCAAATACAGAACCTGCAACCAGGATCACAATACTTGGTAACCAGAACATCACAGATGCCGGATCTATATAGTAAGCTGACTGGAACTGGCCGTACGGTAAGAAAAATTGTGTTACTGATGTTAAGTACGAAGGTGCCTGTACAAGACAAACCCCAATAGTTAACCATCTGGTAATTTGGTTTAATGTATTCCTTCCACTTTCTCCATCTTTCTGTAATTTCTGAAGATAAGGAATAGCCATTCCCATCAGCTGAACAATAATGGACGCGGAGATATAAGGCATAATTCCTAGTGCCATTATAGAAGCACGGCTAAACGCTCCTCCGGTGAAAGATGACAATAAACCCAAAAGGCCGGCCCCTTGTTGGTTCCCGCCTTGGTTTTTGTAATGTTGTAATAAGTTCCCAACTTCTGCCATGTTAATAGCCGGAAGAGAAACATACGATGCGAATCTATACACAAGGACCAATGAAAGTGTCAAGATAATTTTATCTCTAAGCTCTTTTAGACTCCAAATGTTTTTTAGTGTTTGTATAAATTCTTTCATTGGTTATTAATTAAAGAGTAATTGCTTTACCTCCAGCCTTGTTGATTGCTTCTTCAGCAGATTTAGTAAATTTGTCAGCAGAGATTGAAACACCTGATTTCAAATCACCTCTACCTAGGATTTTTACCAATTCATTTTTAGAAGCAAGACCGTTTTCTACTAATACGTCTCTAGTGATATCACCAGTAATGTTCTTAGTATCGATCAAAGTTTGGATTGTATCAAGATTGATAGCTCTAAACTCTTTTCTATTAATATTTTTGAAACCAAATTTTGGTAATCTTCTCTGCAAAGGCATCTGTCCACCTTCGAAACCGATTTTCTGAGAATAACCAGCTCTTGCTTTTTGACCTTTATGCCCTTTTGTTGAAGTACCACCTTTTCCGCTTCCCTGACCTCTACCAATTCTTTTTGAATTGTGAGTAGAACCTACTGCTGGTTGTATGTTATTTAAATTCATTTTGTAATTGAGATTTTAAATGATAAAGTATTGAGAAAAGAGAAAGATCCCTTTTCTCATTATCTTTTGTCTTATTTTTGAACTTCCAGTAAGTGACTTACAGAAGCAATCATTCCTAAAATAGAAGGCGTTGCTTCGTGTTCTACAACTTGTTGAAGTCTCTTAAATCCTAGTGCTTCAAGTGTTCTTTTTTGAGTTTTAGAACGATTAATAGCACTTCTAACTAATTTTACTTTGATTGTTGCCATTGCTATATTGATTAACCGTTAAACACTTTACTTAAAGAAACTCCTCTCATTCTTGCAATTTCTTCTGGTCTTCTGATATCCAACAATGCGTTGAAAGTAGCTTTCACCACGTTGTGTGGGTTAGAAGAACCTTTAGATTTTGACAATACATCGTGTACACCTGCAGATTCTAGTACCGCTCTTACCGCACCACCGGCGATAAGTCCTGTACCGTGAGAAGCTGGTCTCAAGAAGATATCAGCACCACCATATCTAGCAGAAGTCTGGTGAGGAATTGTATGATTGATTACAGGAACTTTCACCAAGTTTTTCTTAGCATCTTCTACAGCTTTCGCAATAGCAGAAGCAACTTCCTTAGATTTTCCAAGTCCGTAACCGATAACACCATCTTCGTTTCCTACAACAACAATTGCAGAAAATCCGAATGCTCTACCACCTTTCGTTACTTTAGTTACTCTATTAACAGCAACCAGACGATCTTTTAATTCTAATCCTCCAGGTTTAACTCTTTCTATATTACTATCTAACATATTTTCTGAATTTTAAAATTAGAATTTAAGACCTGCTTCTCTAGCACCGTCAGCAAGAGCTTTCACTCTACCGTGGTATACAAAACCATTTCTATCAAATACAACACTTTCGATACCAGCTGCTTTAGCTTTAGCTGCAATAGCTTTGCCTACCGCTGCAGATACTTCAGTTTTAGTTCCTTTAGCGTCTACCCCTTTCTCTCTAGAAGAAGCTGATACTAATGTTTTACCGTCTTTATCATCTACTAATTGTGCGTAGATCTCTTTATTACTTTTGAATACAGACAATCTTGGTAATTCTGCAGATCCTGAGATCTTCCCTCTTACTCTTCTTTTGATTCTGATTCGTTTTTCAACTTTTGTTAATGCCATTTTCTTAAATTTTATGCAGATTTACCGGCTTTTCTTCTGATGTTTTCACCCACGAATCTCACACCTTTTCCTTTGTAAGGTTCAGGTTTTCTGAAAGATCTGATCTTTGCAGCCACCATTCCAAGAAGTTGTTTATCGTAAGAAGATAATGTAATGATCGGGTTTTTCCCTTTTTCAGTCAAAGTATCCAATGTTACTTCTTTTGGAAGTTCCAATAGAATACCGTGAGAAAATCCAAGTGCCAATTCTAATTTTTGACCATTGTGAGATGCTCTGTAACCAACTCCTACAAGCTCTAATTGCTTTGTGAAACCTGTAGACGTCCCAACAATCATATTGTTGATAAGCGCTCTGTACAAACCGTGAAGCGCTTTGTGTTCTTTTGAATCAGAAGGACGGTTAAATGTTAATTTACCATCTTCCTGTGTGAAGCTGATTCCTGATGTAAGCTCCTGAGATAATTCTCCTTTAGGACCTTTTACCGTTACTACACCGTTGTTTTCAGTGATCGTAACACCAGCAGGAACTTCTATAATTGCTTTACCAATTCTTGACATTTTCCTTGTTTTAAAAAATTAATATACGTAGCAAATTACTTCACCTCCAACTTTCTCCTGTCTAGCTTTTTTATCAGTCATTACTCCTTTAGAAGTAGAGATGATAGCCACACCTAGTCCGTTAAGTACTCTTGGAAGTTCCTCAGAACCTTTGTACTGACGTAGACCTGGTCTAGAAGCTCTTTGTATAGACTTGATCGCAGGTTTGTTAGTTTGCTTATCATACTTCAAAGCGATCTTGATAGCTCCTTGAACAGCGTTATCCTCGAACTTGTAGTTCAAGATATAACCTTGATCGAAAAGAATCTTAGTGATCTCTTTTTTGATTTTCGATGCAGGAATTTCCACCACTTTGTGGCCTGCGCTTTGTGCGTTCCTTACTCTTGTTAGGAAATCTGAAATTGGATCTGTTACCATTTCTTTGTTTTAAATTATTGGTTAATGACAACCAGTATTGAAAAGACTTGAAGATTAAAAAAATCAGACCTCAGAAAACTTCAGTCTGATATTTTTTATGCTTTAGTATCTCAACAACTTAATTGCCTCGATTGTTTTTAATTGCTTACCAACTAGCTTTTTTAACTCCCGGGATAAGACCATTGTTAGCCATTTCACGGAACGTTACTCTGGAAATACCGAATGTTCTCATATATCCTCTTGGTCTTCCTGTCAATTTACATCTGTTGTGTAATCTTACAGGAGAAGCATTTTTAGGCAATTTTTGTAATGCTTCATAATCTCCAGCTTCTTTCAAAGCTTTTCTTTTTTCAGCATATTTAGCTACAGTAGCTTCTCTTTTGCGCTCACGCGCTTTCATTGATTCTTTAGCCATTTCTTAGTTCTTTTTGAAAGGTAAACCGAAGTGAGTTAATAATGATTTTGCTTCTTTATCAGTTTTCGCAGTTGTTACGAAAGTGATGTCCATCCCCTGGATTTTTTTCACTTTGTCAATTACGATCTCCGGGAAGATAATCTGCTCAGTAATACCTAAGTTATAATTACCTCTACCGTCAAAACCGTCAGCTTTGATTCCAGAAAAATCTCTAATTCTTGGAAGTGCAGAAGAAGTTAATCTATCTAGGAACTCATACATCTTATCAGCTCTAAGCGTTACTCTTGCTCCTACAGGCATTCCTTTTCTTAATTTGAAGGCTGCTTCATCTTTTTTAGAAAGAGTTCCAACTGCTTTTTGTCCTGTGATTGCAGTCAATTCTTCTACTGCATAGTCCACAATTTTCTTGTCAGCTGTAGCAGCTCCCAAACCTTGTGACACAACGATTTTCTCCAACTTAGGCACTTGCATTACTGACTTGTACCCAAATTCTTCCATCATTGCAGGAACAATTTTCTCTTTATATTGTTGTTTTGGTCTTACTATATATTCCATTGTAATTCTAAATTATAAAGTTTCACCTGTTGTTTTAGCAACTCTTACTTTTTTATCCCCTTCTACTTTGTATCCAACTTTAGTAGCTTTTCCGCTTTTATCAGTTAATGATACGTTTGAAATATGTAGTGAAGCTTCCTTTTCAACGATTCCACCTTGAGGATTTTGTGCAGACGGCTTAGTATGTTTTTTAACGATATTAATTCCTGCAACAATAACTCTAGGATCTTTACCTTCTTTCTTGATTACTTCAAGAACTTCACCTTTACTACCTTTATTTTTTCCGGTCGTAACGATAACGTTGTCTCCTCTTTTTATTTTAACTTTTGACATTTTCTTAAAATTTTAAAATTAAAGTACTTCAGGAGCTAATGAAATAACCTTCATATATTCTTTGTCTCTCAACTCACGGGCAACCGGTCCAAAAACACGAGTTCCTCTCATTTCTCCAGCAGCGTTTAGCAATACGCAAGCGTTGTCTTCGAATTTGATGTATGAACCATCTTTTCTTCTAACTGCTTTTTTAGTTCTTACAACTACCGCTTTAGATACCTGACCTTTTTTTGCGTTTCCTGATGGTGTAGAATCTTTGATAGTAACAACGATTTTATCACCAACTGAAGCATATCTTCTTCTAGTTCCTCCTAGAACTCTGATAACTAGTACTTCTTTTGCACCTGTGTTATCAGCAACTTTTAATCTTGATTCTGTTTGTAACATTATTACTTAGCTTTTTCAATGATTCTTACTAATCTCCATCTTTTGCTCTTGCTCAAAGGTCTAGTTTCTGTAATCAAAACCGTATCTCCTTCGTTGCACTCGTTATTCTCATCGTGTGCGGTATATTTTTTCGTTTTCAAAACGAATTTCCCGTACATTGGATGTTTTACTCTTGTAGTTTCACTAACAACAATAGTTTTTTCCATTTTATTGCTGGAAACTACTCCAATACGTTCTTTTCTTAAATTTCTATCCATTATAAAAAGGAATTATTGTTTGTTAGTTAATTCTGTATTAAGTCTTGCGATTGTTTTTCTCAAATCTCTGATCTGAATTGGATTTTCAACTGGGCTAATTCTGTGTGCTAATTTCAGTTTAGAATAGTTAGCTTTAGCGTCAGCCAATTGAACTTTGATATCCTCTACGCTTAAATTTTTGATGTCAGCTTTTTTCATTGTAATAGAGATTATTGAGGTTTAACAAAATCGTTAGCAACTACGAACTTGGTAACTACCGGCAGTTTCTGCGCAGCAAGTCTAAGAGCTTCTTTCGCTACTTCGTAAGGAACTCCACCAACTTCGAACATAATTTTACCCGGTTTAACTACAGCTACCCAATATTCTACAGCACCTTTACCTTTACCCATACGTACTTCCGCTGGTTTTTTGGTAATAGGCTTATCCGGGAATATTTTGATCCATAGTTGACCTTCTCTTTTCATATATCTTGTTGCAGCGATACGCGCAGCTTCAATCTGTCTTGCAGTGATCCAAGCACCTTCTATAGCTTTGATCCCGAAAGTTCCGTAAGCAAGTTGATTACCTCTCTGGGCACTCCCCTTCATTTTCATCTTATGAACTCTACGGAATTTGGTTCTTTTTGGTTGTAACATAATTTCTTAAATTTTAGATTTTAGAATTTAGATTTTAAAAAAGTAACGGTCATTTAAAAACTATCCTCTAAAATTTTATTAATTATTTCTTCTTGGTTTTCTGTCTCCTCTTTCTCCTCTGTCGTTTCTCTCTCTACCTCCAGCTGGTGCTTTTTTCTGTTGTCCTACTAGCGGCGTAAGTTCTCTTTTACCGTAAACTTCACCTTTCATGATCCAAACTTTAACACCTAATTTACCATACTGAGTCAATGCTTCACCGATGTGGTAATCGATATCTGCTCTGAAAGTTGATAAAGGGATTCTACCTTCTTTGAAAGATTCTGATCTTGCCATCTCTGCACCATTCAATCTTCCGGAGATCATTACTTTGATACCTTCTGCACCCATTCTCATTGTGCTTGCCATAGCCATCTTAACAGCTCTTCTGTAAGAGATCCTGTTTTCGATTTGCTTGGCAATGCTGTCTGCAACCAATACTGCATCTAGCTCAGGTCTTTTGATTTCGAAGATGTTGATCTGGATATCCTTTCCAGTCAATTTTTTCAACTCTTCTTTCAATTTGTCAACCTCCTGACCACCTTTACCAATGATTAATCCTGGTCTTGCAGTCGTGATTGTTACTGTTACTAATTTCAGTGTTCTTTCAATATAGATTTTTGAAATTCCACCTTTAGATAATCTTGCTTCAAGGTATCTTCTGATTTTGTAATCTTCAGCGATTCTGTCGCCGTAGTTTTTACCACCAAACCAGTTAGAATCCCATCCTCTGATGATACCTAATCTGTTACCAATTGGATTTGTCTTCTGTCCCATACCTTGAATTAATTTTTAGTACCTAAAATTAGTGTAATGTGGTTAGATCTTTTTCTGATTCTGTAACCTCTACCTTGTGGCGCAGGTCTTAGTCTCTTCAATTGTCTTGCACTGTCTACATAGATTTCTTTAACGATAAGGTTAGCCTCCTCGATGTCAGCACCTTCGTTTTTAGCTTGCCAGTTTGCGATAGCAGAAAGCAATACTTTTTCTAATTTGTTAGAAGCATCTTTCTTAGAATATTTAAGGATATACAAAGCTTTATCAACTTCTACCCCTCTAATGATATCAGCAACTAATCTCATTTTTCTTGGAGAAGACGGACAGTCGTTATGCAACGCTTTTGCCACATCTTGGTTTGCTATTTTACGTGCTAATGCACTTTCTCTTTTTCTTGATCCCATGATTATCTACCTCCTTTATTTTTGTTACCACCGTGACCTCTGAAAGATCTTGTCGGAGAAAATTCGCCTAACTTGTGACCCACCATGTTTTCTGTTACATAAACAGGGATAAAAGATTTCCCGTTGTGAACAGCGATAGTTTGTCCTACAAAGTCTGGAGAAATCATAGATGCTCTAGACCAAGTTTTGATTACAGTCTTTTTACCAGACTCTACATTTGCCTGAACCTTCTTATCTAAAGTATGATGAATGAATGGTCCTTTTTTAAGTGATCTTGCCATAATTATTTTCTTTTAGATACGATGTAACGGTTAGACACTTTGTTTTTCTTTCTGGTTTTGTAACCTTTAGCAGGCTTACCGTTTCTAGATCTTGGGTGACCTCCAGAAGAACGTCCTTCACCACCTCCCATTGGGTGATCAACCGGGTTCATTACTACTGGTCTTGTTCTTGGTCTTCTACCTAACCATCTGCTTCTACCAGCCTTACCTGATACTGTTAACTGATGATCTCCGTTAGAAACCGAACCAACCATTGCCATACATTCTGTAAGGATCATTCTAGATTCTCCAGAAGGCAACTTGATGATTGCATATTTTCCGTCTCTTGAAGTTAATTGAGCTGAAGAACCAGCACTTCTTGCCAAAATAGCGCCTTGTCCAGGCTTCATTTCAACACAAGAGATGATAGTACCCAATGGAATGTTTTTCAATTTCATTGCGTTACCAACATTTGGTTCTACGCTTTCTCCAGAAACAATTTTCTGATCTACTTTGATCCCGTTTGGAGCGATGATGTATCTCTTTTCTCCGTCTGCATATTCAACTAATGCGATGAAAGCAGTTCTGTTTGGATCATATTCTACAGTTTTTACCGTAGCTTCAACGTCAAATTTATTTCTTTTGAAGTCGATAATTCTGTATTTCTTTTTGTGTCCACCGCCGGTGTAACGCATGGTCATTTTACCAGTTTGGTTACGTCCACCTGACTTTTTAATACCAACTGTCAGAGATTTCTCTGGCTTGTTAGTAGTAATTTCCTCAAAGTTATTAACAACTCTGAATCTCTGTCCCGGGGTGATAGGTTTTAATTTTCTAACAGACATTACTATTATTTATAATTAATTAATTTGTTGCGAAAATATCAATAACTTCTCCAGCAGCCAATGTTACAACTGCTTTCTTCAATTTGTTAGTTTTCCCAACTTGAAGTCCTTTTTTCGTGTATTTTGAAGAAACTTTTGGTGCATAAATCATCGTTCTAACGTCCGCTACTTTTACACCGTAAGCTGCTTCAATAGCACCTTTAATCTGGATCTTGTTTGCTTTAGGAGCAACCAAGAAAGAATAAGCACCTCTTAGATCTGTAAGATAGTTTGCTTTTTCTGAAATAATTGGTTTAATAATAAGTGACATGATGATTTATTTCTTTAAATTTTCCTGAAATTTTTCTACTGCACCTTCTAAGAAAACAATCTCACCTGCATTGATCAAATCATAAGAAGAAATCTCGTTATAATTTAACACTCTTGTCTTAGGCAAGTTTCTTGAAGATAAATATACATTCTTGTTAGCTTCAGGAATGATGAATAAAGACTTTTTACCGTTAAGATCCAAAGCACCCAACAAGTTGATGAATTCTTTAGTCTTAGGAGCGTCAAAACTCAAGTTCTCCAAAACTTTGATACTGTTATCTCTCAATTTTTGAGACAAAACAGATTTTTTAGCTAATCTCTTAAGAGCCTTGTTCAATTTGAATCTGTAGTCTCTTGGTTTTGGACCAAAAACTCTACCTCCACCTTTGAAAGTTGGCGACTTGATATCACCATATCTCGCAGATCCTGAACCTTTTTGCTTCTTAAGCTTTCTTGTAGAAGCCGTAATTTCGCTTCTTTCTTTTGATTTATGAGTACCTTGTCTTTGTGCAGCAAGATATTGCTTAACCTCTAAGTAAACCGCGTGCTGATTTGGCTCAATCCCGAATACTGATTCGTCAAGAGTTACTTTTCTTCCGGTTTCTTTTCCTGATGTACTTAATACTACTAGTTCCATTTCTTGATAATTACATAAGAATTTTTAGCTCCCGGAACAGCACCTTTTACTACTAAAAGATTTTGTTCTCCATCTACTTTTAACACCTGAAGGTTCTGAACAGTTACCTGTTTACCTCCCATTCTACCAGCCATTCTCATTCCTTTGAATACTCTTGAAGGATCCGAACCAGCACCGATAGAACCTGGAGCTCTAAGTCTGTTGTGCTGACCGTGAGTAGCTTGCATTACACCTCCAAATCCGTGTCTTTTAACAACACCTTGGAAACCTTTACCTTTAGAAGTCCCTGTTACATCAACGTATTCACCTTCCGCAAACATGTTAACTTCTACTAAATCTCCTGTCTTAACCGCATGTTCGAATTCGTTTCTGAATTCTACGATTTTAGCTTTAGGAGTTGAACCAGCCTTTTTGAAATGACCAGCTAACGCTTTACCAACGTTCTTCTCACTCTTGTCATCGAAACCTAGTTGTACGGCAACATACCCGTCAACCTCTTCGGTTCTGACCTGTAAAACCGAGCATGGACCAGCTTGAATAACTGTACAAGGAATGTTCTTCCCGTCCTCGTTAAACAAAGATGTCATACCGATTTTTTTACCAATAATACCTGACATTATTTATATATATCTATTATATTTTGTTTCAGCATTTTAGCGGTTTTCGTCATATTCTATGTCTGAAATAGGCATACTCCTTCCCTAAAATGAGTGTGCAAATTTATGGATAATTTTCAAACTGACAAATATTTATCATAAAATATTTTGATTTTTAATGTTTTAGCTCAAATCAGGAAATTATCACAATTTTTATACGTCGAATTTTTAAATTTGATTATGAAAAAAATATTTTCAATTTTGATTCTCATATTATTTTTCAGTTGTAATAAACAAGAAAATCATGCCTATGGTTTTTATTACTGGAAAACAAAATTATCCTTAAAAGAATCGGAAAAAGATGTACTGAAACAATCAACACTAACCAATTTATATGTCAGATTTTTTGATGCTGATAAAGTGGATGGTAAATTCCAACCGGTCAGCGTAATCTCGAAATCAGAAAATTTTCGAAGCTCAAAACACATTGTTCCGGTAATTTTTATCACAAACAGAATATTTCTTTATATCAAAGATTCTGAAATTGATTTTCTTGCCAAAAGTATTTATAGTCTTATTGATAAAAGAATCAAAGAATTTGGATTTGCAGACGCTTCGGAAATACAAATTGACTGCGACTGGACTGCGGGCACAAAAAATGACTATTTTAAATTTTTAAAAAAACTTAAAGCGCTTTCTCATAAAGAAATCACTTCCACATTGAGGCTACACCAGGTAAAAGATAAAGTTACAATGGGAATTCCGCCTGTTAAAAAAGTTTATCTGATGTGTTATTCCACTTCCTCTCCTTTGGAAAACTCGGATAAAAACTCGATCCTGGACATTCAGATTCTGAAAAATTACCTTTCCGAAGTCCAGAATTATCCTATTAAAAAAATAGATGTTGCCTTGCCTATATACTCCTGGGGAATCGTCACCAACCATTTCGGAAAACATAAACTGATTAATGCTCTGTCGGAAAAAGATCTTAATAATGAGGATTTAGAAAAAATTTCGGAAAATGAAGCCGTTGTAAGAAAAGATGGTTTCTTTTTTGGTTATTATCTCAATAAAGGTTTCAGGATAAAAGTGGAACAGATCCCGGAACAAACCTTAGATGAAGCGGTGAATTTTCTTGACCGGAAAATTCCTAAATTTAACATCATATATTATCAATTGGACGAAAGGTTTATCAGAAACAGAAACTTCAACCGTTAATAAAAAACTCAAACTATGAAAAAATTCCTTTTAAGCTTTGTTCTTGCTTCTGCATTTTTCAATCAGTCCAAAGCTTGTGCCTGGTACGATCCGGATTATGATTATTTCAATCTTTTTACACAAAATATTATCCGTGATAAATCTTTCACACCATTTTTGCTGACATATTCTTCAAGATTCTACGAAGATGAAAAAGCTGTAATTCCTAATGAAAATATAGAAAACTGGCAAAAATATTTCGGGAATCAGTTGAATTACCGTGAAACGGAATATTTGGTAAATCATATTCCTTTACAGGCACTAAACGCAATCAAGGCCGGGAAAGCTGCTTCCGAACCAATATTAGCAAAGCTTGGAAATTCATTTTACGCCAAATATAAAGAAGGCATTGATTACCTGATTGAGGCCAAATATCTGGAGCCGTATATGCGAATCAGTTATGTGGAAAGTCCGGATTCTTTCTATTACCGCTCCGAAACGGATAATAAAAATGCTACAAATCTTGATTACAATAAAACAATTGCCGCTCTCAACTCACTTTATAATTCGGCAAGAAATCCTGAAATCAAATTGCGTTACGGTTATCAGCTGGTGCGATTTAATCATTACACCAGACATTTTGAGGAATCTGCTAATGCTTTTAAAAAATATGTTGAACCGCTAAAAATCAAATCCGCACCTTATTATCTTGCGCTGGATCAGTTCGCGGGTGCTGAACGCGGCCTGGGCAAAAATGAAGAGGCCAACTGGCATTTTTTTCAGGTTTTTATGAATTCAAAATCTTTGAAAAGAGATGCTTTTGTATCGATGAAACTTTCGGATAGCGCTTCTTTCAATAACATTCTGAAACGCGCCGGCAATGATCGGGAAAAAACGATGGCTTATTTCCTTTTGGGCTACCAGGATTTTAATGATCCGCTCCCAATGATGAAAAAGATCTATGACATAGATCCGGAATCTGAAATGCTCAAAGTTCTGGGCGCAAGAGCAATTAATGAACTGGAAAGAAATTATCTTCCTGTCTATTATTATCAGAATCCTGAAACACAAGATACAACCGATAAAACAACAGAACAGCCTAAGGTTAATGCTAAGGAAAATTCTGAAAAACAAGAATTATCCATTTGGCAAAGAATCGTGCGATGGTTCAAAAGTATTTTTAGTTCAAAATCTTCCGAAAAAACTGATCGCAGCAATGATCTTTCTGATAAGCAATACTTAGAAAATCCTGACAGAATTCCATTTTTCAACAAACCGGAATACAGCTATTATTATAATGACAATGATAAACCGGTCAATTATATTTCCGACCTCGAGGAATTCACTGACAAAATAAAAGATGAAAGCAAAGACGAATTCTGGAAAATTGCTGATGCCTATCTAAAATTTCTTCAAAAAGATTATGAAGACAGTTCAGAGATTCTGAACAGCATCAACACTAATGACAAAAATTATCAATCCCAGATCCGGAGAATGAAAATGCTGAATGATATTGTCTCTCAACCAAAAATCACATCTGATTTTGAGGAACATCTTTACAAGGATTACCGTGAGTTCTTTGAAGAAAAACCAAAGAAAATAGAAACCGACAGCACTGCTGAAAATTTCGGATATGAGGAATACACAGCGCCTTCAACACAGGAGTTTCTGAAAGATATTCTTGCCAACCGGTATTTTCTACAAGGTGATGATGCAAAATCCTTTCTGATGAATAATCAATTGTCAGATCTACGGTTCAATCCGAATTTCAACCTTGCTAAAAAACTCCAGGCATTTTTTAATAAAAAAGACAAATCTACTTTTGAAAGCCAGATCATTGCTAAAAACATTAATAATGTTGGCGATACCGAAGCGTTCTTCAATCTGATCTATGGTGATTTTGCGATGAGAAATGCCGACTTCGCCAATGCAAAAAAACATTATGAGAAAGCCGTTCGGTTTTCAGGTATTCCTTTGCCGGAAGGTTATTATGATTACAATACCGGAAATTATGTAAAATATCAAAACACTTCCGATCTATATAATGGATTCAGTAATATTTCCGGATTAATTTTCGGGCATAATGTGTGGGAAAGTTACCAAAGCCCTGATAATGTTAGCATGAAAGCTGAAGATTTTATAAATGATTTTCCATTCATCAAACAAAAGATGAATAAGCTGGAACTTGCAGACGCTGTTATGCGACTTCAACAAACCGGTAAAAGCAAAGGCGAGTTATCTTCAAAAGCGAATCAGCTGATCGGGAATTTGCTTTATAATACTTCTGTTTTAGGTTATTACCGAGAAGTTTTTGTGATGGATACGGATAATTCCAACGGTGGGAAATATTATTTTGGAAATGATGAAAGTCCTTTCAGGTATTATTATAAAAATTATATTTCCAATGTCTTTATAAAACCGGACAATTTTGATCTATCCATTCAATTTTATACTAAAGCTTTGCAAAATTCCGGAGACAAAGAACAAAAGGCTAGAATACTTTTCCAGATGGCCAGTGCAGAACAGGGTAAATATTACCAATGGGAGGCCAGACAGCCAAATGTGTCTTACGATGATAAAAACTGGGAACAAAAATCCAATCAACGAGAGATTGATTTTACCAAAACGAAAAATGAGAAGTACAGAACTTATTTCACACAGCTGAAACAAAACTTCAGTGATACTGAAGCTGTAAAAAGTTTAACCGGAAGCTGTTCTTACTTTGATTATTTCCTAAGGAAATAAATAAAAAAGGAATCATTGAGATTCCTTTTTTTGATTTTGTTTAGAGAGCCATTCTTCGTGGCGCTTCTGAAAAGCTTCGTATTTATGATCCTGGTTTTTCTTCGCTGCATCAATAGAATGTGATTGATGGATATCTTCATCCTTCTCAGCATAGTCAGACAGCATTTCATAGTAGCAATGCAACTGATCCAGTTCTTTTTCAGTAAGATCTTCGATATCTACGATTCTATTGCTTGCTTTTTCATTGGATGCAATAAGCTCATTCAATTTAATCTGGATAGCTTTCGAGTCTTTATTCTGAGCTTTCTGAATAAGAAACACCATTAGAAAAGTAATAATTGTTGTTCCGGTATTGATCACCAATTGCCAGGTCTCCGAATAATTAAAAACAGGACCTGTGACCGCCCAGATTATTACAATCAATGTTGCTGAAATGAAAGCTGCAGAACTACCGGTAAATTTGGTGGCCCAGTTTGCGAATCTCTCGAAAAAATTTTTGCTTTTCATGTTTTCTGAATCAAATTGATAAAAAATAAAGACCTCCAAAATAGAGGTCTTAAAGTTATTAAAATTCAGCTACTAATCTTTTACAAACTTAGTTTTGATTGTTGTGCCTGCATTTTCTATATTGATAAAGTAAACACCTTTTACCAATTTGTTGACAGTTGCTCTGCCGCTATCCAAAGTTCCTCTGGAAACAATCTGTCCTGCTGAGTTGAAGATTTCGTATGAAGCATTAGCTGCAGCATTGGAAACATTAAGAATATCTTTTACAGGATTTGGATAAACCTGTACAGATTTTGTGTTATTAACATCAGATACCGCTAAAGTTGCACTTACCGTTGCTGGTTTTACCGCATAGAAAACGTTTCCTATCGCAGAAATTCTGATGTGACCAGACTTACCAACTAAAGAAGCCGGAACAAAAACAGTAGCAGAACCGCTATTTGGAACAGAAGCTGCCAGAGTTGTCCAGTTTGCACCACTGTCAGAAGTAAAATCAATTTTTACATTAGCAACATTATACGGAGATGCTGTTGTACCAGAAACTACCCAAGTAATAGTAGAGTTGCCATTTGCAGTTAGTGTAGGTGGTGTATTAACCGTAAACGCTGATGCAGAACCGACAACCACAGTCTGAGTTGTATAAGCTGTCTGAGCTTGTCCTGCTGGTTTATTATCTCTTACGGTAACTCTGAACTTAGTTGTTCTAGCAACCGTAGATGCAGCTTCAAAATCTGTTAAATTTTTTACTGCGCCACCAAGAACTGTTGCTAGTTTAGGGAAATATCTTGTTGGAGAAGTTGTAGGAAGCCAAGATCTGAAACTTGCTCCGGATGTAGTCGTTCCTATTGCAGAAGCATTATCACCAGTGCCTGATGCCATTCCTATACCATCTGCCAGTGTGCTGGAATCCATTTCTTCCCAGCAATAGGTCAATGCATCACCATCCGGATCTGTAGCAGAAGCAGTCAGTACAAATGCTGTTGATTTTGGAATTGTATAAGTTGTACCTGTCAAAGCAGTAACAACTGGTGGATTATTAGTAATATTAGTTTCAACATCTACAGTTTTAGAAGCAAGATTAGTCTGTACCTGATCTATGCTCACACTGTGAAAATAAGCATCTGAATGTGCCTGAACATCGGTATTACTTCCGGTGATTCCAGCGTAACCCATAATAGTTGACCCTGACCCTGGTTCAACAGTTACTCCTGTTCCTTCATTATAACTGAATGTATGATTATCTCCCAACTGGTGTCCCATTTCGTGAGCAACATAATCAATATCAAAATTATCTCCTTGAGGTGCTCCTGTTCCAGGTGAAGTTATACCACTGCCTTTGTAATTGTTTGGTGAGATGTACGCATAGCCACAACCACCATTTGCAGCAGTATAAGAAGTTGTAGTGGTATCATTGCTGCCAATGCAACCTATACAGCCTGCATTACCGCCACCACCTGATCTACCGAAAAGATGCCCTATGTCAAAATCTGCATCTGTAACGCCATATGTTCCTCCGTGGAGTACATTCATAAGCTCATTATTCCATTTACACATGGAAGATGCTGCACTGTAAGGATCTGTAGATGCATTGGTAAAGATCAGGTTCGGAGCATTGATAACATTGAGATGAAGATTAAATTCCTGCTCAAATACACCATTCACTCTGGTCATGGTTGCATTGATTTGAGTAAGTGCACCCGCAGCTCCTCCAAAATAAGCACCATATTCGCCAGTCACAGAAACCGCTAATCTCAAAGTATGGAATTTTTTATTTCCAGCTTTGCTTGCAACTCCCGTCTTAGCTAATTCATTCAATCTTTCAACAGATTTAGCATCTTCCTTAGTACTACACATAAAGCCTCCTTCTTTACCTGTCTTACTATGTACGGAATAAAAAGCTTTATCATTAGTCGCCGGCTCTATAAATTCATATTTACCATTACTAATAATCATGGACTGGAAATCATTAGGCGCAACACTAAATCTAATATACTTTGTAGGATCATCTATACCAACACCAACATAAGATCCTAATTGATACTGATTAGCTAATGCTTCATCCATTACCGGGAAACTATTAACGGCAAATTTTTCTATACCATTAGATGTTGGAATACTGATCGTAACTGATCCTACATTTTTACCTGCTTTATCTGCAGACAATAGCTGTCCTCTGATAGCATCGATATCCAATTTGTAATAAATCGAGTTATCACTTTTTTTTGTAATTGTTACGTTTGGCGTCGCCTTACTCCATTGAGCATTAATGAATGGCAAACTACCCAAAAATAGCAAAGTAGTTAATATTTTCTTCATATTTTTAAATTAAGGGTGACAAATGTAATATTTTATAATTAATAATCCATCTATTTAAAAAAAATAATAAAAATTTAACAATTCAATTTAATTTATCTATATAAAATAAATATTCTAATAAATTAATTAAATATTATTTTAAGCTTTTTTTAAGGTCGAAAATTTAGAAATAAAAAAACCTTCTCAGATTTGAGAAGGTTTTTTTTATCATAGCAATGTGAAAATTTATCACACTTTAATTTCTACATCTACACCTGAAGGAAGTTCTAACTTCATTAGAGCATCCACAGTTTTAGAAGAAGAAGAGTAGATATCCATCAATCTCTTGTGAGCTGATAATTGGAACTGCTCTCTAGCTTTCTTATTTACGTGTGGAGATCTCAACACTGTGAAGATTCTCTTGTTGGTTGGCAATGGAATTGGTCCGTTTACAACAGCACCAGTAGCCTTTACCGTTTTTACGATTTTCTCTGCAGATTTATCTACCAAGTTGTAATCGTAAGATTTAAGTTTTATTCTGATTCTTTGTGACATTTTAATCTAATTTAATATTAACCTTTAGCCTTAGCGATTACTTCTTCAGCAACGTTCGTAGGAGCAGCTTCGTATTTCTCGAATTCCATAGAAGATGTTGCTCTACCTGAAGATAACGTTCTAAGAGAAGTTACATAACCAAACATTTCAGAAAGCGGAACGAAAGCTTTGATAACTTTAGCGTTGTTTCTGTCGTCCATACCGTTTACAGTACCTCTTCTTCTGTTAAGGTCACCTACGATATCACCCATATACTCTTCAGGAGTTACTACTTCAAGCTTCATGATTGGTTCCATGATAACTGCTTTAGCAGCTCTACCAGATTCTTTGAAACCTAACTTCGCAGCAAGTTCGAAAGATAACTGATCCGAGTCAACCTGGTGATAAGATCCATCTTTCAATGTAATCTTCATAGATTCAACCTCAAATCCAGCTAAAGGACCGTTCTTCATAGCTTCTCTGAATCCTTTTTCAACTGAAGGGATAAATTCTTTAGGAATGTTACCACCTTTAATTTCGTTGATGAATTCAAGACCAGTTTTACCTTCGTCTGCAGGACCGATTTCGAATACGATATCCGCGAACTTACCTCTACCTCCAGATTGCTTTTTGTAAACCTCTCTGTGGTTAGCTTTTTGTGTAAGAGCTTCTTTGTACTCTACTTGCGGCTGACCTTGATTAACTTCTACTTTGAACTCTCTTCTCATACGGTCTACGATGATATCCAAGTGAAGCTCACCCATACCAGAGATAATAGTTTGTCCTGAAGCCTCATCTGTCTTAACCTGGAATGTAGGATCCTCTTCAGCTAATTTAGCTAGAGCGTTACCCATTTTATCCTGGTCAGCTTTAGTTTTAGGCTCAACAGCGATACCGATTACCGGATCCGGGAAGATCATAGATTCAAGAACGATTGGGTTCTTTTCATCAGATAATGTATCTCCTGTTTTGATATCTTTAAATCCTACAGCTGCACCGATATCTCCAGCTTCGATATACTCAACCGGATTTTGCTTGTTAGCGTGCATCTGATAGATTCTTGAGATTCTTTCTTTGTTACCAGATCTTGTGTTCAGAACATAAGAACCAGCATCCAATCTTCCTGAATAAGCTCTGAAGAATGCTAATCTACCTACGAAAGGGTCAGTAGCAATTTTGAAAGCTAATGCAGCGAAAGGCTCTTCAACAGATGGTTTTCTTTCGATATCAGCATCAGTTCTTGGATCTGTTCCTTTGATATTATCCTTATCTAGTGGAGAAGGAAGATATTTACAAACAGCATCAAGCATGAACTGTACACCTTTGTTCTTGAAAGAAGAACCACAAGTCATAGGAATAATAGAAAGATCGATAGTAGCTTTTCTAAGTGCTTCGTTGATTTCCTCTTCAGAAATTGAATCCGGATCCTCGAAGAATTTCTCCATCAAAGTCTCATCGTAGTCAGCAACGGCTTCTACTAATTTCTCTCTATATTCGAGAACTTCATCCTTCATATCTTCCGGAATCGGAACTACTTCATAAGTAGCACCTTGTCCAGCTTCATCCCAGATGATCGCTCTGTTTTTGATTAAGTCTACAACTCCTTTGAAGTCCTCTTCAGCACCGATTGGTAAAACGATTGGAACAGCGTTGGAACCTAACATTTCCTTTACTTGTTTTACAACGTTCAAGAAGTCAGCACCTTGTCTGTCCATTTTGTTTACGAATCCCATTCTTGCAACTTTGTAGTTGTCAGCCAATCTCCAGTTTGTCTCAGACTGAGGCTCTACACCGTCTACGGCAGAGAAAAGGAATACCAATCCGTCTAATACTCTCAAAGATCTGTTTACTTCTACTGTGAAGTCAACGTGTCCCGGTGTATCGATAATGTTGAAGTGGTAAGGTTTTGTTTCAGGTAATTTCTTACCCTGATCTGTTGGGAAATTCCAGCTACAAGTAGTAGCAGCAGAAGTAATAGTAATACCTCTTTCCGCTTCCTGTTCCATCCAGTCCATTGTAGAAGCACCATCGTGAACCTCTCCAATTTTGTGGTTTACACCTGTATAGAATAAAATCCTTTCTGTAGTGGTAGTCTTACCTGCATCAATGTGAGCAGCAATACCAATATTTCTTGTAAATTTAAGATCTCTTCCCATTTCAGATTAGAATTTGAAGTGCGAGAAAGCCTTGTTAGCTTCCGCCATTTTGTGAGTATCAGTTTTCTTTTTGAAAGCTGCACCTTCTTCTCTTGAAGCAGCTACAACCTCGTTAGCTAATTTCAAAGCCATAGACTTATCATTTCTAGCTTTAGAATATTTGATTAACCATTTCATTGCCATAGAAATTTTTCTATCTGCTCTGATTGGCATAGGGATCTGGAAGTTAGCTCCACCTACTCTTCTAGAACGTACTTCTACGTGAGGCATTACATTAGTAAGTGCATCTTTCCAGATTTCTAGTGCAGTTTTTTCGTTATCTCCTTTTTTAGTTTCTACAATATCCAATGCATCATAGAAAATTTTGAATGCGATTGACTTTTTACCGTCAAGCATTAAGTTATTTACGAATCTAGTTACCAATTGATCATTAAATTTCGGATCTGGTAACAACGGTCTTTTTTTCGCTTTCGTCTTTCTCATTGTCTTATTCCTTATTTAATGATTATTTTTTCTTTCCTTTTGCAGGTGCAGCAGGTGCTTGTCCTGGTTTAGGTCTCTTAGCTCCGTACTTAGATCTTCTCTGTGTTCTTCCATTTACACCAGCTGTGTCTAATGCACCTCTAACGATGTGGTAACGTACTCCCGGTAGGTCTTTCACCCTTCCGCCTCTTACCAATACTATCGAGTGCTCTTGAAGATTATGTCCTTCGCCCGGGATGTAGGCGTTAACTTCTTTACCGTTAGAAAGTCTTACCCTTGCAACTTTTCTAAGTGCAGAGTTAGGTTTCTTAGGTGTAGTAGTATATACTCTCGTACATACACCACGTCTTTGTGGACAAGAATCAAGGGCAGCCGATTTGCTCTTCTTGGCAAGCGTGGCTCTTCCTTTTCTTACTAATTGTTGAATAGTAGGCATTTAATTGCTTTTTATTTTAGGGTGCAAAAATATGAATAATTTTTTAATCCACAAGTAGTTAGAAAAATAATTATCTAAAAAATAATTTTAGACTAATTATCAATAATCAGATTAATGTCGACGTCACTTTTTAAAAGAAAGTTCGGAGGTATACAACACTTGCGATTTATCTTTTACCGTATCATATTTTAACCATTTAATCTTCGGATTGATACTTCCTGCAATAGATTGCTTAATGTCACCCTTTTGATTATTGGTATGTTTATATTGAAAAGTCTTTTTAATAACTGGTATATAATAAGTCGTATAAGCATCTTCGCCGCCTCTTTCATTATTATATAAAAACTTTTTATTTTTAAATTTTGACATTTGAGGCTCTATTTGTTTTTTATTTTCAAAATAATTCGCCGGGCTTTTCAAACTATATAAAGTAATAAAAGCCAGGAAAAAGCAGCCAACTCTCCAAATGAGCCTGTGTGAAGTTTCGATTTTAAAATATAAAATCAGGAATGAGAAAAACACGCATACATTGGCAGCAGCCATCATTCTTACATTCATCTCCTCAATCTGCTGAAACCATCCCGATATGATCAGACAACTCGCATAACCAAAAGCAATTATCCATAAAGCTTTGTGGAAATCATATTGGCCTGTGTCTTTAGCTTTTTTAAAATATCTAAGAAAATAAATAAAAACCAACATATCTATTAATAATATAAAAAACTGGAAAGCCAAACTCGCAATACTGTTAGAAGAAGGCTTCAGTCCAATATAGGGGTTAACAGCGTTGGCTGTTCCCAATAAATCCCTCAACACATATATAGGAAGTACCTCTTCAGGTTTTCCTCTTAGATTTTCACCTGTAAAGCTTCCAAATGTTTTTAAATTGAATAATAGATAACCGGCTATTCCTAATCCTGACAAAACAAGAACCATCAATATCTTTTTTTGTTTAAGCTTATCTTTATTATTAAAAAAGAAAAAGACCGCAAATATCAACAACGATAAATAAACATAGATCCCGGAATAGCGTACTGTAAACATTATCAACATTATAAAAGCTGCTGCAAAAACATCTTTATAAGAATGCCTGGCTTCTGCCAAAATCTGATACAAATAATACAAAAGAAAATAAAGCAGGAATACAAATAATCCTTCTGAGATTGCGATGGAAAAAACAAACAGAAATGTTTTTCCCGTAAACAGCAAAACAGTTTCTCTAAAATAAAATCTCTTCATATAAGAAAACAAAAAGATGATGAGAATCATTGCTGTATTCAAAAATTTTGAAGCCCAGAAATAATCTTTAAATATTTCAAAAAAACCTCTCAATGCAGCAGGATAACCTACGGGAAAAAGATTGGTTACAGGATTAGGTAGATCTGATGCGATTTCAAAATACGACAAGCTATCCGCATAGATACCTCCGGAAGGAAGGAAAAAGCTTTGTATAAAATTGATAATCAATATAATTATTGCGAGGATTATATACTTTGTCATAGCTTGATTTTATGTGAGAATGAGCAATATTAATGATTTTTTATATTTTTTTCAAAAAACAACAATAGGCTTTCTCAATATTAGGAAATAATCTTCGGCACAAATTTTTCTTAGCTTTGTCCCATAACTAATATTAAATAAATTATGAAAAACGCAGCATTAATAGGTCTTAAAGAGGCTGATTGTAACAAAATTGCAGAAAAACTGAATATACTTTTAGCGAACTATTCGGTATTTTATCAAAACACACGGGGTTCCCACTGGAATATCAAAGGTGATCAATTTTTCACACTTCATCCAAAATTCGAAGAGCTCTATAATAGTCTTGTTTTAAAAATTGATGAAATAGCTGAAAGAATTTTGACATTAGGATCAACTCCTGCTCACAATTATTCGGATTATTTGAAAGTGGCAACCATCAAGGAAAGCAAAGAAGTTAGCGACGGCAACAAAAGCGTAGAGATTATTCTGAACTCCTTCAAAGTTGTTATCGATTTGCAAAGAGAACTTCTTGATATTACAGATGAAGCAGGAGACGAGGGAACCAATTCACAAATGAGCGATTATATCACAGAACAGGAAAAAGAAGTCTGGATGTATAATTCTTATCTTGGTAAATAAAAACGGTTATTTAATATTTAAAAATCCAGCTTTTCACTAAGGCTGGATTTATTATTCACATCAAAAATTAGTAATTATAATCAAAAAAGATAAAGTAATTCTATTATCGCTTATATTTGCGGATTAATATTATACACAATTGAAAAAAATTATATTCTTTTTACTGATTTCTAATTTCGCTTTTGCACAATGGAGTATTTCCAACGCAGAAAGAGGAGCTCTTATCAATATATATAATGCTACAAATGGCGAAAACTGGAACAGAACCTGGGATCTTGAAAAGGATCCCAGAACATGGTTTGGCGTTTCGGTAAGAAATGGTGCTGTCGTAGAACTCAATCTTTCCGGCAATGCGCTTAAGGGAAATTTTCCGGCTTACGTTTCATCACTTACCAAATTAACAAAGCTAGATCTCAGTAATAATCAGCTTTCCGGTGAAGTTCCAATGGGGATTTCTTCTCTAAGTTCATTAACCAAATTAGACATCAGCAACAACAGACTAACAGATGATCCTACTAATTCTTTGACAGGACTTTTCAATCTGGAAGATCTGGCTTTGGGCGGAAACATGTTCATCATTTCCGATATTAATGGAATGCTTCAGAATTTCAACAATATTAAGATTCTTAATATCGCAGATCTCGGATTACAAAACATTCCGGCAAAAATAACAGCTTTTCCGAATCTGGAA
Organism: Epilithonimonas pallida; assembly: GCF_900182975.1. NCBI lineage: Bacteria > Pseudomonadati > Bacteroidota > Flavobacteriia > Flavobacteriales > Weeksellaceae > Epilithonimonas > Epilithonimonas pallida. The sequence continues at coordinate 54,847 of NZ_FXUO01000008.1, read as the reverse complement.
ACCCTGATTCTTGACAACAATCCAATTCCGGCAAATGCTTTTACCAATATTGCCAATCATCCCAAACTGATTGTACTTTCATTATCCGGAATGCAATTGTCACAAATCCCATCACAGGTTTCACAATTAACACAGTTGACAAGCCTTAATCTGAGCAATAATAATATTACGGAACAAAATACTTCGGGAATATCAACTTTAACCAATCTGGCTTGGCTGTCTTTGGAGAATAATCAACTAAGTCAGATTCCTTCTCAGATTCCGCAGCTGAAAAAACTTCAGACACTTAATCTGGGAAGAAACAAAATTTCTGGTGGCATTTCTTTGTTGACCGGATTGACAAGTCTTCAGCAACTTTTTCTCAACAACAACTTACTTTCCGGCAATTTACCTTCCGAATTTCTTGCGATGCCAAAATTATTGATGCTGAATCTTAACAGCAATCAGCTTTCTGGTGACCTCAATGACAGACTGCCACCCATTACGCATCTCAGCAACAATAGATTCAACAAAGCACAATTATCTAATTATATTGTTGATTATAATGTCCAAACTGACTTAGATTATTCACCCCAGCGTTACGACGGCTTGAAAGAAGTTCTTGGGATTATCGGACAGCCTGCGAAATTAGATCACTCATTAACTGGCAGCGAGTATACATTTACCTGGTTCAAAAATCTGGATCAGAAAACCAATACAACAACCGCTGATCTCAGCTTCAACAACGTGCAGGAATCAGATTACGCTACATACACGGTCGAGGCTTATACTTATTCTATTTTAGATAATAATGTTGTGTTTGATTTGTCACTTTTCAGAGAACCTATTTCTTTGGTTAAAGTTCTTGGAACTGCAGAAAGCGCAAAGTATTTCAATATTTACCCTAATCCAACATCAGATTATCTCAATATTGTAAGTACCAAATATGACATCCAGAAAATTCATATTTATGACCTGAGCGGTAAACAAATGCTGTCAGAATCCAAATCCAGAATCGATGTTTCCAAACTTCCAAGCGGCGTTTATATGCTCATAATCAAAACGCAGGAAGGCAACAAAAACTTCAAGTTCATCAAACACTAATTTTTTAGGAGCTTAATCCCGCTTTCCGCTTATACTCCTCGCACGCCCGCATCTTCCAAGGCTTGCTGTGGGGTAACCGCTGCAATCGGGGCTATGTAAATCCAGCAGATTTAGATTCAGCAAAAATCTGTCATCTATTAGTCTATCATCTTCTGTGTATTTTCCATTTCTCAAAAAATATTATCTTTGGGCACTATCGATTTAAGAAATGGAAACCCAAAAATATACTCCAAAAAATAAAGTAAGAATCGTAACAGCTGCATCGTTATTCGATGGTCATGATGCTGCGATCAATATCATGCGTCGTGTGATTCAGGGAACTGGATGCGAAGTTATCCACCTTGGTCACGACAAATCTGCAGAGGAAGTTGTAAATACAGCTATTCAGGAAGATGCCAATGCGATTGCCCTAACTTCTTACCAAGGCGGTCACAACGAATATTTTAAGTATATCTATGATCTTTTAAGAGAAAAAAACTCGCCACAAATCAAAATCTTTGGTGGCGGTGGCGGTGTAATTCTGCCTGAAGAGATCGAAGATATCATGTCTTATGGAATCGACAGAATTTATTCTCCTGACGACGGCCGTGAGCTTGGTTTACAGGGAATGATTGACGATTTAGTAAAGAGATCTGATTTCGCGACAGGAAAAGAAGTTACTGCAAGTGATTTAGATTCAATTAGTTTTGAAAATTCTACAAGCATTGCAAAAATCATTTCTGCGGTTGAAAACTTCTCAGAAGAAAAACCAGAATTAGTTGCAGCAATCGATGAAAAATCAAAAGATTTAAACATTCCTATCATTGGTATTACAGGAACTGGTGGAGCGGGAAAATCTTCATTGACAGACGAATTGGTAAGACGTTTTATCCGTTCAAATCCTGATAAAAAAATTGCTATTATTTCGATTGACCCTTCGAAAAAGAAAACGGGAGGTGCACTTTTGGGAGACAGAATTCGTATGAACGCAATTAATGATCCGCGAGTTTATATGCGTTCAATGGCGACGAGAGAAAACAACGTTTCGGTTTCTCCGTTTATTCATTCCGCTTTGAATGTTTTAAAATTGGCTCATCCAGATGTAATTATTTTAGAAACTTCGGGTATCGGACAATCCGGTTCGGAAGTTTCAGATTTTGCAGACGTTTCCATGTACGTAATGACTCCTGAATATGGAGCTTCTACGCAGTTGGAGAAAATCGATATGCTGGATTATGCGGATTTGGTTGCTTTAAATAAATCTGACAAAAGAGGAGCTCTTGATGCACTTCAGGCGGTTAGAAAACAATTCCAGAGAAACCATTTATTATGGGAACAACCATTGGATGAAATGCCTGTTTATGCAACAAAAGCGTCTCAGTTCAATGACCACGGCACAACAGAATTATACAACAGACTAATTTCTAAAGTCAATGATAAATTTGCTGGTTTAAATCTACAAGGTTTTGTTGAACAGGAAATCACAGACGAAGTAACGATTATTCCTCCAAAAAGAGTTCGTTACCTTTCTGAAATTGTTGAAAACAACAGACAATATGACGCCAACATTGAAAAGCAAGCTGAATTAGCCAGAACAATGTATCATATTGATGGTGTTAAAAAAATTATCTCCAATGAAGCTTTGGACGCTGAATATCAAAAAGCTGAAAAAGAACTTCAACAGGAAAATATCGACTTCCTAAAAACCTGGGACGATACGAAAAAGGCTTTCCACGAAGAGTTTTACTCCTATTTTGTAAGAGGAAAAGAAATTAAAGTGGAGACCTCAACAGAATCTTTATCCCATTTAAGAATTCCAAAAATTGCGTTACCAAAATACAACGATTGGGGCGATTTGATTAAATGGAAAGGCCAGGAAAATCTTCCGGGAGGATTTCCTTTTACAGCGGGAATTTATCCTTTCAAAAGAACAGGTGAAGATCCAACGAGAATGTTCGCCGGAGAAGGTGGGCCGGAAAGAACCAACAGAAGATTCCACTACGTTTCTGCGGAAATGCCTGCAAAACGTTTGTCTACGGCTTTCGACTCGGTAACATTGTATGGACAAGATCCCGCTTTACCACCGGATATTTATGGTAAAATCGGAAATGCAGGAGTTTCTATTGCGACTTTAGATGATGCTAAAAAACTATATTCAGGTTTTGATTTGGTGAATGCATTGACTTCAGTTTCAATGACAATCAACGGTCCTGCTCCAATGTTGTTGGCTTTCTTTATGAATGCAGCGATCGACCAAAATGTTGAAAAATATATTGCTGAGAATAATCTTGAGGCTAAAGTTGAGGAAGTTTTAAAAGCAAAATTCGACGACAAAGGTTTAGCAAGACCGAAATATAACGGCGAATTGCCACCTTCCAATAACGGTTTAGGTTTAAAATTATTAGGAATTACAGGAGATGAAGTCATTCCTGCAGAAGCTTATGCTGAAATTAAAGCTAAAACGATCGCAACTGTTCGTGGAACTGTTCAGGCAGATATTTTAAAAGAAGACCAAGCTCAAAACACGTGTATTTTCTCCACTGAATTTGCCTTGAGATTGATGGGTGACGTTCAGGAATATTTCATCAAAGAAAAAGTAAGAAACTTCTACTCTGTTTCTATTTCAGGATATCATATTGCCGAAGCTGGTGCAAATCCAGTTTCTCAGTTGGCATTTACGTTGGCAAATGGTTTCACGTATGTTGAATATTATTTGTCTAGAGGAATGGACATCAATGATTTTGCACCAAACTTATCATTCTTTTTCTCCAACGGTATCGATCCTGAGTATTCAGTAATCGGGCGTGTTGCAAGAAGAATCTGGGCAAAAGCAATGAAGTTAAAATACGGAGCCGATGAAAGAAGCCAGATGTTGAAATATCACATTCAAACTTCAGGACGATCGCTTCACGCTCAGGAAATTGACTTTAACGATATCAGAACTACTTTACAGGCACTTTATGCAATCTATGACAACTGTAATTCATTGCATACCAATGCTTATGACGAGGCCATTACAACGCCGACTGAGCAATCGGTGAGAAGAGCCATGGCGATTCAGCTGATTATCAATAAAGAATTAGGATTGGCGAAAAACGAAAATCCGCTACAAGGTTCGTTCATTATTGAAGAATTGACGGATTTAGTTGAGGAAGCTGTATATGCAGAATTCGACAGAATTACAGAAAGAGGCGGTGTTCTTGGAGCAATGGAAACAATGTATCAGCGTTCAAAAATCCAGGAAGAATCGATGCATTACGAATGGCTGAAACACACCGGAGAATACCCAATCATCGGGGTAAATACTTTTTTAGGAAAAGACGGTTCGCCAACGGTTCGTCCGGGAGAAGTGATCCGTTCGACAGAAGAGGAAAAACAATTCCAGATCGAAATGCTTCATAACTTCCAGAATTCTAATCATAATAAATCGGAAGAAGCATTGAAAACATTGCAACATGCGGCTATCAATCAGCAAAATTTATTCGAAGTGATGATGGATGCAGTGAAGTATTGTTCGCTTGGGCAGATTACCAATGCTTTGTTTGAAGTAGGCGGTAAGTATAGAAGAAATATGTAAGACCAATCTATAAAAAGCTGTTCGTCTGAACAGCTTTTTATTTACCCAACACTATAATTCTATACTCTGGATAAAATCCTGCAAATCATTTTCTTTAGTAAGTCCAAACTTTTGTTTTAGCCTGTATTTGGTTTTTCGCACGGTATTAGGATCTGCTTTTAAAGTATTAGCAATTTGCAGGTTGTCCATATTGATGTAAATATAAGCCGCATATTTTAAATCCAAGTTGGTAAGCCTGGTCTTGGAAAGCTCCTGAAGACGCTTGAAAAAATTGGGATGAACATCTTGTATAATCTGCTGAATCCCATTGAAGTTATTGTCTGCAAGTTGCTCTTCTTTTAGGATTTTATCCAGGTTTATTTCTTTTTGCTGTTTTATTTTTTCTTTAAGCTCATTAATAAAAGTATTTTTATGATCCAGTTGAAGAGATGTAACCATTGCTTGTTTTTGCAACTGTTCCTGCTGTAGGATTGCTAACTTTTGTTCGGTTTCAAGGCGATGCTTTTCTTCCTTTTCAAGCTGTAATGTTAATTCTGCACTATTTTTTTCTGCTTCCAGTAATGCTGTTTTGTTTATGTGCAGTTTGCTTCTGTTATATAAAAAGTAAATCAAGGAAAATATTCCGAAAACTGAAAGTACAATAATCACAAGGTAAAGCCGCTGCCGTCTTTTCAGCTCCTCAATTTGTTTATTCTTGTATTCTGTCTGATAAAAAATCTCCTGCGCTTTCGTATTGTTATTAAATTGTTTTTCACTTTCGTTCTTTATAAGGTCTTTGGCTTCCCTTTGGTAATTCAGTGCTTTATCAAATTGTCCATTCTGCTCATATATTCTGGAAAGATTATCTAAAATGATCAACTTATTTTGTGTGAGGATAGTATTATCATCCTTTGATAAATTATAGGATATCAGGTAATTTTTCTCTGCAAGATCTTCCTGTCCGAGATTTTCATAATCAGAGCCTATATTATTATAAGTCATTGATGTCACTTCTCTGTAATTATCATCATTTTGAGTTAATTGGATAACTTTCTTATATAATTCTAATGTTTTTTGATAATTATTCGGAAACAGACTGCTAACCAAGCTACCATAATTGAGATAGCGAACAACAAGAGATCGTTTTCTTGCCTCAGGATTCTTGATTAAGTTAATATAACTGTAAGATTTTAAATAGTTAGTATTTGCCGAATCAAGGTATTTTCTATTTTGAGTTTCATTAAATTTTTTTTTGTAATAAAATCCTATGTTACTATATGTAAAATTGATCAGTAAATTATTTTTTGACTTCAAAGCAAATTCATTGGCTTTAAAACAATCAAATCTGGTATCTTTTTCAAGAAAATTTTTCGTCTTGTATTTGTATCGAAGAAAGTAAAATTGAGCCAGTATAAAATTTTCATTTGGATATTTACTAAAGATTTTAATTCCTTCATTAATTGATTTAATAAAAAGTTCATTTTTAGCAAGCCCCTCATAGTATCTTGCATATCCCAATTGTAGATACCCTTCATCTCGGCTATTTTTATTTACACTTGCAATCTTTTTAGCATTTTCCAAAGCTCTTACCTTTTCTTCTTCGTTTTCAACAAAAGAATAATAATCACTTAAATATATATAGCCTATCACTCTTCGTGAATCATCTTCAGAATTAAGAAACTTCCTGTCGATCAGATTTTTGGCTTTTTTTATTTCTTTACTATATAGGTAAGTATAAACCAATTGCTGATCTTGGTCAAAATCACTTTGCCCGATAAGTCTGCCTGTTATCAACAGTATAAACAATAAACTAAATTTTTTCATCTGTTTTTAAAATTAATTGAAATTCTCCAAATAGGAATAAAACAAAAATATAGGATTATGATTTTTTTTTAAACATAAAGCACAAATTTTTCATCAAAACACAAAAAACACAAAACTTTGAAAATCAATTCATTGAAATTATGTACACAATTTGTCCATTTGAAAAAAGAAAATGTCCACTGTTTGTGACGCGCAAAATGCATGGTTGATAACTGCATTAATGAAATTTGCAACCCAAATGGTTTTCAGCAACAAATAATTCAAATTTATTTTTTATTAAATGTGAAAACTTTTATTAAATCTTAAAAATACAATATATGGAGAAAAAAAATTTATGTGCAATCATTGCACTAATTGGGATTGGGAATTTTGCACAAACAGGAAATGTGGGAATTAATACCCCAAATCCACAAGAAACCCTTCACATTACAGGAACTTTCAGACTGGACAATTCTACAAAAGGTGCAGGAAAAGTTTTAGTATCTGACGCCAATGGAACTGGTAGCTGGCAAACAATCGGTACAGGATCTGGTATTACACTTACTACTACAGGAACCAGCGGGCCGGCAACCCTTACAGGCTCTACACTTAATATCCCCAACTATTCTTATACTTTGCCAATTGCTTCCTCATCCATACTTGGAGGCGTAAAAATAGGATCGGGAATTAATGTAGCTTCTGATGGTACCATTTCCGTACCTGCATCCAGCAATGATTGGACTATACTGGGAAATACAGGGACGACTGCTGCTTCTAACCTTGGGAGCACTGTTGGAAGCGACAATTATGTAGGAACCTCGGACAATGTTAATCTTGCAATTGCTACAGCAGGTATTACTCGTGCAATTCTTGACACTAATGGCACTTTGAGAGGAGGCGGCACGGCTACTTCGTCCTTTTCCTGGGGCAATACCAATAGCATCGGAACTAAAAACAATGCCGCATTAGGGCTAAACAACACATCCACCGGACAAAGCTCAGTAGCATTAGGAGATGGCAATACTGCATCAGGAGATTACTCTATTGCTATCGGGAAAAATGCTTCGGCTACAACCTCTCAAACTATGTCAATAGGATATGAAGCTCCACCAATCGGAGGAGGAACAGCGTCACCCAACTCCGTAGCAGCAACTTACTCAGCAGCAATAGGGTACGGAAATACTGTGACCGGAAATAAAAATTTCACTTTTGGCTTAAGAAATAAGCTGTCGGGAAATAATACAGGTATGAACTTTACCGGAGGCAGCTACATAATCGGGGCCGACAACGATATTGCTTCTCTCAATACTTTACTGTTTGGTTTTCAGAATTATACTGGCGGATCATCTATAATTATTGGAAATCAAAATGGTACATCCTCGGCACGTATCAATGCCGGGATTACTATTGGATCAAGCAACCAGGATAATACAGGAGGATATATACTGGGAACAAGTAATAGCATTACAGCATCGCCATCTACAGGAGCTGTTATTATAGGAAATAATGCAGTTAATAACCGAGCTTATTCAACAGTTTATTCTAATGACTACCACAATTTTATGTCCCGTGTCAGTGCAGGAACTGCAAGCAATGTTGGTATCAATGTGGACACGACTACACTTACGGCCAATCAATTACAAAGTGATCTCACGGTAAAAACACAAATACGCATTGTCCCTCAGACTCCCGCAACTGGCTGTATAGCAGAAACAGAAGGAGCTATCCGCTATAATGCTACCACCAAAAAGCATCAGGGTTGCAACGGAAATACCTGGAATGACCTTTACTAAATAATTTCAATAATACAAATTGATAAAAAGATGAAGAAAAAATTACTTAAAAGTGTTTGTAAACTAATACTGATATTAGGATTATCTACAAAAGTGTTTTCACAAGGCTATACGCCCATCAGAGGAATGGGTGTGGAAGCCAAAGCAGTGAATAACAATGGAATATGCCTCGCTTGCTACAATGGTTCCCTAAGTCCGGTCATTGATGCCGATCTTAATAATAAAGTAAGCATGGGTAACTTTGCTGCTCTTGTAAGTGGAAGTGGTATATCCGTGAAAAATAATATAACAACCTATCCCGCAGGATATATTACAGGTTTCAATGTTGATACTGGAACAAGCATTATTACCGCAGAGCTACTAAGTTCATTAAGAATTGCTACCTACAAAAACGGGGTACTTCGGGAATCTTCTACGAACGCAACTTTATTAACGGTTCCTGCTTTCGGAGGAACAAAAAACCGAATCTTTCTGCACTTTAAAACCACGATGGATTTTAACGAAGTAAGATTGTTCCAAACCAATGTTCTCTCTCTTTTTAGCGCAATGAATGTGTATTATGCGTTTGCATTTGATCCTAACAAAATGGTGAATGAAGATAATAAGATTTGTGATGATATTATTGCAGGGAGCAGTGTAGATGGCAACGTATCTGGCAGCAGCAGCTTTATTTCCCCGCTATCTACTGTAATTAATAAGGATTTTATAAGTGATGGTAAGAAAAACACTTATGGTTCTATTTTTCTACCGGCAGGATTACTTGGCTCATACTCTGTAGGATTATTAGATAAGGATCAAATCTATCCTGCAGGAAACAAAGCCGGGTTTGTAATTTCACCGGATGATGAAGGAAAGTTACTAAGTGCAGAGTTCTTAAAGAATATTTCTATCGAAACTTATCTTTTCGGTCAGCTTCAGGACTCCAAACCATTATCTGATGGTGGAGGTTTGATCAATATCAAAGTTTTGAGTTTCGGTTCCGGAAAACAAAAAGTTTCTCTTGTAACAACGAAACCTTTCAACGAAATCCGTTTGAAAGTAACGCAAACAGCAGGAGTTAACATTGGTACTTTGAAGGTCTATTATGCTTTTGAAGAGCCTGTAAAAGGATGCGAATGTGACGATAAGATACAAACTACTGGATCTGCCGTTCCTGGAAATCTGGTGACGGGATCTTCCTGGACTTCCGGCCCGGGACTTTTCGGAATCATTCTCGGCAAAATGGTAAATCCTGAAAATATTGTGGATACAAATACCTCCAATTATGCTACGGCAACTGTGCCGGCTGCATCTCTTTTAAGCATCTTTTCCGCATATGTCACAGTAAAAACTAATGAATTGCAGCCGGCAAATACTTTTGCAGGATTCACTTTGGAAAAAGCAGCTAATCTTATCGGGGTTGGGATCCTTGAAAATATTACAGTAACATTTTATAACAATACCACTGTTACCGATGTATTTACAGGAACAGGAAGCCTTATAAGCGGAAATTTCTTTACCACAGATTCTAATAAATTCTACGTAGGAGGAAAAGCCACGAAACCTTTTAACCGCATCAAAATTAATTTCAATAGTGGTACTGGTATCCGATTCCCTCAGGAGTATTACATATATAATGCTTTCGCTACCCGCGATGATGATAATGATGGCATCCCTAATTGTTTTGAAGTATGTCTTAGTGGTGATGACTCCATTGATACGGACGGAAACGGAATCCCTGATTGTACAGAAAGCATATGTGATGTAAGTGATAAATCTTCATCTATAGATACGGATATGGATGGTGTATTTAATTCGTGTGATATAGACTCTGATAATGACGGCATCCCGGATTTCATAGAAAATGCAGATAATACTCCTCGCATATTCGAAGATGATGACAAAGAAGGTGTAGATGGATTTGTAACAGAATTTGGAGACGGAGTGGCCAATTACTTAGACCTTGATTCTGACAATGATGGTATTTTGGATCTTTTCGAATCAGGAATTCCAAATTCTGTTATTGACCAGATTGATGCCGACCACAACGGTATTATTGATCGTGGTATAGCGTTTGGCAAGAATGGGTTTGCAGATATATTAGAAACCTTTCCGGATTCCGGCGTTCCAAAGTATGCTATAAGAGATACAGATGCTGATGGTCTTCCTGACTTTCTTGATATAACTTCCAATGGTTCAGATTATGACTTATATGCAATTGGAAAAATGAATCTGGATCAACTAGGAGCAGGATTTTTGTCCAGAACTGACGATACTGATATCGATGGAATACAAGATCCTGTAGATACTGATCTACAAGCCAAAGGAGCACCTCATTCACCTCTCTCTCCATATGGTGTCAGTAATGTTAAAAAAGGAGAAGGCAAATCAGAAATCATAAAACAAGTCAAGGTATATCCAAACCCCGTGAAAGATAATCTTTTTGTTGATTTATCAGATACATCAAATATTACTGTTTATAATATGAATGGCCAGCAGGTTGATACCAAATTATTGAACAAGGGCAAAAACACTATCAATACGCAGAGCTGGCAAACTGGAATATATATCATAAAAATTTCAGCAGCCGGTGTAGAAAAGACCTTCAGCATCATTAAAAAGTAATCTGTAAAAGGCTGTTATATTTATTCATCATTGATTTGATATTTATTTTATAATTTATTAAGATAATGATTTAAAAAAACTAAAGATTCTATAAACACAAAAATATCGGAAAAATAAATTACCAAATCTTTTAAAATATTCTACACCCTGATGTATTATAAAAATTATCGATGATGATTAAAACCCTCAAGGAAAATTCTTTGAGGTTTTTTGTTTTCATTTAATAACGGTTTGGTATTTGTAATGTTTCAAAGCATTTAAATCAAACTATGAAACTAAAATCCCCTGAACCATTCTGGCTCGTAAAAGACGGACTCAAACATTCTTATCCATCACTCCGAGAAGATATCGAAACTGAAATCCTCATTATCGGAGGTGGAATCACAGGTTCTCTTCTCGCCCACCAAATGATTAAAGATGGCTATAAAACCGTTTTGGTAGACCGTCGCGAAATCGGAAACGGAAGTACTAGCGCTACAACTTCTATGCTACAATACGAGATTGATGTCGCACTATTCAAGCTGTCCGAGATGATTGGACAAGAAGGTGCTGAAAAAGCATATTGGGCTTGTTACGATTCTATTGATGATCTACAGAAAATAGCTAAGGAAGTAAAGTCTGATTGTGGTTTCAAGAAAAAAAAATCCCTTTATTTCGCAGCTTTGAAAAAAGATGTTCCACTTCTCAAAAAAGAATTCGAAGCAAGAAAAACGGCTAAGTTTCCGGTAAAATGGCTTTCGGAAGAAGAGATTAAAAAGCAGTTCAAAATAGAGAACACATTTGGCGGAATCCTTTCCGAACAGGGCGGAAGTATTGATGCGTTTTGCCTGGCTCATGATATTTTACATTACAATTATAAAAAAGGATTACAGATCTTTGATAAAACCAATATTATCAAATTAGATTATAAGAAAAACGGCGTTATGGCAACAACCGACTATGGAAATACTATCAAAGCCAAAAAAGTGATTTTCTGCAACGGCTTCGAAAGTACAGAAATTATCAAAGACAAATTTGTTAACCTGCTTTCTACATATGCGATTGTTGGCGAACAATACGAGAAAGACCATAAGGAACTGAATGACTTATTGGTATGGAACACTGCAAATCCATACATCTATATGCGGACAACCGATGACAACCGAATCCTGATTGGGGGTGAAGATGAAAAATTTGTGAACGCCAAAAAACGAGATTCTCTACTTCACGAAAAGGAAAATAAACTCGTGAAAAAGCTCGACAAATATTTACCCGGAAATAACTTCCGAACCGATTTTGTCTGGGCAGGAACATTTGGCGAAACCAAAGACGGATTACCTTATATTGGTGAACATCCCAACTTTCCAAGCGCTTATTTCGTATTAGGTTTTGGTGGCAACGGGATTACATTTTCAGTGATTGGAATGGCAATGGCTTCCGACTTTCTCAAAGGTAAAAAGCACGAACTGACCAAATATTTCAGGTTCCGAAGATAATTATATGGTATTAATTTTAGATTTCATTTTTTATTCTAATTTTGGAAGAAACTTAAACAAATGAAATCATTATTTACAATTTTGTCTTTGATTCTATTCTCTTCAGCCATCAGTGCACAAAATAAAGAGTTTGACCAAAAATTAGCGGATTCTCTTGGTGCTGACCAATATGGAATGAAACCTTATTACCTCGTGATCCTAAAAAAAGGAAAAGCCGAAATTACCGACAAAGCAAAGAGATCAGAATTGATGAAAGGACATATGATTAACATCAAAAAATTAGCAAAAGACGGTAAACTGATTGTTGCCGGACCAATGCTGGAGGAAAATCAAAATAATTACAGCGGTATTTTCATTCTTGATGCAAAAACAAAAGAAGAAGCAGAAAGTTTGGTCTTGACAGACCCGTCTGTAAAATCAGGAATCTTTGATGTCGACATTTACAAATGGTATGGTTCAGCGGCACTTCCGCTCTATTTGAAATCTCACGATAAAGTAACCAAAGTTCATTTCTAAAAAATGAGTACGCACAAAAACCACTACAAGGATAGTGGTTAATTGAAAAAATTTAGTTTCTATGAATTTTGATTTGATTTTTTTCGGTGGCGTTGATAATTTTTGAGATATCATCCGGCGAGAATTTTCCTTTTACATCTACAAAAATACTCTCGTCATTATCATCATTGACAGTAATTATCATTCGCCTGATCAGGTCTTTCGACTGCTGTGCATTGATGCTGATAAGCTGGCCCTGTTGTTTTACAGACATCCATTCTTCATAGTTATTCTTATTCAGATATTTCTGAAACTCTGCTTTCACAGGCGTTTTGGAACTTTCAACAATCAGGACTTTCACATCGCTGATCTTTTTCACCAGATCAATCACTTCCTGGCTTTCGCCGTCTTCTCTTAAAGCCTGTTTCACGTAGGATTTCGCTAAGAAAGTCGGAACATTGATACTCACAAAAGTTGAGTTGTTCTTGAATCCCGGATTGTCAAAAAAGTCGGTGTGAACTTTATTTTGAGAAACCATACACGACTGAAGAAAAAAACCGACAATCGTCAAAATAATAATGTATAAGAATCGTAGCATAATTTTAGTTTTTAGTTGATTGAAGTAATACTAGCGCCTGTAACTTCCTGGGCAGATTTGGTAACTTTAGAAGGATTTCCTCTGTATTGGATGGATGATGCCGAACTTGCGCTTGCTGTCAGACTTTCTGTTGTATTGATTTTCACATTGGCTCCGGAAGAGGCATCTACAACCGCTGATTTGGTAACAAAATCATTTGCCGAGATAGAACTTCCGCTGCTTGCGCTGTAAACGCCGGAATCTGCTTTGCCTGCTAATTTGATAGAACTTCCGCTACTTGCTTCCAAAGCCAGAGATTTGGTTTCAAGGTTCATTTTGACATTAACACCGGAAGATACTTCCAAGGCTGTATTGGTAGAGATTTTAAACTCACCCGAAACCTGCGAACCAGATGTACAGCTTGCAGCAAAAGTTGTTTCGTTAACCGGGGTAACTGCTTTGAAAGTGGAGCCGGATTTGGTTACCAATTTTGACAATTTCGGCCCGGAAACAATCACTTTAAGACTATTGAAATTCAGGTTTTTAACGCCTTTGTTTCTCACAAAGATTTTCAAAACACCATTTTCAACTTCTGTGATAACGTATTGCTGCTTTTCAGGTTCTACATTTACAACCACACTTTGTTTTGGACTTTGACTGAATTCTACATCAACCCCCGAAGAAGTTTCTATCCCATTGAAGGCAGGAACATCTCTTACGCTTCCAACATTGGTCTTATCAGATTTGATTGTAGAAACCGGGTTTACAGAAGTTACATTTTTAGTTTCCTGCATCAGATTGTTTACATCTTCCATAGAGATTTTACCGTCCAGCATCATCAGAACAGAACTGTCTTCCGACATAATGTTAAGAATCAGATTGTCCATAACATTGGCTGTGATATCCTTTGCCATAAACTTGATTTTAGCATCACGATTATTCACAGTGACCAACTCTTCGTACTTCATATTTTTAAGAGAATTGGAAATTTCTTTTTCGATTTTTTCTTCATCTATGAAGGGATTTTTTGATGTTTCCGGTTTTTCCAGAATGAGCATTTTCAGTCCATTAACCTTTGCAAGCAAGGGTTGAATTTTACCTAATTCTTCGTCATCGATTTTAAGATTATTCAATAACTTGAACATAGGTTTTGCAATCTTGATAGAGGTCACACCTTCTGTGTCCTGATACTTATCAAAGAGCTTATTGAGTTCTTCTGTTTGTCCGAAAATATTAGTGGACAGAAGAAATAATACGATGAATATTGATATTTTTTTCATAATAATTTTTGGTTGTTGTCTAAGGTCTTATGCAATCGCCATTTCGTTAGTACTATTTCAGAAGATTCGTAGATAGCGACTTCATTTTTGATTAATTAATATTTTAAAAATTAAGAATCCTGTAAAAATCCAATGATTGATTTTGGGCAGATTCTGCCTGATTTATGGTTTGGGTAACGTTACTTGCAAAATAATTAAAAGTATCCTCTGTTATAGCGATGGCTTCCTGTTCGCTGTAGATTGGTTTTCCATTGATGATAACATAATTTGGATTATACTCCGAATCTGAGTTTACTTGATTTTGGGCTTGATTATCAGTTTTAATTGGTTTCGGCTGCTGAGAAGCGAATTGCGCTTTTGGTTGTTGATTTTCCGCTGAATTTTTCTTCTCAATCGTTTGCTTTACTGGATGCATATCTTGTTGAGCTAAAACCGGCTGTTGAGTCTGAGTTTCTTCTACCGGAGCAGCTTTTCGCGCTTCAACTTTCTTAGGCGCTACATTATGATTAGCAATTTGAGGTGCTATGTTCTCAGGATTGTTGAACATCCAAAGTCCTGTGATCCCCATTAAGATTACCAAACTCGCAGCCATCCAATATTGTGTGTAAGATTTCCTTTTTACAATCGGAAGCGCAACTATTTTTGGTTCTTCGGTTTTCTTTAAGAAATCGTCGAAGCTTATATCTAATTTATCCTGTTTCTCTTCATTCAGAAAAGAAAAATAGGGGTTATCACTTTCGTTTTTGAGAAACAGATGTTCTTCCGGCGTCAACTCTTCGCCTTCGAAGAATCTAGATTCCCAATCCTTGTATCTGTCTGTTTTCATATGCATAAAGTTTGTTAATTGATTCTTTCACTTTTTGTCTGGCTCGCATCAGGTTCACGCGGACTGCGTTTTCCTCCATCTCCATAATTTCCGAAATCTCCGAAATCTCATATTCCTCGACATCTTTTAAGTGAATGACCATTTTTTGTTTCTCTGGCAGTTGGTTAATAAATCCCAAAATCTGCTCTCTCATATTATTGGTTTCTATCTGATAAAGTTCTGACTGATGTCTCGTCTGGCTTGCAAACCCGAGTTTCACTTCGTGATGTTTCAGGCGATTCAGACATTCATTTTTTACACTTCGCAGGGCAAAACTTTTCAGATTTTCCACAACCAACAGTTCTTCTTTTTTTTGCCAGAATTTCATCATCAGATCCATTACAACATCTTCGGCTTCATCTGCGCTCATCAAAAACTTTTTCGCAAAACGATACATCTCATCCTTGAGAATATATACCGTTTGTTTAAAAATTTCTTGAGTCATAGATTTCAGTTTAATGTGTAAGTTTCAAAATGTTAGCTTTTGAAACTTACTATTTCTTGGTTGTTTAAAAGTAAGACATTTTGGAATTACAAATTATTACATCAAAAATAAAAAAAGAACCTTAATAATTATTAAAGTTCTGATAATCAATTTATTATTTTATATAATATTTTTAAGTTTTTCTCGTTACTTGTATTTTAATTACAATTTTTTTTATGTTGAACATGTGCCCCGACTTGAGTGGAGCTCTTTTTCTGTTATCGATTGTGCAAAAGTTCTTTAGATTGCTTCATTTTATTTGCAATGACAGAAAAAAGCGGGTAAACTACAGGCGGATAAAGGCACCCAGGTAATTCTATAATTCGCCGTTTCCTGCAGACGCTGTGTCTTTTTCTGCGCCAGCTGGATTCATTGTCTTATTGAATTTTTCCATTTCGAAAGGGAAATTTTCAAACAATCCTGATAATGATAAAGCGGAATAAACTCTTTGTGAGTACTTGTTTCCAATGGCGATAATCGTCACTTTTGATTTCAGAAGATGCGCAAAGACCGAATTGGTGCCGTGCCACCAACCATTGTGATAAGTCAGTTTTTCACCGTTATCAAATTCCTTCATTCGGAAACCGAGACCATAATTGTTGATTCCTTTTTTCTCGTTGCTGTACGGTTCGAAGATTTTGTTGGCCAATTCAGGCTTTAGGAAATCTTTTGAAAATAACGCAACTGAAAAATTAAGTAAATCTTTTGGCGTTGTGTAAACGTTTTTGTCACCATAGATCAAATCAAGATTTCCTAAAGGATATAATCTGAAGCCACTGTAAAATGATTGTGAAGCCGTTGGAATATCTTTCTTCTGGAATATAAAGGTATGATTCATTTTCAAAGGTTTGAAAACAATTTCCTGCATCGCTTCCGGAAAGGGCGTTGCGGTCACTTTTTCTACAATCAACGCCAGTAAAGCAAAGTTGGTGTTGCAATACATAAAACCCGTGTTGGAAAGCCTTGCCAGTTCCGGCTTGTATTTAATCAACATCTCCAAAACATCCTGATTGGTTAGGAATTCTTTCTTCAATTCTTCCGGAGCAGGTTTGATGCCTTGGTCAAAATGCTCATATTTTGGAAGTCCGCTTCTCTGTGACAATAAACTGAAAACCGTAATATCTTTATAAGGAAACTTTGGAAAAAACTTAGTCAAATCATCTTCCAATTTCAGTTTTCCACCTTCAACCAGTTTTAAAACAGCCATTGCTGTCATCGTCTTGCTAACCGAAGCTACGTGAAGCGGCGTATTTTCATCAATTGGCATTTGCTTATTTTCTCTGCCAAAACCTCTGTACTTTTCGAAGATAATCTTATCGCCTTTTGCAACAAGAATTCCGCCGCTCAAGTCGCCTTGTTCCCAGACTTTCTGATAATAATTATTGATGAGAGGAAGAATTGTGGATTGGTTTTCTAAAGTAGATTCTGCCGGAGTAAATACTTTGGACAGATCAACATTGCCATAATTAGGAAGTTTGGATTGGTAAATCTCTGCTGTTTCTTCTTTTTCTTTTTTGCAGGAATAAATAGATGCAACTGCTAAACCGACTGTAATTATTTTTCTAAAATTCATTTACCAACTCTTAAGGAAGCGCAATTTAACATAAAATGAAATTTTGACCCAATGTAATTATCTTAATAAAAGTTAAAAAAAACTATTGATTAATGGAAATAATTAAATTTAAAAAATTTCAAAAACTATGCTTAAATATACGGTTGATAACACTCAAGATTATCTAAATTTCAAAATAGATTCAATAGAAAACATTGAATCTGTTCCTTGGGATTATCCTATTGTTATAATAAAAGATATTCCTTTGAAGTTTTCTGAGTATTATTTCTTATCTGATTTTTTATATCATTTGAAAAGACAATCTGATTTTGGTATTAGTCATCCTTTCAACGATTCTAATCTAAGATTCGAAGATTTGAAACAAAACGTAGCATTCGACAATTCTTTTAATATCATATCAAATCACAATTTTGATACTATAGAAACATTTAGGAAGGATATTGAGATATTTCACAGAAAAGCATCTAAATGTTTTTTTGGAAAATATTTAGATGATAAAACATTAGAAATAATTTTAAATGGTGGTCGTAAAGAAATCTTTGAGTATTCCGCAATCAAATCGTCGGATAATAATCAAAAAGTCTTGATTCAAAAACCTATGAAAGGATTTGATGAGACAGAGTTTGTATATATTATAACAGATTTTCGTCCAACTAGATCATTAGATGTAGCTTATATCTTTGAAAAATTAGATAATAAGCTTTTGTTTAAAAACACTTCTAAAAACAATTGGATTTATTAAGTGGTTTTAAAAATTTTATCAACAATCACCTGCGCTAGCTTCTCTTTACTTTGATGCGTCCAACCAGCAATATGTGGCGTAATAATCACTTTTTCGGAATCTAATAAATATTTCAGATCCTGATTTTCTGTTTCCAGATTTTCAAAAGATGACTTTTCGTATTCCAAAACATCCAGACAAGCACCTAAAACTTTACCCGCTTCAATAGCTTGTACTAAGGCTTTAGTTTTTAAATTTTTTCCACGAGCGGTGTTCACAAAATAGAAATTCTTTTCCATTTTAGAAATGAATTCTTCATCAATCAAATAATTAGTTTCATCTGTCAACGGAATATGAAGACTCAGAATATCAGCTCTTTTCTGAAGTTCTTCCAAAGAAACCTGCTTTGCAAATTCATCGGAAAGATCAGGCAAAATATCGTAGAAAATAACTTCAACACCAAAACCCGAAAGCCTTTTCGCCGTGGCTTTTCCCATATTTCCATAGCCAATGATTCCGAAGGTTTTTCCTAGCAACTCGTCACCTCGGTTTTCTTCTCGTTTCCAGATTCCGTTCTTGACCTCGTTGGAAGCGATAAATAATCGGTTCATCAGAATCAACAACATCCCGACAACATGTTCTGCAACAGAATCGCGGTTACCCTCCGGCGAATTAATCAATTTAATTCCTAAACTTTCGGCCGTTTCAATATCGATATTTTCCATTCCTGCGCCTACTCTTGCAATGAACTTAAGATGAGAAGCTTTGGTCAAAAAATTCTTATCCAATGGAATTCGGCTCCGGATGATGATTCCTTCGTAATTCCGGATTTTTTCCAAAACTTCATCATAGCTGGAAGTATAATCTGCATCGAAAACAAAACCTTTTCCGGAAAGCTGTTGCTCTATCAATGGATGATTGGTGTCTAATAATAAGATTCGCATATTGGATTATATGATAATTTATCGTTGATAAGTGATAAAAAAAGAAACGGAAGAAAAATCTTCCGTCGTAATTTATATTTCGATCTCTCCTGCAAACAATTTTTTCAGTTCTACAGAATCTGCCGGTTTCATTCTTCCGGAAAGAATCAGTGATAATTCTTTTCTTCTGAGCGCCGCATCAAAACGTTTTACTTCTTCTTCAGTTTCCGGCTCGATCGCAGGAATTGGAATCGGACGATTGAACTCATCCACAGCAACAAACGTATAAATACCTTCGTTGGTATGGATTTTTGTCTGATTGATTGGGTCGTCCAGCCACACGTCCACATAAATCTCCATTGATGTCGAAAATGCCCTGGAAACCTTGGATTCCAAAACCACAATTCCACCTTCCGGAATCGGATGATTGAAAGAGACATGATTCACAGATGCCGTCACCACTCTTCTTTCGCAATGTCTTGTTGCCGAGATAGAAGCTGCTCTGTCCATTCTTGACAATAGCTCGCCTCCGAAAAGATTTCTTAATGAATTGGTTTCGTTGGGCAAGACAATGTTCGTCATTACCGTAAGGCTATCTATTGGTTTTTTGGATTTTTGCATTCGTTGTCGGTTTTATACTATCTATTTTTATTGAATCTTGTTTGGGAACGACCAAAACTTTTGGTTTTTCAACTGTCTTGATAAGCTGTTTTGCCGGGATGTTTGATGATCTTCCGAATATCAATTCCTGGTCTCCAAAGAGAAATAATGCTGCAGCTCCAATAATAATTATACTTAGAAAAGTCCAAATAACACCTTTATTGAAACTGTAATCTTCTGTGAAACTATTTTTTGACTTTAAAGTTTTGAGATGCTGCAGATCCACTTTTTCAAAACCAAAAACATCATCATCATTATCTGTTACTTTAACAACCTTGTTTTCTTCGTTCAATTGATATTGACCAAGATTTTCAAGATTAAGAACATTCTCTGTCTGTAATTTTTGAATCCAATTTGCCACTTCGTTTTTCAGGTTCATCTGAACTATAAAAAGGTTTGTATTGGTTTCGTCAGCAATATATTTCGCTAACTGATTGTCGTAACCAGACGGTTCATATTCGAAAGTGACAGTTTCCTTCGGAGGAATAATAATAGAATTTTCTGCATCAATTTTAGCAGATTCTCTGTTAAGCTGGAAAATGCCAAACTCAGGAACTTCTGCCCTATTATGCTTCAGAAGATATTGATATAAAAGATATTCAAAATTCATCGCCACAAAACTACATAATTTTTGATGTTAAAGAAAATATAAAAGGTTGCTTTTTACAGCAACCTTTTGATTTGATATGAATTAATTAAAGTTAGTAAGAAAATTTCACCGCTTCTGAAATAGCATTCCCGGAAATTGTCATCAGATACATTCCTTTTTGAGAAAGATTGAGATCAATCGGGTTTCCATTGGCATTCACTTTCAAGTTTTTTATAACCTTTCCTCCAAAATCATAGACCGTAATATCCAGATTCCCTTTTGCCGAAGTGAATAATTTCCCGGCTGCAACCTGAGATTTGGTTTTACCATTAACATCCGCTACAGCTAAACTTGAAATAGTGGAAGGTGTAAAACCGTAACTAGTTCCCAACTTATCAGCTGTCTGATGTCCACCGTTACCTGCAGGAGCTTCTGTAAAAAGAAACCTCAATTCATTCACTTTAGTTCCGGGCGGCAAAACACCTCCTGTATTATTAAAATTATGGGTATTCAGATTAATTGTTCCCGAATAATTCGTCCCATCCCAATTAAGTGTTGTTGTAATATTACTCCAGGCATCATTAAATGTTCCGCTTGGTGTTGTATCCCCGGGATTTATAAACAGATAAACACCGATAGGTTGACTAAATGGGTCATAAAATGCCCACCCATTTGCAGAATCATTGTAAGTCATAGTATAAACACCTTCTGATGTTTTTACAATTTTTAAAAGTGCTTGTGCAGAAAGCGTCATACCTGCCAATACTGCAAGCATCAGAGAATAGATTTTTTTCATAGATGTAAATTTTTAAGGTCTATATTTGATTTTAATTAATTTTTTGTCAAACAATTAAAATCCTTGTAAATCTAATATTAATTTTAAGTTAACAAGAAAAAAATTACCCCAAGACCTTAAAAACAACATAACTAATTAATAATCAGGGTGAAAATTTTTATTTAAACTTCAAAGAAACACCAAAAAGGAAGTTAATTGCGGCTTGTGAGAAGTAATACGGTCCACTAAAACCGTTGTTGACATACTTCGTATCAGTGAAATTATTTAACAAAAATCTAAGAATGACATCCTGTTTCTGAAAAGGCAGCATGTATGACATATTAAAATCCGGAACGAAATAGGAGTCCAACTGATTGATTTTATCTCCCGAATTATCCAGATATTGTTTTCCGACATATTGTGCGGTAATGCCAAGGTTGAAGTTTTTGAACGGCGAATAAGCCACACTCCCATTGGCAATAATATTAGGTGAAAAAGAAATGTCCGTATTCCCGAAATTCTGAACGCCGTCTTCCGTTTCAGAATAAAAATCTTTGTTTTTGTTATTGCTAAAAGTCGCATTCGCAGAAACCTGCAAATCTTGAGTGATCTTGGCAAGAATCCCTAATTCTAAACCAAGTCTGTAACTTTTTCCGCTATTGGTTCTTATAAATTCCCCAACATTATTAATTTGTCCGTTCAGAACCAGCTGATTTCTGTAATACATATAATAGGCATTGGCCGTTAAAGCTACTCTACCGAATTGCTGTTCCCAACCCGCTTCAAAATCATGCAGTGTTTCTGCTTTTGTTTCCGGGTTTGCAAAAAGATCATCTCTGTTAGGTTCGCGGTGCGCATTAGCATACGACACAAAAACTTTTCCGTTATCTATATTAAAATTAACTCCTGCTTTCGGATTGAAGAATGTCCACTTTTTATCCAGATCGGCGCCTTCACCATCGCCTTGTGTAATGATTTTAGTATTATAATCGATATTTCTTAATTGCAGATCTCCAAAGAATTCGAATTGATTCAATTTATAAATCGCTTTTGCAAATCCTGAAACTTCGTTCTTGACAGAGCGGTTTCTGTAATATTCGAACTCATCTATCTGAGGAATAAAAACGCCTGTTACGTTTCCGAAATGCCTCCCGTAATACTGATTAGCAACCGCTCCCACATTAACACTCAGATTTCCCAAATTCCCATACAAAGTAGAAATAACACCATAAAAATCATTATCCAGCCATTTTTTCCTGATGAAATCCGAAGTTTTGATTTCAGTTCCATTTTCGATGATGTTTGGTAAATTATATTTGGAAAATTTGGCACCTTGTTTATAGTTTTCGTACCAGCCTTTTCCTTTGGTGTAATGTGCCGTAGTTTCTAATTTCCATTGATCAGAAAGTTTTTGGTTCCATAATAACTGGTAATGATTTTGTCTGTAATTATCAGTTTCATTGTCATAAAACCCGATAATATTTTCCCAATTTGCATCATAGATTGCTCCGGAATAATTGAACTTCGGGTTAGTTTCCCAAGTTGCTTTATCAATGCCATTCCACGCCTGATACGTTTTTTCTTTTCCTCCAAATGCCAAAAACCTCAACTCCGTATTTTTTTCCTGGAACAAAGCAGAAAAATTATAGGAATGCAGATTGGAAGAAGCTCTGTCAATATAGCCGTCGGAATGGATATTTGTATATCGGCCCATCACAGACAAACGGTTTTTCCAGAACTTTCCGGAATTAATTTCTGCAGAATATTTGTAGGTATTGAAAGACCCATAAGAATCATCGGACTTTACAGAAAACTCCTCCGAAGGATCTCTGGAAATCACATTAACACTCGCTCCAAAAGCAGAAACACCATTAGATGAAGTTCCTACACCTCTCTGAATGACAATCTGCGAAGCCGAGCTTGTCAAATCCGGAACATCTACAAAAAAAGTTCCCTGGGATTCTGCATCATTGTAAGGAACGCCATTCATCATGACATTAATACTTGTCCCTGCTGTTCCTCTGATGCGGAATCCTGTATATCCAATTCCGTTTCCTGCGTCAGAAGTTGAAATAACAGACATTTGGTTTTTCAAAAGAATCGGTAAATCCTGACCTAGATTCTTGTCTGCCAAATCTTTTTCGACATTAATGATTGCTTTTGCAACCGGCGTTTTTTTTGTGAATTCGACCGCTGGAATTGATGTAATTTTTGTAGAATCCTGAACAGTCTGCGAAAGATAAAAAGGAGCAGCTAATACTCCTAAAAAAATAAATCCTTTCATTCTCTTAAATTTTTGTTGTTAAAATTTAGTGGAATAAAAGGGGCGATTACGGTTATAAATGATTTTCGATGATTGATAAATGATTTTTATAACGTTATTATTAATCACTCATCTTTTATCATTCATCATTTATAATGAATGTTTCCCTAAACTCGTTACAAGTTCCAGGTTCATTGGGTATAATCTCAGCTTTTTACAGCACCCCTTAAATTTCTGACTGCGAAATTACAAATTTTTAATTAATACGCGTGATTATTTCTATTAATAAAAAAATATTGGTTTCCATCTTTTGAAACTTCAAAAAGATTAGCAGTCTTCCAACTCAGATTAGTTTTGATATCTTCATAAACAAAAGGAATGACAATCTGATTTTGCTTATCGATCACACCAAATTTATTATCCAAAACCGCCACGATCATTGGATTCTCTTTGTCACCGTCCAAAACATACAGCATCTGATATTGAGGATAAATTTCGAAATCCTTATAGTTTTTGTAATCTGCATTATCCTTACTTACCAAACCATACAAGCCATTCATAACAAAAGCCTTATACTTGGGTGCTTCATAAGGGGAAACACATTTTCCAAGATCTTCTTTTTTATATTCGTAAACACGAGTACCTTTTTTATTAATCCTGTAAGTAGTTTCGTTTTTTTCAACTGTAGCATAATCAGCAGAACCAAATATTCTGATTTTACGGTTTGGAGAATTAAGCAAATTACAATCTTCGGAAAAAAACATTGCAATATGATATTCAGCAGGAATAACTAATTTGCCGGATTGGTTAACATAACCAGCTTTTTGATTGATTGTCTTTGGAATAAGAGAAGGAATTACATCATCCTTCATTTGGGAATATAGGGAAATGATAAAGCCTGTGAAACATAAGCCTAATAATTTTCTCATCCTTGTTTTGTGTGTTTATAAATTTTCAATAATACCATTATAAAAAACAGTATTTCTGAATAGCGAAAATAATAAAACTATTATTAACAGTACAATAAAAAATGATTTTCTAAAAAATAATTTGGAAAAAATAGTTTTTTCGTAATTTGGATTAAAACATTTATTCAAAAGCAAAAAGACAATAATTGGGATTGCTATTACAAATAATGGATTGAATTTAAAAGCTTCTAAAACCCGAAAATGTAACAATGAATGAAATGCTCTTTGAACACCACAACCTGCACACTCATATCCCGTCATTTCTTTTAATGGACACTTTAAGAAATATGAATTTTTTGAAGGATCAAAGAAAAAATAGATGGAAACCGAAATCAGGAAAAAGACAAAAATGCCTATCTCTTTTTTTCTGATTTTAATTAATTGGCTGATTTTCAAAATAATAAAATTTACCTATTTCTGATTCTCAAAATAAAAATTATTATGATAAAAATATAAAAATATAGATAAAAGACATCTAATTTATTTTTAATCTAAATTATTCTATTCTTAGAAAAGCTCAGAATTTCGTAAATTTGGGCGAATTTAATAAGAATTTAGATTCCATTGATAGAATCAGGTTTGTCTACAAAATTCCGGAAACTATCTCATTACAATACATTTGTTGTTGTAGCATCAATAACTGCAATCACAAATATCTGAATTAAAGAAAGAAAAGAGTTCTAATATTATGAATATTTATCAGGATTATATCCAAGAGATTGAAGAAAGAAAAAACCAAGGGCTTCATCCAAAGCCAATTGATAACGCAGATTTATTAAGCGAGATCATTTCACAAATCAAAGATACAGCTAACGCGCACCGTGCTGATTCTCTTAAATTTTTTATCTATAATACTTTACCGGGTACAACAAGTGCTGCCGGTGTCAAAGCAAAATTCCTAAAAGAAATCATCCTTGGAGAATCTGCGGTTGCAGAAATCACGCCGAGCTTTGCTTTTGAGCTTCTGTCTCATATGAAAGGTGGTCCGTCAATCGAAGTATTGCTTGATTTGGCATTAGGTAATAATGAAAACATTGCAAGACAAGCGGCTGAAGTTCTAAAAACCCAGGTTTTCTTATATGATGCTGACACAGCTCGTTTGAAAGAAGCGTACGAATTGGGAAGCAAAATCGCTAAAGATATTTTGGAAAGCTATGCGAAAGCAGAATTTTTCACGAAACTTCCGGAAGTTCCGGAAGAAATCAAGGTTGTGACTTTCATTGCTGGTGAAGGTGATATTTCTACGGATTTATTGTCTCCGGGAAATCAGGCGCACTCGCGTTCAGACCGGGAATTGCACGGAAAGTGTATGATCACTCCTGAAGCACAGGACGAAATCAGAATGCTTCAAGCTCAACATCCTGATGCAAGCGTAATGCTGATCGCAGAAAAAGGAACAATGGGTGTTGGTTCTTCCCGTATGTCGGGTGTAAACAACGTGGCACTTTGGACTGGTAAACAAGCGAGTCCTTACGTACCGTTTGTAAACATCGCTCCAATCGTTGGAGGAACAAATGGTATTTCCCCAATTTTCTTAACAACCGTTGACGTAACCGGAGGTATCGGAATCGACCTTCAAAACTGGGTAAAGAAAGTTGACGAAAACGGAAATCCTGTTCGTAATGAAAATGGCGATATCGTTTTGGAAGAGAAATATTCCGTTGCTACAGGAACGGTTTTGACCATCAATACGAAAGAGAAAAAATTATATAACGGAGATGCTGAATTGAAAGATATTTCAAAATCATTCACTCCTCAAAAACTAGAGTTTATCAGAGCGGGAGGTTCTTACGCTATCGTTTTCGGTAAAAAAATCCAGACGTTCGCGGCAAGAACTTTAGGTATTACTCCTCCTGCGGTTTTCGCGCCTTCTAAAGAAATTTCTATTGAAGGACAAGGACTTACTGCCGTTGAAAAGATCTTCAACAGAAATGCAGTTGGCGTTACTGAAGGAAAACTGTTACATGCAGGTTCCGACGTTCGTGTTGAAGTAAACATCGTGGGCTCTCAGGATACAACAGGTTTAATGACCGCTCAGGAATTGGAATCTATGGCAGCAACGGTAATTTCTCCTATTGTTGACGGAGCTTACCAGTCAGGATGTCACACCGCTTCAGTTTGGGATAAAAAAGCACAGACCAATATTCCTAAATTAATGAAATTCATGAACGATTTCGGAGTGATCACAGCTCGTGACCCGAAAGGTGAATACCACGCAATGACAGACGTTATTCACAAAGTTCTCAACGATATTACGATTGACGAATGGGCAATCATCATCGGCGGTGACTCTCACACAAGAATGTCTAAAGGTGTTGCTTTCGGGGCAGACTCCGGAACGGTAGCTTTGGCTTTGGCAACCGGTGAAGCTTCAATGCCGATTCCTGAATCTGTGAAAGTAACTTTCAAAGGAGAAATGAAGGAGCATATGGATTTCCGTGATGTGGTTCACGCAACTCAGGCTCAGATGTTGAAGCAGTTTGACGGTGAAAATGTTTTCCAGGGAAGAATTATCGAGGTTCACATCGGAACACTTCCGGCTGACCAGGCGTTTACATTCACAGACTGGACTGCAGAAATGAAAGCTAAAGCTTCGATTTGTATCTCTGAAGACGATACTTTGATTGAATCTTTGGAAATTGCAAAAAGCAGAATCCAGATCATGATCGATAAAGGTATGGACAACAAAAATCACGTTCTTCAGGGTTTGATCAACAAAGCAAACAAGAGAATTGAGGAAATCAGAACAGGTGAAAAACCTGCTTTAACTCCTGATGCAAATGCTAAATATTATGCTGAAGTTGTCGTTGATCTTGATGCTATTGTAGAGCCAATGATCGCTGACCCGGATGTAAACAACGACGACGTTTCTAAAAGATACACCCACGATACGATCAGAGATCTTACATATTATGGAGGCGAGAAAAAAGTTGACCTTGGTTTCGTCGGATCTTGCATGGTTCACAAGGGAGACTTGAAGATCGTTTCTCAAATGCTTAAAAATATTGAAAAGCAGACCGGTACGGTAGAATTTAAGGCTCCGCTTGTAGTAGCAGCTCCAACATATAACATCATTGATGAGCTAAAAGCAGAAGGTGACTGGGAATTCCTTGAGAAATATTCAGGTTTTGAATTTGATGATAACGCTCCTAAAGGTGAAGCCCGTGTAGAATATAAAAACATGATGTACCTTGAGCGTCCGGGATGTAACCTTTGTATGGGTAACCAGGAAAAAGCAGCTAAAGGAGATACTGTTTTAGCTACTTCTACCCGTCTTTTCCAGGGAAGAGTGGTTGAAGATTCTGAGCGTAAAAAAGGAGAGTCTTTATTAGCTTCCACTCCTGTTGTTGTTCTTTCTGCAATCATGGGAAGAATTCCTAGCATCGATGAGTACAAAACAGCTGTTGAAGGGATCGATTTGACGACTTTTGTTCCATCTATTAAAGAATTGGTAACTGTTGGCCATTAATAGATTTTTACATTAAAGGCTAAAATGCTTTTTAAATATAAATGGAAGATTTCTTTTTGAAGTCTTCCATTTTTTGTTTAGAATCTTTCTATTTAAGACTATTCAAATTATTTTGATCTATGTTAATATCATCAAATTTATTTTTTCCTTAACTTCATAGTCATAAAATATTACAGTCATTCATCATATTTATCCTTTATTTACGAGTATAGGAATGGAATTTGATGAATTGTATTGGTTTAAAATTTCCTGCTTCTCTATCAAAAAGCGGAATTAATAAGAATAAAAAATATCGAAATATGACTTTTGACTTGGATATGATCAAAAAAGTTTATTCTGATTTTGAAAGCAGAGTAAACGAAGCAAGAGCTTTTATGGGAAGACCTCTTACTTATTCAGAAAAAATTCTTTGCGCTCACCTTTTTCCATCTCAGGTAAAAGAAGCATTTAAAAGAGGAGAATCCTATGTAGATTTCGCTCCGGATAGAGTGGCAATGCAGGATGCAACAGCCCAAATGGCTCTTTTACAATTTATGCAGGCTGGAAAGAAAAAAGTCGCTGTTCCTTCAACTGTTCATGCAGATCACCTGATCCAGGCAAGAGTTGGCGCAGCAAAAGATCTGATCGAAGCTGAAAATAAAAATAACGAGGTTTATCAGTTCCTACAATCGGTTTCCAATAAATACGGAATTGGTTTCTGGAAAGCTGGTGCCGGAATCATTCACCAGGTTGTATTGGAAAATTATGCTTTCCCTGGCGGAATGATGATTGGAACCGACTCTCATACTGTAAATGCAGGTGGACTTGGAATGGTCGCCATTGGAGTTGGTGGTGCTGATGCAGTAGACGTGATGGCGGGAATGGCTTGGGAACTTAAATTCCCTAAAATGATCGGTGTTAAACTAACCGGAAGACTTAACGGTTGGACGGCTCCAAAAGATATCATTCTGAAAGTGGCAGGAATTCTTACCGTAAAAGGAGGAACGGGTGCGATTGTAGAATATTTTGGAGAAGGCGCAAATTCATTGTCTTGTACAGGAAAAGGTACGATTTGTAATATGGGTGCGGAAATCGGAGCGACAACTTCTATTTTCGAGTATGACCAAAATATGAGCAAATATCTCCGTTCAACAGACAGAGAAGATTTGGCTGATGCAGCTGATGCAATTGCTCATGTTCTGAAAGCTGATCCGGAAGTTCACGCTGACCCTGAAAAATATTATGATGAAGTTATTGAAATTAATCTAAACACTTTAGAACCATATCTTAACGGTCCTTTCACACCAGACTTGGCAACACCAATTTCGCAGATGAAAGAAATTGCTGAGAAAAACGGATGGCCAACAAAAATCGAAGTCGGATTGATTGGTTCTTGTACTAACTCTTCTTACGAAGATATCGCAAGAGCCGCTTCTGTCGCTAAACAAGCCAAAGAAAAAAATCTTGAAGTGAAAGCTGAATATACCATTACTCCTGGTTCAGAGCAAGTAAGATTTACAGTAGAAAGAGATGGCTTCCTGAAAACCTTTGACGAAATTGGCGGTAAAGTTTTTGCTAATGCCTGTGGACCTTGTATCGGACAATGGGCTCGTGAAGGTGCAGAAAAACAAGAAAAAAACACGATCGTTCACTCTTTCAACCGAAACTTCTCTAAAAGAGCGGACGGCAATCCTAATACTTACGCTTTCGTAGGTTCTCCGGAATTAGTGACAGCAATGGCGATTGCGGGGGATTTGAGATTCAATCCGTTGACTGATAAACTGAAAAATAAAGACGGGCAGGAAGTCATGCTTGATGAACCTAGCGGCGATGATCTTCCGAGATTAGGTTTCGATGTTGATGATCCAGGTTATATTGCGCCTGCTGAAGACGGTTCTAATGTTGAAGTCATTGTATCACCAACATCTGACAGATTACAAATTCTGGAAGAATTCCCGGCTTGGGACGGCCTCAATATTACCGGTGCGAGATTACTAATCAAAGCCTACGGAAAATGTACCACAGACCACATTTCTATGGCCGGGCCATGGCTGAAATACAGAGGTCATCTTGATAACATTTCAAACAATATGTTGATTGGAGCTGTGAACGCCTTCAATATGGAAACGAACAAGGTCAAAAATGAACTGGACGGCCAATACAAACCCGTTCCGGATTCTGCAAGACAGTATAAAGCTGCTGAAATTCCAACGATTGTTGTCGGCGATGAGAATTATGGTGAAGGTTCATCAAGAGAACACGCGGCAATGGAACCAAGACATCTTGGGGTAAGAGCAGTTTTGGTTAAATCTTTTGCCAGAATCCATGAAACTAATCTTAAGAAACAAGGAATGTTGGCTTTGACATTTGACAATAAAGAAGACTATGATAAAATCCAGGAAGATGACACGATTAATTTCCTGGATCTGGATCAGTTTGCTCCGGGAAAGCAACTGACCTTGGAATTTGTTCACGCAGATGGTACCAAAGATATTATTAAAACCAACCATACTTATAATGCCGGACAAATTGCCTGGTTCAAAGCTGGTTCTGCTCTTAATCTTATCAAAGCAATGGAAAAAGAAAGTTAAAAACTAAATTTAACAGATGATATAAAAAGCCATTTCAAAAAATGAAATGGCTTTTCTTTTTAAGTAACGATGATAATTGATTTGAAATTCAATGATTTATATTCAAACAATATATTGACTAAACTACCTTGCCTTAGAGTAAGGGCTGTTTAGATAATATTTTAAAGAACGTTTTTTTAATTCAATCTTAATAGCAATTTCAGGATGTTTATTTTTTAATAAATTTTAAATTTTCCGTACCTTTTACCGATAATATTTTCAGGAAGTAGATACCTTTTAGTAAGCTTTCCACATTGATCCTATCATTTTCAATTTTGAAATTATCAATCAATTTTCCATTCATATCAAATATTTCTGCTTTAATAATTTTAAGATTTTCAGGTTTTTGAATCTTGATGAAATCTGTAATGGGATTTGGATAAATTTTAAATGATTTCCTTTTATCATTTTCCGTAGATAGTGTTATCGGTTCACTCAATTTAACATAAATTTTATCGCCAAATTCATTGCAACACTGGCTATTGACAGTAAGACTTTTATAATCCGGATATGAAGATGTTCCAAAACTGGAGTTATAAGATGAACCAACCGGATTAATAGATGCATAACTTCCCGTTGATTCTACAACCGTACCATGTCCAAAATCGTCATACATTACTTTAAAATGACCGTCAACAGGATAATTATACGGTTGACCATCATTATATCCCGGGCCAAGCAAACAACAATCCCAATCGTAAACAGTTGCATAACGATAAAAAATATTAGATCCATCTAAGGCTTGTATTCCTTGGCTGTAAATAAAATAAGAAGCAATAAAAGCTAAAATTGTAAATGTCTTTTTCATGATATGTTATTTTAAAGTTTGAATATTTTTTAATTTTTTATCATAATCGATATGTGCCTTCTGTAAGCCCTTTGCAAAAATCCCACAAATCCCGGATTGTATAGCATACAGTTAAAATCAACCGCAAGCGTTTATTTTTTTACAATTTTTCGGATTTCGATGTTTCCATCTTCAAAAGTAATTTTAAGTAAATACATTCCTTTCGGATATCGTTCTAATGAAATTTTGTTTCTCGGATTGTTATCGTTCATCACCTGTTTCCCCGAAAGATCAAAAAGTGCCAGCGTTTTTATTTTCTCTTTTGAGGAAATTTGAACAAAATCAGATGCCGGATTGGGAAAAATTTGAAGATTCGTTGTTTCAGGCATTTCGGAAACGGACAAATTTGGATCTATTAAATCAATGATTTTCACAACGTTATTTCCGGTGTCCGCCACATAGAGTTTGTTTGCAGAACTATTCAGATACACGCCTTCAGGTTTGAAAAATCCGCTGCCAATCGTGGTAATGTTGTTTCCGTTCATATCCATTCTTTTAATTGCATTATTTCCGGTATCGGCGATGTACATCACATTATGCACATTATCCACCGCTACGCTGCTTGGCTGGTTGAAATTATTACCGATATTTCCCAAAGCAATGCTAGCTCCTGTCGAGAGATTAATTTTGACAATAACATTGGAAGCATAATCTGCCACATAGGCATATCCGCTGGTATCGAAATCAAATCCTTTCGCATCATTCAACACGCCCAAGTAGGTGTAGGTATATCCGAAAGGGAAGTTTAATTTTCGTCCGACGAGATAAGAATAGTTTCTTTGGGTGTAATAGTCAATCTGACCGTATGACTTCATCATATAAGGATTGGCAAGATTAGTAATATAATTGCCATAAGTATTTCCGGAAGTGTTCACAAATTTGATGACATTATCAGTTGCATCTCCGAAGTAGATGTAATCGGCATTGTTGCTGTACGCTATTCCGGCGAGCGTGTTTGTGGTGTTCCAAATGTTGGATATCTGGTAACCTCCGAAATAAGCGTTGTTCGGAACGATTTTCTTTATCGAATTGTATCCTGTAGCTACATCGTGGTCGCTGACGTATATGTTGTTTCCCGAATCCAGCGTGATGTTTTTCGGCGAATCAAACCGGCTTCCTCTCACAGCGTAAGTATTGTCGGGGTATTTGAAGTTATACACTCTGTATTTGGCATCGGTATCATAAAAGACAAAGCTGGCATTATTCTGTGCTCTTGCTTCTACCGCCATTGGTAAAAACGGTTGTCCGGGATTGTAAACGGGAAGTGACCAATGTGTAATTACGTGTCCGTCAACACTCATAATGACAATATCCGACATACCTCCGATGACCAATCCGAGAAACGGACGAAAATCTACACAGGTGATGCTGGTTCCCGAATTATCCGATATGGTATACGTGGAAAAAATGTTGTCTATTTTTACCACATTATTGTAATTGGGAAAAACAAAATAGCTGTTCCCTGCATTGTCAAAGGTAAAATCGCTTGCATTCGCCACGTTATAAGGCATATTTACCATACCAACAGTGCCGTCAGACAGGCTGATTCTTCCTATTTTATTGCTAAGAGCTGGTGCGGTGTACCAGAGATAAATCCCCAGGAATTCTAAATTGGTAATGGACGTATTGGGATTGGCAAACAGTGTAGGGTTGCCGCCATTGGTTGTCATTTTAAATATTTTGCCCGAGTTGATTCCCGCAATATAGGCAACGTACAAATTGCCGTCGTTATCCAAAGCTATTGCTCCGGGCTTCCCTTTTCCGGCAGAGATTACAGTGGTTTTGTTGGCACCGTCAATTTTCATTATGAGTTCATCTGTAGCGTCGCACACATAGATATTTCCGTCCAAATCCTGCGTAATATCGGTAGCATATGTGAAATTATATCCCAAACCTACAGTGGTAATGTTTTGCCCGAAAACCGTCATCGTAAGCAGCCACGAGCCTAAGATGAAGAATCTAAATATAGTTCTGTTTTTCATAGTAGCATCTATTTTAGAGATTTTATGAAGCAAAGTTTGTAATAATACGGACATTGGACAATCATCCAAAAAGATGATTTTTTCATAATTCTTTAAAAATCATCTTTTTGGATGATGTTTTTGCATCGCTTTAATTTTTAAATTTGTTATAAAATAATCCTGTGAAGTCAATTTGTATTTTTTTAACATTGATGATTTCCATAACCCTTTTTTCACAATCTAAAGCGGGCAGAGATCAGCTGCTTGCAAGATTAAAAACCGCCAAGGAAGACAGCAATAAAGTAAATATACTCATTGCGATTGGCAAATCTTATGAAGAAGAAAATAAGACAACTGCCGAAAAATACTATCTGCTAGCCGGGACTCTGGGTAAAAAAATTGGATATAACAACGGAATGCAGGATTTCTACGCATTTTATCTTGATTTGTACGCCCACCAGGGAAAACCCGAATCGGCACTTCCCATCGCCAAAGAAGCAGTAGCGTGGTTTCAGGAAAATAAAGATTCGTTGGGATTAGCAAAAGCTATTATGAATATTGGCACTGTTTATCTGCAAGCCGGCGATTACGAAAACGCAGCCGCAAATTTCGAAAAAGGAAGAGCTTTGTTTGCCAAGTTGGGAAATACTTTTTTTGAAGGGCAGATTTACGACAGAATGCAGCTGCTTGCCACAGATATGCATCAATACAAAAAAGGTGTAGAGTACGGTTTGAAAGCCGTCCGGAAATTGGAAAATCAAAACAGGCCGCAGCCGCTTTCCTATGCTTATCATAATCTTGCTTACAATTATCTGAAGCTCGGTCAGTTCCCTGAAGCCCGCAAAAATTTTGACAAAGCACTCTCGTATGCTGTAAAAAGCAATGAAAAGCCGGTAGAATTAATGGGTACTCTCAACATCGCCTACATCTATTTATTGGAAGGAAATCTTGATAAAGCGAAGTCTTTTGCGGATAAAGGTCTGGATCTCTCGAAACAATTTGGTTCAGAAGAGGGAATGTCCCACGCCTATTGGGGAATCGGAGAAATATATCTGAATAAAAAAGACTATAAAACCGCCGAAAAGTATGGAGACTCTGCAAATGTTTTAATCAAAAAAAATAATTTCAGAGAACAAAAGCTCAGACAGCTCCTGTTTCAATCCAAATTAGCGTATGCAATGCAGAATCCTGAAAAAGGAAATGAATATTCCAAAGATTATGAGGCTTTTC
This sequence comes from Epilithonimonas pallida, assembly GCF_900182975.1. NCBI lineage: Bacteria > Pseudomonadati > Bacteroidota > Flavobacteriia > Flavobacteriales > Weeksellaceae > Epilithonimonas > Epilithonimonas pallida. Next base: position 20,265 of record NZ_FXUO01000008.1, on the reverse strand, counting down.
GGGACAGCTTATTAAATGAGAACCTGCAGAAAATAACTACGGATTTTGAAAAAAAATATGAATCCGCACAAAAAGATTCACAAATCAAAGAGCAGGCGGCCAAATTAAAAAACCGAAGCCTGCTCAATTATATTTTTGCAGCAATGGTAGCAGCTATCCTGTTGATTGCATTTTTAATTTACCGGAACTTAAAGCACCGCCACACCATTCAAAAGCAAAAAATCACCGAGCTTGAAACCGAAAAGCAGCTTGCCGCAACGGAAGCAGTTCTCCGGGGCGAGGAGCAGGAACGCTCTCGTCTTGCCAAAGATTTGCACGACGGTTTGGGCGGAATGCTCAGCGGTGTAAAACTATCATTTAGTGCTATGAAAGAAAATCTTATTATGACTTCTGAAAATGCGGAAGCATTTGAAAGAAGCATTCATCAGCTTGATAACAGCATTAGGGAAATGCGGCGCGTCGCCCACAATATGCTGCCCGAAAATTTGCTGAAATACGGATTGGATAATGCTTTGCGGGAATTTTGCATCGAGCTGGGGCGTACCACTTCCCTGGAAACAAGCTATCAGTCTATAGATATGGAACACCAGCCGTTTTCCCAGGAAATTTCCGTTACAGGCTACCGGGTTGTTCAGGAGCTTGCCAATAATGTACTGAAGCATTCGGGAGCGAAACATCTACTCGTTCAGGCACATTTTTCGGATGAAGAAAAAATGCTGCATATCACCGTTGAAGACGACGGCAAAGGATTTGAAGAAGTAATACTGTCAAGCTCGGAAGGAATCGGCTGGAAAAATATCCGGAACAGAGTACAATTTGTAAAAGGAAAAATCGATTTGAACTCAGGCATCGGAAAAGGAACATCTGTATTAATAGAAATTCCCGTATGATAAATAATATAAGCATTTTTATTGTGGACGACCATTTTATGGTTATCGAAGGTATTCGCTCCATCTTACAGGACGAAGAAAATATCAATTGGCTGGGACATTCTATGAGCGCTTCCTCGTGCATGGATTTTCTGGACAAATACCGTCCGGACGTTATTTTTATGGATATCAGCCTGCCCGATGAAAGCGGAATCGAACTTTGCAGAAAAGTAAAAAAGCAGTACCCGAGAATCAAGATTTTAGGATTAAGCACTTACAATCAGCAGTCCGTCATTCGTGATATGCTCAAAAACGGGGCTTCGGGGTATCTTTTGAAAAATGCTTCCAAAGATGAGCTTACAGATGCTATTGCATCGGTAATGAAAGGGGAAAATTATCTCTGTATGGAAGCTGCGGAATCGCTTCAGAATATTGAAAACACAAATCCTATCATCACAAAGCGGGAAAAAGAAGTTCTCAGCTTAATCTGTAATGGATTCACCAATCCGGAAATTGCCGAAAGGCTTTTCATCAGCCTGCCGACAGCCAATACTCACCGCAAAAGCTTATTACAAAAATTCGGAGCAAAAAATGTCGCTTCTTTGGTGAAAATGGCAGTGGAAGCGAAGGTTTTTCAGTGATTTTTGGAGAATAACTGTAATGAATTCATACTATTAATCCGAATCCTAACCTCAAAAAATCGTTCTGGATTTTCTATATCGATCGAATTAAAAAAAGATAATAAATCTGCAATCGTCAAAACCCACCCAACATGACGGAAAATACCGTGGTAAAACAGGTGTACAGGAACATCATTTCAATAATCCATGGGGATTTAAACTATAAGTGGCTTAATTTTACAAAAAAGCCTCACCAAATGGTGAGACTTTTATTTTACGCTTTATTTTCTTCTGTTTGAGGATTTTCTGGTCTGCAGAATTTGGATTCGAATCTCTGTTTCCACATTTCCTTGAACTTTTCCCGTTCTTCTTCGCTACCACAGAATTGGGTTTCGAATTTCTGCTTCCAGCTTTCTTTCATAGCATCTTGCCCGTCAAAGTGATGTCGTCTCCCGAATTTTTTCTTTCCGTTAAATCCTCCGAATAAAATCTTCGATAAAACCAAAATTCCCAAAGACTGCCAATAATTAATTGCTTTTACACCCAGAACATCAGGCAAAAGGATATTCCAAAGCCATTGGAAAAACCAGACAAATAACCCTATTGCTGCAATGATGCAAGGGATAGCCAACCAAAATTTCTTTTTATTTTTTTTCATTTTATTCTAAATATTAATCGTTCAAATCATTATAAAGACTTTGCAATCTTTTTCGCAGATGTTTTACCGCATATGATTTTCTACTAATGATTGTTTTTATGTTCTCGCCTTCCTCGTCAGCAATTTCCTGTAGCGTTTTATCTTCTAACTCGTTTTGAATGTAAACCCGTTTTTGTTTTTCCGGCAATTCATCCAAAGCTTTCATCAGCTCATTCCAGAACATTTCCTTGAAAACGCCAAGTTCCGGACTATTGCTATCATCAGCCAAAAGAATATCTTTCACATTCAGTTCACCGTCTTCATCCTGATAAACAAAATCTTCCAGAGATTCGCTTTTCTTTTTTCTGTAGCTGTCAATGATTTTGTTTCTGGTAACCGAATACAACCAGGCACCAACATTTTCTAACTCGTTCAAGTTAGTCAACCGGCTGGTCTGAAACCAAACTTCCTGCAGAATATCTTCCGCATCTTCTGTCTTTGCCACTTTAGAATTAATAAAGCGCAAGAGTTGGGAGCCGTAATTTTTTACGACTTCCGTAATCGATGCAGATTTTTTTTCGGCCATTTGCTGTAAAGATAGCGACTCCATATGAATATGACGACGCTGATTTTTTTTTACTTTAAAAATTTTTATTTTTTTCTAAAGTATCATTAAAATATTGAATTACACACAGCCCGGCTTGAGCGGAAATCCTTTTTATTTTTTTGCAAAAAAATAAAAAGATTGGGAGCGGAAGACGGAAATAGCTGCCCAAATAAATTACATCAAAGGCAACCTCATCAACTCGTGTTTTCCAAAGATGATAGAATTGGCAGGAACGTTTCTGGAGATGACACAATTCGCACCAATGATACAGTTATCACCAATTGTTACGCCTTTGAGAATGGTAACATTACTGTAGATTTTAACATTTTTCCCGATGATTATGGGTGCTGTATTGAATTTGGTTTTGTGCCAGATGTATTCTGGTTTTGTATCGAAAGCGTGATCGTGATCATAGAATTTGCAACCTTCAGCAACACAAGTATCATCGCCTAATTCTATTTTATCCAGACAATTAATAGAGATGTAATGACTCAGATCGACATTGTTTCCGAAAATCAATGTTCCGCCGTTTCTGATCCTAATTGCATTATGATCTCTCCAAATCACATTTTTTCCAATCTCGAATTTTGCATTATCATCCAACTCAAAAGTCGTTGCTTTTCCGATTTTAAGATCCGAATGAAGCCTGACTCCGGAATGCGAATTGAGAATGCTGTAAGAATAGAGTTTCTCAATTTTTGCAATCGTTTTGGGAATAATATTAAGAGCTTTATATATTAGATTAATCATAATTTTGTGCTTTATAATGTTCCGGAATCCACAAAAATTTCCTGTCCTGTGATAGATTTTGATTTTTCACTTGCCAAAAATAAAACTGTTTCTGCAACAGATCGCATATCGGTTTCTTTTTTCAAAGCGGTTCTTTTGAAGATTCTGTTTTTGTGATCCTGAGTGAGTTTAGCATTCATCGCAGTTTCCATATAACCCGGAACAACGATATTGGAACGGATCCCACGTTCTCCCCATTCTCTGGAAATATTTTTGGAAAAAGACTGTAAAGCGCCTTTGGAAGAAGCATACATTGACAATCCTTTGTAACCTGTGTGCGCACTGATCGAAGAAATATGAATAATGCTTCCGGAAACCCGGTTATAGATCATGTTTCGAATCGCATATTTCGTCAAAAACATCGGCGAATACAGATTGACATCGAACATTGTTTTCAAGTCCTCGTAATTAAGATTCGTTACAATATCGTCATAAGCCATCGCCGCATTGTTGATTAATACATGAATCGGAATTTGATTTTTGACAAAGTCTTTGAAAACTTCCTGTTTGATTTTTTCCGGATTTGACAAATCGAACGTTTTAAAAAAAAGATTCTCCGGATATTGTTTTTCAAGAGCTTTTAATTCTTCGGATTCTGTTCTGCTAATGCCGTAAACCGTGTGCCCGTTTTCCAGGAACAATTTGCTGATTTCTAAACCCACACCTCTGGAAACTCCCGTTATCAATACATTCATACTATTTTCTTTTTTCCGGTTCTGGTCAATTCTATTTTTTCAACAAAGGTTATCTTTCTCGGAATTTTAAAGTTTTGAATCTTCCCATTCAAGAAAAATCTTACTTCTTCTTCTTTCAATTCGGTATCTGGATGCAATTCGATTTCGCAGCAAATGATATTTCCTAAAACAGCATTTGCTTTCCCGTAAACCCTTACATTTCGGATTTTGGAATGCTGATTCAATTCGTCTTCCACTTCGTAAGGATTCACTTTGTAACCGCCGACATTGATCAGTTCATTCTTCCTGGATGTGAAGCGAAATCTTCTTTGTTCGTCATCAATCCATTCAATCAAATCTCCTGTTGGATAGAAATCATCAACCAAATTAAGTTGCGTGGTTTTTCCAAATAGATCTTTGTGGATATACAATTCGTCATCAACGACTTTTATCCTACCAATATGTTTTTCCTGAACAAAAAATTCATCATTCTGAGAGGAAAACAAAGGTCCTGTTTCTGTTGAACCGTAAACATTGTTGATCCTTGCATTCGGAAACGCTTTTTCGATTTCAGAGATCAGATGAGCATCCGACTTTTCGCCACCAATAGTAATTTTCTTAACCGAATTAAAAGATTCTTCCAACGGCAATAGCAATCTGTAAAAAGTGGGCGTTGACGAAAGATTCGTAATTCTATACTGTTTGATGGAATCAATTATGAAATCTTTTGGCGCTAAAAAAACATTGATTAAAAGATTTTGATTCAATATGGCCTGAAAAAAAACCTGTACACCAGCAACGTGAGTCGGATTAAAAGCAAAACCCCAAACATCATGTTTTCTCTCATCAGAAACATTAATCTTTCTGATCAGATTTTTCAAAGGATGGGTGAATTTTCTTGTAAAACCAGTCGTTCCGGAAGTGAACAATGTAATCTCTGACTGAGAATATCTGATTGAATTGATCAATTCTTCTACCGAGGAAAACTTTTTGGGATTCTCTATTTTGATTAATTGATTGATGTATAATTTGTTTGCCTTGATCTCTTTTTCAGAGATGTCAGAGTCCATCAAAGCGATATTATTTTCATTAACCAACGCAAAAATCCAGTTGAGAAAAAAAGATTTCAGGTTGGGATAGATGTAACAATCTATATAAGTATTTTCGGAATTGATATATTGCAGAATTTCTTCGTATGACAAAGAAAAATTCTGATCTATTAAGAAAAACATTGGAGTTTTTCGTAGATTTCATTAACCGTATTTACCAATCCATTTTCGAATATATCGATTCCAAATTCTTCTTCAATCTTTACGGTAAGTTCTGCTAGATCAAAGGAATCGAAATTAAGGTCTTCTCTAAGTTTTTGTTCGGGGCTGATTGCTGCAACAGGCTCTTCGAATTTATTTTTCTTAATAGAATTAATAATCTCTAATAATTTTTCTACCATCTTTTTGTGTTTACAACGCAAAATTAACAATATTTTCGTCTTATTACAATTAGAATTGGAGAAATTTAGAATATAACAGATGTAAATTATTATTTTTTAATTTTTAGAAAGAATTCGGATTTATAAGTTTCGCCTATCGGGATTTCTTTTCCGGAGTTGAGGAAAACATTTTTCACATCGATTTTCTCTATTTTTTCAAGATTAAGGATGAAAGATTTATGAACTCTGGCAAAGTTTTCAGGTAATTGATTTTCCAGAGATTTTAACGTGTCAAGAACGATATATTCCTGATTTCCTGTATTGATGTTGACGTAATCTTTGATGCTTTCTATATAAAGGATCTCATTGAAATTGATGCGATGCTGCTGACCGGAAGATTTGACAAAGAAATAAGAATCGTTAGAATCCCGATTGACAGCAAAACGTTCCTGGGCTTTCAAAGCGCTTTTTTGGAAACGGTCAAACGAAATCGGTTTCAGAAGATAATCCACAACGTTGTGTTCATAGCCTTCCAAAGCATATTCTGCATAAGCTGTTGTAAGAATATACTTCAGTTTGTTGCCAACGATTTTCATAAAATTAATTCCGGTCAGTTCCGGCATTTGTATATCCAAGAAAATCAAATCGGCTTCTTTTTTCTGAATGTATTCCAAAGCCTCAATCGGATTCTCTGAAGAATAAACCAATTCCAGGAAAGGCATTTTCTCCACATAACTACTTAATAAAGAAACTGCCAGCGGCTCGTCATCGACAACAATACATTTAATTTTATTCATTTCTCAAATCAATTTTCAAATCTACAGAATATTCGGTTTCGGTTTCAATGATATTGAGCTTGTGTTTTTTGGGGTAAAGGATTTCCAGCCTTTTTATTACATTGCCAATTCCAATTCCGGAAAGAGAATCTTTTGATTTCAATTTTTTAAAATTATGAAGGTGAAACTGGAGTTTTTGATTCTCATCAGAAATTTTCAAAGTAAAACCTTTTCCACCAAAATCTCCATGTTTGAAGGCATTTTCAACAAACGGAACCAGCAACATCGGAGAAATATTAAGATTCGGGAAGTTGATTTTTTTATTAATTATTAATAATTCGGGATTTTTAATCCTGAGTTTTTCCAGTTCTATCAGACTTTCAAGATAGCCGACTTCCTTTTCCAAAGAAATAAAATCCTTCTCCAAATCTTTTGTGCTGTAACGCAGCAACTGGCTTAATTCTTCGATCGCAGGAAGGGCTTTTTCTGATTGCTGGTAAACCAAAGAATAGATATTATTAAGTGTATTAAATATAAAATGCGGATTGATCTGGGTTTTCAAAGCCTGAAGTTCCGAGTTCTTTTTTTCTTCTATCAATTGTCTCTTCTCAATTTCTGCTTCGGACATTAATTTAAAAAAACAGAAAACGGTACTTATAAAAATCGTAGTACTGCTGTAATAGATATTATCGTAAAAATAAAATCCAAAACCGGTCCCTTCGGCATAATTCCTTATTCCAAAAAAATAAGGCGAAAAAATCTCTTCTACAAAGTAGCGAATCAACACAAAACAAAAAACACTTAACAGAAAAGCAAGCAATGTCTTAGAAAGATTTTGAATATTAAAGAACTTCGGAATTACAAAAAAATAGTTAACGTAAAAACATATAAAACTTGTAATAGCAAAGGTTATTTTAAAATAATCAACTTTTGTCCCGAATATCAGATAAGGAAATATAAAAGTTCCGAGAATGTATACACACCAATAAAATAGGTGTAGAAATAATAGCTGTTGTTTTTTCATACCCAAATTTAAGCTTCTGAATTTTCTTTAACCAAATCATTTCCGACAAACCTCCTTTTTTCATCGATGAAAAAAGTTTGGTCGGATTAAAATTCTGTAAAATCTAAACACTATTTCATAAAAACATTAGTGAAAATACATTTGCATCAACAAATCAGAATTATGACAACAAAATATCTATTTATCGCCACATTATTTTCCACGCTTACTTTTGCTCAATCTCAGCAAGACAGCCTTAAGCAAATCGAGCAGGTTAATATCCTTGTAAAGAAAAAACTGCTGGAAAGAAAGGCTGACCGGTTAATCTTCAATGTTGATGCGTCCATCGCTTCACAAGGTATGGATGCAGGTGAGACTCTGGCTAATGTTCCAATGCTGAAGGTAGATGAAAATATGGGAACCATTTCAATCATTGGAAAAAGCAATGTCAATGTGATGATCAACGGGAAAATGCTGAATCTCTCTGGAATGGCTCTTCTGAATTACCTGAAATCGATTCGCTCAGAAAATATCTCAAAAATCGAAGTCATCACCACACCGCCGTCAAAATACGAAGCTCAAGGAAACAGTGGACTTATCAATATTATTCTGAAGAAAAACCCGAATCTCGGATTCAGTGGGAATATAAGCACTGGTTTGACACAACGAACTTACTTCAATGGCTACACCAACGGGACACTGAACTACCAAACCGAGAAATTTAGTCTAAGCTTAAAGACCAACTATATCAAAGGTGCAAAACGCTCTAACGAACGCTTTAATATTATTGGACAGTCCCAAAACTACAGCGAATCTACCCGAAAAGATATGTGGGAAGATTTGACACCTAGCTTAAACGCTTCTTATAAAATCAACAAGAACTCAGAAGTTGGGATTGAGTACATTTTTGATAATGGTAAAAACGGAATGAACATACTGAACACCACGAAAAACATCAGCCCGGAATTGGATGAAACTAACTTCATTACCAATACATTTCACAGAGAAAAGTCACCAACACATACTCTTAGCACTTATTATGATTTGAAGTTGGATTCGCTTGGAAAAAAACTGAGTTTAACCGGAAATTTTTACCGCAATGATAATCCAACCGAAGTTAATTTTTCAACCTTGACTTTGCCGCAAAACACCATTCAGGATGTGAAAACATTATCAAAAATAAAACCTCAGATTTTTTCTATTCAGGGTGATTTGGAACTGCCTTTTTCATTCGGAACGATAGAGACTGGTGTGAAATATAATCAGTTCAGGAATTCTGCGGATTTGAAATATCTTACGCTTGAAGATAATCAATATATCATTGATGAAGAAAAAGGAAGTCAGTTTCTGTATAAGGAAGAAAATTATGCCGCCTATGCCAGTTTTGCAAAAACCTTTGGAGAACATTGGGAAACCAAAGCAGGATTGCGTTATGAAAACACGTTGGTGAAAAGTTCTGTCAAAGATTTCACTTATGGACAGTGGTTTCCTTCAGCTTATATATCTTACAAACAGGAAAAAAACGTCTTCAGTTTGTCCTATTCCAGAAGAATCAACCGGCCAAATATGAGCAATCTGAATCCGTTCCGCTGGTACTCTAATCCAAATTCTTACTCTACGGGAAATCCTTTGCTCACGCCGTCTTACATCAACAATTATGAGTTAGGCTATACTTATAACAACAAATTATCAGCAAGCATCTATTACCTCAGACTGAAAAATGCTTTTGGACAAGTTTCTAGTTTGGACCTGGTGTCGCAAACCGGAACTTACCTTAACTATTACAACAATAGTTTTTATGGCGCCAATCTTTCTTATACTGACAGCTTTTTCAAGTTTTGGGAAACATCATTCTCGATGAATTCGAGTTATCAGACTTCAGAAGTCTTTAATATTGAAGCTGATACGTTTGACGGATATTCGGTAAGTTATTCCTGGAACAATACATTTTTTCTCAATAAAAATAAAACGGTTGCCGTATTCCTCAACTATGAACACCAGTTGCCTTACAGAAACGTGGCATATCATTTCAAAAATTTTATGGAGATGAGTTCGGGAATCAAAATTTCATTAATGGAAAAGCAACTTCAAATCAATGCAACTGTGAACAATATTTTCGCGATGCGTTACAAAGCCGATATCTATTTTCGTGACAGCCAGCAAAGCTTCAATAATTATTGGGATGGACGCGCTTTCCGACTTAGTGTGAATTACACATTTGGGAACAAGAAAAAACAAATCCAGAAAAAGGCCATCAATTTTGAAGAAAAAGATAGAGCTCAGTAATCTATTGATGTAACAAATCGGGCTTTCGGGAGTCTAATAAGTTACAAACTAAACTATGAAGTTAAAATCTATTCTTCCAATCTCTGCATTATTTCTAAGTCAAATCTACTTTGCTCAAGAAACACCAAAAAAAGAAACCGGCAACAAAGAAAAAGAAATAGAAGCGGTAAACATTACTAAAACTAAAAAAGCCGTTGAACAAAAAGCAGACAGAACCATCTATGATTTTTCCGAGCAACCACATCTTAACTCCGGAAATACATTAGAAGGTTTACAAAAAATCCCTGGATTGGTAGTTTCCGAGATGGCGGGAATGATTTATCAGGGAAAATCGCTGGACGTTTATATGGACGGTCGTCCGCTGAATATCTACAGCTCGCAACTAACAGCTTATCTGGAAGGACTTCCGGCAAACAGCATCGAGAGAATTGAAATCATTACACAACCTGGAGCAGAATTTCCTGCAACTTCTGGTGGCGCGATTATCAATATTATCACGAGCAAAAATGCAAAATCGTATTTGTCTGCAACTTATGCCGGAGGTTATCGTTTCAGTAATTATGACCATTACAGAAGTAAGTTCAATAATAGTTTAACGCTCAACTCAAAAAATAAATGGTTTGGATGGCAGCTGAATATCGGACAAAATTATAATGAAAGCGAAACAAAATCCACGATTGACGAAATCTCTCGACTTTACAATGATAACGTCAACAGAAATCAATATTTGCGAAGCGCCTTCACATTTGATATCGGGCAAGACCGACTGCTTTTGAATTACAATCTATCGCTGGGTTCTTCGGATCGTTATGTGGATGGTTATTCTCTGTACAAAGGAAAAGAATCTATTGATAAGGACAAAATTGATCAAAGCAATACGAGAAATGAAGTGACGGCGACGTATCAGAAAAAATTTGACGATAAGAACAAAAAACTGGAATTCAAAGGTTCTTATACTAACTTCATTAATGATTTTGCGCAAGCAAGTCTAATTATAAAACCAGATCCAAATGCTTCAGAAAATGGTTCTAATCAGAATGTTTACAATTTCAGAATCGATTATGCACAACCAATTCAAATTTTGGATGAAGGAAAATTGAGCTTAGGTGCTTTCTATGACCAATTGGAATTTTCAGCGGATAATTTTGGCGTAGAAAACTTGGATTACAAGAGTAAAACGACAGCTTTCTATTCCGAAGCCAGTGCAACCAAAGGCAAAATGGATTTTGTTTTAGGACTTCGTGGAGAGTATTACAACATCAATGGGACAAGCTTAGATTTTGAAACTGGGACTTATGATAAATTAAGATCATTTGAAAAATTCAAAGTATTTCCGAATGCGAGTATCCAGTACAACATTATTCCAAAAGTCGCTTTCTTTAATATTAATTATAACAAGAAAATCACATTGCCGAATGTTGCCAATCTGAATCCAAACAACACAAGATACGGAAATGAAAACATCGATTTCTCCGGAAACCCAAATCTTCAACCAACGATTTTCGACAATTTTGAAATAAAATTAAGCGCTTTGAATTACGCATTCATAGGATATAATTTCACGAATACAAAGAATCAGGTTGTTCAAATTGTAAAAAGAGAAGGTGATGCTATCTCTCAAACCAGCGACAATCTTGACCGTTTGAAAACGCATAATTTCAATATCGGATTCCCAATTCCCTTAGCCATTTTCAACACACCGTTCAAAGACATTATGAAAATGGATATGAATCCTGACCAAGTGAGTTTTATTTTCCTTTATGGTTCTTATCAGTTGCAGCAAATGGACCAGATTATCAATCCGAAAGGCTACTGGACATATAATGTTTCCGGACAGTTTATTTTGCCATACAAAGTTAAGTTCAATGCGAATTATACGTATCTTACCAAAGGAAATGAGTTCTTTTATTATCCGAACAAATCATTCTATAACACATTGAATTTATCACTGTCAAGGAAATTCAATAAAGACAGAATGACGTTAACCTTGTTTGCAAATGATGTTTTCAATACCAACGAAACAAATCTGAGAACAACTAACGCACTTCCAAACGTGTACATCAGAAATAAAAATGACACGAGAAACTTTGGACTTTCTTTCAATTATAAAATCCCGACGAAAAATAAGTTAGCGAAAGAATCTCCAAACCTACTTAATCAGGAGAAAAGAGAAGAAACGTCCACTTTATAAAAACTAAAAAAACCGAAAGGAATCTTTCGGTTTTTTTATTAATTTATTCTTCACAAGCTTTCCAGACTGCATCGTTCTGCGGAACTGGCGCTATGATTTGTATATTCTCTTTCGTAACAGGATGTACAAATTCCAATTTCCTGGCGTGAAGAGAAATTCCTCCATCAGAGTTGGAACGTGGCGCGCCGTATTTCAAATCACCTTTGATTGGAATCCCAATTTTGGAAAGCTGTGCTCTGATCTGATGATGTCTTCCTGTTTCCAAATCGACTTCCAATAGAAGATAATTGTCTAAGGTCTTGATCAAATTGTAGGTAAGTATCGATTCTTTTGCGCCTTCAGTTGCTTTGGGATAGACAATCGCCTTATTATTTTTCTCATTCTTTTTGAGGTAATGAATCAATCTCTGCGAATTCGGAATCATTTCTTTACTGACAATCGCCCAATACGTTTTTTTAACCTCGCGATTTTTGACCATCTGAGTCAATCGGGAAAGCGCTTTGGAAGTTTTTGCATAGATAACCAAGCCCGAAGTTGGTCTGTCAATCCTGTGAACCAAACCAAGAAAAACATTGCCTGGTTTTTCATCTCTTTTTTTGATGAAATCTTTAATCAGTTCCAGCAAAGACAAGTCACCGGTTTTGTCGCCCTGAACAAGTTGTCCGGCTTTTTTGATGATGACAAGCATATGATTGTCTTCGTAAACGATTTGAGAATCGTCAAAATATTGACTCATTTTATTTACTAAATAATTACAGTAAGTGTTGCAGCTTTTTCCAGGTTTCTGGGTCATAAAGACCTTGACTTTTCAGATAATCTGCAATTTCTCTCAAGTCACTAATCAACTCAATGGAAACCGGAATTTCCTTTAATTCATTATGGGAAATTATTTCCTGCATCTCTTTCAGTTTTTTCAACAGCTTTTCCATTTGATTGAATTTTTCTTGTCTTGCCGCCAAAGTATCAATTGTAAAGTTTTCTATTCTTTCAACCAAATCATCCAATTCCTGCAAATCCTGCACGGCTTCGAAATCGTCATTTTCGATAGCCAGTTTCTGCATATAACTTTTATATTCGAGAATCAGAGCCGGCGCTTCAGTAATGGGACAATCGGCAATCCATTCTTCGAATTCTAGCTCATCGTTATCCAGAAAACGTTGTATTTCTTCTTGGTAATTCATCAAAATTGTGTTTTAAAATTTCCTATTAAAATTAATAAAAAATTTTAAACTATCGATGTTGTTGCAGAAGCCACTTCGGTATTTCGTCCACAAGTTCTGCCGAAAGGATATTGTTATGATATTTGTCTTTATATTCCCAAAGAAAAACTTGACCTTTAGATTTCATTTCCTCAAAAAATTTGAAATTGCTTTGAGGAAAATTATCCGTGTCTAAACTTCCGTGAACAATCCAAATCGGCATTGTGAGAAGTTCATCTATTTTATCAAATTGAGAAATTCCGGAAACATTAATTGCAGCGGCAAATAAGTCAGGTCTTTTGGAAATCGCATTGGAAGTCGTCGCGCCTCCCATAGAAAATCCCATGACATAGATTCTGTTACGGTCAATATTTTCATTAATGACTAAAGAATCAATGGACTTCAAAACCAAATCCAAATACTCATTAGACTCAGAAACTTTGACATTTCTGCTTTCATCGAGATGATAATTGGATGAACGAATTGGGAATTGTGGTGCTAAAACATAAACCGGATATTGTTCTCTGTTTTCGGGAAGAAGCCACATTTTGGACAAAACGCCCATTTGAGAAGTATTATTTGTACCAATTGCACCAGAACCGTGAAATACCAAAACCAATGGATATTTCTTATTCTGTCCAACTTTTTTTGGTTTTAGAAAACGATAATTCACAACTACTTTTCCGTTATCAAATTTTCCGGGTTTGAAATCCGAATAATCTAAGCTTTTGATATATTTGATTCTGGCCAAAGATTGTAAAGAGTCGGCTTTATCAAGAATTTCAGTCTTAGTTCCATATTTCATTTTCTGCGAAGTGCATGAAAATAAAAATAAAACAGAAAATAGAATTGTAAAAATTTTAGAAATCATTCTTTATTATTTTAACCACAAAAGTCACAAAAGAAATGTTCATTAAATCTTTTGTGACTTTTGTGGTTTATTCTTAAAGTTTAATAACTTTCCTTGTCATTTGGAAAATCAGAACTTTTCACATCTTTTACATACTGAGAAACTGCTCCCGTAATTTCAGAGTACAAATCCAAATACCTTCTTAAGAATTTTGGAGAAAAACCTTGATTCATCCCAACCATATCGTGATAAACCAAAACCTGTCCATCGCAATCTGGTCCGGCTCCGATTCCGATAGTCGGGATAGAAATGCTTTCCGATGCTTTTTTAGCAAGCGTTGCAGGAATTTTTTCCAAAACAACAGCAAAACATCCTAATTCTTCCAACAATTTGCAGTCAGAAATCAATTTTTCAGCTTCCGCTTCTTCCTTTGCTCTTACTTTATAAGTCCCGAATTGATAGATACTTTGTGGTGTCAAACCAAGATGTCCGCAAACAGGGATTCCTGCGTTCACTATTTTTCTGATGGAATCTTCAATTTCTTTTCCACCTTCGATTTTGATGGCGTGTGCGCCACCTTCTTTCATCATTCTCACTGCAGAATCCAAGGCCTTTTCAGGATTACTTTGATACGTTCCGAAAGGCAAATCTGCCACAACCAAAGCTCTTTCTACACCACGAACAACGCATTGTGTATGATAAATCATTTGGTCAAGTGTAATTGGCAAAGTCGTTTCGTGGCCAGCCATAACGTTTGCCGCAGAATCTCCAATTAATATAGAATCCACACCGCCTGCGTCCACCATTTTCGCTGTTGTAAAATCATAAGCCGTCAGCATTGTAATCTTTTCCTTATCGAATTTCATTTTTCGTAAGGTTTCAGTCGTGATTTTTTTAATTTCAGAATGTACAGACATAGGAATTATAAGTGATAAATTATTAATGATAATTGATCATTAATAACGATTGATATTGTAGAATTGATCAGTTTATGAAAACGATGGAATGAAAATCACTTATCATCTATACAACGACGTGACCAAGCTTGATTAATTTTTCTCTGTTTAGGATTTTGATGTTTCTTCCTTCAACAACAATCAAGTCATCTTGTTTGAATTCGGAAATCAATCGGATGGCACTTTCGGTCGCAGTTCCAATAAGGTTGGCGATTTCTTCTCTGGTTAAAGAGATTTTGATGAAACCTTCCGGGTCAGTTCCCAGTTTTTGTTCTAACAAAATTAAAATTTCCGCCAATCTTTCTCTCACTGTTTTTTGAGCAAGGAAAGTGACTGTGTTTGCAGATTCGCCCAATTCATAAGCAATTTTCTGAAGCATTGCGTAAGATAATTTTGGATCAACTTCTAACAGCTTCAAGAAAATATCAGACGGTAAAAACTGAACTTTCATTGGTGTCATTGCTTCCGCTTTGGCCTGGAAATTTTCTCCGCAAAGCAAAGAACGGTAGCCTATCAAATCGTTTTCTTTACAGAATCTCAGAATCTGGTCTTTACCATAAACGCCTGATTTTGACAATTTTGCAGTTCCTTTTTCGATAAAATAAACACCTTTTGGCGATTCGCCGTCTTCGAAAACGACATCACCTTTAGAAAATTCAAGAACTTTGAGCGCATTGCTGTAAACTTCAAAATCTTCCGGAGTAAGACTTTCACGCAAAGATTCTTTGTTAAATGCTTTTGAGAAGTTTTCTTCTATAACCAATTGTTGTTCAAGAGACATACCTATGACATTTGTCAGCAAAAATAAGACTTTTTAACACTACATACCAAGATTTTTGACGTAATTTTGCAATCCAAATATCTGAGTATTTTTTAATGGCAGAACAATGCTTTCACTGCGGTCAGAAAATCGACAAGGAAAGACTTCTTTTCGATGAGAAAATCTTTTGCTGCAACGGTTGTCAATCGGTTTACGAAATCCTGAACGTTCACAATCTCGACAATTTTTACAATATCAATAAAAATTCCGGAATCCGGCCAAGCAATGAGAACAATGCTCAGTTTGATTACCTTGACTCGCCCGAAATTTTCACCAGAGTTGTCGATTTTTCCGAAGGCGGAACAACGCTGGTAACTTTCAAAATTCCTGTAATCCATTGCTCTTCCTGTATCTGGTTATTGGAAAGCCTTCACACCATCAATAACAAAATCAAATATTCTCAGGTTAATTTCACAAGAAAGACGGTTCAGATCTCTTTCAAAGAAGACGAAATAAAACTGAGTGAAGTTGCAAAATTCTTGACCAACCTTGGGTATAAACCTGTTATCAACCTGGAAACAGCCGAGAAAAAACAAGATAAGCTCGATAAAAGTTTATTAATCAAATTAGCCGTTGCAGGGTTTGCTTTCGGAAACGGTATGTTTTTTAGTTTCCCGGAATATGTTTCGGGTAACGATGTCTGGTTCCATTCTTTCAAACATTTATTCAGGGTTATTTTATTTTTACTGGCAACTGCTGTGGTATTTTACTCTGCTTCAGATTATTATAAATCAGCTTGGTATGGATTAAAAAATAAAATCATCAACATCGATGTTCCGATTGTTCTGGGAATCTTCGTGCTTTACGGAAGAAGCATCTATGAAGCCGTAACAGATTATGGACCAGGTTACTTCGATACACTTTGCGGATTATTGTTCTTTATGTTGCTTGGAAAAACGTTCCAGAAAAGAACCTACAACTCATTATCTTACGACAGGGATTACAAATCTTTCTATCCTATTGCCGTTACCAAAGTGGATTTTGATGGAAAACAGGAAAATATTTTGTTATCCGATTTGGCTGTTGGCGACAGAATTATGGTTAGAAATCAGGAAATCATTCCAGTCGATTCAATTCTGATTAAAGGTGAAGGAAACATTGACAACAGTTTTATTACCGGAGAATCTGCACACATTTCTAAAAAACCTGGTGACAAAATTTTTGCCGGAGGAAAACAATCAGGCTCGGTTTTAGAATTGGAAGTCATTAAAAGTGTTGACCAAAGTTACCTTACTCAGCTTTGGAATAAAGAAGCGTTCAAGAAGTTCGAAACTGGTCTTGACACAATGACCAACACAATTAGTAAATATTTCACTTTCATCATTTTAGGAATCACTCTGGTTGCCGGAATCTATTGGTCAACTATTGATTTGGAAAAGATGTTTCAAGTGATTTCCGCAATTTTGATTGTAGCTTGTCCATGTGCATTAGCATTGTCTGCACCTTTTACTTTTGGTCATATTATGAGAATCCTGGGTCGAAATAAATTCTATGTGAAAGATACATTAACCATAGAAAGATTGGCTAAAGTTGACACATTAGTTTTTGACAAAACTGGAACAATTACTGAAAATAAGAAAACGAATATCAATTTCATCGGAACTGAAATTGAAGAATTTGATTTGAAAAATATTAAATCCTTACTTAAAAATTCTAATCATCCACTTTCCAAATCGCTTTATGACTTCCTGAAAGTGAATGATGACTATTTTGAAATTGAAGATTTTGAGGAAATTTCCGGAAAAGGTTACCAGGGAAAAGTAAGAGGAATTATTTACAAAATCGGTTCTGCGAATTTCACAGGACAGGAATCTCAGAATCTTGAAACCGCAGTTTATATCAGCAAAAATGGAGAATTTATTGGAAAATTCATCTTCAAAAATGAATACCGAAATCATTTGTCTCAACTTTTCAAAAATCTAAAAAATTATCGAATCAATATTCTGAGTGGCGACAACTCTTCCGAGAAGCCTATCCTGGAAAAACTGATTCCATCAATTTCTGAAATGAAATTCAATCAAAATCCTGAAAACAAACTGGATTTCATCAAAGCGTTACAAGATAAAGGAGAAAAAGTAGCCATGCTTGGTGACGGACTGAACGATGCGGGCGCTCTGAAACAGAGTAATGTCGGGATTGCTATTGCAGATGACAGCAACTCTTTCACTCCTTCTTCCGATGTGATTATGAACGGCGAAAAAATCCCGGAACTGGATAAATTCCTGAAGCTATCAAAAGATGCCATCAAAATTGTAAAATTCACATTCATAATCAGTTTGTGTTATAATGTTGTCGGAGTTGGGTTTGCTGTTTCCGGCCATATGCATCCACTTTTCGCAGCCATTTTTATGCCTCTGAGTTCTGTAACGGTTGTAACATTCACAACACTTTCTACCTGGATCAGAAGTTCAAAATATTTTAAAATAAGTATTTAGAAGCCTCTTATTTAGAGCGATTATAAATTATCCATATTTTGTCCATTCTGACCAAAGTCAGTAATTTTCACTAAATTTGACGACCGTTTTTGCTTTAAATTTGTGAGCTGATATGGAGATTCTCTACTTAATGATTATCTGCAGCGTTTCTTTAGCTGTTATATTCCTGATTATCTTTATAATCGGCGCAAAAAAGGGGCAGTTCGAGGACGATGAATCACCTGCTGTGAGAATTTTATTTGAGGACGAGGTGAAATCAGAAGAGGAGAAAAAAGACACTCCGGAACAAAACAAAAAAGAATAATTGCTATTTGTAGATATGGAAACACAAAAATTTAGTTATGACAACGGGATTGTTCGCGCCTTTCTTATTGCGACAGTCGTTTTCGGTTTAGTAGGTTTTTTATTGGGACTTACGGCTGCGTTGTTGCTATTTTATCCTGAATTACCCGAATTTTTCTTGGGAACAGATGACCCGACAATCAGAACGCTTAGAAGTGAAGGATTACAAGGCCTTGTTAACTCTCAGGGAGCGTTTGGATTTGGCCGTATAAGAATGATGCACACCAGTATGGTGATTTTCGCATTTGTCGGAAACAGCTTTTTCTCAGGATTTTACTACTCAATCCAAAGATTATTGAAGACAAGAATGTGGAGTGATACGCTGTCTTGGATTCATTTTTGGGGATGGCAATTAGTACTCGTAAGTACGATCATCACTTTCTTTATGGGGCTTAACACCTCTAAAGAATACGCAGAGCATGAGTGGCCGATCGATATCCTGATCACTGTAGTTTGGGTTCTGTTTGGTCTTAATATGTTTGCGACTGTAGCGATCCGAAGAGTAAGACATTTGTATGTAGCAATCTGGTTCTATATCGGAACTTGGGTTGCAGTTGCAATGCTCCATATATTCAATAACTTAGAAGTTCCATTATCATTTACAACCTGGAAATCATATTCGGCTTATGCCGGTGTTAAAGATGCTTTAGTGCAATGGTGGTACGGTCATAATGCCGTAGCATTCTTCCTGACGACTCCGGTTCTTGGGATGATGTACTACTTCGTACCAAAAGCTGCTGATAGACCAGTTTTCTCATACAAGTTATCAATTATCCACTTCTGGTCATTAATCTTTGTTTATATCTGGGCAGGCCCTCACCATTTGCAATATACTGCTTTACCAGCTTGGGCTCAGGCTGTAGGAACAGGTTTTTCTATTATGCTGATCGCACCATCTTGGGGAGGTATGCTGAACGGACTTCTTACACTGAGAGGAGCTTGGGATAAAGTAAGAGAAAATCCGGTTCTTAAATTCTTCGTAGTAGCTGTAACTTGTTATGGTATGGCAACTTTCGAAGGACCGCTTTTAGCAACTAAAACTGTAAATAAAGTTGGTCACTTTACGGACTGGGTTATTGGTCACGTACACTTAGGTGCTTTGGGATGGAACGGTTTTATGGCATTTGGTGTCATTTATTACTTAGTTCCGATTTTATGGAGAACCAAACTTTGGTCTGTGAAATTAGCTAACTGGCATTTCTGGTTAGGGACTTTCGGGATTATTTTCTACGCCGTTCCATTGTATATCTCAGGATTCACACAAGGGTTGATGTGGAAACAGTTCAATCCGGATGGGACTTTGGTTTATAAAAACTGGCTGGATACCGTAACGGCAATTCTTCCTTATTTCAAAATGAGATTTGTTGGAGGATTCTTATATTTCTCCGGAGCCATATTAATGGTGGTTAATTTGGTTGCTACGGCAAGAAAAGGTTCTTTCCAAAAAGAAGTTCCTGCGGAAGCTCCAGCTTTGGCCAATGTAAAAAAAGGAAGAAAAGAAGGCGAAACTTTCCACCTTTGGTTAGAAAGAACACCGCTTTACTTATCCATATTATCTTTCATTGTATTAGCTATTGGTGGCGCTTTGGAGATCCTTCCTACGATCTTTGTAAAAGACAACGTCCCTACGATTTCCGCGGTTAAGCCTTATTCTCCATTGGAATTGGAAGGTAGAGACATCTATATAAGAGAAGGATGTAACGCTTGTCACTCACAGATGATCCGTCCTTTCCGTGATGAAGTGGTAAGATTCAACGGGAAAAACGGACAGTACTCTAAAGC